>CAVVNC010000021.1:0-55378 GCA_963749525.1 uncultured delta proteobacterium
AAGACGGCAGCTTTCTGTGCGACGGAGTGAACTCCACTGAAGACATACTGCAGCATGGTCACCATGGCATCAATGGTATCTTTCGGTCCAGCCACGTACCCCACGCGCCACCCGGTCATGCCCCAGGTCTTCGAGAACCCCCCGAAGGTGAGGACGCCCTCGCAAAGCTGGCCGAGACAGGGTGGAGGGCTTTCCCCTTCGTAGAAGAAGCGCTCGTAGATATCATCCGAGAAGATGAGGATATCGGTTTCCCGGGCGATCCGGGCAACCATTCCAAGCTCCTCGATCGAACAAACCCCGCCCGTGGGATTGTTCGGGCTGTTGATGATGATGATCCGCGTCTTCTTCGTGATCGCCTGGCGGATCTGCTCCTCTTTGAGTGTGAAGTCCGGATAGGTATCGATGAAGACCGGAACGCCTCCGAGAAGGATGGTCTGGTACTCGTACATAACGAAGGAAGGGTTGGGGATGAGCACTTCATCGCCAGGGTTCAGAGTGGCCATAAGGGCGAGGAGGATACCCCCCGTCACGCCCGGGGTGATAACCACATCCTCACAGAAAACACCCTTCGCCTTCAGATGGCTGATGAGCTTCTCGCGCAATTCCGGTATGCCGCCGGATGGCGGATACTTGTTGAACCCCTTACGGGTCCACTCGACGGCCTCTTCCCTAATGGGAAGAGGCACATCGAAATCGGGCTCGCCGAGACTCATGTTGATGGGGTCCTTTGCAACGCGGACCATATCGAAAATCTTGCGGACACCAGACGGCCTGACGCCCGTTACCCTCTGTGCGAGCGACACTTGCCCCTTCCTATAGGTTCCTTATACCCCCTCGACAACCGGTCGTCTCCTGTTAAAAGCCGGGCCTGCCTTAGTCTCCGGCTCCGGCCTCAAGGTTGCAGAGTACACAAAAACGCCTCAAAGCCTGGCAGTCGGATCCTCGTCCTACGTGCCGATCCGCCTCAGGTCCTTGCAGAGAAGCGAGATTTCCTCATCTCCTAGCGGCGCATCCTGCAGCTTTCCGGAAAGATAGGCATCATAGGCGGAGAGATCGATCAGGCCGTGGCCGCTCCAGATGAAGAGTATCACCCGGGGCTCGCCTTCCTCTTTTGCCCGCTTCGCTTCCTCTATGACGCCGGCAATGGCGTGGTTCGTCTCCGGCGCAGGCACGAACCCTTCCGTCCGCGCCCACGTGATTCCGGCGGAGAAAGTGGCGTTCTGGTCATAGGCCCTTCCTTCTATGAACCCGTCCACAATAAGCCTGCTCACGAGGGGCGCCAGGCCATGGTAACGCAGGCCTCCGGCGTGGATGGGAGCAGGCACGAAGCCGTGACCGAGCGAGTGCATTGCCAAAAGCGGCGTCATGCCCGCGGTATCTCCGAAATCGTATGCATAGGGTCCCTTCGTCATGGTTGGGCAGGACGTGGGCTCGCACCCGATTACCCTTGTCTTTTTCCCTTCCGTGATTTTATCGCGAACGAAGGGAAAGGCGAGGCCGGCGAAATTGCTGCCGCCGCCTACGCAGCCGATCACCATATCAGGATACTCCTTGGCCTTTGCCATCTGCTTCTGCGCCTCAAGGCCTACGATGGTCTGATGCATGAGCACATGGTTCAGAACGCTCCCCAGAGCATACCGAGTATCTTTGGAGGTGACGCAGTCTTCTACCGCCTCGCTTATGGCAATGCCCAAGCTTCCCGGATGCTCGGGGTTCTGCTCCAGGAATCCCCTTCCTGCAGCGGTGTCCGGGCTCGGGCTCGGGACGCATCTGGCGCCCCACGTCTCCATCAACATACGGCGATACGGCTTCTGGTTATAGCTTACCCGCACCATGTACACCTTCACTTCCAGCCCAAACTGACTGCATGCGAACGCCAAGGCGCTTCCCCATTGGCCCGCACCTGTCTCGGTGGTCAGCCTCTTGATGCCGAAGGTTTTGTTGTAGTAAGCCTGAGGGATAGCGGTGTTCGGTTTGTGGCTGCCTGCAGGGCTCACTCCCTCATGTTTGTAATAGATCCGGGCCGGGGTATCGAGGAACTGTTCCAGACGGCGAGCCCGGTAAAGCGGCGTCGGTCTCCACATGAGGAGCTTCTCCAGCACTGGCTCGGGTATGTCGATCCACCGCTCGGTCGACACCTCCTGCTCGATCAGGTTCATTGGAAAGATGGGGGACAGGTCGTCGGGCCCTACCGGTTGACCAGTCGCCGGATGGAGAGCGGGCGGGAGGGGATTGGGCAGATCTGCCTGTATGTTGTACCATTTCGTAGGGATCTCATTTTCCTGCAGCAATATCTTTGTTTCCATGGCTCCTCCTTTTCGGCTGTATCGACTCTGGAACCGGCACCCACCCCGCGATGAGGAAGGCCCGAGGACACGTGAACATTGCGTGTGTCAAAGAGCAGTAACCGCTCTGTAGAAGCGCATCTATGTTTTTCATAGTATTCTTATACCCCACGGGTGACAAGATCAACTTTCGTTAGTATACGCCCTTGTCAAGATACAATCATGGTTGTGAAAACAAACATTTGCACAACAGCCCCAGGCCGGGGGTCCCGGGCTATGCTGGTGCCTGATTGCCAGTGGAAAGAGAGCGTGTTTGCCGTATCGTATATTTTCGCGATTTAAGGAAGAAGTTCTTAGATGACCGGACACTGTCCGATTGGTCAAATCCTAGCTTTTACACCTAGCGGGAGGCTCCGGCGGCTGATGCTGCCGGAGGGGGCGCTGAACCGGGCGACCCACGTAGCCTTGTGGGGAGCACGTCAGAAGGTGGTATGACGTAGGCACCTCGCCAAGGCAGGTTGGTGAGGGGGGGACGCTTCTAGGCGAGCGAAGCGAGTCTCTGAGGGGGGAGGCTCCATCCGGCTTATGCCGGTGGAGGGGGCGCTGAGCCGACGGCAAAACCGAGCGAAGCGAGTGAGGGGGGAGGCTCCATCCGGCTTATGCCGGTGGAGGGGGCGCTGAGCCGACGGCAAAACCGAGCGAAGCGAACTGAGGGGGGAGGCTCCATCCGGCTTATGCCGGTGGAGGGGGCGCTGAGCCCCAATAACTGCGTGCTGCCAGCGACAAAACGAGCGAAGCGAGGGTGAGCGGGGAGGCTCGCCGGGCTGATGCCCGGTGAGGGGGCGCTGAGCCGACGGCAAAACCGAGCGAAGCGAGATTGAGGGGGAGGCTCCGCTGGCTCTGCCAGTGGAGGGGGCGACGCGAGCCCCGTTCAACTGTTGATTGGCGTACGGTTTGTATGGTAGTTTCATGAAATGGAAGACTTTTGCCGCATTTCGAGGCTGCCTCCCTATGCCTTCAACATCGTGAGAGATATGCTCATAGAGGCAAGGCAGGCAGGGGAAGACATCATCGACCTCGGGATGGGCAACCCGGATATACCCACGCCGAAGCACATCGTGGCAAAACTCGTGGAGGCGGCCAGAAACCCGCGAAACCATCGCTATTCGGTCACCAGGGGCATCCCTAAACTGAGGCAGGCCATCTCCGATTGGTACAGAAGAAGGTACGATGTCTCCATAGACCCGGAGAGCGAAGCCATAGTGACCATGGGCGCGAAAGAGGGCATCGGCCACCTTGTGCTTGCCGTTGTGTGCCCCGGAGAGGTGGTGGTGGTCCCCGATCCCACGTACCCCATACATACCTATTCCGTGGTCATCGCGGGGGGGGACCTGAGGACCATTCCGCTTCAGCCGATCGAAGGGTTCATGGAGAGATTGGCGGCCGCCACAAAGACCACGTGGCCCCAGCCGAAGATGCTGATCATCAGTTTTCCGAACAACCCCACGACCGAGGTGGCGACCCTCGATCTTTTCAGGGAGATAGCCGACTTTGCGCGGGAGCACGGCCTCATGGTCGTCCATGATCTCGCCTATGCGGACCTCGTCTTCGACGGGCATAGGGCGCCCAGTTTTCTCCAGGCGGAAGGGGCTAAGGAAGTTGGGGTCGAGTTTTTCTCCCTCTCGAAAAGCTACAGCATGCCGGGGTGGAGGGTCGGTTTCGCCGTCGGGAACGCGCGGATGATCGCCGCTCTTTCCAGGATAAAGAGCTACTTCGACTATGGGGTGTTCCAGCCCATACAGATCGCCTCGATCATAGCCCTCAATGAGGAGAACGGCTCGGTCGAAGAGATCAACGAGAAATATCGCAGGAGAAGGGACGTCCTGTGCGGCTCTCTTGGCCGCATAGGGTGGAAAGTGGAGCCGCCCCGGGCGACGATGTTCGTCTGGGCGCGGATTCCCGAAGAGTTTGCGTCAATGGGATCGATAGAGTTCTCCAAGCTGCTCCTCAGAGAGGCCAAGGTGGCAACGTCGCCGGGGATCGGATTCGGGGAGTTCGGGGAAGGGTACGTGAGGTTCGCGCTCATCGAGAACGAGCACAGGATCAGGCAGGCGGCAAAGGGTATCCGGACTGCGCTGTCGAAGGGAAAGGCTGCACGATGATCCGGGTAGGCATTATCGGGCTCGGCACCGTCGGCCGGGGCACGTACGACATCCTGAAAGAGCATCGACGCCTTATGGGAGAGAAGACCGGCCTCGACATAGCCGTCCTCTGCGTCTCCGAGATCGACCCCGGGAAGCGTGAAGCCCTGGGAATAGGTGACCCCGGCTTCTTCCGTGACGCCCTTGACGTGGTTAATGACCCGTCAATAGACATCGTGGTCGAGCTGATAGGCGGCACTGGCCTCGCCTATGATCTCATCATGAAGGCCCTTAAGAACAACAAGTGGGTGGTCACCGCGAACAAGGCACTCCTGGCGGAGAAGGGAGGCGAGATCTTCGGCCTTGCCGCGGAGGCAGGCTGCGAGATAGGCTTCGAAGCATCCGTGTGCGGCGGCATTCCCGTGATAAAGGCACTGCGGGACGGTCTCGTGGGGAACAAGATCGACTATCTTCTGGGCATCTTAAACGGCACGAGCAACTATATCCTGAGCAAGATGAGCGAGGAAGGCCTGCGCTTTCACCAGGCCCTTGTCGACGCACAAAACGCAGGATTTGCCGAGGCAGACCCGGCCCTCGACGTGGAAGGCATCGACGCGGCCCATAAGCTCTGCATCCTGACCCGCCTGGCCTTCGGCTATCCCATATCGATGAAAGAGATAGGGACAGGCGGCATCTCAAGGATAGAGCCCATCGATATCGAGTTTGCGAGGGAGTTCGGATACAAGATCAAGCTCCTTGCGGTCGCGAAAGAGGAGAATGGGGTCATCGAGGCCAGGGTGGAGCCGACCATGCTGCCCGCGAAACACCTTCTGAGCGACGTACACGGCGTCTACAACGCCGTGTACGTGGTAGGCGACAAGGTGGGTCCGAACCTGTACTACGGCAAGGGCGCGGGGGCACATCCCACAGGCAGCGCCGTGGTGAGCGATATCGTCGATATGGCCTCACGGATCGGGTCGCGGTGCGTCAAGCCGGGCATGCGCCTCTTCGATGGGGGAAGAAGGATAAAGACGAGCGCCGAGACGATCACGCCTTTCTATATGAGGGTGAAAGCGGAGGATTCGCCGGGCGTCCTCTCGAAGGTCTCCGGTGTTCTCGCCAAGCACGGCATCAGCATTTCCGCGGTCACCCAGAAGGGCCGAAAGGAAAAAGCCCACGTCCCTGTGGTGATGCTCACCCACGAGGCAGCGGAGAAGAGTCTCAAGGAAGCAAAGGCCGAGATCGATCGCCTGCCGTTTATCGAAGGGGAGAGCGTGCATATCAGAATAGAGTCCGGGGGGTTGTAGGGACGATGCGTTTTCTCATGGAAAAGAGGCAACTGTGGTGAAATACCTCGTAGTGATCGGCGATGGGATGGCAGATTTCGAGCTTCCGGAGCTTGGTGGGAAAACGCCTCTGATGGCGGCAAGTAAGCCGAACATCGACCGGATCGCGCGTGAAGGGTTCTGCGGACAGGTCGTGACGGTCCCTTCGGGCTATTCTCCCGGAAGCGATGTGGCGTGCATGTCGCTCTTCGGCTATGATCCGGCCGAGTGCTACACAGGGCGCGCCCCTATCGAGGCCTACGGCATGGGGATAACCATGGGCCCAACCGATGTGGCCTTCCGCTGCAACCTCGTCTACCTGGACGTCAGGCTCCCGAGGGTGCTCATGGGCGACTATTGCGCCGGCCACATAACCACCGGGGAGGCAAAAAACCTGGTAGAGGACCTTGCCGCGGCCGTCGGGAGTGAGGAATTCCGGTTCTTCCCGGGCGTAAGCTATCGCCACATCATGATCTGGAAAGGCGGCGCGTCGGATATGGTAACGGTGCCGCCCCACGACATTCTCGACAAAGAAGTGATCGATCACATGCCGAAGGGTAGAGGCGCAGAGAGCATCATCAAGCTGATGAGCGACTCCCAGATATTCCTGAAAGAGCATCCGGTCAACAGGGAGCGGCAAGGACGGGGGCTCCTGCCGGCAAACAGCATCTGGCTGTGGGGACAGGGGAAGAAGCCTCATTTTCCCGCCTACCAAGAGAAGTACCAGGTCCGGGGCGCGGTGGTTGCGGCGGTGGACCTGGTGAAGGGGATCGGGGCGCTTGCGGGCTTCGATACTCCCCTCATCAAAGGGGCTACGGGGTATCTCGACACTGACTACGGGGAGAAGGCCCGGAGGGCCCTCGAACTCCTCGATCAGCACGATATCGTTTACGTCCATGTAGAGGCACCGGACGAAGCTTCCCACGCGGGCGATGTCCGAGAGAAGATAAGGGCAATAGAGAGCATAGACGAAAAAGTCGTGGGTTATCTGCTCGAACGGATGGACCAGAACGTCCGTCTGTTGATCGCCACGGACCATGCGACGCCCGTATCCATGCGGACCCACTACGGGTGCCCCGTCCCCTTCGCCGTTTTCCAAAAAGGGCGGAAGCTCGGAAGCGGGAACGGCGCATACGACGAGAAGAACGGGGGCAGGATCTTTTCCGGCGAGCAGATGATCACCTTCTTTTTGAAAGGATTGGAGCCATGAGACAGAAATTCATTTTCGTGACCGGCGGCGTTGTTTCCTCTCTCGGCAAGGGTCTGGCATCCGCCTCCATCGGCGCCCTCCTCGAATCGCGGGGGCTCACGGTCACCCTCAAGAAGCTCGATCCGTACATCAACGTGGACCCGGGGACCATGAACCCCTTTCAGCACGGAGAGGTCTTCGTGACGGAAGACGGGGCGGAAACGGACCTGGATCTTGGCCATTACGAGCGCTTCACGAACGCCGTCATCTCCAAGAAAAGCAATTTCACGACGGGCCAGGTGTACGATGCCGTCATATCGAAGGAGAGGAGGGGCGAATACCTCGGAGGGACGGTCCAGGTAATACCCCATATCACCGACGAGATCAAAGGGATGATCCTCGATGTCGACGAAAGGATCGATATCGTCCTCGTCGAGATAGGCGGCACCGTGGGCGACATCGAGAGCCTGCCCTTTCTCGAGGCCATCCGCCAGCTGCGCAACGACCTCGGAAAAGAGAACACCCTCTTCATTCACCTCACCCTGGTGCCCTTCATCAAGACGGCAGGGGAGATGAAGACAAAGCCCACCCAGCACAGCGTCAAGGAACTTCGGGAGATCGGCATTCAGCCCGATATCCTTCTGTGCAGAACCGAGCAGTTTCTGCCGGCGGCGCTCAAAGATAAGATAGCCCTCTTCTGCAACGTCGATAAGGACGCGGTCATCACCGCGAAGGACGTGGATACCATCTACGCCTGTCCCCTCATGTATAACCGGGATGGCCTCGACGACAAGATCATGAGCATGCTCAACATTTGGGCCAAGAAACCGGACCTGAGCCAGTGGCAGAACATCGTGGATATCATCGCGGCCCCCGAGAAAGAGGTGGAGATCGCCATGGTGGGGAAGTACGTGAAGCTCACCGATTCCTACAAGAGCCTCAACGAGGCCCTGGCCCACGGGGGCATAGCGAACCACTGCAAGGTGAACATCCGCTATGTCGATTCCGAGGACCTGGAAAAGGACGTCTCCCGCCATCTCAACGACGTGGACGGCATCCTCGTGCCCGGCGGCTTCGGGTCGAGGGGGATCGAGGGGAAGATAAACGCGGTCACCTATGCCCGGGAGAACAAGATACCCTATTTCGGCATATGCCTCGGCATGCAGGTTGCCGTGATAGAGACCGCGAGAAACCTGGGCACGCTGAAAGGGGCCCATAGCACTGAGTTCGACGAGGATACGGACTGCCCCATCATCTACCTCATGGAAGAATGGGTCGACAGGGACGCGTGTGTTCAGAAAAGGGATGTTTCGACCGACAAGGGGGGCACCATGCGCCTCGGGGCGTACCCCTGCAAGCTAAAAGCCGGCAGCTTCGCTCACCGTGCGTACGGTCAGGACCTTATCCAGGAGAGACACCGCCATCGCTACGAATTCAACATGCGGTACAGGGACTTGGTCGAGGGCTGCGGAATGGAGGTAACGGGCATATCCCCCGACGAGACCCTCGTGGAGATCGTCGAGCTGAAGGACCATCCCTGGTTTCTGGGCTGTCAGTTCCATCCCGAATTCAAGTCAAAGCCCTTCAATCCCCATCCCCTCTTCAGGGATTTCATCAAGGCCTCATTGACCTACAAGCAGGACAAAGGACGATGGCGAAAGAAGTGAAGATAGGCGACATACGCCTGGGGGCGGATTCACCCACGTTCACGTTTATCGGCGGCCCGTGCGTGATCGAAGGGAGGGAAATCACGCTCCGGATAGCCGAGCGGCTCGCCGCCCTCACCTCGCGCCTGGCCATCCCCTTTGTCTTCAAAGCCTCCTACGACAAGGCGAACCGGACTTCAGTGCAGGGCTTCAGGGGTCCCGGACTGAAAGCAGGCTTGGAGATCCTCGCCGAAGTGCGGCGAATTGCCGGGGTTCCCGTGCTCACCGATGTTCATTCCACGCAGGAGGCAGCCGCTGCGGCCCAGGTGGTCGATTGCCTGCAGGTGCCGGCGCTCCTCTCGAGACAGACCGATTTGCTCGTGGCATGCGGCACTACGGGCAAGGCCGTCAACATAAAGAAGGGCCAGTTCATGTCTCCCCAACAGATGAGACATGCCATAGCCAAGGTGGAATCGACGGGCAACACGAGCATACTCGTCACCGAACGGGGAACGAGCTTCGGCTACAATAATCTAGTCAATGACTTCAGGGCATTGCCGATCATGAGGGAGTTCGGCTACCCCGTCGTCTTCGACGCTACCCACAGCGTCCAGCTCCCGGGAGGCGCAGGAAGCGCATCTGCGGGGGAACGACAGTTCATCTTTCCCCTGGCGAGGGCTGCTGTTGCTATCGGGATAGACGGGGTCTTCATGGAGGTGCACGAAGATCCGGAGCACGCCCTGTGCGACGGGCCGAATTCCGTTGCCCTCGACGACCTCCCGGCCATGCTCGAGGCCTTGAAACGGATAAGGGAGGCCCTGTGAGCAGGCTGAACGACATGGGGAGAGAGGTGCTGGAGAAGGAGGCGCGCTCCATCCTCGAGGTCAGGGAAAGGCTCGACGACTCATTCGACCAGGCAGTCGAGGCCATTAACGGATGCCGCGGGAGGGTCGTCTTCTCCGGCATGGGTAAAGCCGGCCTCATTGCAAAGAAGATCGCCTCCACCTTTTCGAGCATCGGCATACCCTCCCTCTACCTTCATCCGGCGGAGTCCGTCCACGGGGACCTCGGCATCGTGCAGAAGGAGGACCTCTTCTTCATCATCTCCAACAGCGGGGAGACCGATGAGGTCGTAAGGATGCTGCCGTGGATAAAGAGGATGGGGTTGCGTTCCATCGTGGTTACGGGCAATGTCTCATCGACGATTGCAGGTTTCGGGGACATCGTCCTCGACATCAGGGTTGAGGAGGCGTGCCCCTACAACATCATCCCCACGTCGAGCACCACTTGTGCCCTGGCCCTGGGCGATGCGATTGCCGTGGTCCTTATGAAAGAGCGGGGCTTCACCAGGGAGGACCTGGCCCTGCTTCATCCGGGGGGAACCATAGGCAGGGGCCTGCTTCTCAGGGTGGAAGACCTCATGCACACCGGGGAGGCCGTGCCCAGAGTCTACGAGGACATGCCCATGAAGGACGTCATCATGGAGGTCACCTCGAAGAGACTCGGCGCAGCTTTAGTATTCAGCAGGGATGAGGAGCTGGTGGGCATCATCACGGACGGCGACCTGAGAAGGGCCCTCGAGCGGTATGACAACATGCTGGAGCAGCGGGCCGCGACTGTGATGGCAGCCAATCCGAAGGGCGTCAAGAAAGGCGTGCTTGCGGCTTCAGCCCTGAAGAAGATGGAGGAGTTTTCCATAACCTCCCTTTTCGTTTTTGAAGGAGAGGAAATGAAACACCCGATGGGCATAATCCACATTCACGATCTCCTCAAGGCAAAAATCGCATGAACGGGGCGGCCTTCGTCCGCGAGACAAGGTCAACGCCACGGACGGGAAGAAAGGGCCAAAGCAATAGCGTCCTTCGTCCGCGAGAGCAGGCTCGGATGGAGGAAACGCTTAAGCCAGCAACAAAATGCGCGAAGGCTCGGCGTGAGGGGAAGGCTCCGCAGGCTATGCCAGTGGAGGGGGCGACGCGAGCCCCATTAATTGCGAGCGAGGGTGCGGGGTAGGCTATGCTACCGGTAGGCGGTCTCAAGCGAGCGAAGCGAGATTGAGGGGGGAGGCTCCGCTGGCTTTGCCAGTGGAGGGGGCGACGCGAGCCCCATCCAAATGAACCGCAGAACTTCAGCCGTCTATGCGGCATCCGGATTCATCGTGATCATTGTCCTTCTCTCCGCGTACTTTCTCGCCAAAAAACCCGAGCATACAGCATTCCACGGATCGCCGGAAACGCAAAAAGTCTTCATTTTCAAGGATGTGAAGTATTCGGGAGAAAAGAATGGCATGGTCAACTGGGAGGTCCGGGCCAAGGTCGTAAAGAAGTTCATAGATAAGCCGACGGTCGAGATGGAAGGCATCGACGGCGAGTACCGGCCCAAGCCCGACACGGTCGTCTCCTTCAAGGGCCTCAAAGGAGAAATGGACACGGTGAAGGAAACGGGCACCATTCAAAATGTGGAGGTCTACTACAAGGGCCAGTATGTCATCAAAAGCAGCTCCATGGACTTTGACTTCCAGAAGTCCATGGCGTCTACAACCGCCCCTGTCGACCTTCAAGGGAAGAATTTCACCATGATGGGTGTGGGCCTCAATGCAGACACCAAGGAGCAGGTGATCACCGTAGAGCGGGACGTGAGCGGGACCATTCAGGAGGAGAAAGGGGGCAAATACAAGTTCTCCGCAGACAGGTTCACGTACCTGCTGAAGGACAATACTTACGTCTTCGAGGGCAAAGTGGTGGTAAAGGGTGAGAAGATGGATATCCTCTGCGACAAGATTTCGGTCATCAGCGAGAACGATGAGCCGACAAAGGCCGATGCTGTGGGCCACGTGCGGATCCTGTCCAAAGGGACTATTGCGAAAAGCGAGCGGGCAGTATATTATTTTAGGGAAGGAAAGGCCGTACTAACGGAAGAACCGACGATCGTCAAAGAGACCATGAAAATGCAAGGCCTGACAATAACCTATGATCTCAACAACGACAAGTTCTTCGTCGAAAAACCCAAGATGAGAATAGACCAGCGGCCTTAAGTGACATGGTAAGGAATGATTGAACAGAACTGGCAGACATCGGTCCTCAAGGCTGAGCACCTTTCGAAGTCGTATGACTCCAGGAAGGTGGTCGACGACGTGAGCATCTACGTTGACACGGGCGAGATAGTCGGTCTTTTCGGCCCGAACGGGGCAGGCAAGACCACAACGTTCTACACCATCATCGGCTTCATAAGGCCTGACGTGGGTGAGATACTCCTCGACCTGGACCGCCTGACCGGTCTTCCCATGTTTCTTCGAGCGCGAAAGGGGATCACCTATCTGCCCCAGGAGCCATCCGTCTTCAAGAAGATGAGCGTCAGGGACAATCTGAGGGCCATCCTGGAGTTCCACGAGAGCGACAAGACCAACAGAGAGCATAAGATACGGGAGGTCCTCGACGCCTTCAGGCTGGAACATCTCGCGGAGAACAGCGCCGATCTGCTCTCGGGAGGCGAGCGGAGAAGGCTGGAGATAGCCCGGGCCATGATGATCGCACCCAAGTTCATGCTTCTCGATGAACCGTTCTCCGGCATAGATCCCATATCCATCTCCGACCTAAAAAAAATAGTGCTGGGCTTGAAGAAGAGAGGCATAGGAATCCTTATCTCCGATCACAACGTTCGTGATTCGCTGCCTATCTGTGACAGGGCCTACATCATAAGCGAAGGGAGAATACTCATCGAGGGCGACCCGTTTGAGATCGCGAAGAGCAGACTGGCGAGAGAGGTCTACCTAGGTGAGGAGTTTTACATAAATGCTGGAACTTAAACAGACACAAAAACTAGCGCAGCAGCTCGTCCTTACCCCTCAGCTTCAGCAGGCAATAAAGCTTCTCCAACTTTCGCAAATGGAGCTGATAGAGGCCATCGAGCAAGAGATAAAGGAAAACCCCGTGCTCGAGGTGGAAGAGGAGCATGAGGAGGAGGGGGAAGCCCAGAAGAAGGAAGAAATGCTCGAGTGGCTCGAAAGATATTCGCCTTCAGAGGACTTCGCGGCGAGGGAAGACAAGGAGTATCCCGACTATGAGAACATGGTCAAGAAAGGGAGCAATCTCCGTGACTATCTGAGGTGGCAGGTAGGGCTCTCCGACTTCTCCAAAGAAGAGAGGGTCTGGGCAGAATGGATTATCGAGAACATCGACGATAACGGGTACCTCTCGTCTCCGCTTCAAGAGATCTTCGAGATGTCGGGGATTCCTCTGGAGTCGCTGGAAATCGTCCTGAAGAAGATTCAGAAGCTCGACCCAGCCGGAGTGGGGGCCCGCGATCTCAGGGAATGCCTGTTCATCCAGTATGAGAATACAGGCGAAAAGGACCCCATTTTCGAGGATGTGCTCAATCACCACTTCGATCTCTTTCGGAAGATGGACCTGAGGGAGATCGCCCGTAAGACCGGTCATTCGCTCGCTGAGATCAAGGAAGTCGTCGAAAAGATCAAAGGCTTCGACCCGAAGCCCGGCCGGAATTACGCGACTGAGCAACCCATATACGTCGTGCCCGACGTGCACGTGATAAAGGGAGAGGACGGCTTCGACGTTTTTCTCAACGACGAGGGAGTTCCGGACCTTCGCATGAACAAGTATTACGTCGAGCTCTTCGTGAGCGACAAATTGAAGGGAGACACCAAGGACTACATAAAGAAGAAAATCAAGCAGGCCGAGTGGTTCATGCGGAGCCTGCAGCAGAGACAGCGAACGCTTTATCTGGTCGCGAAGAGCATCGTCGATTTCCAGAGGGAGTTCTTCGAAAAGGGCATCAGGTGTCTCAAGCCGCTTATACTGAAAGACGTGGCCAATTATGTGGGGGTTCACGAGTCCACCGTAAGCAGGATCACGAGCAACAAGTACATGGGCACGCCCAGCGGGGTCTTCGAGATGAAGTTCTTCTTCACCACCGGGGTGGGCAGCGAAAACGGCGATGCCCAATCCGCGAACGCGGTAATGGACTGCATCTCGGAGATCGTGGCTAAAGAGGATAAGGAGAGCCCTTTGAAGGACGAGGAGATCGTTGCTCTGCTCAAGGAGCGGTTCAACGTGAAGATAGCCCGGAGAACCGTCGCGAAATACAGAGAAGTCCTCCATATTCAATCTTCCAGAGAGCGGAGACGGCTGGACTGAGCCAACGACAGAACCGAGCGAAGCGAGGCTGAGCCGGGAGGCTCCGGCGGCTGATGCTCCGGAGGGGGCGCTGAGCCCCGATAATTGCAAGCGGGGGTGTGAGCGGGGAGGCTCCGCAGGCTTATGCCTGTGGAGGGGGTGCTGAACCCTCGGCAGAACCGAGCGTAGCGAGGTGTGAGCGGGGAGGCTCGCCGGGCTTATGCCCGGTGAGAGGGTGCTGAACCAGCGGCAATGACGAGCGTTAGCGAGTCTTGAGCGGGGAGGCTCCGCAGGCTTTGCCTGCGGAGGGGGTGCTGAACCCCAGTAATTGCGTGCTGAACCCCAGTAATTGCACCCACGCAGTCCTGCTGGAAAATGGCAACATTAATGAATTGACAACGTTTTTCCCATCTGATAGTTTTGTAGCCCTGATCCGGTTTGTGAGGCCGGCCTCAACCTTCTTAGCGGGGGAACCATGGACATCACCATCAGTTTCAGACATCTCGCTTCCGATGAGAGCTTGAAGAAATATGTGGAAGAGAAGTTGTCGCGTCTGCAGAAATACGTGGAGACACCGCTCGACCTTCACGTAGTCCTCTCCCTTGAGCGCAAATACCGGCAGCGGGTGGATGTGACCTTCGCCCTCAACGGGGTCGTGATCAATGCGCACGAAGTAATGAATGACATGTACGCGGCGGTCGACAAGGTTCTTGACAAGCTCGAGATGAGGCTCGCACGATATGGCGATAAGGTGAGGCAGTACCGTGAGGGCAAGTCCAAGAAGGGCGTTTCTCCCGCTCCGGAAGAGCAGGCCACCCAAATCATCCGCTTGAGGCGGATGGATGCGAAGCCCATGGACCCGGAGGAGGCCAAGATGCAGCTCGGTGCCTCAGGGGACGGCTTCATCATCTTTCGGGACATAGAAAAGGGCAACGTCTGCGTCATGTACAAAAGAAAGGATGGTAACTTCGGATTGATCGAGACCGCGGGCAGAGCACTATGAACATGAGGGACGCACTCAAGGAATCTTGCGTCGTCGCCGATCTGAAGGGCGTCACAAAAAACGAGGTTCTGACGGAAATGGCGTCCTCTCTGAAGGAAGCCGGCTTTATTTCGAACGTGGAAGAGGCGGTGAACGTCATCCTTGAAAGGGAACGGCTCGGGAGCACAGGCATAGGCGACGGCATAGCCATACCGCATGGGAAGATGAAAGGCATAGACCATATCCTGTGCGCCTTCGGGAGATCATCACAGGGTGTGGATTTCGATGCGGTGGACGGAAAACCCGTCCACATCCTTTTCCTGCTACTTGCCCCGGAAGATTCCGCGGGGCTCCATATTCAAATGTTATCCCGGATTTCAAGGATATTGAGGGACCCTTCGTTTCGGAAGCACCTTGCCGAGCAGGGCAAGCAGAAGGACCTCTACGCTGATATTGTCGGAGAGGACGACAAATTCGGTGAATGAAAGGGATAACGGTTCAGGAGATAGCCGACGATAAAGAATACGGCCTCGAGCTTGAAGTAATCTCAGGATTCGCCGGTGTTTCAAAGAGGATCTATAACCCACGGATTCAGAAGCTCGGCTTGGTAACAGCGGGGTATATGGTCTATCTGCACCCCCACAGGGTGCAAATTCTCGGATATACCGAGATCTCCTACTTGAGGGAGCTGAAACCGGAGGAGGGTGAAAGAATAGTCAAAGAACTGTGCGCCAGGGATGTGGCGTGCTTCATGGTCACAAGGAATCTGAAGGTCCCCGGTTATCTGCTCAGCGAGGCGGAGGAAAGAGGCATCCCCCTGCTCCGGACAAGGCTCGTGAGCTCGGTCTTCATCGAGCGAATGACCCGTTTTCTCGAGGAGAAGCTGGCGCCCACAGGCCTGGTGCACGGCGTCTTGATGGAGATCATGGGGGTTGGTGTGCTTATTCTGGGGCGAAGCGGCATCGGAAAGAGCGAGAACGCCCTCGACCTCGTCATGCGCGGCCATCGGCTGGTGACGGATGACATCATAGAGGTAAAGAAGATCGGTGCCCTGGAACTCATGGGAGAAGCGCCTCTTATGCTCAAGAACCTCCTCGAGATAAGAGGCATCGGCATTGTCGACATCCGGCAGCTCTTCGGCGTCTCCGCTGTCCGCGATCGTACGAAGATAGAGCTTGTCGTAGAGCTGCTCGACTGGGACACGAGCGCCGAGTACGAAAGGGTGGGACTGAGGGAGGACAAATATAGACTCCTCGGGATCGATCTGCCCCTCGTGCGCGTCCCCATCAGCCCGGGCAGGAACGTTTCAGCCATCATAGAACTGGCGTGCAGGAACCACGTGCTCAAGAAGGAAGGGGTGGACACCGCACGGGATGCTGGAGGAGAAGGTGCTCAAGGCCACGCAAAGCGGGGATGGCAAGTGAAGGTCCTCATTCTGAGCGGCATCTCGGGATCGGGAAAGACGACCTTCCTTAAGGCGCTGGAGGACGCAGGCTATTTCTGCGTGGACAACTTCCCCCTCGTTCTGCTTCACAAGTTTCTCGGTCTATACCCGCCCAGTGATTCGAGGCTGGCAAAATCGGCCTTCGTCATCGACATAAGGGAAAGGGAGTTCTTCGAGAAAGGCAAAGATGTCCTTAAGGGTATCAAGAAGAAATATGGGGCGGAGCTGATCTTTCTCGAGAGCTCCGACGAAACGCTGTTCAGGAGGTTCAAAGAAACAAGAAGGACCCACCCGTTCCTTGACGTATCGAACATAAAGGACGCCCTGGCCGAAGAACGGCAGCAGGTTGGGTGGATCAAGGAGATATCCGATAAGATAATCGACACGACCCTCTTTACCACGCACGGGCTCCGCAATTTCGTCATGAACACGTACGGGACAGGCGAAAAACGGATGAAGATCAACCTCATCTCCTTCGGCTTTGCCTACGGCATACCCCTGGAGGCCGACATCGTGCAGGATGTGCGTTTTCTCCCTAACCCGTTCTTCGTGGAAGGATTGAGGCACAAGACCGGCTTGTCGCCCGAGGTGGCGGAGTACATGACGGCCGACGAAGGATTCAACAGGTTTTTTCCCATGCTTCTCGATTTTCTCGTAAACCTCATACCCCTTTTCGAGCGGGAAGGAAAGAGCTATCTCACCATTTGCATCGGGTGCACCGGGGGGAGACATAGGTCCGTGTACGTCGCGGGCGAGCTGGAAGGGCACCTGCGCATGATGGACTACAACGTCTCCGTGATGCATAGGGACGTCGACAAGGAGGAACGATGATAGGCATTGTCGTTGTGGCCCATTTTAACCTTGCCCGAGAAATGGTTGCCGCTACCGAACTGATCGTGGGTAAGCAGGACCAGTTCGAGTACGTGGATATCTTCCCGGACGAAGAGGTGGACAAGATAAAAAGGAAGCTTATGGATGCCCTGAAAAGCGTGGAAGCCGGTGACGGCGCGATCATCCTCACCGACATGTTCGGAGGCACTCCTTCCAACATCAGCCTCTCCTTTCTCGAAGAAGGCAAGGTCGAGGTGGTGACGGGCACCAACCTCCCAATGCTGATAAAGCTCGTTACGTACAGGCAGGGAAGGTCTCTGTCGGAGCTTGCAGGCTTCATAGCGAGTTACGGCAAGAAAAACATCTATCTCGCAACCGATGTGCTCAACGTGAGAAAGGCGGGAGAGACGTGATGGAAGGGACCTTTACGATCAGGAACAGGCTCGGGCTCCACGCACGGGCTGCGGCACAGTTTGTCAAGAAGGCGTCAGGCTATGCCTCGGAGGTGTGGGTGGAGAAGGACGGGCAGAGGGTGAACGGGAAGAGCATCATGGGCCTTCTGATGCTCGCCTGCCCCTTGGGTACCAAGCTGACCGTAAAGGTGGACGGCCAAGACGAGGCAGAGGCGTTCGCCGATCTCGGGAAGCTGATAGACGACGGCTTCGGAGAGACATGAATCAGGAGAAATTCCCCAATCAAACGTTCGGTGGCACGGCCGTCTCGTCGGGCATATCGATCGGCAAGGTATATCTCCTGGAACGGGGGAAGATCCACGTATCGAAATACTCGGTAAAGGAAGATCAGGTCGAGAGGGAAGTAGGCAGGTTCAAGACCGCGATCAAGAGGGCCCTTGACGAGCTGAACGAGGTCAAGCAATCCATAGTCGACGCCGAGATAAGGAAACATGCCTTCATCATCGACGCCCATCTTCTTATCCTGCAGGACCGGTTTTTCTACGATGACATCATCGAAACGATCAGACGGGAGCGCATCAACGCCGAATGGGCCCTCGATCTCGTCGTCTCGAGGTTCTTGAGCAGCTTCGAGAAGGTCGAAGACCCTTACCTCAGGGAGCGGGGACAGGACCTCAACCATATTTATCAGAGGCTCCTCCGCATCATGGTGAAGGGAAAAGCGTCCCTGGTGGATACCAAGGGCATCAAGGGAAAGGCAATCATCGTAGCCCATGATCTTTCTCCGGCCGACACCATTCAACTCGACCTCAGGAAGATTGCCGGCTTCGTAACTGACGTGGGCGGCCGCACCTCCCATACGTCGATCGTCGCCAGAGCCCTGGAAATCCCGGCGGTTGTCGGCCTCGGAAACATCACGGGCCTGGTGAAGAACAACGATACCATGATCATCGACGGGGATGAAGGGGTAGTGATTATCAACCCCGACGCCGAGGCGCGGAAATCTTACGTGGCGAAGCAGCTTCGCCTCGCCATCCAGAGAAGAGAGTTCGTGCGCATCGCGCGCCTGAAGTCGGAGACCAGGGACGGGTTCAGGATAAGGGTCGGTGCGAACATCGAGCTCCTCGCCGAGATGGAGATCGTGGAACGGTACGGGGCCGAGGGTATCGGCCTGTACCGGACGGAGTATATCTATCTATCCCGCAAGACGCTGCCTACCGAGATGGACCACTACCACATCTACCGGAAACTCGCGGAGAACAAGGCGGTCAAGTACACCACGATCCGGACCCTGGACATCGGGGGAGACAAGTTCGCCTCCAAGATAGAGGTGCCGAAGGAGATCAACCCTGCCATGGGACTGCGTGCGATCCGCCTCTGCATCAAAGAGGTGGATCTATTCAGGGCGCAGCTGCGAGGCATCTTGAGGGCAAGCGTCTACGGCCCTTTGAAGATCCTCTTCCCCATGGTGTCGGGGCTGGAGGAAGTGAAGAAGGCCAAGGCCATCCTGCATGGGTGTATGGAGGAACTTCGTTCGGAGAAGGTCGACTTCAACGAGGGCATCAAGATCGGGATCATGATCGAGGTGCCTTCCACGACCATGATCAGCGACCTTTTGGCGCGCGAGGTGGACTTCTTCAGCATCGGCACGAACGACCTCATCCAATATACCCTTGCCATAGACAGAATCAACGAGTATGTCTCCTATCTGTACGAGCCTCTGCACCCTGCCGTGCTCAGAATGATCAAGCGGACCGTCGATGACGCACATGCCGCCAATGTGGAGGTGTCCATATGCGGGGAGATGGCGGGGGAACCTCGCTACGCGCCCATACTGCTCGGCCTTGACCTGGACGAGCTGAGCATGAACGCGTATATCATTCCCAGGGTGAAGAAGATAATCAGGGGCCTCAGCCACAGCTACTGCAAGGATCTGGTGAAAGAAGTGCTCACGAATGACTCGGCGATAGAGAGCGAGCATTTCCTTGAGAAAGAAATGACAGCCATGTTTCCCGACGACTTCGCAAAAAGTTCCGCCAAATCATGAGGAGGTAGACGCATGAGTATGACAAGGTTTCTCTTTACTTCAGAATCGGTCACCGAAGGGCATCCCGATAAGGTGGCCGACCAGATCTCGGATGCCGTGCTTGACGCAATCATCGCGCAGGACAAGAAGGGAAGGGTCGCGTGCGAGACGCTCGTGACGACGGGCCTCGCCCTGGTTGGCGGCGAGATTACGACAAGCTGCTATGTCCACATTCCCGACGTCGTCAGGGAAACGATCAAGGGCATCGGTTATAACAATTCTTCCATGGGGTTCGACTGGGAAACCTGCTCGGTCATCACCGCGATAGACGAGCAGTCGCCCGACATCGCCATGGGAGTTAACGAGACGGGCGATCACGAGCAGGGCGCCGGAGACCAGGGCCTCATGTTCGGCTACGCGTGCAACGAGACACCCGAATATATGCCCATGACCATCCTCTTCGCCCATCAGCTCGTGGCAAGGCTCGCAGAAGTGCGGAAAAACAAGACCCTGCCGTTCTTGAGACCCGACGGAAAGAGCCAGGTCACCATAGAGTACGTCGACAAGAAACCCGTGCGGGTCGACACGGTGGTCATAGCAGCCCAGCACAACCCGGACGTGACAGCCGCGGGCGTCCGGGAGGGGGTCATCGAAGAGGTCATCAACAAGGTGATACCCGCGGAGTTGATGGACAAGAAGACGAAGATATACGTGAACTCAACCGGGAGATTCGTGGTTGGGGGGCCCAAGGGTGACTGCGGTATGACGGGCCGCAAGATCATCGTCGACACTTACGGGGGCGTGGGGAGCCACGGAGGGGGCGCCTTCTCCGGAAAAGACCCCTCGAAGGTCGACAGAAGCGCATCCTACATGGCGAGGTATGTCGCAAAAAACATGGTCGCCGCAGGCCTGGCCGACAGGATGGAGGTCCAGTTCGCCTATACCATAGGGGTGGCTCAGCCCGTCTCGGTGAACGTCGACACGCAGGGGACGGCCAAGATCAGCCCTGACCGGATCGCCCAGCTCATCACGGAGCTCTTCGATCTGAGGCCGAGAAAGATCATAGAGAGGCTCGACCTGTTGAGGCCGATATATAGAAAAACCGCGTGCTGCGGCCATTTTGGGCGGAACGACCCGGATTTTACGTGGGAGAAACTCGACATGGTCGATGAGATAAAGAAGAAGGCAGGAATCTAAGGGAACGGGGGAGACCGATGGAATACGATGTGAAGGATATCAAGGCCGCCGATACCGGGCGGGACAAAGTTGAATGGGCGGAGCGGAGAATGCCCGTCCTGAGGCTGATACGAGAGCGTTTCAAGAAAGAGAAGCCCCTCAAAGGAGTGCGCGTATCGTGCTGCCTCCACGTGACCACCGAGACCGCCAACCTCGCCGCAACCCTTAAGGCGGGCGGGGCCGAGGTCCTCATATGCGCCTCCAACCCGTTGAGCACACAGGACGACGTGGCGGCAAGCATAGTAAAGCACATCGGGGTCCCGGTCTTTGCCATCAAAGGGGAGAACGAGAATCAATACTACACCCATATCATGAAGGCCCTTGCGTTTGGGCCCAACCTCACCATGGACGACGGGGCGGACCTCGTGGGCGCCCTCCATATGATCGCTTTCGAGAGATTCGATGGGCTCCACAAGACCGTGAGGGACTGGGTAACGAAGCTGAAGGCCGCGGAGAGGAAGAAGTTGATCGACGGCGTGATCGGAAGCTCGGAGGAGACGACGACCGGCGTGATCCGGCTCAAAAGTATGGAGCAGGAAGGGGTATTGAAGTTCCCCGTGGTCGCCGTCAACGACGCATCGACGAAGCACATGTTCGACAACCGCTACGGCACCGGCCAGAGCACGATCGACGGCATAATACGGGCAACAAACGTCCTGATGGCAGGATCGAAGTTCGTCGTGGCGGGCTACGGCTGGTGCGGCAAAGGCGTGGCCATGAGGGCCAAAGGGCTCGGGGCCCAGGTGATCGTGGCCGAAATAGACCCGTTGAGGGCCTTGGAGGCCCTCATGGACGGCTTCGAAGTTATGGAGATGCGTGAGGCTGCCAAGATCGGGGATATTTTCGTGACCGTTACCGGCGATATCCACGTGCTCCGGAAAGAGCACTTCGACCGCATGAAGGACGGCGCCATTGTCTGTAACTCGGGCCACTTCAACGTGGAGGTCGATATTACCGCCTTAGAGGCGATGAAGACAGGCAAGAGGAGGCTGCGCCCCTTCCTCGATGAGTATACCGTGGCAGGAGGCAAGAGGCTCTTCCTCCTCGGCGAGGGAAGGCTCATCAACCTTGCAGCGGCGGAAGGCCACCCTTCGGAAGTGATGGACATGAGCTTCGCCAACCAGTCACTGTGCGCCGAATACGTGTGGAGGAAAGGGCGGAGTCTGGAAAAGCGCGTCTACGGGGTGCCCGGGGAGATCGACCGGCAGGTGGCGATGCTCAAGCTCCAGACCAGGGGAGTCTCCATCGACAAGCTGACAAGGGAGCAGAAGAAGTATCTCTCTTCGTGGGAAATGGGAACTTAAGGAGAGATAGATAAAAGAGTCCGAACGGGGGGCCTCTCAGGGCCCCCGTTCTTTTAGGGGACGGAGAATAAGCTGAAGAAGGAAACACTGGAGTACATCGACGAGGCGGGCACGCGAATCGCATACGAGCGATATGTGAGCGTCGTGAGCCTCGCCCGATTCGAGTACGGAGATCGCTACAAACACCTGTGCGAGCCCTGCCCGGAATACGGCAAGAGGTTCTCCTGCCCTCCCCACAGTCCCTATTTTCCCCAGCTCGTGGAAGGCGCGCGCAGGGCAAGGGTAATCTGCGTCCGGTTTCAAGCAAGAGACTTCGGACACCTTGCAACAGATGAGAGATACCTCACCCATTTCTTTAGAACGGCAGGAAAGGTACTCGTCGGTTTATTGCTGGACTCTCGGAAGAAGGGCCGCCTGATAGCAGGCTCGGGGCCCTGTCTCCTCTGCCAACGGTGCGCCGCCGAGGAGGGGCAGGACGATGCAGCAGGCCGGACGGACCCGTATACAGCCTGGAATCCCTGGGTGTGAACGTCGCAGATCTCTGCAAGAAGGCCTTCGACATAGACCTGGAGTGGCATTCGGAAGACGGCCTGGAAAGGCACGTATGCGCCGTAGGCGCCGTATTTTTCTAGGAATGAGAAAAGGACGGGCAGGCCCTCCTTTGCGCGCGCTTAGGGGTCGGGAGGGGCCTTTCTTCCTGCGTTTGCTCCCGCCATGAACGCGTCGTACAGGGAAAGGTTCTCTTTTATCAGGTCGGGGATGGGCAGGCCATAGGGACAACGGCGCAGACATTCCCCGCATGCGGTGCAATCGCGCGCCTTTTCCGCGAGATTCCTCATCCACTCCGCTTCCCGCAGCTGGGCCCCCACGCGCTTGATCGTCGACTTGATGCTGAGAATGAACTGTATGTAGACGCCCTCGGTACAGGGCTGGCAGTAGTCGCACCGCCTGCAGAATTGCCGGTCGTACTCTTTTCGTATGGCCTCTATCCACGCCTTGTCCTTCTCGCTCAAGGGTGCTCCCTCGGCGCATATCCTCCAGTTCTCTCGGGCCCTCTCGATGGTTTCCGAGCCGGGGATGGGGATGACGCCCTCTGTGGCGAGGACGAACCGGAGCGCGGGGCCGGCTTCTTCTATGACGCCTCCGGAAAAGGGCTTCATGGCCAGTATCCCTATGTCTTTGTCCCTCGCCGCCGGAATGACCTTGTCTGCGGCCCTTGGTTCGAGGAGGCCGAAGCAGGCCATGACGACGTCAACGCGGTCATCTTCAATCACTTTTTCGAGCATGTCGAGACTGTGGCTCGTAAGCCCGACGTAATCGATAAGACCCTCTGCGCGTGCCCGCGCCAGACCCTCGTAAGCCCCTTCCGGAGCCATGATCTTCTCGTAGTCAACGGCCGTGGAGACATTATGAAAGTGATAAATATCGATCTTCTTTACGTTGAGCTCCTTCAGGCTTAGCAGCACCTCATCGTAAATCTTCGCGCTCCTCTCGGGTGACTTCGAGGAGAGGACAACGGGCCTGTCAATCTCTTTCAGGGCCAGACCGATGCGAAGCTCGCTGTTCGTATAGGCGCGGGCAGTATCCAGGAGGTCGACCCCCATCTCAACGACCCCACGGATGACGGAGACTGCCTCTCCCTCCTCGACCCGCTGGATCGGGATCCCACCCCAGCCCAGTCTCGCGATCATCAAACCGGTCTTGCCCAGTCTTACCTTCTTCATAGCCTGTCTCTCCCTGACCGCCGCTTGCGGCCCCGCGCCTGTAAGCGGTAGTCGTACGGATCATAGTACGGGAACTCGCCCCTTGTAAAGACGGGAAGGAAGGATAGTGCGAAAAGCGAAGCCGCTCCCACGAAAGGAGGAGCCCTATTTGAGTGCTTCCTTTATTTCGGCCTTGTACTTCTCAGCGCACTGCGGGCATATGCTGTGGGTAAAAATGGCATCCGTGTGTTTGCTGATATATGCCTCCAACTGGTTCCAGTAACCCTCATCGTCGCGGATCTTCTTGCAGGATGCGCAGATAGGGATGAACCCTTTGAGCGTCCTGATCTCAGCGAGGGCCTCCTGGAGCTCCAAGATCAGCTTCTTCTGCTCCCTTTCCTTTTGCCTCAAGGCATCCTCGGCCCGCTTGATGCGAGCGACTGCCTGCACCCGCGCTATCAGCTCCCTGTTAGTGATGGGCTTTATGATGTAGCCATCCGCCCCAACGTTGAGCCCGTCTGCCTGGTAGTCCGACGAGACGCGCACCCCGGAAACAAGGATGACAAACGTCCCCTCCAGATCCTCGTCTTGCTTGATATGCTTGCACACCTCGGTCCCTGTCATGTCGGGCAGCATGACGTCGAGCAAGACTATGTCGGGCCGCTGAGCACGAGCGATCTCGAGGCACTCTCCGCCGGAGATAGCCTTGAAAACCTCGTATCCCTCCTCCTCCAGGACCATGGTGGTGAGGAGAAGAACGTCGGGGGCGTCATCGGTGACGAGTATTCTGGTGCGCTCAGGCATCTTTTAGCCCTCCTTGCCAATCGCCTCGAAACCTGAAGTCTCGGCATAGTCGTAATTGTAATGGTCGGGACCGGGAAGGGCAACACCTGACACAACAGGCCGGGCGGGATAAAGAGAAGAGACCAAAGAGGGCCTGAAGATGGGCGATCTTGGAGAAGAGGTGCGGCCCCTAGTCATCGCACGGATGCGTGGAAGGCCTATGTGCCCGATCTTCCGGCCTTTCTCAGAAGGGAATGCCCAAGGCCGGCTTGAGCACACAAGCGAGGGCGAGCCCCACGTCCGCCTTCTGCCATAGGCTGGGTCCTTTTGTGACATCCAACCTTGCGAGGCGGAAGAAGAACATGCCCGCCCCTGAAAAGAGAGAACCGACCAACGCCCACATCGGAACGGATATGAGACTCGCCATCAGACCGAGCCCCATACCGTGCACCACCGAATGCCCCATCATGCACGCATTGATGAACCAGACCACGAAACAGAGACCTACAAACACGCGTTTTTCGGAAATCACTGCGGCCTCCTCACCCCACTTCTCCGGTGGCGCCCTTCCATTGGACTTTATTTCCTACATAACAAGAATCGTGCCAACAGTTGGTGCAGTGCGCCAGACTCTCTACGTCGCCAATGGACGCCGTTTTCGCGCGGGCTGGCGGGCTTAATCATCCCTTTTAGCTGCCGGGACCTCCTGACAAAGGCAGGACTCAAGTCCTGGAAACAGGACAGAAGAGTGATGCAGGGGATGAGAGCGTGAGATCGAGAGAAAGCGGAAGCGTCGGGTGAATGTTCGGGTCTTCAGCCTTCCGGAGCCGCGCTCCGAATCGGCCGAGAAAGGATCCTGTCCGCCTCTCTCCCGATCTTCAGGGTGAGCGACCGGGACAGATAGCCGAAGAAGGGGGCGGTCAACATGGGGATCCAGCGGCCGACCGCCTTCTCGGCGGCCGTGTCGATAATGCGGGTGCCGATCCTCCTGGCGAGGCTCTGGATGATCCGTGAGTTCGCCGATCTTACCACAAGCGTGCTTCCCGCCCTGCGGATCAGGACTTCCCCTCCGGCCACCCCGAGGACGTTCGCAAGAATCAGGAGAACAATCGTGCTATCGGCCGATTCGTCCCTTCCGTGATACTTGGCGATCCGATAGATGAGGTTGATCTGGAGTCTTGTGAGGACCGCGACCTCGGGCAAAATAGCCGCGACCCCAAGGGGTCCCGGAATCAGCCCAAGGGCAGTGCTGATCTTGAATGCTTTCTGGGCCGCATCACTGATCATCTCATCGGGTGCGCCTACGGGCTCTGCGCACTCTCTGTACGAAAGAAGGGTCGACGCGACCTTCTCGATCCACCCTTGTCTCATTCCGGCTGCGCCATCCGCCGGCGACACACCCAATTCTGATGTCACGAGCCCTCCTTCGTCAATTGCCGGCCTATTGCGCTATTCACGTCAGCGATGATCTCTGCGGATACCTCAGACATGGCCGCGCTCATACCCGCCGCAAAGGCCTCCGGTGACTCGCTCCCCATGGCTTCCGAGACCCTATACTCCTTTTGAATCACCACCTGCTCCGTAAGGGCGGCCCGGCTCATGTCAAGAAGCGTGACCCGCAAACTCAGGCGTGCCTTCCAGATGCCATTCTCTCTCGTTTCCGCGAACTCTTCCACTGTCCCGTTGACCACAAACCTCGCGGCCTCCGGTTGGTGGTAGGAGAACACCGCGCGAAAGAGTCCGGAATTCTGAAAATCGCGCGCCAGATAGTCGCTCACCATGTCGCCCGGGCTCGCCCTCCATTTGTGGTAGCTGTACGAGGCGACCTTGTAGCTTTCCGGCCTGTAGACCATCGCCCCGCTATCGTAGAGGCGGACGGCCGAGAAACGGTCAATCTTTACCGCCGCATCAACCTGCGCCCCTTTGGGGGCAGGGGAAGCGTACTCGAGCACATAAAATTCAATAGGGCGGAGCTGCAGTTACCAGCAGGGAAACAGCCCTGCAAAAGAAGGAAGCAGAGAAAAATGGCCGGCGCGAGCCTCATGAACGACACGCTATTCTCCTTTTGGGGGTTTGCTGAAGATAAGGGCCGAAGGGTCGACGCTGAGGCGGTCGATGAGGGCCTCCAGGGAGTCGGCCGCCCGCCTCAGGGACTCCACGGCTATCCCGGCATCCGTGAGTGTGACTTCCGTCTTTCTCGACGTCATCTCTACCAGCTCGCCAACTTTTCCCGCGGTCTGCCGGAGCTTCATGCCCTCTATCTCGCCTTTCATCTGGGCTATCAGCGCCCTCGCCTCCTTCACCGCGTCCCTGGCGCCCTGGATCACCTCATCAACCGACCCATTGGACATCATGGCGTCTATCTTCTGGGTGAGCGACGCGAGATTGACGGAAGCCTTGCCGAGATCTGCCAATATGCGGTTCATCCGCTCCCCGCTCACAAATTCATCGATGGTTTTCGTCGTCTTCAACACCTGATCGGAGATACCCTTCAAGTCTATCTCCTTCAGGTTCTTCAGCACGTCGTTGATGGAGCCTTCGATCTGTTTGATATCGGAAGGCGCGGAAGGGATGACGGGATAGGGGGACTGAAAGTCCTTGGGGGAGAGCGTCGTCTCACCCGGAGTTGTCCGGTCGAGCTCCACATAAACGATGCCCGTAATGCCGGCGAGCGAGAGCTTGGCGGCCACCCCGCTTACCGAGAAGTTCTCGACGTCGATCTTCATCAGGACTTCTACGAGCCGGCGGTCCGGGGCGATGTCGATCTGCCGAACGCTGCCGATGTCGACCCCTCTGTACTTGACGATGGAATCCACTTGAAGTCCCTGAACCGACTCGTCGAAATAGGTCGCGTACATGGACCCTTTTTGAAAGTACTTGGTGGCGCCCAGCCATATGATGGCCGCTGCGCCTATGAGGACGCCGACGATAACAAAGAGCCCGAGAAGAAAATAGGATCTCCCCTTTGCCATTCTACATCCTATCCCGGTCCTTTTCTTCGATCTTTCTGCTGAGGAACCGCCTCACGCGCTCGTCCGGGGACTGCTCCCTCAAGACCCTGGGGTCACCTTCCGCAATTATACCCTTTTTGTCCTTGTCGAGCATCACGATTCTCCCGGCGATATTGAAAATGGCCTCCAGCTCGTGGCTGACGATCACCATGGTAGTGCCCATTCCACCATTGAGCTTCTTGATAAGCATCTCCGACTCCACCGAGGTGATGGGATCGAGACCGGCGAAGGGCTCGTCGAGAAAAAGCACCTTCGGATCGAGGGCCATGGCCCGCGCAATTCCCGCCCTTTTTTTCATGCCTCCTGACAGCTCAGCGGGAAAATGGCCCTCATAGCCTTCAAGCCCCACCATGGAAAGCTTAATCCTTACCATCATATCGATCACGGGTGCCGGAAGATCGGTAAACTCCGACAGGGGCAGGGCAACGTTTTCCCCAAGGGTCATAGAGCCAAGGAGGGCACTCGATTGGAACAGTACCCCTATTTCTCTTCTCACCGCCCTCAGCGTCTTTTCGGACGCAACGGTGATATCGATACCGTCGATCTTCACCCGCCCTTCGGAAGGCACGGAGAGGCCGATCATGTGGCGGAGGAGGGTTGACTTGCCGCAGCCGCTCGCACCCGCGACGACGAGAATCTCACCCCTGAATACGTCGAGGCTCACGTCCTGGAGAACGACGTCTTCTCCATAGCGGGCGGAAAGACCCTCTACCTCCACAACTTTCCCGTCCCCTCCATTCCGGTCGGTCAAAAGGTCACCGCGGCACATAATTCAGGATGATGGCGAAGGTGGAGTCCGCCACGATAATAAGGAAGAGGCCGGCAACCACCGCAGACGTGGTCGCGTTGCCCACGGCCTCCGCCCCTCCGCTCGCCTGAAATCCTCGCTGGCAGCCTATTCCGGCAATGAGAACGGCAAAGACCATCGACTTGACCACACCCGATACGACGTCGAACACCTCGAGGGCCCACGAGGTCAGCTCGGTGTACGTGTGAATGGTCAGATCGAGGCCGAGCACTCCCACCGTCATCCCGCCCAGGATCCCAAAGAGATCCGAGAAGAAGGTCAGGAGGGGCACGACGAGGATGCTCGCGAACACCTTGGGGATTGCCAGGAAACGCACCGGGTCGAACCCCATGGTCACGAGGGCATCAATCTCCTCGTTTACTTTCATCGTTCCGATCTCAGCGGCAAAGGCCGATCCTGATCGGCCAGCCACGAGGATCGCCGTCATGATAGGGCCCAGCTCCCTCACCATGGCAATTGCCACGAGGGACGCCACATACATGTTCGCCCCGAACTGCTTGAGCTGAAGGGAAGACATGAAGGCTATGATGAGGCCGAGAAGGTAGCTGATAAGGCCCAGTATGGGCAGGCCGTCCACCCCAACTTTCTTCATGTAAAGGAGCACGTCCTTCCATCGGACCGAGGAAGGGCGGAGGACGGAGAGGACAATCTCCGAGATCAGGGACCCCCCAAAGGTAATGGAGCGGGCAATGTCCTGGATGAAAGCAACGCTCGTCATCCCCGTCTCCTCGACGAGACCGACAGATCGCGGCCTGTCCTGAGCGGGCGGAGGCGCAATGGCACGCCGGTCGATGATACCGACCACGCTGCTCACCCTCGGAGACATATTGGCGATTTCGAAAGGGATGGACCGCTTCGCTGCCTCTTCTTCCACACGAAGGAGGAAAAGGGCGCCTGCGCTATCTACGTAGTCGAGCGCTTGGAGATCTATCAACAGTTTTCGTTGGCCGATGCCCTCGAAAAGCGCCCCTATCTCCTCTGTCATGGCACTCAGGTCAACAAGAGTGAGGCGGCCGGACACGGAGAGGCGCGCGACCTCCCCCTCAACGCGTACGAAAAAAGGCGACCTCACCAACTGGTGCCTCTCTTTCCTCATTTCACTCGGTTTCGGCCTCTTTTCTTTTGGGCGCTTTCAGACGATCTCTCGCCTCTTCGATCGCAAATGCGAGTCCTTCGGCAAATCCCTGAAGCGTACAATGGGAGGCGTAGTCCATGGCTTCATCGTACTGATCGATCATGCTCCGGATGGCTGCAAGCTTCTCCTCGAACGCACGAACCAACTCCTCCATCGGTTCCATCCCCTGCCCCCCTTCCCTATCCGGCTCCTTATGAATCGACCGACCTGTCGCCACTAGAATATACATCTTCACGCAACGAAGCAAACCGAAAGAGCATAACGGCCGGAAGGCGGCATGATGCGGGCATGTCCGCTAAGGCAGGCTAAGCTAGCCAGCCCTTCTCCAACGTCCCTGACTCGGCCTTACAAGGATAGCACCGGTAATTTTCTGCCCTGGCGGCATGCGGTTTGCAGCGTCAACGGGCGTATGTCGAGAGAACCTGTACCCGCGAAGAAAAATTCCAGCACTGGCCGAGAGATCGGCAGCAACTTCTCGGAGCCCCTCTTCCAGACTATTTTCGAGACAACGGGCACGGCGACCGTCATCGTCGAAGAAGACATGACAATATCGCGCGCGAACCAAGGATTCGAGCGGCTGACCGGTTACTCAAGGGGAGAAGTGGAGGGGAAGAAGAGCTGGAAGGAGTTTATCGGGAAGAGCCGTCCGGACAGTGTGGCGGCGCACCACCGGGCGAGGAAGATCGAGCTGGGCGGCCTGCGGGGGAGTTACGATTTTCAGATCTTGACCAAGTATGGTGATAAAAGGCACGTCTACGCGACTGTAGCCATGATCCCGGGAACAAAGAAGAGTGTCGCTTCCCTTCTCGACGTTACCGGGTCCGTGGATAAGGAAAAGGCCCTGCGCAAATCAGAAAAGCGGTATCGAGGGCTTTTCGAAACGTTGCCCGACGGATTCGCCTCAATAGGCCTGAGCAGACGGATTATTGACAGTAACCCTGCCTTCCAGGCGATGGTCGGGTACACTCGGGAGGAACTCTCGGGTTTGTCGTTCTATCAACTAATCCCTGAGAAGTGGCGCGCCTCTGTGGACAGGATCGAGGAACAGATCTTGAGGAGGGGCTATTCCGCCGTCTACGAGAAAGAATATGTGAGAAAAGACGGCACAATAATTCCGGTCGAAGTCAGGGCTCACCTGCTCGAGGACGAGAATGGCAGTCCTTTCGAGATATGGAGGTTCGTCAGAGATATCAGCGAGCGCAAGAAAATGGAAGAAGCAGTGCGGGAAAGCGAGGAGAAGTTCAGGCTCCTCTTTGAGAAATCGCCCGATGCCGCGCTCCTTCTGGACGGAAATATCTTCGTAGACTGTAACGAGGCTGCCTTAAGGCTCATGCGCTGTCGGGAAAAAAGCCTGCTCATAGGACTTCATCCATCCGATATCTCTCCGGAGAGACAGCCAGACGGCCGCTCATCCTTAGAAAAGGCCGAGGATCTCACCGATATCGCGCTTAAGGAGGGGGTCAACCATTTCGAATGGGTGCACCGGGATTTCTCCGGTGAGCAGCTGTGGGTTGACGTTTCCCTCACGACCATTCCCATCCGCGGTAGGCAGATGATGTACACGATGTGGAGGGATATCACAAAGCGCAAGAAAGCCGAGGCTGAACTGAGAGAATCGGAAGAGCGTTACCGCATAGCCATCGAACACTCGAATGATGGAGTATCGATTATCAGCGGACAAAGAGGCGTTTACGTGAACCAGAGATTCCTTGACATTCTCGGCTATGAGAGGCCCGAGCAGATCCTTAAAGGACCGCATCTGCTCGGCGTGCACCCTGATGATCGGGAGATGGTGGCGGACTATCTTCGCCGGAGACAGCGAGGAGACGCGGCACCGGTGCGTTATGAATTCAAGGGGATCCGGAAGGACGGCACGAAGCTCGACCTTGAGGCCTCTGTTGCCCGCATTGCCTACCATGGAAAGCCTGCCTCGCTCGCCTATCTCAAGGACATAACGGAGCGTAAGCTGGCGGAAGGAGAGCTCAGGAGAAGCGAAGAGAAATACCGAAAGATTTTTGAGAACGCCATGGAGGGCATCTTTCAGACCACCCCTGAGGGGAGGTTTCTGAGCGCCAACCCTGCCATGGCCCGGATGTTCGGGTACGAATCAACCGAGGAAATTGTCGAAAAAGTCACTGACATCGGGTCTCAGCTTTACGCGAATCCGGAGGACCGCGTCAGGGTTTTGAAGCTTCTAGAGCAAGAAAATACGTTGAGAAATGTCGAGTTGGAATTCCTTCATAAAGAAGGATTCAGGATCTGGGTCTCGTTAAACTACAGTGCGATTCAGGATGCGTTTGGGAACGCCCTTTACTATGAAGGAACATGCATAAATATCTCCAAGCGTAAGCTTGCCGAGGAAGCATTGAAGAAGAGGGAAAAGGAGCTGGAGACCAAGTCGTTAAACCTGGAGGAGGCCAATACGGCATTGAAAGTATTGCTGAAACACAGGGAGGAGGATAAAGCAGCTCTCGAAAATACAATCCTCACCAACGTTAAGGAGATGGTCTTTCCCTATATCGAAAAACTGAAAGGCAGTCATCTCAATGAAAATCAAGTAACTTACTTGAGTATTCTGGAGTCGAGTCTGAGCGAAATCGTTTCCCCCCTTTTGCAGAAGATGGGCGGCGGCTACGCCCGTTTCACGCCGATGGAGATTCAGGTAGCAACCCTGACGAGAGCCGGCAAGACAAGTAAGGAAATCTCAGCGCTTTTGGGCTTGTCCAAACGTACGATCGACACCCACAAGAACAACATCAGAAAGAAACTCCACTTGAGCAACAAGAAAGTCAATCTGCAGTCCCATCTGAGGACCATGTGACGGCCTACAATACGTGCCGGCCTAGCGAAGGCAGATTGAGCGCCACGTAAGCCCGTTTCTTCGCCCCTTCGACGAACGAAAAGTACGTACGCCATCCCGATAAGACACCCTTATTGCCGCACCGGCGGTTCCTCTTCTTTCGGGGCTTGCCTATGGACCGGGTGGGTCGGGGGCCCTCCTCCACCGCCTTGCTGAGCGTGCCTTCCGCCCATGGCCGCGACAGGGTTGCCGCATTGCCGTAAGCCTCGTTCAATCTGCCCGAGATGCGTAGGAGAGCCTACGTACTAATTGCGCATAAATTCCGTATGGCCGGACCTTGATTTGTTGTAGCGAATTCCGAAGACCTATCCGTATGCGATTTCAAAGGTCAATCAAGGAGTGTGCTATGACGGACGTTGCGATCGAAGACAGAGGCTCCACGCAGATTCTCCACCTGTCCGGCGAGCTTGTCGTTCGACATACGGATCGCCTATTCTCCGGACTCGTCGCGGCTCTTGACGGCGCGGAGCGCGTGGAGATCGATCTCTCATCGGTTACGGATGTCGACATCTCCTGTTTACAGCTACTCTGCGCTGCCCATAAGACATCTATACGCCAGCATAAGCCTTTGAGGGTCGAAGGCCCTTGCCCGGACGTGTTCAGGCGAGCCTTAAACAATGCCGGTTACCTTCGCCGCACCGGCTGCGTCCTCGGCACCAGCCACGCCTGTTTATGGAACGGGGTGACCTATGGCTAAGACCGTAATGGTCGTAGATGACTCTGCAAGCGTGAGACAGATGGTCAATTTCACCATCAAGCATGCCGGCTACGACACCGTCGAGGCGATCGACGGCCAAGATGCCCTGACGAAATTGAAGGGCAGCGCCGTCCACATGGTGATCACCGATCTGAATATGCCGAATCTTGACGGCATAGGGCTGATCAGAGAGGTGCGCAAGGACCCCGTCAACAGGTTCGTCCCTATCGTGATGCTCACCACCGAATCTCAGGATTCGAAGAAACAAGAAGGCAAAGCGGCCGGCGCCAGCGAGGATGGATCGTCAAACCCTTCAAGCCGGATCAGCTCATCGCCGTGGTAAGGAAGGTGCTCGGATGACTGTAGATCACAGAGAGGCATTTGTGGAGGAGGCACACGAACTCCTCGCGGAAATCGAGAACTCCCTTCTCGAATTGGAAGAAACACCCGACGACAAAGAGCTTGTAGGCAGAGTGTTCCGTGCCATGCATACCATCAAAGGCTCGGGCGCGATGTTCGGCTTCGACGACATCGCGGCCTTCACCCGACGAGGTGGAGAGCGTGTACGACAAGGTGCGGGAAGACAAGTTATTAGTCACGACAGAACTCATAAACCTTACCTCGCCGCAAAGGACCGGATCAGGCTCATGTTGGACGGACCGCATATTGGTGAAGCCCCTGACGGGCGGACCTCTGAACAGATCGTCGCCGCTTTCCAGGGGTTGGCCTCAGGAACGGAAGTCCCCGACTCTACCCCCCTTGACAGAGTGGGGCCGGCTGTTTCCGAAGGGGCTTCACCTCCTCCCATACAAGGCCATGCCACGACCTACCGCATCCGATTCGTCCCCAGCCGGAACATTTTCCTGTCGGGGACGAATCCCCCTCCTTCTTCTGGACGAGTTGCGAGCTTTAGGGGAGTTCGAGGTCGTGGCGCTTCTCGACGACATTCCCCCACTTCAGGGCATAAACCTTGAAGAGTGCTGCGTAAGCTGGGGACATTGTTCTCACCACCGGCTGCGGCCTGGATAGCCATCAGGGACGTCTTCATCTTTGTCGAGGGCGACTGCACGCTGACGATAGACATAATCGACACCGAGAAAAGGGTCGGAGAGATACTGGTGGAGAGGGGTGATGTCCAAGGGGAAGAAGTGAGTGAGGCCCTTTCCGAGCAGAAACGCCTTGGGGAGATATTGGTCGACAAGGGAATCACCACCTCCGGGAGGGTGGAGTCCGCGTTAGCTGAACAAGAGCACGTGAGAAAGGCAAGGGAGAGATCACAGGCAAAGGATGAAGGAATATCAAGCATCCGGGTACCCGCCGACAAGCTTGACGTGCTCGTCAACCTCGTGGGAGAACTGGTGACGGTTCAGGCAAGGCTCAGCCAGGCCGCCTCTCTCCTAAATCACGCTGAGCTCGCCTCAGTCGCCGAGGAAGTGGAGCGCCTCACCGGGGAACTCCGAGACAACACCCTCAACATCCGCATGCTCCCCATCGGCACCACCTTCAGCCGGTTTAAGAGGCTCGTGCGCGACCTCTCCCGAGAGCTGGGAAAAGACATAGAATTAACCACCGACGGCGAGGAGACGGAGCTCGACAAGACCGTCATCGAGAGGCTGAACGACCCCCTCGTCCATCTCATACGGAATTCCATAGACCACGGCATAGAGGCCCCCGGGGAAAGGGAGGCCCTCCATAAGCCCAAGACGGGAAACATACATCTCTCCGCCGCCCACTGCGGCGCACAGGTGGTTATTCGGATCAAGGACGATCGAAAAGGGCTGGATCGGGAGGCGATACTGGCGAAGGCTGTCGAGAGGGGCCTCGCCGCTCCGAACTCGGAGTGCGGCGACAAAGAGGTCTTCGATTTCATCTTCAAGCCGGGATTCTCCACGGCCAGAGAAGTGACGAACGTCTCCGGCCGCGGGGTGGGGATGGATGTGGCGAAACGAGCGATCGACGCACTGCGGGGCACCATTGACATGGCGAGTGAAAAAGGCAAGGGGACGACAGTCACCGTAAGGCTCCCCCTGACCCTTGCAATCGTAGAGGGCCTCCTCGTGGCCCTCGGCGCCGACAATTTCGTGCTCCCCCTCTCCATCGTCGAAGAATGCGTGGAGCTTACCAGGAACAATGCGGAGAAATCCCATGGGAGAAAAATCGCGAACATCCGCGGTGAGATCGTCCCCTACATCAGGCTCAGAGACGAGTTCAATATTGACGGGGAATCGCCTCCCACCGAGCAGATCGTCGTCGTGAGCCTGAACAGCCGAAGGATAGGATTGGTCGTGGACAAAGTCGTCGGCGAGCACCAGACAGTCATCAAGAACCTGGGGAGACTCTATAAAGACGTGGAAGCCGTGTCGGGCGCCACAATACTCGGGGACGGGACTGTAGCGCTCATCGTGGACGCGGCAAAGGTACTGAAGCATGTGGAGAAGGAAGAAGCCATCCAAAACAACATTCAAGGAGGAAGAGCGACATGAGTCTCGGAAAGATGAAGATCGGAAAGAAGCTGGGTTTGGGATTTGGGATCATCGTGCTCCTGATGGTCGTGCTGTCAGTAGTAGGCGTATCCGGGATGCAGAGCATGAAAGGAAAGCTGGACCGGATCGTCAACGTGAACAACGCGCGTATCGAATATGGGAACCGCCTCACGCTGGCCGTCGATGACATCATCATGTACCAGCCGGAGATGATCACTTCGAAATCTGCCTCCAAGAAGGAGGAGATAAAGGGCAAGATCGAGAAATCGAGGGCTGACTACAAGGCGGCCCTGGACGATCTCGAAAAACTCCTGGATACGCAGAAGGAGAGGGACCTTGTTGACACCATAAAGCAGACGATCGCAAGCGCTAAGGAGTCTAACAACAAGATGGTGGAGCTGAGCCTAAGCAACAAGATGAAGGACCCACAGGAAGATTACGGGTGTTACCGGCGACCATCATCCGCCGTTTAGGTTCTTGCGATATGCTGCGGTGGTCTTCTGAGTGCAGGATAGACTCTAATAGACAGGTACCTAGAGTTGCGAAACGACAATTCCAGACGAAAAGTACTCTGTTTTCGGGCTCTCTATGAGTTATGGGTTGCGCTTTTTTTTTTTTTTTTTTTTTTTTTTTTTTTTTTTTTTTTTTTTTTTTTTTTTTTTTTTTTTTTGGGGGGGGGGGGGGGGGGGGGGGGGGGGGGGGGGGGGGGGGGGGGGGGGGGGGGGGGGGGGGGGGGGGGGGGGGGGGGGGGGGGGGGGTTTTTTTTTTTTTTTTTTTTTTTTTTTTTTTTTTTTTTTTTTTTTTTTTTTTTTTTTAAAAAAAAAAAAAAAAAAAAAAAAAAAAAAAAAAAAAAAAAAAAAAAAAAAAAAAAAAAAAAAAAAAAAAATATATATATATATATATATATATATATATATATATAAAAAAAAAAAAAAATTTTTTTTTTGGGGGGGGGGGGGGGGGGGTGGTCGGCAAACAACGTAAACTACTCTGAGGTACAAAAGCCTGCATGATAATTTTTGCCAAAATTTCACGTTTTAGGCTACCTTCGAGGGAGGAGATTTTTTTTTTTTTTTTTTTTTTTTTTTTTTTTGGGGGGGGGGGGGGGGGGGGGGGGGGGGGGGGGGGGGGGGGGGGGGGGGGGGGGGGGGGGGGGGGGGGTTTTTTTTTTTTTTTTTTTTTTTTTTTTTTTTTTTTTTTTTTTTTTTTTTTTTTTTTTTTTTTTTTTTTTTTTTTTTTTTTTTTTTTTTTTTTTTTTTTTTTTTTTTTTTTTTTTTTTTTTTTTTTTTTTTTTTTTTTTTAAAAAAAAAAAAAAAAAAAAAAAAAAAAAAAAAAAAAAAAAAAAAAAAAAAAAAAAGGGGGTGGTTCTTGGGAAAAAAAGGAGGGAGCCTTGAGAGTCAGTTTACGTTGTTTAGCATGTTTTGGGGGGGGGGGGGGGGGGGGGGGGGGGGGGGGGGGGGGGGGGGGGGGGGGGGGGGGGGGGGGGGGGGGGGGGGAAAAATATGGTCGGCAAGCTCACCGAGGTCGTCAATGAAGTGAAGACCGCTGCTGATAACGTTGCATCGGGAAGCCAGGAGATGAGCGGAAGTTCCCAGAAAATGTCCCAGGGTGCAACCGAACAGGCCGCGGCCGGTGAAGAGGTCTCCTCTTCCATGGAGGAGATGGGCGCCAACATCCGGCAGAACACCGACAACGCCAGGAGACGGAGAAGATCGCCATCAAGGCCGCGGCGGACGCCCAGGAAGGCGGCAACGCGGTGAACGAGACGGTGGCCGCCATGAAGGAAATCGCGGCCAAGATCTCCATCATCGAGGAAATCGCGCGCCAGACCAACCTTTTGGCTTTGAATGCCGCCATTGAGGCGGCGCGCGCCAGTGAACACGGCAAGGGCTTTGCCGTCGTGGCTTCCGAGGTGAGAAAGCTCGCCGAGCGCAGTCAAAAAGCGGCCGGTGAAATCGGCGCGCTGTCGGCTCAAGCGTGAGATCGCGGAGAAGGCCGGCGAGATCTCTCCAGGATGGTACCGGACATCCAGAAGACGGCTTCCCTCGTGCAGGAGATTAGCGCGGCCTCCGGGGAGCAGACCTCCGGAACGGAGCAGATCAACAAGGCCATCATGCAGCTGGACAAGGTCATCCAGCAGAACGCCGCCGCGTCCGAAGAGATGTCTTCCACCTGGGAGGAGCTATCCGGCCAGGCGGAGCAACTCCGGCAGACGATCGAATTCTTCAAAGTGGTGGATAGCGGAGCGGCAAAGCGGCAGAAGAGCGCAAGGACTCAAAGAGCAATGGCAAGGGGGCTCAATGCTTCCCTGCGCCCCGGCGTCCACGGTCCGGTGCAGGCTTCGAGGGATGGAAACGACGTTACTAAGCACGGGGGTATCGCCTTCGATCTGGACAACGGACACGACAAGTTGGACAACGAGTTTGAAAGATTCTAAGGCCGCAAGAGATGGGGCCGGGGTCATGGGGGGTTTCTTCCAGGCCCTTGCCCTTGAACCTACGTTTCTTATTAGGGACTCAATGAGCGTACCAGCCATAACCGATACCAGGCAGTATCTCACCTTCCAGCTTGGCGAGGAGGTCTTTGCCCTCGACGTCTCCCATGTGAGGGAGATACTCAAATTCACCACGGTCACGAAGGTTCCCAAGACGCCCGACTACATGAGGGGCGTCATCAAGCTGATGGGCGCGTGGTGCATGTTCTCGACATGAGACTCAAGTTCGGTCTTACCGAAATAGAGAAAAAACAGTCGATACGTGCATCATCGTCGTAGAGGTGTCCTGCGAAGGGGAAACCACCGTCATAGGCGCCCTGGTCAATCCGTTACAGGCGGTGTTCGAGCTGGAGCAGGACCATATTCAACCTGCGCCGAAGATATGATTCACCTCAAGACCGGGTTCGTCAAAGGCATGGGCAAGAAAGATGACCGCTTCGTCATCATCCTCGACATCGACAAGGTGTTCTCTTCCGAGGAATGGCGGGAGTTCAGGGGACGGAGGCCGACGAGCCGATGAGGATGGCGGGGAACGAGTTGAGGGGCACCATGGAGGGGACCCTTATGACGGAAGAGAGGGGGCACGGCAACCTACAGGCGGAATGCTCCCTCTCCCGCTCCGACTTCCTGCGCCTTAAGGATTTCATTTACGATCACTGTGGGATCACGATTAACGAGGCAAAGAGGACCATCCTCGAGGCCCGTCTTCGAAGGAGGCTGAAGAGCCTTGGCCTTCCGTCCCTCGCCCTATACTGCGACTACCTCTTCAGTCCGGAGGGCATGGAAGGGGAGCTGACCCACATGATCGACCAGGTGACTACCAACAAGACGGATTTCTTCAGGGAGCCCTCCCATTTCGACTACCTCGCGCAGAAAGTGCTCCCTCGACTCCGCTTACCCTCTCGAAGAGAAACCTCATCGTCTGGAGCACCGGGTGCTCAACAGGGGAAGAACCCTATACCCTGGCGATGGTCCTGAGCGAATTCGCCGGCGGCCGTCGCGGATGTCGACTTTCTTATCCTCGCTACGGACATCTCCACGAGGGTGCTCGAAAAGGCAAGTATTGCGATCTACAAGAGGAGGCGATAGCCCCTATTCCGCCGGGTTGAAGAAGAAGTACCTTCTCCGGAGCAGGGATCAGACGCACTCGCGCTACAGGGTGATACCGGAACTGAGGGATCACGTGCGATTCCGGCAGCTCAATCTGATGGAGGGCGATTTCGGTTTCAGGGAGCAGATGGACATCATCTTCTGCAGGAACGTGATCATCTACTTTGACAAAGCGACGCAGGCGAGCCTTCTCAACAGGTTCTGCAGGTACCTCTCCCCTAAGGGGTATCTCTTCATGGGCCACTCGGAGACGCTTTTCGGCATGGACCTGCCGCTCGCGCAGGTGGCGCCCACCATATACCGGAGGGCTGGGTGAAGGTGCCTCAAACCTGGTGAGATGTACCTCGGTGAGGAATCGGCGGAGGTATCGACCATCCTCGGCTCGTGCGTTTCCGTCACCATGTTCTGCAGGAGGATCAGGATCGGCGCAATCTGCCATGCCCTCCTGCCCCGTGGCCGTGCACGGGAAGACTGGTGCATGGCCACTGGGCCTTGCATTCTATCATTTTGGGCGAGGATCAGCCGCTGACTTCGGACATGCGCACCGCTCCTTCCGTCCCAAGGGGGTACCCGAGCGACTCCCCCAATGCAACGCTTCCGGAAAAGGTGCCGCCTGCCGGCCAATTAGTACCTTTGTTTTTGAGAAAGGGTCTAGTCTATTTCTTCGATCTCCACCGCAAGGCAGTGAAACCCGCCAAACCCGGAACAAAGTCGTAAAGAAACGGCCGCCTTCCCGAACCTTATCGAAATAGAATCATTTCACGAAAGGCGGTCGTTAGTCACGGAGTTCCCACCCATTCTTCCTTATCAATAGTCCCCCACATAGAGAGACGAGACCCTCTTCGGGACCACTTTGACAGAAGAAACAATCCTATCCCCATTCGTCACCGTGTACTCCACGGTAACAAACTGATGATCCTCAGGCAAGCCCTTCACCGCAGCCCCGGACACATCGAAGATCTTGCTCCCATCCCGGCCACTTACCATTATTCTCTAAATGTCCGGATCTACCCAAGCCACATCGCCCGCATAGATCTCACCCGGACCGCACGTTGCCAGACGATCCATCTTCATTCCTGTGGCTCCTACCATGTTCCTCATTTGGCTTTCAGAACCACTCAACTCATCGAGCCCGCTCAACTGTTCACCACCCGATGCCAGACCTATTTTCGTTGCTTCTCCAATCCCCGCATATTCTGTATTCGCGATACGGTCGAGCTGCTTCCAGTTGCTCGAGCTGCCCACTGTGTTCTGGTCAGAAGCGAAGCCCACCATCGAGAAGCCGAAGATCATAAACACCGCCATCAAAAGCACCAGTACTTTTTCCATCTTATTCACCTTCTTTCTCAGGAGACCTCAGGTCTCCTGCCACTTACTTCAGCCGAGCCGCGTTTTTTTTTTTTTTCCGTTCGCCCATCCGTTCTTGTGCGGCCATATTAGAGCATATACTCATAACCCAAGCCTAATCTAATCGTGGGCAGCGGGCCTGTCAAGGGCGGCGGATGCAGCAAAAGGCCGGTCCCCATCACGTATCTCTTTGGAAGCTGTCATGCAGCGCTCGACACATTTGACAATCCCTCTGGTCACGATTACAATACGGGTGGGTTATGAGCATATGTTCTAAATGAGCTTGGGTATAGATGCTTGGCCGACTGAAACGGCGCGTATGCGAGAGGTGGATGCGACATGATCGCCCAAAGAAGAGCACAAAGCTTCTTAATGTCTAACGGAAGGAGGGCGGGGACATGAAAAGCGTCATGATTATCGTTCTTATCGGCGTTTTGCTCGCCTTTGGCCTCCCCGCAGGTACGGGGTGGGCTTATGGCGGCGGACATGGAGGCGGCGGTCACTTCGGCGGCGGCGGTCATTTCGGCGGCGGCGGTCACTTCGGAGGCAGAGGCTTCTACGGGGGCTACTACGGAGGATATTTCGGGTTTCCTTACGGCTATCCGTACTGGGGCTACCCCTATGATTATCCTTACGCCTACCCTTACTCCTATGCCTATACCGAGCCTCCGGTGACGTACAGCGCGCCGCAGCAGAATAACTATTGGTACTTCTGCAAAGATGCGAATGGTTATTATCCGTACGTTACAAGCTGCCCGGGAGGGTGGCTCAGAGTGGTTCCGACTCCGCCACAGCAGTGAAGAGACTGCGAGACGGTGAATGAGCCGGACACGGGGTTTTCTCATAGTGGTGGTTCTGGGGAGCGAGCGGACGCGTAACGATGCCGGAAGCCCAACCATCATGGGGAGCTCGGACCCGGGAAAACCCTTTGAGGTATTTATGGCCGACGACAGTATCTGCCGGCCATTGGGCTAATGCAGCAGATCGGAGGAGCGTCGCCCGTCATCGGGCCAAGTCTTGGCTGGTTTGCATATCTCGTGATTTCTCTGGGACAGCTGTCGACAACGGGGGTGAGCAAATTTCATCCCCCCCGTGACATGCAAGGTCTCGGCAGGACTTTAAATGCCTCGTTACCGCATCAAGCCATAGAACAGGGACAGTCATTTGTCTTTCATGAGCGACAGAACTGCCTGCCGTAAGAGAACCGTGCTGGTTTCTCTCTCCTCTTCGGGGCGCCTACGCTACTTCATGTGGTGATGGTGGATCTTCATGAGCTGAGGAGAATACTGCACTTGTAGGTGTTGTCGATAGGCCCAATGCGATCTTATTCTTCGACTGGCCGCAAGTCGAGTTTCAGTTTTTGCAGCTGAGCCAACGACAAAAACGAGCGAAGCGAGGGTGAAGGGGAAGGCTATGTATGTTACCGGCCGCCGTTAGGCGAGCGAAGCGAGTCTCTGAGCGGGGAGGCTCCGGTGGCTTTGCCTGTGGAGGGGGTGCTGAACCCCAATAATTGCGAGCCCCATTAGTAGAGCTCGAGCTGTCTGAACTCCTGCTCGAACGTGTCGTTGAACCTCTTCATGACCCTGTTTTCCAATTGTCTTACCCGCTCCCTTGAGATCCTAAATTGCTCTCCTATCTGCTGGAGGGTGAGGGGCTCCTCAGTCAGAATACGGTGCTCGAAGATGAAGGACTCCTTGTCGGTGAGCAACTCCTTGAATTCCGTTATCTTCCGTTCGAGAATCTCTTTCTTTTCCTTGTCGGCGACCACGTCCTCGATGTTGTCGTCCCCTTGGATCATGTCCAGGTATGTCTCTTCCCCTTCAGCGTATGCCGGATGCTCCAGGGAAATGTCGGTGTGAAAAAGCCTCATCTCCATATCCTCGACTTCCGCCACTTTGACTTCGAGCGTCTCCGCAAGAAGCTGCGGAGCGGGAAATACGCCTGCTGCCTCGAGCTTTCTCTTTTCCTTCTTGAGCCTATAGAAGAGTCTCCGCTGACTCTGGGTGGTGCCCACTTTGACTATGCTCCACGAATCCATTATGTACTTCAGGATGTATGCCCTGATCCAGAAAGAGGAGTACGTTGAGAATCTCGTGCCCCTGTATGGGTTGTACTTCCTGACAGCGTGAAGCAGCCCGACATTCCCCTCCTGAATGAGGTCGAGTATGTTGAGGTAAGTGTTGTAGTACTCGAGAGCGATTTTTACGACGAGTCTGAGATTCGAGGTAACGAGTTTCTGCGAGGCCGCATTGTCCTTATAACGATGGGCTTTCTCCGCCACTTCCAGCTCTTCTTCCCGAGAAAGGACCGAATGCCTCGATATTTCCGACAGATACATCTTCAGAGGGTCGAACGCTATCGCAGGGATTTCTCCCGCCGGTTCTCTTTCCATTTCTCGCTTTCCGTGAAGAAATGCTTCTTGTAGCAAACTGTCCTCCTCCAGGGCGAGCGAGCGCATGCCTCGGTAAGGAGATAACTGCCCTTCGCATCAAAGCGATAACATCAGTAATGTTGCCTACTTGCCCTTCTCACGGACAACGATATGATTCTCCGCATCGTTTTGCCTCTTTAGTCCGGAACTCGTGTCAATGCCGAAGGAGCGTATGAAAGTGCGAACAAGACAGTCCGACGATCTCATTTCGCCCGCCAGCGGGCACCCGATCGGGTGTCCGCGGAAGACGTGCTTTCAGTCGTCGGTTGGCATATAGAGACTGCCTCTTACTCTCCTGCACTGGTCACAGGGAACGTGATACGAGGCCACAAGGCCCAGTCTGTACCTCTTCCCGTCGATCCACGCCTCGGGCGATGTCTCCTTGCGTTGGGCGGCTGCGCCGCGGTCAAAGGGCGGCAGGATCTCCTTGAAATCGTGGTACGCGAGGGCACACTCGATGCAGATGCTCATCCCAACCCTCCTTCGTCCCGACAAAGCGACTTTCGTTCTATGACCAGACAACCCCTGATCTCAAATTCCTCGTAAGGTTCTTGGTGATCTTCGTCTGGAGCTGCCTCACGCTCTCCCTCGACGTGTTGAAACGCTCGCCGATCTCCCTCAGTGTGATCGGATCTTCGGCCATAATCCGGTGATCGAGGATGTAACGCTCTTTCTCGTTGAGCAGCGTCTTGAACTCAGCGAGCTTCTTCTGTACCATCTCCCTTCGCTCCTTCTCGGCCACCGTCTCTTCTATGTCTTCGTCGGTGCTTATGGTATCCATGATCTCTTCACCCCCGCCAAAGAGCTGATCCTCCAGCGAGACGTCTCCGTTATAGAGCCTTTTTTCCATGTCCTCGATGTCCGCGGCACTCACGTCGAGATGATCGGCGAGCAGCTCTACTGAAGGCGTTATCCCGGCCTTTTCCAGTTTCTCTTTTTCCTTGTTCAGCCCATAGAAGAGCTTTCTCTGGCTGTCCTTGGTGCCCACCTTCACGATGCTCCAGGAGTCCATCAGATACTTGAGGATGTATGCACGTATCCAGAAAGACGCGTATGTGGAGAAGCGGGTGCCCCTCTCGGGCTCGAACTTCCGAACGGCCCGCAGAAGCCCTACGTTTCCCTCCTGAATGAGGTCGAGGACGTTGAGGTGGTAGCTGTAATAGTCGAGAGCTATCTTGACCACCAGTCTCAGATTGGCGACGACAAGCTTCTGCTCCGCTGCCCTATCCCCCAGACGGCGGATGCGATCCGCGATCTCCCTTTCCTCTTCTTTCGTCAGCACGGGATGCTTCGATATCTCGTACAGGTACATCCTGAAAGGGTCGAGTCTTTCCGATGCTTCCTGTCCGTTTTCCCTTCCTGTGGAATTCATTGCGTAGGCGTTCATTGGGCAAGCCTCCTTTGGGCTGTCAGTTCTCTCCGATTCCGCGTCAGTGATGATGAGGGCTTAGTAACAAGAAGCGTGCCAACCGCAGGGAATTCCGGTTATTCTCCCGAATACGCTCTGTTTGCAAGGGTTTATTGTTCGTCTTGGGGAAGACTTTCTGCAGGCCAAGGGAGTCTCTTTTATCTCTGAAAGCAGGACAACGTCCTGGAAACAGGACCAGTTGGTCCTACCCAGGCCTTTCCGAAATGACCGGATCGGGAATAGTGCTCAATGCGGGGGGTTAGCCGCTCTTCAAGGGCCGGTCGTAATGGAATGCTCTTTCAAGAGCGCGTAGAGACGGGAACGGGAAAGACCGGAAACGCGGCACGCATCCCTGATGTTGCCCTTGGTCTGGAACATCAGATCCTGGAGGTACTGGCGCTCCGCTGTCTGGCGGTGCTCGGTGAGACGGGGCAGCGACATCCCTCCGCCGCCGGGATAGGCCGGCTGCTCTTTCTTGATGGCGGAGCGCGCGACCTTCACCCGTATGTCCAGGGGCAGGTGCTTCTGGAAAAGGGTCGGTGCGCTGTAGGCTGCCGTGATCGAGCGTTCGATGGCGTTCACCAGCTCACGAACATTCCCCGGCCAATCGTAGGCCATCAAGGCATCGAGGAACTCAGGGGAAAAACCTTTCGTCCCAATATTGTACCGCTCACATACCCTGGCCATATGAAACATGGCCAACTCCTTGATGTCCTCTTTTCTCGCCGACAAAGGCGGAATCTCTATGGTGAGGGTACGCAGCCGAAAGAGGAGATCGGAACGAAACGTACCCTCCTGGACCATCCTGTCCAAGTCCCTGTTGGTTGCCGCCAGCAGGCGGAAGCTGCTCACCAACTCGTGCTTCGATCCGACGGGGCGGTAGCGGTGTTCCTGAAGGACGCGCAAGAACGCCTTCTGGATCGCCAGGGGCAACTCCCCGATCTCGTCCAGAAACAACGTTCCCCCGTGCGCCTGCTTTATCAGCCCATCCTGGGGCTTGTCAGCCCCTGTGAAGGCCCCTTTTTCATGCCCGAAGAGGACGCTCTCCACGAGGGTCTCGGGAAGGGCCGTGCAGTCGACGACGACAAAGTTGTTCTCGGCCCGCCTGCTGTTCTCGTGTATCGCTCTGGCGAAGACCTCCTTGCCGGTGCCCGTCTCGCCGGTTATGAGCACGTTCACCTCACTATGAGCCGCCTGGGCGAGAAGGTCGAGGCAGGCGTGCATTCCCGGACTGTTGCCGATGATTCCGCTCAACTTCAAGGCGGTCAAGGGTTTCTTGGCCGTCTTCTCCTCCCGGTACTGCAAGGCACGCGTAAAAGGCAGGGCCATCTCCTTGGTAGATGACGATTTTTCGATGTAGTCCCAGGCCCCGTTCTTGATTGCGATCTCGGCGCCGTCCGGGTCACCCAGGCCCGTTATGATGATCACTTCCGGCTGGGACGGCAGCTCGTGGATTCTCGGCAGCAGATCGAGCCCGTTCCCGTCCGGCATCCTGATGTCCAGGAAAACGACATCGAAGGGCTCGGAGGAAGCAGCCTTGAAACCTTCCTCGATGGTGAGCCTGTAGGAAGGGGAATGACCCATGTCTTCCACCATCAACGAGAGCATCTCGCAGATCAGCTCGTCGTCGTCAATAATCAACACTTTTGCCATGTGACGTCGCACCTCTCATCTATTCGCCCGGCCAGGAAAGAGAATCTGCACCCGCCATGCGCGCAGGGGGCTGCTTCTCGCCCTTCACCAGGGCTCGCCCTCACATTGACTTCCTTATTATCCGCCCACAGAAATCTCGTGAATCCGGCAGGATCGCCAGGACCGTTTCCGATTCATCTAGTATATTCCACCTGATTCCCATTATACAAGGGTGCTCAGCCAAGGGCAAGTTTGACGGGCTCAAAATAGCCGAGAGTGCGCGGTCTCCACGACAGGTGATCCAATGACACGACTCTCTCATCTTTACACGGCAGCAAAAAAGGGGTAAAAGTTACGAAAAGGGAAGATGAATCGTCCAAAGATGGGCGACCCTTCCGCAATGCTGATAAGGGCGCACAAGGAGAGGACTATGGATGCAAAAGGGAGAATGATTCTTGCCCTCGATGTCGAGGACTTCCACGAGGCCGTGGGCATAGTGGACGAATTCAAAGACCACGTGGGCATGTTCAAGGTGGGGAAGCAGCTCTTCACCCACTGCGGTCCCAAGATCGTCGAGTTCATCAAGTCACGCAACGTAGGGGTCTTCCTCGATCTGAAATACCATGACATACCGAACACGGTCTCGAAGGCCGCTGTCGAGGCCGCCAAGCTGCATGTGGACATGTTCAATGTGCACGCGGCAGGCGGCTTCACCATGATGGAGCAGACGTTTCAGGCGATTTCCGAGGCGGCAGCGAAGCTCGCCATCGACCGTCCCAAGATCATCGCCGTGACCGTGCTCACCAGTATCGATGACGAAGAGCTGAAACGGATGGGGATCCCCATGTCCGCGAAGGACTTGACCAGACGCCTCGCCCTTCTGACGAAAGAAGCGGGCCTGGACGGCGTGGTTGCCGCAGGCGGGGAAATAGAGCTGATTCGCGATCTGTGCGGTAAAGACTTCCTGATCGTCACGCCGGGCGTCAGAATCGCCGAGAGAAAGGACGATCAGAAGAGGACGATCTCACCGGGCGAGGCGATCCGCAGAGGGGCAACGTACGTGGTGCTCGGAAGGACGGTCCTCAGCACGGAGGACCCAAAAGCAGCATTGAGGCTCGTGGAGGACCAGATAAGCGATGCCCTATCTCGACAATAGAAACAGTATTATCGAGGTCCTCCGCTCTCACCCTGAAGAGGCCACGAGGCTGTGGGTCGAGGCGGGCCATGAACGGCCTGTCTCTGCGATCATTGAAGAGGCAAGGAAGGCCGGGGTTTCGATCCGCGTGATCCCCAAGGAGCAGTTCGCGAGGAGGTTCCCGGTTGTCAAGTCGCACGCGTGCCTCGAGCGGGAGGGGTTCCGCTATGCCGATCCCGATGCCCTTCTGGCGGCGATCCCGTCCATGCCGCTTCCTTTCATGTCCGCCTTCGACGGCATCTATGACCCGCAGAACCTCGGGAACGTGATCAGAACCGCGGCGTGCTTCTCCATTGATGCGCTCGTCATCCCCCGGGACAACGCGTGCGGCGTCACGGAGGCGGTGACCAATGTCGCCAGGGGCGGAGCCGAGCACGTGGCGATATGCCGCATCACGAACTTAGCCCGCTACATAGAAGAGCTGAAGAAGAGGAATGTCTTCTGTTTCGGTCTCGACGAGAAGGCGGGCAAGGACATCTTCGATATGGATCTCACCATGCCCCTTTGCCTCGTCCTCGGAGGTGAGGAAGGCTTAAGGAGACTCACCAAGGAGCGTTGCGACATGCTCCTAAAAATACCAGCCTCCGCGGACTTCCCCTCCCTCAACGTGGCAAACGCCTTTGCAATCGCGGCCTACGAGGCGGTGAGGCAGAGAACGGGAAAAAGAGGGCGATCGGGATAGGGCCCGAAAGATTCCTTTCCTACGAGGCGTACGCCGTCACTTGCCGCAGCATTTCTTATATTTCTTCCCGCTCCCGCAGGGACATGGGTCGTTCCGGCCTATCTTGCTCGACTTCTGTTCCCGGGTGGCTTCCTCACCCCGGTTCATGAAGATGACCGGTGCTTCGGGCCGTACCGTGGCCTCCACATCCTCATGCCTGGCCGGCTGTATCGCGAAAAGCTTGCTTATCGTGTCCTGGCTGACGCGATCGAGCATGTCGAGAAAAAGCTCGAAGCTCTCCCTCTGGTATTCCCTTAAGGGGTCCTTCTGGCCGTATCCCCTGAGCCCAATGCCCTCCTTGAGGTGGTCGAGGGAAAGGAGGTGCTCTTTCCAGTGGGCATCGAGGGAAGCCAGGGCTATGTATCGCTCGATGCTCCTCAGCGTCTCCTCTCCGAACTGCTTCTCTTTCGCCTCGTACACGGACCAGACCGATTTCTTCACCATATCGAGAAGTCCAGCCTTGGTGATGGTTTTTACATCGAAATGGTCGAGGTCGATGTGGAAGAAGAAGGTCTCGTAGATCCGGTTCTTGAGGGAGGCGATGTCCCACTCCTCCGGGTAGACTTTTTCCGGGGCATAATCGTCGACGAACCCTTCGAGGCGCTCTTCCACCATCTCGACGACGCGGTCCTTCATGTCCTCGTCGTTGATGATCTCTTTGCGCATGCCGTAGATGGTTTCGCGCTGCTTGTTCATCACGTTGTCATAGTCGAGAAGGTACTTCCTGATGTCGAAGTTGTGTGATTCCACCCTGGTCTGGGCGTTCTCTATGGCCTTTGAGATGAGGGAGTGCTCAATGGGCATGTCCTCCGACATCCCCAGTTTCCCGAGGAGCGGCGAGATGCGGTCCGAGCCGAAGATGCGCATGATCTCATCCTCGAGAGAGACGTAGAATCTCGAGGAACCCGGGTCCCCCTGCCGTCCTGAGCGGCCCCTTAGCTGGTTATCGATCCTGCGCGATTCGTGGCGCTCCGTTCCGAGGATGTGAAGGCCTCCCACTTTTATTACCTGCTCTTTTTCTTTCTCGCAGATCTGCTTTGCCTCGACAAGGGCCTTTGCCAAAACTTCCGGATCGTCCTTGCCCTTACTCAGGATACGGGCAAGGAAGTTCGGGTTGCCTCCAAGGAGAATGTCCGTTCCCCTCCCCGCCATGTTCGTGGAGATGGTTACCGCCTTGTACCTTCCCGCCTGGGCGACGATCTCCGCCTCCCGTTCATGGATTTTCGCGTTGAGCACGTGGTGCGGTATGCCTTTTCTCTTGAGCAGCTCCGAGAGCCGCTCCGACTTGTCTATGGAGAGGGTGCCGACGAGAACCGGCTTTCCCGAGGCGTACAACTCCTCGATTTCTTTCACCACCGCCTTGAACTTCTCTTTCTCCGTCCTGTAGACGACATCGGGATAGTTCGTTCTGATGAGAGACCGGTTCGTGGGAATGACGACCACGTCCAGGTTGTAGATCTTCCTGAATTCCATGGCCTCCGTGTCCGCCGTACCGGTCATGCCCGCAAGCTTCTTGTACATGCGGAAATAGTTCTGAAAGGTAACGGTTGCGAGGGTCTGGTTCTCCCTCTCGATCTTGACGTTTTCTTTCGCCTCCAGGGCCTGGTGCAGACCGTCGCTGAAGCGCCTTCCCGGCATGAGCCTGCCGGTGAACTCGTCGACGATGATCACCTGGCCGTCTTTCACGATGTAGTCGACGTCCTTGGCGAAGAGGTTATGCGCCTTGAGGGCCTGGTTGATATGATGGAGGAACTCGACGTACTTGGGGTCGTACAGGTTTTCCACCTTGAGGATCTTCTCTATCATCGCCACGCCTTCTTCCGTGAGGTACGCGCTCTTCGCCTTTTCGTCGATCTTGAAATCGGCGTCCTTTCGGAGCTGGTAGATGAGCCTGTTGATCTTGTAATACTTGTCGGTCGATTCCTCGGCAGGACCCGATATGATGAGGGGCGTCCGCGCCTCGTCGATGAGGATGCTGTCCACCTCGTCGACGATCCCGTAATTGAACTCCCGCTGCACGAACTCGTCGAGGGAGTATTTCATGTTGTCCCTCAGGTAGTCGAAACCGAACTCGTTGTTCGTGCCGTATGTCACATCGCTGCCGTAGGCTTCCTTGCGCTCCTGGATCCTCGAGGCCGTGAACGACGACCCCGACGGACAGGCCAAGGAACTTATAGACAGGTCCCATCCATTCGGCGTCGCGCCGGGCGAGGTAGTCATTGACGGTCACCACGTGCACTCCCAGGCCCGTGAGCGCGTTAAGGTATACGGGCAGCGTGGCGACCAGGGTTTTTCCCTCTCCGGTGGCCATCTCTGCGATCTTTCCCTCGTGAAGCACGACCCCGCCAATGAGCTGCACGTCGAAATGGCGCATGTCGAGGATTCTTCGCGACGCCTCCCGGACAGCGGCGAAAGCTTCCGGCAGGATCGCGTCGAGGTCCTCGCCGTTCGCAAGCCTTTCCTTGAAACGCGGGGTCATCCCCTTCAATTCCTCATCCGAGTATGACCGCAGACGCTCCTCAAAGGTATTGGCCTCCTCGATGAGGGGCTGGATCCGCTTGATCTCCCGCTCGTTCTTTGTGCCGACTATTTTCTTCAGTAAATTCCCAATCATAGAGACTAGTCTACCATAGGGGGGAAGGCAAAATCAAAGGCGGGACGGGGCTTGCAGGTCAAGGGAGAGACCAGCGCCTCCTTAAGCGGGAAAGTTCACAAAGGTGAGGCGCGAAAAGGCGACCGCCGGCGGCCGGCCGAGTCCTGAGGGGCGAGTCAAAACCGAGCGTCAGCGAGGGTGAGGGGGGAGGCTCCAAGGCTTGAAACTGGGGGGCCGAGGCGAGCGAAGCGAGTCTCTGAGCGGGGAGGCTCCGAGCGGCGCGACCCTAGCCCCAAAAACGAGCGAAGCGAGATTGAGGGGGAGGCCCAGTGGCGTGAAACCGAGGAGGTCCTAGGCGAGCGAAGCGAGTCTCTGAGGGGGGAGGCTCCGGTGGCTTTGCCACTGGAGGGGGCGCTGAGCCCCAATAATTGCCGGCGGCACTCAGTCGTGGGCCTCCGCCCAGTTTCGTCCCTTGCCCACGGAGACCTTCAGGGGCACGCTCAAGCGGGCAGACGTGCTCCATCTCGTGCCTGATCATGGCCTCCATCTCCTCTATTTCGTCTTCCGGGACCTCGAAGACCAGCTCGTCGTGTATCTGCATGATGAGCCTGGACCTCCGGTTCTGCTCTTTGATCTTCCGGTGGATGTTGACCATGGCCATCTTGATGATGTCTGCGGCAGTGCCCTGTATGGGCGTATTCATGGCCGTCCTCTCTCCGAACTGGCGCACGTTCACGTCTGCGTTCTTCAGCTCGGGGATGTACCGTATCCTCCCGAAAAGGGTCCTCACGAAGCCTTTTTCCCGGGCCTCCGCCACTGTGCGCTCTATGTACTCCCGGATACCCCGGTGGCGCTCGAAGTAGGCATCGATGTAAGCCTGGGCTTCCCTGGGGCTCACACCCAAGCTCTCTGGAGAGGCCGAAGCCGCTTATGCCGTACACGATGCCGAAATTGATCACCTTTGCCGTCCGCCGCATGGCCGGGGTGACGGATGCAGGGTCCACTTTGAATACCTCGCTCGCAACCCTGTTGTGGATGTCCTCGTCATTCCGAAAGGCATCGGCGAGAAGCTCGTCCTTGGAGATATGGGCAAGCACGCGCAGCTCGATCTGGGAATAGTCGGACGAGACGAGCAAGAAACCCTCCGCCGGCACAAAGGCCTCCCGTATCTTCCTGCCTTCCACCCCTTTGATGGGGATATTCTGCAGGTTCGGATCACTGCTCGAGAGCCGGCCCGTGGCCACCACCATCTGGTTGAAGGCCGCGTGGATCCTTCCCGTGCTCTGGTGGATGAGGGTAGGCAGGGCGTCGACGTATGTCCCTTTAAGCTTCGTGAGCATGCGGTATTCGAGGATCTCTGCGGGCAGGGGGTGAAGGTCCGACAGGGTCTGCAGTACCTCATTGTCCGTGGAAAGGGATGTCTTTGTCTTTCTCACGGGGGGAAGATCCAGCTTGTGGAAGAGGATGCGGACAAGCTGCTGCGGCGAGTTGATATTGAACGTCTCCCCTGCGAGGTCGTAGATCCTGGTGACGATCGCGTTGAGCCTCGAGTCGAAATCCCTTGAAAGAGAGGCAAGGGCCCTCCTGTCCACCCGCACGCCGAGGCACTCCATATGGGCGAGCACTTCGACGAGGGGCATCTCTATGTTGAAAAAGAGGTCGCTCAAGCCCATCTCGCCAAGCCTTCTTTCGAGCTCCTCCCTCAGCCTCGGAAGGTAGAAGGCGCCCTTCCCGAACGATTGCTTCCCTCCGTCCCCTGCGATCTCCACATCGAAGAACTCATCGAGAATGCCTTCGAGGCCATAATCCTTTCTCGACGGGTTGATGAGGTAGAGGGCAAGCATGGTATCGAAGAAGCGGGGGCGCGGATCTATCCCCGCTCTTATGGCGGCCAGAATGAGGGGCTTGAGGTTGTGGACGATCACGTCCCGCGGGGATGCGAGCACTGCGAAGAGGTCCTCCTCCTTCTCGGAGTAAAAGACCCCCTTTCCGTCGGAGACAGCCAGCCGCTTGAGGACAACGTCGTAGGGACAGCGTCCCTCTATGCCGGCGACCACGGCCATCGCGTGTGCGGCGATTGCCTCGAGAGAGGCTGCCTCCTCGACGCCGGCCTCCTCGTCCCCTCCCTTGATCTCCTTGTACAGGGAAGTAAACTCGAGATCCCTGTATACCTTCCGCAGCTCGATCAGGTCCGGCTCCCGCACGGTCATACCGTCGAGATCGATGTCCAGGGGCACGTCAACGTGCAAGGTGGCGAGCCGCTTGCTCAAGTCCGCCCGGTCGCGGTTCTCCATCAGCTTCTGCCGCAGGGCCGGTTTCTTTATGTCGTCCACATGGGCATATATCGCGTCGATGGAGCCGAAGGTGGAGACGAGTTCCCGCGCTGTCTTGTCCCCTATGCCGGGCACACCGGGGATGTTGTCCGACGTATCGCCGGCCAGGGCAAGGTAATCGGGAATGAGGCACGGATCGATGCCGAACTTCTCCGCCACCTCAGCGGTCTTCATCATGGCATTCTTCATGCTGTCGAAGATGGTGACGGAATCACAGGCAAGCTGCATGAGGTCCTTGTCGCTCGTCACGACAACGACTTCCACATCCTCTTTCTCGAGGCGGCGCACGCAGGTGGCGATGATGTCGTCCGCCTCGAAGCCCTCCATTTCGAGGGTGGGCACCCCCATCTTCTCGACGATATCCTTAACAAAAGGAAACTGGAGGCTCAGATTCCCCGGCATGGGGGGTCTGGTCGCCTTGTATTGCTCGGAGATCTGGACCCTGAATGAAGGCACCTTGGAGTCCCAGACGACCACCAAGCCATCCGGTTTCTTCTCGGCCCGTAGCTTCTTCAGCATGTTGATAAAGGCATAGATCGCATTGGTGGGCATACCCTTGGAGTTGGAGAGATAGGGAGTGGCAAAGTAGGCCCTGTATACAAAAGAGTTGCCGTCGACGAGGAAGATGCGCTTCATGTCACCTCTGGTTCAATCGGACGAGGATATGGTGGAATCCGATACAGAAGAGGGAAACATCCCTTTCCTCCCCTCTCACGGTGCGTTGTATGAACAATAGGGCTCGGCCTCGAGGAGGTCCCCCTTCAACTCGAGGGCCCTTGCCCTGCAGCCGCCGCAGATGGCCAGGTACCTGCAGCTCCCGCACTTGCCCTTGTACGTGCGAATGTCGCGGATGCGAGCGAATTCCTGCGATCCCTCCCACACCTTACGAACCCCTTCCTTGCGGACGTCGCCGCACGGCAGCTCGAGGTAGCCGCAGGGCTGCGCAATGCCTGTGTGAGAGATGAAGAGAAAGCTCTTTCCCGCAAGGCATCCTGCGCTCTTCGGCACGCCGCCCCTTTCCTTCACTATCCTGTAGTAGTGGGGGGCGCACGTCACCTTCATCTCGATCTTCCCCTCCTCTTCCCGCTCATAGAGCCAGTTGAGCACGTCCTCGTACATGGCGGCGCTCAGCTCCTCACCTTTGAGGCCTTCTCCCCTCCCCACGGGAACGAGAAGAAAAATGTGCCAGGCCGCCGCGCCTATTCCCCGGACGAGCGCGTATATGTCGGCCAGGTCCGCTGAATTGAGGCGCGTCACCGTAGTATTGATCTGAAATGGGAGACCGGCGTTGCGGAAAATGGCTCGCCGACCGCATCACCGCGTCAAAGGAGCCGGAGACCCTCCTGAAAGCGTCGTGGGTCTCCCTGTCTTTGCCGTCTATGCTCATGCTGACCCGCAAGATGCCCGCCTCTTTCAGCTTGTGAGCGACGCCGGGGGTCACGAGGGTCCCATTCAAGGCTATGACGGTGCGGAGACCTTTTGACGAGGCGTACTCGATGATCGGGTAAATATCGGGCCTTAAGAGGGGCTCGCCGCCCGTGAAAATGATGGTAGGGCTGGAGAAGGCGGCAATGTCGTCGATAATCCTGGCGCACTCGTCGAAAGAAAGCTCGTTGTCGAACGGTCCGGCGCCCGCCCTTGCCCTGCAATGGAGACAGTCGAGATTGCAGTTCCTGGTGAGCTCCCAGGCGACCATCCTCAAGGGGTAGGTTTTTTTGTCCACCGCGCGATATCCTTGGCGAAATAGGTGATGATGATGTCGGCCCCGGCCCGTTTGATGCCCGTCGTCATCTCCATGACGACCCTCTTGTAGTCGATCCATCCTTGAGCTGCCGCAGCCTGCACCATCGAATACTCCCCGCTCACGGAATAGGCCGCCAGGGGCCTTGCGATCCTCTCCTTCGCGAGGGCAAGTATGTCGAGATAGAAGAGCGCCGGCTTCACCATGATGATATCGGCCCCCTCTTCCACGTCCAGCTCCATTTCCCGCAATGCCTCCCTCTGGTTAGGCGGGTCCATCTGATAGCTCCGGCGGTCGCCGAACTGGGGCGTCGACTCCGCCGCATCCCTGAAAGGACCGTAGAGGCCGGACGCATACTTGGCCGCATAGCTCATGATGGGAACATGTGAAAAGCCGTCCTTGTCGAGGGCCCCCCTGATGGCCTTGATCCGTCCGTCCATCATGTCAGACGGGGCGATCATGTCCGCCCCTGCCGCGCCTTGAGCAAGAGCCGCCCGACAAAGGATCGCGAGCGTCGCGTCGTTGTCCACGTCACCATCCTTTATACTTCCGCAATGGCCGTGGCTCGTATACTCGCAGAGGCAGAGATCGGCTATGACGAGCATCTCGCTGCCGAACCGTCCCTTTATGGCCCTCATGGCCTTTTGGATGATCCCGTTCTCGTCGTAAGCCCCGCTGCCCACCTCATCCTTCTCTTTGGGGATGCCGAAGAGGAGCACGGCCGGTATTGAAAGGCCGCACAGTTCCTCAATTTCTGACAAGGCGGCGTCGATGGAGAGCTGGTCGACGCCGGGCATGGATGGAATGGCCACCCGCCCTGCCTCCGCCCTCCTTGATGAAGAGGGGATAGACGAGGTGATCGACGGAAAGCTCGTTCTCCCGGATCATGCCCCTCAGCTTCTCGTTTCTCCTCAGCCTCCTCGGCCGGTACTCGGGAAATCC
>CAVVNC010000022.1:0-20618 GCA_963749525.1 uncultured delta proteobacterium
ATGATTTCCATGAACTTACCCGTTCCCGCTGCGCAGCGGTCGTTCATCTCGAAGTTCTCCACCGTGCCGTCGCCTTTCAGGAGCACCGCCTTCGTATCCTGCCCGCCTATGTCGATGACCGTGCGGCACGAAGGGAAAAACTCGCGCGCGCCCCGGCCCACCGCCTTTATCTCGGTAATCGTCTCAATGCCCCTGTCGGCTTCGAGAAGATGCCTCCCGTATCCCGTGGCAACGATACGTTCCGGAGAGGTCTCGTCAATGAGCCTCCTGCACGCAATCAGAGGATCGTATCCGGTCTCCTCCCGCAGGAAGAAGGGTCTTCCGTTCTCGAGAAGGGCGTACTTGATGTAGCGGGAGCCGACGTCGATACCGGCAACTTTCAGGACGCCCTCCCCTGCCGGATAATCTCGATGAAGGCTTCCACCCGCGTCTTGAGCTGGCCTGCGTCCTCCATGCTGTAGTCCGTCTCGATCCTCAAGAACGGTAAGCCCGCGGCCTCGACGGAGTTCTTAGCCCTGTGGGCTTCCACGAGGTACGGGGTACAGAATTGAAGGGCATAGTGGACCACCCCCTGGGAATGAAGCCTCCGCGACATGTCGTTTATGTCGGCCAGCCTGCCGTCGTTCGGGGTAAAGCACGCACAGTTGATCCCTATGGACCGGTCGGCCATCTTGTCAATGGCCTCGTCGACTGTGGAGAAGTCTCCCAGGAGGTCCCTGAAATTGCGCTCCCCCACGCAGGCCTCTTCTCCCACCACGATCCCGCCGCTCTGCTCGATTATCGAATGGAGCTTCCAGTTGGGGATAGCCATGGGCGAGCCGGACACGAGGATCCTGGGAGCGCCTTTCGGGGCAACGCCGACCCCTCGCCTCACCCGTTCGTCCAGCTCGTCGCACAACTCGTTGAGCTTTTCCGTGAACCTGACCGGATCGTCGTAGAAAGATATCTGGTTGATAAGGAGGGCGTCGAGTCCTGAAATGGGGGCCGGGTCATGTGCCCGCGCGTCGGAAAGCCTCTGGAGGGCGCGCCGCTTCGCATCGACGACGCGGGATGCCTCCTTCAGCCTGTCGAGGGTGATCTCTTTGCCCGTGACAGTTGAGAGCTTCTCCGCAAGCCGCTTTATCTCATGCCTCCACATCAGCTTGCCGTCCTCGCTCTTCTTGTTCGGGAGCTCCATGACGTAGACCTTGTTGGTGATCTCGTCGAATATCTCGTATGCCTTCTTCTTGCCGTCGCAAGTCGTCTCACCGATAATGAGGTCGGCTGACTCGACGTACGGGCAGAGGCCGGCCAATTTGAACCCCATGAACCCCTTGATGAGGGCACAGGTATTGCGGGGCATGAATCTCTCCGCCTCCTCCGTTCCCACGTCTGCTCCGGCGCAGAGCCCGATGGAGACGCCGTCCACGGCGAGGATAAGCTCCTCGGGGACATACACGCAGAAGGTGCCCACTATGAGCTTCCCTGCCGTCTTCGCCTTGAGAAGCTCGACGATCCTCAAGCCGTGCACCTCGGATACGACGAAGTCAAAATACTGCATGGCAGCCGGACGGTCTTTCTGCGAAAGGTAGATGCCCTGGTAGGCATCGGACAGCACCGCGAGCAGGCCCTGATGCGCTTCCAGGTTGAGACCCAACGAACCCCACATTTCCTGATAGTCCTGAGACATAATGCCCTCCCTTTGGGTTATTTGCTGCCCCGCCGGCCAAGGCTGCAAGAAGATGGCCGCCTGCGACGACTTTTGAACCGTGTACGACCGCCCTTGATATGGCTTTCTCTTCTTCTTGCTTCGCCCGAGCCCCTCATTTCGGGTCCCGGGCCTGATCCTTTGCGGATCGTGGCTGGAGACTAACGGAGGGGATGGGATGAGCTCGAAAACGGGAGTCCCACGGACTCCCCGCGGACCAATCAGACGATCAGACTGATTCCCGTATCGGACCACTATCTTCAAGCCTCCGGTTGGGTGTTTTCTATCAGTATAATAACTCTTGGGAATCAAAGAATCAAGATTTTGCCGGCGGTTGGGCGAGCCGCATGTCGATCCGCCGAACGCTTGGAGCGGTGTCGCGCTAACTGATCAGCTTTTCCCGAAGCCCGGCATGGGGATGGAGAGGCCCTTGGAGAAGCCGAGGACGGAGATCACGGAGCCCAGCCCTTCCGGGTTTATGAGCCACTTGGCTGCCAGCCTCTCTTTCTCGGATGAGGCTGCGAGGAGCTCGAGCATCCCTGCCCTCTGGAGAAAGCGCCACTGATCGACCTCTCCCTCCTTGCGCCACCGCAAGTCGACGAGCATGGCCGTAAGAAGGTCGAGATTGACATGATGGGTGATGTCAGTCTGTCCCAGGTGATCGAACAGGTCGTCCCGTATCCCGAAGGACCGGTAGCCCAGGAGGCTGCCGTCGAAGAACCCGCCGGAGGCGATCTCCGCCTGATGATAGCCGTAGTCGAAGATGAGAAAACAGCCTCTTTCCACGAGGCTTGAGAGCCGCTCGAGGATGGGCAGGCCGTACTTCGTCACTTCCGATACCTGTCCATCCTGAAGAAAGACGGGATACCTGGCCAGATATGCCTTGAGGCCGCCGCTTACGGGCCCGATCTCCTCGAAGAAGCCCTGGCCGTGCCCCACGTATATTTCCTGGACCGCCCCTTGCCTGCAGGCGACCCTGTGAAAAGGGAGGGCATCGAAGAATTCGTTCGCCACGACAAAGAGAGCATCCCCGCCCGGGCGGACGCTGTCGAGGCTCCTGATCCACTGCACCGGGCCGGACGCGCGCTCGACGCATCTATCGAATATGAAGTAGCCATCGAGGCAGACGTGGTCAAGGGCGGATGCTATTCCTGAAGCCAGCCTCCCGGAGGCCCCGCCAAGCTCCAGTATGGTGATGGACCTTGCTCCCAGGCTCTCGCAGAAGGCCTCCACGTATCGTGCGATGGTCCGGGCAAAAAGGGGGGCTATCTCCGGGGAGGTATAGTAGTCCCTGCCGGTCTACCTTTCCCGCCCTGTAGTAACCCTCTCTCTCGTCGTAGAGGACCGTCTCCAGAAAGGCCTCAAAGGTGATCGGCCCTTCCCGATCCATGCGCGCCGCGAGCCGCTCCTTCACCCTATCCCCCTGCTGCGAGCGGCGGACAGTCATCGCCCCCGTTGAGCCTTGTCTCCAGGCCGTTCAGGAAGCGGATGGTCTGGCCGTTCACCATTATTCTCACTAGGGAAGAGGAAGATTCTTCGAGTTTGACAGCCCTAAAGCCTTCTCGTCGTCTTTCTGAAGACCCGGATCCCCGCCTTTTCCTCCAGGGGGCAGACATACTCACAGATGCCGCAGCCGATGCACAGGTCGTCAACCACGTACGGCTTCTTGAGGATCAGCTCCTTTCCCTGGTAATCCCTCTCTTTCACTTGCTCGAACCTGATGGCCTTGTCCGGAATGGGGCAGTGCTCTTCGCAGACCATGCAGTTCATCTTCTTCGCCCAGGGCAGGCACCCGTTCTTATCGAATATTGCCAGCCCTATCACCGCCTTCTTTTTCTGCTCGAGAGGCAGTCTCGGAATGGCGCCGGTGGGACAGACCTGGCCGCAGAGGCTGCAGTTGTATTCGCAGTACCCGAGACGCGGGACGAGGGTAGGCGTATAGAGGCCGTAGACGCCGCCTTGGAGCGTCGCAGGATAAAGGGCGCTCCTGAGACAGACCTTCATGCATTCCCCGCAGCGCACGCATTTCTTCAGGAACTGCCCTTCATCCTGGGCCCCGGGCGGGCGCAGCAGGGTGCTCTCTCGCATGGGATTCTTCGCGGAGAAGATGCGGGAGAGAAAGAGGCCCGACACGACACCCGTCACGAGCACCCTCCGGGTCGGTGAAAACTCGACCTCCCTCGTGCCCGGCAAGGAAAAGCGGAACCGCACACGCTCATTCTTGCACTTCCTCTGGCAGTCGAGGCACATAATGCAGTCGCCCTTCTGGAGGATCTCCTCGTCGAAGGTGGTGGGGCAATGATCCCTGCAATCCCCGCAGTCGGCACAAAGCCTCGCCGGGAGCCTTTTGAAAAGGGAGAACCGGCCGAGGAGACCGAGGAGTGTCCCCAAAGGGCAGAGGTTCCTGCACCAGTTGCGTCGCTCGAACCTCTCGAGAAAGATGACGAAAAGGAAAAAGACGAGCGAGAGAAAGGCGAGGGGGTAGAAAGTCTCGCGGAAAGGCAGCACGTAGCCCTTGAGGAAGGCATAGCCGCCCTCGAGGTAGTCCCTGTTGTCGCCGAGTGCGCCGTACAGGCCGACCCATCCCTGCCGCCCCAGATAGCCGAAAAGGGGATAGAGGGAGAAGGTCATGAACCGGACGAGGATCGCAATGGGGTCGAACAGACCCGCCAGGTTCATGTTGAAGAGGGCCGCAAAAAGGATGGTGACGAGGAGGTAGTACTTGAACCGTCCCTTGAGCAAGGATAAGGGCCTGCCCTTCTTTATCCTGCCCGTGACGAGGTCGAGGATCGTCCCGAGCGGGCAGATCCACCCGCAGAAGAACCTGCCGAGGAAGAGCGAGAAGAGGAGCACGAGCATTCCGGGAAGCAGGAGGATCGTAAAGGTCCTGGCAGAGAGGAGATACGCGGCGGCCACGAGACCGTCAGCCCGGAAGAAGCTGTTGAGGGCAATGGATATCTGGTCCTGCCCCCGGTAATCCGTGGTGATGAAAAGCACGATGAACGCGGCGAGGAAGGCAAGCTGAAAAAGACGGGAGAGGCTCCATCTTTTCATGGGTGACGCCTCTCACGCTGCGGCGTAAGGAGGAGCCCGTCCATCATCACACCTTCACCACCTTCACCTTCTCGAGGTTCATCTCACCGAGCCCTCTCTTGTGGGCCCTGACAGTGACCGGGATATCCTCCGGCTTCATCCCGAAGAGACCCGTCGCATAGGCGTCGGCAGCAACGATATCGGTGGAGGCGATCACCTTGTTGAGCACTTTCACGTCTCTTAAGCTGCCCCCTGTGGGCCCATGGGCCGTAAGGATCCTGGTCGCGTCTATGAGCACGAGGTGACTCTTCTGATAGGCGCTCACATCGGCGAGGGCATCCTCGATCTGCCTGTGTATGAACCCCCTGTTGCCCCCCAAGATGCCCATCATGTTCTTCAGGGCGAGGGTCAGCCCGGTAAGGGAATGGTGCTTTGCAATGGGAACGTTGATGAAGACGTCCGCGGAGAGGGCCTCGCCGTAAAGCTCCCACTCCTTGAGGAAGACCCCCTTGAGGTCCACCTTCTTGAAGCGCTCCTCCTCCATGAATTTGACTTCCACGTTCTTCATGTCCTTCAGGGCCGCGGGGATGCCGCAGTTCTCGTAGGACCTCCTCGCGTCGTTATTGGAGTTGTCGAAGACCTTTACCTTCTTTGCGCCTGCCTTCAGGCACTCCTCCACGAGGCTTTTCACCACGAGAGGGTGGGTCGTGGCAGCCTGCTCCGGCTTTCTGTCCCAGCCCATGTTCGGCTTGACAACAACCGTGTTCCCCGCCTTCACGAACCGGCCCATGCCACCGAGGGCATTGATCACGCCCCTGGTGATGGCCCCGTAGTCCTGCCCCTCGGCAACCGCGACCGTGGGGGTCTCACCCGCCAAGAGATCCTTCGTGACAAACTCGGACATGAGGAGCAGGGCGCCCGATATCTTAAGGAAGTCCCTTCTATTCATTGAAACACCTTCCGTATTCGAGACGTGATGCTCGTGGGGGTCGAGCGAAGAAAAGCATGTCCAGACATAGGAATCCATAGTATACGACTTCATCCGACCTAAAGACAAGTGGGCTAGAAGGCCGGACATGGAGCGGCCCTTATGAGAGCTTCTTCTAGGGCCGGAGGACCGCTTTGAGGGTGCGGCCGCTCTCGGCGTCCTCCACCGCCTCGTTGATCCGGTCGAGGTCGTAGAACGTGATCATCCGGTCGATGGGAAAGCGCCCCTGTTTGTGAAGCTCCACCATCTGGGGGATAAAGACGTCAGGCACTGCGTTTCCTTCTATGATGCCGAAGATCGAGCGGCCCGGCATCAGGCTCCCGATTGCCACATTCAGGCGCGCGTCGGGTGCGGAGATGCCGATCAGGCCGCACCTGCCTCCCACTGCAAGGGCTTCGACAGCCTGGTTTATGACCTCGGGGATTCCCGTGGTGTCGAGGGCATAGTCGGTGCCGTTGCCCGTTATCTGCCGGATGGCCTCGATAGGGTCCGAGCGGCGCGGGTCGATGACATGCGTCGCTCCAAGCTCCAGCGCTGCCTTGAGCCTCGTCTCTTTTACGTCGACTGCGATGATCCTGGCGCAACCGCACAGCACGCCGGCCAGAATAGCGCTCATGCCCACGCCGCCGGTCCCGAACACGGCGAGCGAGGAGCCGGGCTTGGGAGAAAGGGCATTGATCACGCCCCCGGCTCCGGTCTGGATGCCGCAGCCGAGCGGTCCAAGGCGCTCGATGGGAACATCGTCCGCCACCTTCACGGTGTTCCTCTCGTTCGCGAGGGCGTGGGTTGCAAAGGAAGACTGGCCGAAAAAGGAGCCGTTGACCACCTCTTTGCCCTTCCTCATGGTCCTCGATCCATCGGGTCTCGCGCCCATGAAATTGTATTCAAAGGAGTTCAGGCAGATGTGCTCCATGCCTTTCCTGCACGGCCCACAGGCTCCGCACGCAACGTAGCTCAGAACCACATGGTCTCCGGCCTTCACCTTCTGAACGCGCTTCCCAATCTTTTCGACTATGCCTGAGCCCTCGTGGCCCAGAACGATGGGAAAGGGCGACGGAACGAGCTGGTCCCTTGCCGCAAGATCCGTATGGCAGAGACCTGCGCCCGCGATGCGCACGAGTATCTCATCCTCCCTCGGCTCGTCAAGCTCCACCTCCTCGATCCGAAAGGGACCTCCCTTTTCCCGCACCACTGCCGCCCTTATCTTCATGACCATCCTCCCTTTCTTTCAAATGCCGCAGATCCTATTATATTCCAACGGATTGCCGGTTTGTCAAGGATCGGAGGGCACGGCCCCAGGGCAACGCCGTCTCCCCCTTGCAGCTATTCGGCCGGGTGAGGTATCATATGCCACTTTAAGCGGAACGACCGCATCGTAAGCCCGCGGTCCGGAAAAAGAGGAGAGATCCCGTGAACAGGGAGGCAGACGCACAGGAAGGCTATTCGCCGTGGTTCGTGCTCATCGTCGCGATCTTCACGACGTGCCTCATCACGTCGAACATCATCGCAGTAAAGCTGATACGCGTCTTCGGCCTCGTCCTTCCCGCGGCCATCGTCATCTTCCCCTTGAGCTATCTTTTCGGCGACATACTCACCGAAGTCTACGGCTACCGGCAGGCCAGACGCGTGATCTGGCTCGGGTTCTTCTGCAACCTCCTTACCGTGGCGGCAATCTGGATAGGACAGATTCTCCCTGCCGCCTCATTCTGGGACGGCCAGGCCTCCTACGAGCGCATATTGGGCTACACGCCGCGCCTCCTCGCTGCTTCGTTCGCGGCGTATCTCGCGGGGGAGTTCACCAATTCCTTCGTCCTCGCCAAGATGAAGATCGCAACCGATGGGCGCTGGCTCTGGACGCGGACAATCGGCTCAACCCTCGCCGGCCAGGCCATCGATTCGGCGATCTTCATCTCCCTGGCCTTTGCCGGCACCATACCCCCTGCAATGCTTCTTACCACCGCAGTAACCCAGTGGCTCGTCAAGTCGGGGTATGAGGCAGTGATCACTCCTTTCACCTACTGGATGGTGAATTTCCTAAAGAAACGCGAGGGCATCGACGTGTACGACCGCGATACCCGCTTCAACCCGCTGCTCCTGCGGGACTAGACCGCCTTTTCTACCCCTTCAGACGCCATCGCTCCTACAATTGTCGCCTCCCCTTCCCTGCCCTTGCTTTCAGACCATACGGGGCACTATATTTAGGGACAAGACCGGACCGGGCCATGTCTGCCGCGTCATGCACTGCCGATGGGGAGAGCCCCTTTAGGGGGCCGGTCCGAATCCGCGAACGCACGCAACGAGGGGGGAGCATGGACGTATACGATTATGCGATGCAGCTCGAAAGGGACGGGGAGAACTACTACCGGGAGGCCGCGGCCGGCTCCCCGAACAAGGGCCTCAAAAAAGTCTTCACCATGCTCGCGGACGCGGAAGTAGTCCATTTCAACGTCTTCAAGGCCATGAAGGAGCACGAGCCTGTCCGGCTGCCCGAGGCCTCCCTGCTGAAGGACGTGAAGAACATCTTCGTCAAGATGAAGGAGGAAGGCGGCCTGGAAGAGGTGAACGATGCTCAGATAGAGGTTTACAGAAAGGCCCAGGAGATCGAGAAACAGACAGAGGACTTCTACCTCTCCAAGGCGCCTCTGGCGGAAGGGCCTGCCGAAAAGGAGGTATTCCTCCGGGTGGCCGGGGAAGAGCATAAGCACTACCTCCTGCTCGAAAGGCTCATAGATTTTGTCTCGCGGCCGGAGCAGTGGCTCGAGAACGCCGAATTCTATCATCTCGAAGACTATTGACCGGTAGGGTGTCCGGCCGACCGCCTGGGGGAATCGCCTCCTGCTGGAAAAGCGACCCCCGGGAATCGTCCGCAGACCTGAGTTTCCTTCCTGAGATCAGCAGTTTGAGGTATGTCTGTCAAATTTTCTTCTTGCACCGCGCGGTCTTCGATGTTACTAGTGAGGATCTCGGGAGACCGGCGCCATAAGGCGCATCAAAGGGAGGCACGACCTTGAGAAAGAAAGCATGCAAACTCCAACCATTTTGGAGGAGGAGCATATGAGCGGAATTCCAAAAGAAACGGACGTAGTGGTCATCGGTTCCGGCGTATCGGGTCTTACCGCGGCGGTCACCGCAGCCGAAGGCGGCGCGCGCGTCGTCGTCTTTGAGAAGCAGCGCTCCCTGGGCGGCACATCGAACTTCTTCAACGGCATATTCGCCGTGGAAAGCGAGATGCAGCGGGCACGATACATCACTTACAGCCGGGACGAGGCGTTCAAGCGCCTCATGGAGTATAGCCACTGGCGGGCCAATCCCCGCCTCGTGCGGGCCTTCGTCGACGAGTCCGGCCCGACCATATCCTGGCTCATCGAAAAAGGGGTGGACTTCATCGACGCGACCATTAACATGCCCGACTCCCCCCGGACCTATCACGTGGTAAGAGGAATGGGGGAGGCTGTGGTCAAGGTTCTCGCAACGGCGGCGCGGGAGAAGGGCGTTGAGATCAGACCCGGGGCGCCGGTCAAGAAGATCCTCAAGGAAGCAGACCGTATCGCCGGAGCGGTGGTCGAGGAAAGCGGGGAGGAAACGCAGGTCGCCGCGAAAGCGGTGGTCATCGCGAGCGGCGGCTACCTGAACAACAAGGAATGGATCAAGAAGTACACGGGTTTCGACCTCGATGTCAACCTGGCCGTCCTCGGCAACGTCGACAAGATGGGAGACGGCATTCGCATGGCCTGGGAGGTGGGTGCCGCCGAGGACGGCATGGGACTCGTCGAGATTTTCCGCGTCGGCCCTTTGAGCCCGGACCACCCCAGAAAGTCCCAGATTGAGTTTGCGGCGGCCCAGCCGGACCTTTGGGTAAATCCGGGCGGGGAGCGCTTCTGCGACGAAGGCATCGCCTTCTATGACAGCGCTATGGGCAATGCGAACGCCAGGTACAGGGAAGGCTATACGTGGAGCATATTCGACGACGGCGTTATTGAGCGGCTGATGAGAGAAGGGGTCGACAAGGGCATCGCCTGGGTGAACCCTCCCGGCACGAAAGCGTTGCACGTCAGGGAAGAGTTGGAAGCAGCCTTTGCGAGGGGAAGCAAGGATGTCTTCGGCGGAGATTCCTTAGAAGCGCTCGCAAAGCAGATAGGGATCGACCCCGCGGTGCTCAGGGCCACGGTGGACGAGTACAACGGGTTCTGCGAGAAGGGGCACGATGACCTTTTTGCGAAAAACCCCAAGTATTTACGCGCTCTCATTGGTCCCTGGTTCTACGCAGCGAGGGCAAGAACGGTCTCCCTCGGGACCATGGGCGGGATCAAAATCAACCACAAGACGGAAGTGATCGACAAGAAGGGCAAGGTTATCCCGGGCCTCTACGCGGTTGGGTTCGATGCCGCCGGCATGTGGGGTGACAGCTACAGCATCAAGGACTCTTCCGGAGCATCGGCAAGCTTCGCGATCAATTCCGGCAGGATCGCCGGCAAGAACGCCCTGAAGTTCATCGGCTGACGGGACGGAGGTGACAGCGGGGCAATGGGTGACCCCCACGGGAGCCCCTCACGTGCTTCCGGCCGGGCTCTCGCCACTGTCACCAGAATAGCTCTTTCCTGCCGTGATCTGCACCTCCGAGTATCCAAACCAACTCAACCACTTGCAGGTGGGGCAGAGTGCCACTATTTTACTTCAGTTGAGGAGATGTAAGAAATGTGCAAGACTACAATCTATAATGGCTGAAATATTGTGGAACCGCCGGGAAAACGGACGGCCAACGGGAAAAGGAAATCTCGACCTTTGGTGTCGGGGGAGATCGGTCTACCCGGCTTAGATCTAAGTTCAAAAGGAGGCTCGACGACGATGACTCGCAAAGACGCAGGAAAGTACGCTGCCAAACATCCATCGGACACTGCGCGGAGCGAACAAATCGCAAAGGCGATTCGGGAGAAATCCCCTGGGGGCGCGCTCAGTTGTGCAATGGGAGAAAAGATATCGAAGGAGCTCAAGGTCGATATGGCAGAGGTGGGCAAAACCGCTGACCTATTGGAGATGAAGATCAAAGAATGCCAGCTCGGCCTGTTTGGCTGGGGCGATAAGCCGGGTCATGGTAAAGATATTCGGGCCATTGATTCGGTCCCGGTCGAGATCAAAAGCGCCCTCGAGAAGGCGGTCACGAACGGCACGGTTAGCTGCGCCGCGGCTTGGAGGATCGCCGATCAGCTCAGCGTAAAGCGAAAGGTAGTCTCTGCCGCCTGTGAAGCCCTGAAACTCAAGATCCGTCCGTGTCAGCTCGGTGCCTTCTGATTCTCCAAGTGAAGATGGGAAGAATCAGGCAGAAAAAGATTGCTCAAAAGGAGAAGGGCTTTTGGAAACAGGCAACCGCAGAGGAAAGATCTGTTCCCGCGCATGAAATCTGGCTGTAAACCCTCGATCACGAGCTAGAGACCGGTCGTGCCCCCCCATAAGACAATGCCTCCATCATGGTTTTCAAGGGCGCATCCTACGGGCCAAGTCTTGCACTCCGGCATCTTGGGCGGGGAAAAGTCTTTGCCCACGCATAAACCGGGCAAATGAACCCCCTTGACAGGCGGTAGAAGGGGGGCTATAGATTGGTCAGACAACGTAGTTGTTGCATCAAAGGAGGCAAACCAATGGCAAAAATTTTGGAATGCGCTAAAGTAGACCCATCGAGTGGGTGCAAATATGTCGCACGGGGCGAGACAGTGGATGAGGTACTTCAGAAAGCGTCTGAGCACGCGAAGGAGCACGGCATTAGCCAAGTGACACCGGAGCTAATGGAGCGTGTCAAAGCGAGCATCCAAGACGTCTAGATAGAGGCGCTGTTGTTTCGGAACGCAAGGGCGTTCCCAAAGATCCGCCCTTTCCACCGGGCACCGGGGTTGGTTTTGCTCGAAACGGACGACAGAGCATAGCATGCCCCCGGTTCCCTCCGTGGAAGCCTCAAGGAGTTAACACGACTGTATGGCGGGGCCGAAAAGGCGCCTGAAACTGAAGCCTGCACGGGCACCCGTCATGAAGACACCTTCACGACAAGAACCTGAACAGACGAGAAAATGCATTCGGGACTTTTCTACTTTGCGTTGACATGATCCTCACGAGGCACTTGATAATCGGCGAATTTGATGTAATCCTCTTGGGCGGACAATGCGTCCGGCGGTGTGGCGCCGGAAAGCGGGCAGCCGGTTCCCTTTCGTAGGACAGCCAAAGGCTTGCGGCGTAAAGATCAGACAAAAAAGGGGTTCCCCGTGGAGACAGCCGAGCGGCTTTACCAGGAACGTGAGAAAAGAGTCATGGACGCCATAAGCTTGCGCCTTCCCGACCGGGTGCCCATCATGGTGGGATTCCAGTTCTTTCCCGCCCCTTACTCCGGCGTGACGGCCCGGGACCTGATGTATGATCCCGGCACAGTAAGGTCGTCATTCCTGAAGGTGGTGAAGGACTTCGAGCCCGACATGGTTCAGAACCCCTTTGACCGTCTCCTCGGCCCTCTCCTCGACGCGGTGGACTGCGCCCAGGCCAGGTGGCCCGGCAGGAACCTTCCCGACCATTTACCCTTTCAGTATATCGAAGAGGAGTACATGAAAGCGGAAGAGTACGACCATCTCCTCTCGGACCCTTCGGACTTCATCGTCCGCCGGCTCTGGCCCAGGATATTCGGGGCTTTGAAAGGGCTGGACAGGCTTCCGCCCCTCCACAACCTCTACAGCTACTCGGTGGGTACGCTTTTTGCCTTCGCCTCCCCTGAAGTAGGGGAAGCCCTCGATGCCTTGCGCGCCTTGAGCGCCGAATCGATAAAGGTGGTCGCTTATGCAAAGGCCTTTGCGGAGGAGCTGGGATCCCTCGGGTTCCCCATAGAATACGGCGCCTCCACACAGGCGCCTTTCGACCTCCTTGCAGACTTCTTCAGGGGCACCAGGGGCCTTCTCCTCGATCTCTACCGGAGGCCCGCCACCGTTGTCGCGGCGTGTGAGAAATTCCTCCCCTTCCTCATCGATAAGGCAGTGCTGGGGGCCCGGGCTTCGGGAAATCCCCGGGTCTTCATCCCCCTTCACAAGGGCGTGGACGGCGCCATGTCGCGGGAGCAGTACCTGAAGTTCTACTGGCCGACCTTAAGCGATCTGATGCGCGCCCTCATCGCGGAAGGGCTCTACCCATGCCCGTTCTTCGAGGGTGAGTATTCCACGCGCCTCGACATCATCAAGGACATCCCTCCCGGCAAAGTGTGCTACAAGTTCGAGAGCGTCGACATGGGAAAGGCGAGAGAGGTGCTAGGAGAGGAGATATGCCTGCGGGGAGGCGTGCCTGCTTCCCTGCTCGTGACCGGCACTCCGGAGGGCGTGAAAGAGCGAGTCAGGAGACTGATCGATAAAGCAGCGAAAAGCGGCGCGTTTATCATGGACTCCTCATCCGCCCTCGACGACGCCAGGCCGGAGAACGTGAGAGCCCTCTTCGAGGCCACGAGGGAATACGGCCGCTATTGAGGGACAGCCGCCCATGAGGCCTTGAGTGAATGGAAGAGCGTGGAGAAAAGAATGACCTACGATTTTGATCGACCCGTGGAGCGCATTGGCACGGACAGCCACAAATGGCAGAGGTACGGCGAGGATGTCATCCCCTTGTGGGTTGCAGACATGGACTTCGTCTCCCCCGAGCCGGTCGTCGAGGCCCTTCACCGAAGGGTCGACCATCGCGTCTTCGGATACAGCAGGCCGGACAGGGACTTAAGCAGGGTCATTCAGGAACGGCTGAAGCGCCTCTACGGCTGGGATGTCCGTGAAGAAGAGATTGTCTTCATCCCGGGCGTGGTGCCTGGGCTAAGCCTCTCATTTCAGATGTGCACCGCACCCGGTGACGGGGTCCTCGTTCAGCCTCCCGTCTATTTCCACTTCATCAACGATCCTGTGCATCGCGGCCGGGTCCTCAATGACCCTCCGCTGGTGGCGAAGGCAGAGACGTACGAGATCGATTTCGACGCCTTCGAGCGCTCGATCACGGATTCCACCAGGATCTTCCTTCTTTGCAACCCCCACAATCCTGTGGGCCGCGTCTTTACCGACTTTGAGCTGACCAGGCTTGCGGAGATCTGCCTGCGCCGCCGCATCACAATATGCTCGGACGAGATCCACTGCGACCTCGTCTATCCCGGCTTTCGCCACACGCCCATCGCAACTTTGGGACCCGAGGTCGCAGATCAGACCATAACGCTCATGTCTCCCAGCAAGACCTTCAACCTCGCGGGCCTCGGCGCTGCATTTGCCGTCATCAAGAATCTCGCCCTCCGGGAACGATGGAACAGGGAGGGCCAGGGCCTCGTGCCGCACGTGAACATCATGGGCCACGTCGCTGCCCTCGCCGCATTCAGGGAGGGGCAGGAGTGGCTCGATCAGGTCCTTGCGTATCTCCAAGGAAACAGGGATTTCCTCGCCCGCTACGTCAGTGAAAAGCTCCCCTATATCAGCATGTCCCGGATGGAGGCCACCTATCTTGCCTGGCTCGACTGCAGCCGTGCCGGTATCCCCGGGAATGCCTCTGCCTTCTTTCTGAAGGAGGCAAAGGTAGCCCTCAATGACGGGGCCGAGTTCGGCAAAGGGGGCGCAGGGTTCGTGAGGCTCAATTTCGCCTGCCCCAGGAGCCTCCTGGCAGAGGCCCTCGATCGCATGGAGCACGCCCTGAGGCGATTATGAGTGTCCCGAATGAGCGCATGGAGGAATCGCACCGCTCCCTGACCACTGTTCCGGAGCGATTCCGTTCGTCCATTCTTTCAACTGGCAAACTCCGTCGTACCCAGTCCGTTATCTCTGACTCGTTCACAATCAAGAGCTCCCTTATCTCACCAGGGTGATCGCTACACCCGCCGTGCGAGGGGAGATAAGGGGCATGATGAAGATGGCGGTCCCCTCTTGGTCAGCCTTTCGTCTCTTCTCGTTGTAGTGGACGATAGCAGTGCCCACCGCGGTGCCGATCAGGGCTCCTGCGAGCGCATCCGAAGTCCAGTGGGCGTCCTCGTAGATGCGGGCTATGCCGACGAGGCTCGCGACGCCGTAAGAGGAGACGCTTACCCAGAGGGGGTCGTAGTGCGCGGCGATCACCGACGCGACGGCAAAGGCCTGGGTCGTCTCACCCGACGGGAAGGAGGCGTTGCTGCTCGAGAAAGGCGTGAAGTAATGCGTGCCTCGATCGGCGTTCGGGCGGGCGCGCCCAACCGCATACTTCAAGGCGGGAGTGATAATGCCGGAAGCGACGAGTGTCGCAGCGGCGCCGTCGATGCAGACTGCCTTGGCGGGAGGGTCATGGAAGATCTCGCCGCCGACATAAAAGAGTCCCAACGTCGCGTATGAATAGGGGCCGCCGAACTGGCGAATCTGTGATGCCACGTCGTTCGCGGAACCATTCTGGATGTGCTGTACCTGCGTCCTTACGGACTTATCGGCCAGCGCCATTGCCGCGACACCCGCTGTGCCGATCCCCACCTTAAGCCAGTCATTGACGTCCCAGCGGGCCGGAGAACTCAGAAGGTACCAGGTATCTCTCAGGAGAAGCTTCGGAAAATCAAGGGAGAAGAGATTTTCTGTCGCATCCTTTTCCTGCGAAGGGACCTCACCTTCAGCGGATGCGGGGGCCTCGACCGGCGATTGTTCAAAGGCAGTCGCATCCTCACTGAGGAGGAGGCTGTATGCGGCTTTGCCACCGAAGAAGGAGCCCTGCGGTGCGTCGTTAAGGCCGAGGTCGGCCGCGAGGACGTTACTGCCCAACGAAATGATGGCGAAGAGAAGGGTTATCGGGATTCTCGCACCCAAGCTCCCCCCTTTGCAGCAGACCTGCTAGGCTTTCTCGGATATACATATTGTAGTACACAATCAAAGACAAAATCACAAAAATGTGAATCGTAGGAAAAACAAATCTTGATGTCGCTCTTAAGTGGTAATTTTCATCCAAACGGGAGGCTGCCAAGGCGCTCTTCGCAAGGCGCCCCGCCCGCCTTAGCTGCATCATCCCTTAGCCAGAATGGCGGCTATCCGGTCCCTCAAGGGGTTGCTCTCAACGTCGGCGGCCTTGAGGTCGATTTCCGTTGGGGAGGATGCGCCAAGGCCCAGCTCTGCGGCCCGTGCGATCTGCTCCTGCTCGAAGATGCGGGGCTTCATGATGGCGTTGTTGCTGCCCAGGGACTTGAGCACTGCCACAGCCACCGCATCGATGGCAACCCTGTCAATAGAGGCGAGGAACAGGTCTGCCCTTGCCCGCGTTCCGGTCACCGGCCCACCGTCCGTGAAAATGTCGATACCGTCGAGCACCACGAGGGCAGGCGTAAACGGCACGTTGATCTCCGCTATCATCTTCCGCTGACTCATCGACGAATGAAGCTCGTTCATATACGAAAAACCCTGGCGGGTGGTGGGTACAGTGCCCACCGCCAGCTTGAGAGACATGGAGAAGACCCCGCCGTACTGGTGCGTCTTGAGACAGCAGGTGGAGACCAGGCACTCCGCTTCAAGTACGGGCCGCGCCACGCGGAAGCCCGCCTTCCAATGGCTCGCTTTCGGCTTTACGAGGACCCAGTCCTTTTCCGGAAGGCTGTCGAAATCGATCACCGTGACGTTAAGGCGCTCGAGCAGGGGGAGAACACCTTTCGCCTCCATCACCTCCCGCGTCGGCGGAAAGCTCCTGTCGCCGAGGCTGATCGACCTTGCGCCCATGGCCCACAGCTCTTCCACGAGGGCTTCCAGGGTGTCGTTATGGGTGGAGCCGGGAACAGGGTCGGCCGTGTTGAAATTGGGCTTGACGAAGACGTCCTTGCCCCTGACCGGGTTGATCCCGAGAGACTTGATCGATTGAATCACCCCTTTCTTGCGCTCCTTCGTTCCCACCAGTGTCACGACGCTCATTACCCCTCCTTGGCGGCCGTCTTTCTCGGTCCGACTTAGACCATGCGCCGCCTCGCGCAGCAGACAACTTGCCTTTAGGAACCCAGTGTAACGAGGTTCCCGCCGTTTTTCAAGAGCCTCTCGCGCGAATCCGAAAGAGAACAGCCGGACTATCCGTTATCGAGAATTGACTTCGTAGTCCCCGCAAGGCATTGTCGCCTAGAGGGGGCCTATCCTCCCTATCCTTTCTCGAGCTGAATGGTCTCCACCCTGACCTTCGCGACCCCCTTGTCGTGAAAACCGAGCACCTTGGAAGCCCGTTCGCTCACGTCGATGATGCGCTCCCCGGAAGCGGCGTTGCGGTCGCTCGGGAACGGCCCCCGGTCGTTCACCCTCAGGATGACGGACCGGCCGTTCTCCAGGTTCGTCACCTTCACGTGGGTCGGCAGGGGCAGAAACTTGTGGGCCGCGGTAAGCCCTTCCGGGTCGAACACCTCCCCGTTCGCCGTCATGGCCCCACGCTTTTGCCGGGTGGTCTCGTAGCCGTACCAGGAAGCGAGGCCCGTCGCCTGATAGGTCTTTGCCTCCTCGACTGACATGGGGTAGTATGTCTTGCCCTTCACCGTATAGGGGGCGGTCTTCACGCGCCCCTCCCTGATCGCCTCCTGGGGGGAGACCCCGTCGATTGTCTCGATGCTACTGTTCCTGAGGGGCCAGTCGAGAGGGGCCTTCACCACCTTGTAGGTGAACGTCCCGATCCGGTAGACCACCTTCGTCGTGCCGGCCGTCAGCTCGTAGCCGCCCTTCACCACGTATACGGCGGTCTGCACCGCGCCCTTGGTGACGTGGTACGGAAGGGTGATTATTTCGCACCCCACGACGAAGAGGCATAGGCATGCCAAGGAAAGGGCCCAAGCGTAGCGAATCCCGGAAAGCGGTCCCATGGTTCAACTTCGAGTCTACTTCGTATCGGTCCACGCATGCAAGACACAATTTATGGGGCTCAGCGCCCCCTCCACCGGCAAAGCCGCCGGAGCCTCCCCCCTCAAACTCGCTTCGCTCGTCATTGCCGTTGGCTCAGCGCCCCCTCCACCGGCAAAGCCGCCGGAGCCTCCCCCCTCAAACTCGCTTCGCTCGTCATTGCCGTTGGCTCAGCGCCCCCTCCACCGGCAAAGCCGCCGGAGCCTCCCCCTCAAACTCGCTTCGCTCGTCATTGCCGTTGGCTCAGCGCCCCCTCCACCGGCAAAGCCGCCGGAGCCTCCCCATCCTTCCATCCTTCCCTCCTTGTATCACCCTCGCTTTCGCTCGTTTATGCGGTTTGTGACGGACATTGAGAGGCCGCCTGTGGTAGACCATTGTCAGACTATGGCCATCTTCCTCAAGCTCCTCCTGACCCCGGTTCTCATAGCGATCGCCACCCTCGCGGCACGGCGGTACGGGCTGGCATTGGGAGGATGGCTCGCCGGTCTGCCCCTCGTCTCCGCGCCCGTATCGATCTTTCTTGCCCTCGAGGAAGGACCTGAATTTGCCGGCAGCGCGGCACGGGCCGGCCTTCTCGGGCTCGTGGCCGTTGCAGGCTTCTGCCTGGCGTACGTCCTCGTCGCCCGGAAGGGCGTTGGCTTTCGCGGCGATCGCCGGGATCGTCGCATATCTCCTGTGCGCATCATTCCTGGCGCGCCTCTCCGCCGGCCCGGCCGTCTCCTTCCTTCTTGCCATTGCGGCCATTTTCGCGGCCCGGACCGTAGCGGGCCGCCCCTCCTCAGACGCCGCTGCCCGGGTCCGTGTCGTGGTGGGATATTCCTCTGCGCATGGCGAGCGCCGCTTTAATGGTGCTCCCCATCACGCAATGTGCGCTCTTTCTCGGAGCCCGGTGGAGCGGCCTTCTGTCGCCCTTCCCTGTCTTCGCCTCGATAATGGCCGTCTTCTCCCACAGGGAGGCGGCCAGGCAGGTGCCCGTCGCCTGTTGTCCGGCGTCATCACCGGCTCAGCGGCCTCGGCCTCATTCTTCCTCTTCGTGGGGTGGATGGTCCGGCAGCACACCCTCCTCTCTACCTACTCCGCAGCTGCGGGCACTGCCCTTCCCGTGAGCTGGATCTGCTTTCTCGTCTTCATCCCCGGCGAGCATGGGTGAGCCCCTCTTCTCTTAGCTATATGCCCGAGATGACACAATGACCGGCTTCATTTTCTATGCTATCCTCGTTCCATCGAATGAAACCGGGCACGGTTCGCACACCCGAAGGAGGGGCAAGCGATGCCTTACGAACAACGTCTTCTGCGCGTCAACTTTAGCCGGCGGACCGCAGCAGTCGAGACCATCCCTCCCGCACTCTGCGAACTCTTCGTCGGAGGAAGGGGCCTGGGCGCCGCACTGCTCTACAGCGAGCAGCGGCCTTGAGTCGATCCCCTGGGCGAGGAGAACAGACTCATCTTCATGGCCGGGCCCTTGGCCGGCACCCAGGCTCAGTCAGTTTCACGCTGGATGGTCTGCACCAAGAGCCCTCTCACCGACGGATACGCCCGCTCGGTCGCTGGGGCGGATTTCGGGGCCTGGCTTCGCTTCGCCGGGTACGACTCCATAATCGTCGAGGGAAAATCCGAGAGTCCTGTATATCTCCACATGACTCCCAGGGTGCGAGTTCTTTGACGCGGGGGATCTCCGGGGGAAGGATACGGTTAAGACTCAGGAGATGCTCGTTGAGCGCCACGGCGACAAGACGCGGGTCGCCTGTATCGGGCCTGGGGGAGAACGGCTCGTGCGGTATGCCGCGATCGTGAGCGGCAGAAGGACGGCGAGCCGCTGCGGCGTGGGGGCGGTGATGGGCTCGAAAAACCTGAAGGCCATCGCGATCACCACGGGACGCAACGTAAGGGTCTCCGATCCCGAGGGATTCAAGAAGCTCGCTTCCGAACAGGCGCGTCTCTTTCGGGAGAGCGGCCAGTTCAGGGAGCACAAGGAATGGGGCACCACGGCGACCCAGAACGTGACCAACTCCATAGGCATCTTCCCGACCCGCAATTTCCGCTATGGCCAATTGAAGGACTGCGCGAAGATATACGGCGAGGAATACAGGAAGCTGAGGACTGGCGATTTCGGCTGTTACAACTGCTCGGCCCGATGCGGCAAGGCGCACCGCGTGAAAACGGGGCCCTATGCCGGCGCCTATAGCGAAGGACCCGAGTATGAGTCCATATGGGCCTTCACCGCGCCGATCGACAGCACATCCATCGAAGCGAGCATACGGGCCGACCAGCTCTGCGACGACCTCGGCATAGACACGATCAGCGCGGGGAACAGTGTAGCCCTCGCTTACGAGCTTTACGAACACGGGATTATCGACCGCAAAGACACGGACGGCATGGAGCTCGTCTACGGAGACCATCAGACCATGGTCAAGCTCATCCGGAAGATCGGGCTCAGAGAGGGGTTCGGCAGCATCCTCGCAGAGGGCGTGGTGAGGGCCTCCCGGATAATCGGGAGGGGGGCGGAAGCGTATGCCATCCACGCCAAGGGCATGGAGCTGCCCGCTTACGAACCGAGGGGCGCCAAGTCCCACGGGTTTAACTACGCGACGTCGAACATCGGGGGGAGCCACTGTTACGGGTACGCGGCGCAAGAGGTCTTCGGGGTGCCTTCCCGAGGCCGATCAACCGGTTCGAAGAGGCAAAGAACGCGGACATCGTCATCGGAAATCAGGACGGCACAGCGACCGGCGAAGTGGGCATCCTCTGCGCATTCTCGAAAGGCTGGGGATGGTACCCCGGTAACTTCGGCAGCCTTTTGGCCGCGGCAACGGGTGTCGAGCTTTTTGCCGACCCGGACTTCCTCCGGAAGCTGGGGGAAAGGATCATCAACCTCGAACGTGCCTTCAACGTACGTGAGGGTTTCGGCCGGAAAGACGACAGGCTGCCTTCCCGTATGCTCAACGAGCCGCTCCATACCCTCGGCGCGCCCGGCGAGGGTGAGATGGTAAGAGAGATGGAGGAATTCCTGGACCGGTACTACGCTCTGCGCGGCTGGACCGGCGACGGAGCCCCGACCCCT
>CAVVNC010000023.1:0-29310 GCA_963749525.1 uncultured delta proteobacterium
CAGGTGCTTTCCGTAACAAATTCTGCTTTTTCTTTTTATATTGGCTAGTTACAAGCCATTTTCCAGTATCCTTTTTTCGCAGTACCGCTGTCAAGACAATTCATTGGTTCTTTCTATTGTAACTGTTTTCCGCCGTTGCCGCAATGTGCAAATGTGGGAAGGCGGCACGGCTTTCCATATTTGCACATGCCGTTGCCGTGTCTTTTGACTCCCTATTCATGCCAGGCCTTTCCCTCTTTCACATCATAGAGCCCAAAGCGCGCGCCCTGGTTGTCCGTAGGATTGAGCCAGAGCAGGCGGGTAAAAACCTCTCCCGCTTCGTCCAGCCGGCCGAGGCGCCATAGGCAGAGGCCGTAGCCGTGGAGACAGCGGAGGAAGGGGCGGTTGTTGAGGTGCCCCCAGGGAAGGAGACCGCGGAAGCCATTCCCGAAGGAGAGCTCCCCGATCCTTACCCCTGCCTCGTAGTGGCGGATGGCCATCTCCGGATGGTGAGCGAAGATGAAGCGCCCCAGGTGGGCGTGGGCGTCGAGACAGCGGAGATCCGCCGAGAGGAGGTTCATGAGCCGGCGGCGGGCCTCCCCGTAATCGCCGGCCTCCTTGAGCTCGACCGCATCAAGGATGGGGTGAGGGCCGTCATGGTCCTTGCCGGGGACGACCTGTTCCATCTCATAGGCAGGCCGCGGGCCTTGCTCGATGATCGGCTCCGCCCACGCCTCCATCGGTTCGTGCGGCTCCCCCCAATAGTGCTCCTTCGGGTCCCACAGGCACTCGTCTTCGAGGGCAAGGGGCACGAGGTCCAAGGCGGCGACGTCGAGGCGCCGCGCTCTGATCTCCCCGGAGAGATGGAGACGTCCCTTGCGGCGCCACGTCGTGCGCGGCGTCACGGTGAGGAGCTCTCCCGGCGCCGCATCCCAAAACCGCGTTGCCCGGAGGGCGACGAGGCCCTTTCCCGGGATGCGGCAGGAGACGGCGTTTCCCTTCACGGCAAGGGCGATAAGGGTGAGATCCCCGGCCAGGTCGAGATCATCCTTCGCCGTGCGCAAGAAGACGCCGCCTCGGGGGTAGGGCTCGATCCCGAGCCATCGGCGGTAGGCCGCCACGTACCGGGCGGCCGTCGTGCCCCGCGGGAAGAGGAGATCGCACGCGGCGATCACGTGTTCGGAGCCGTCCTCCCGCCGGCAGCGGGCAGTCAATCCCCGCCGCTCATTCCCGTCGTAGTCGATGGCAACCACGGTCACCGGCTCCCCGACGACGAAGGCCTCCCGCGGCAGGGTACACTCGTCCTCCAGCACCTGCCTGAAGGCCCAGAGCTGTTCGCCGTCGGCGTCGACAGTGATCTCCTCAATCAACGCCTCCCATTGGTCGTTGCTCTTTATCATGCGGGACTCCTTTCTCCGGGACGCGTCCGCTCCTCACGGGTGTTCTGCGCGAGAAGAACGGGTTCACGACGCGGGCATGCGGCACGCTCCTTGCCGCTCCTCGTACGGGCATCCCCTTCGTCCTCCTCCAGGGCCTGCATCCGCTGGAGCACCACTTCCATGGCGCCGTAGTAGTCGCGCCGAACCTTGAGGTTGGCCACGCGGCAGTAACGCTGGGTCGTCGTGATGTGGCTGTGGCCCAAAAGGTCCTGGATAGAGGAGAGAGGAGCGTCGGCGTTCAAAAGCTGGGTGGCCATGGTGTGGCGCAGCGAATGGCAGGAGGCCCTGACGCCGCTTATGCGCGCATAGTATTCGATCCTCTTCTGGATGCCCCGGACGGAGATCGGTTTGCCCCTCATGGGCCCCTTCTCGACGAGGAAGACGGCTCTCGCCTTCGAGGATCGCTTCTCCAGGTAGGCGCGAAGGGCCGCGCAGGCATCGTCGCTCAGGTAGACCATGCGGTCCTTGGCGCCCTTGCCGCTCGCCACAAAGAGCTGCCTCCTCTCGTACTCTATGGCATCGACGGTGAGACGGGCGACCTCCTCGACCCGGAGGCCCGAGCGCAGCATGAGCATGAACATCGCCCGGTCGCGCGCTTTCGTGACGGCGGAGAGGAGGGTCGCTACCTCTCCGTCCTTCAAATGGCGGGGCAGCGGTTTCGGAAGACGGATCGATATCTTGGCGACGGGATTGGCCATCGCCATCCCTTCTTCATCGATGAGGTAATCGAAGAAGAGCCTCACCGTCTGGAGGTAGCACGTGATCGTCTTCGGGGCGAGGCGCCGGCGCTGGAGGTGGTCCACGTAGGCTCCCATCTCCCTGCGGGTCACCGAGGAAAGCGGGACCGGAAGCCACGCGACGAAGCGCGTGAGGATGTGCAGGTAGGTCTTCACCGTCCGGGGAGAATAGTTCTTTCTCTTCAACGATCGCCGGTAGCTATCGGTAGTCTCCATCGATTTCTCCTTTCTCGATCTTGGCCATGGCCCGGAAGTACTCCTCCCTCCGGGTCTTGTCGGTCAGCCTCGCGTAGCGGCGGGTCACCTCGATGTCCTGATGTCCTAAAAGCTCCTGGAGGCACTCCAGGTGCATGCCGGCATTGAGCAGCTCGGAAGCCATGGTGTGGCGAAGGCAATGGACCGTGTACCCCTTCTCGGTGAGCTTTGCCCGCGCGAGGTATTTCTTGAAGCGGCTCAGCGCGGCGCTGTACGAAAGCGGCCTGTTGCCGTGGCCGTAGAACAGGAACTCTTTTGCGCCATCTCGCCGACGGAGCCAGCGCTTGAGAGCGAAGAGGGCGTCGTCAGAGAAGTAGACCACCCTCCCCTGACTGTTCTTCTCTCCCTGGAAGAGATGGACCTTCCGGTCCCGGAGATCGAGGTCACGGAGGGTGAGGCCGAGGGCTTCCCCGATCCGCATGCCGGTCCGCAGAAGGAGCAGGATGAGGGCCCGGTCCCGGGTGTGGTGGACAACGGAGAGGAGCTTGCGCACGTCCCTCGGGTGGATGGCCCGGGGGAGGGTGTTGGGGAGCTTGAGCCGGATCGTCCTCTTCAGCGCGGTGCCGGGGATGAGGTTCTCTCCGATGAGGAAGTGGAGAAAGGCGATGAGGGAGGCCATCCGCATCTTCACCGTGGAGATGTGCATGCCTCGATCCTGCTCGTGCTCGATGAAGGCCTCGAGGTCGGAACGCTCGAGATCCGTAAGATCACGCTTGCCGGACCGCTGGTAAAAGGCAAGGAAGTACCGGACGGAGGTGAAGGAGTTGTCGAGGGTGCTCGGCTTGTGGTTCAGCCGCGCCTTGTGGCGCAGGTAGCGCTCGAACTCTTCCTTGGCGGGGAGGTCCAGGGGGGAGAGCCGCTCGAGGACATGGTCGATCGAACTTTGTGCGCGATGCTGCTCACGGGGTACGCCACGTTCACTCTTGACTGGCTCCTGGGGGGTCGGCTCTGTCTCGATCATTTTCTTCCTCCTTTTCTTTTTCAAGAAAAAGCAGGATAGATAATGACCCTCTGCCGAAATAAAGGTCAATCAATTTTGTTACGTTAAGGCAGGTGAATTTGCGAAGACCTAAGTCTTCGCCGATTGTCAGCATTTCGTCCGCGGGGGTCGGGGACATTCAATTGTTCAATTCAGAATTGAAACCGCCGCCCCACTTCCGCCTGTGATTTTTTTGCTCATGTGAAAAAAGTGCTTTGCGCTACTTTCCATACGCTACTTTCCATACGCTACCTTTCATACGCTACTTTCCATACGCTACTTTGACACCCCTTCCGTAAGGTGAGAAACTCTTTCCATGATGGGGAAGGACCCGATTGCCTCACTAGTAAGGCCATTGCGGGACGAGGATTTTCATTGGGTAAGCCTTCACTCGAAACGCCGGCGAAAGGTCAGGGCGGATACGGGTAAACGCTGCCGGGAGTCAAGAATCGTCCACTTTCGTCAACTTTTTCAGGAGGGTGGCATCAGGCTTCCGTCCCTTGATATCACTGGGAAAGACGAGCATACGGCACGCGTGTCGGGAGATGCGGGAAGGGGAGGCACATTCTCCATGTTTCCCCTGTTTACGCCGCGATATAGAGGAAGGCCATGATTTTCGAGAATCAAGAAACGTCCACTTTCGTCAACTGAGGAGGGAGCGGCGCGTCTATCCGTGGGGGCTCACCCGCCTCCCTTAACATAGCCGGTTGGCTTTTCGCTCTTTGACAATTGAATCATACCACCTGCTCAAAATGCCCACCTATTTGCTGTAATAGGAGAAGCGAAAGGCCGGAGGGACATCTTCACTTGCTGAAGGCCGGTAAGTCGGCTTGGGCCCCACCCAGGAATCTCTGGACTAACCGGGCCGTCAGTTGATACTATTTCTTTATTCCTGGCCCGGGGTGAAGCCGGTGAGATTGTGGGGCAACGACTATAACAAGATGGAGCTTGCGGGCGCCTTCGGCGACCTGGGCACGCTCATCCCCTTTGTCGTCGGTTACATCACGTTGAGCAAGATGGATCCGGTGGGCATTCTCGTCGCTTTCGGGCTTTTCAAGATATTTGTCGGGCTCTACTTCAGGACGCCTGTTCCGGTCCAGCCCATGAAAGCCATCGGTGGAATGGCGATCGCCCATGCGGGCACCGTCACCCAGGGAATGATCTGGGGGTCGGGGATCTTCACGGGTTTCTTCTGGCTCCTCATGGGGGCCACCGGGGCCGTGACGTGGATTCACAAGATCACGACCAAGCCCGTAGTGCGGGGCATCATGCTCGGACTGGGTCTGAGTTTCATGGTGCAGGGGCTGAACATGATGAAGCAGGAACCGCTGCTTGCCATTGGAGCCGCCATCCTCGCCCTCCTTCTCCTGAACAGCAGGCGATACCCCGCCATGCTCATCCTTCTCGCCTACGGGGTGGTTCTCGCCCTCATCCAGAAACCTGCGCTGCTGGCGGACCTGTCCCACATTTCAATCAGGTTTCGTTTGCCCCACGTGGGGATCCCGCGCATGTCCTGGAGCGAGCTCCTTGCCGGGTGCGTCATCTTGGGGCTTCCTCAGGCTCCCCTCACCCTGGGCAATGCAGTCATCGGCACCGTTGCCGAGAACAACCAGTACTTTCCCGACAGGCCCGTGACAGCCAGGCAGGTGAGCGTCCATCATGGCGTGATGAACCTCATCGCTGCCTGCATCGGCGGCATTCCCATGTGCCACGGAGCAGGAGGCATGGCGGGCCACATCCGCTTCGGGGCGAGGACAGGAGGGGCTCTCGTGATGCTGGGCCTGATCGTCCTTTTCACGGGACTTTTCCTGGGTGACTCGGTGTCCGTCATCCTCCAGTTCTTTCCCAGTTCCGTTCTCGGGGTCATCCTCTTTTTCGCGGGCGTCGAGCTGGCCCTCGTGGTCCGGGACGTGAGATTGAAAAGAGAGAATCTCTTCGTTCTCCTCGTCACGGGTGGCATTGCGATGTGGAACATGGGGGTGGCCTATCTGGTGGGGCTCCTTCTCTACTACGCCCTGAACCGTCGATGGATCAAGGTATAGGGGCAGGCCAAGCGCATTTGAGAACCTTATTCTTCATCACCTCCGTATCGAACGGAGAAAACAAAGGGCGGGCGCGCATTACCGACTCGTGCATTGCCGAGAACAACTTAGAAAAGCTCGCGACGATTCCGGCACGAATAACGAAGCCCCCTTAGCGTCAGCGTGGGGGTTGGGGGGGGTGAGGGCCGGAATGAGGAGCGATGCTTTTCTTTTGGCTCGGCTGCCACGAGGAGGTAATGCGTGGCCGCCCCCTATCGGGACTTTTCCCAGGTGCGCTTGGCCTGGCACAGGGAGACTTTTTCGACGGAAGTCTTGAAGAGGCGCCGGCTGCTCCCCCGGCCGGTTGGCTTGGTCCGGCCGGCCGGGCTGACACCCCCTTTCCCCCTTCACCGGAACGGTCATATGATCTGTTCTACCCCCAATCTCGCGTGAGCCGTCTTGTAGAACTCCTCCTTTTGGTCAGTATGGCCTGGAATGGTCCAGGGCATTTCCGCCAGGTTCCTCATGACCCTGTCGACGTGGTGCCAGGGGATCGAGATGATCTGGCCGCCCGGCGGATAGAGCTTGTACATCTTCATGCCGTAGCCGATGCCCGTGGTCACATAGTTGATCTCCCCTGTGACATACGGGTAGTTGAATATCCAGTTGCAGCCCATCACGAGGGTCATCTTGCTCGTGATGATGTCGCCAGTGTCGTATTGGGCAGCCCTCAGGACCCTTTCCGTCTGGTCCATGGCGTCGCATACTATGATGAGGAGATCCGGGTCGAAGGTCAGCTTGTCCAGGGGGGCAAAACAGGTGCAGAAGACAGTGCCGGGCGCGAGGCGATAGATATGATTGTAAATCCTCCTGTTTGCGCGCTCATCGCCGTAGATCTCGAAGGGAGGGCCGATGCGGCCTCCCGCCGCGATGGGCTCCAGTTCGCCATGGCCGGTGAGAAAGATACCGGGCTCGCAGAACTGGTCTTCGGCCTTCGCATAAAAGGCTCTTCCTTTCTGGGCTTCCGGGAGCATCTGACACCATGCCATCCGCTCGCCCAGCGGCTCGAGCGCCAATCCCTTTAGGTCAGCCTCGGCGTTAAGGAACTTGAACCCGATCGGGGCGTACTTGAAGTCGAACTTGTTCAAGATCTCGAAGCCGTGCTCCCTGAGCTTATGCCTATCCTCGTAAGCAATCTTGCCATAATCCATCGGTGAGCCACCTCCTCTTAGGATTTCAGACCAACTGGCCGGATGCAGGGTCAATCCTGTCGGCGTTGGCCTTCTCTTAGTTTCATGCCGCCCTATCTCGTTCTTCCTTTTAGCACGTTCCGGCGGAGTTCTCACGAAAAAAAGGGGGCGAGGCCCGGCCGCGGAGAGGAGGCTCTTCGGCCATCGGCAGACCACGAAGTCCGCCCTCGTTCACGTGCTCGTATGCCGCGTGGCAGCGGCCCTCTCGATCCCTTTTTCGGAAGCGCGTCGGATTGATCCGACGAGACTTGTCTCTCCTTGGGTCTTACATTTATCCTGATGTCCAAAAGTGCTTCACGACGCGCATCGCGTTGGAGGAGGTGAGAAGAATGGAAAACCGATGGTCCTACAAGGATTACCAGATTGAAGACGGGCTGAAGCCGGCAAGCAGCCATTTCCAGTACTTCTACATTGTCTCTGAAGGGGGCCGGAAGAGGTGCACCTACTGTGTGTGGATAGAGGACGATGCCCTGTCCCGTTTTGATCCGTCGCGAGACTTCGATTCTATTGTCTCATCTCAGAAAGAGGCCTGGAGCCGATGGGTCAAGAACAAGATAGATGCGAAAGATTTCGGCAGCAAGGTCCTGAAGCTCGAAAAAGGTGGCGAGAAGGAGATTGAGTTGTCTGAGATGGCGACGCACCTGTCGATGGGCTAGAAGCAGTTATTTGGAGCGCAGGCAATTATTGGGGCTCGCAGTTATTGGGGCTCAGCGCCCCCTCCAGTGGCAAAGCCCCCGGAGCCTCCCCGCTCAGAGACTCGCTTCGCTCGTCTTGCCGCTGGGCTCAGCGCCCCCTCCAGTGGCAAAGCCAGCGGAGCCTCCCCGCTCAGAGACTCGCTTCGCTCGTCTGCCGATGGCTCAGCGCCCCCTCCAGTGGCAAAGCCACCGGAGCCTCCCCGCTCAAACTCGCTTCGCTCGTCGTGCCGTATTGGCTCAGCGCCCCCTCCAGTGGCAAAGCCAGCGGGCCTCCCCGCTCAGAGCTCGCTTCGCTCGCCTGATAAGAGCGAGTGCATTCCCTCCATCCAAGTTACATTAAGGGTATATACTCATAACCCAATTGAAACGCAACCGTCTGTTCCTTTTTTGTCAAGGGTGGGATTTACACTGTTTCCAATTGAAAGCCTTGCCTCCCCGACTTACACTGGCAATGGGAGCGCCCGTTTTGCAAGCGCACGGGATATTCCCGGTTTTCTTTCTCCATTCCGGCGCAGGAAATCTTCTCCTCCATCCTCTCCTTTGGGAGGCGGATGCGGCTTTCGAGGCCGCCAGGGCGTGGGAATCCTTCTGGTTGGTAGTGTTCTCCTTCGGCGTTTTCCGAAGGGAAGAGACAGGCATATGCTCTAATGTGCCCGTAGGGCTTCGATGAACCATCGGCCGTGCCTTGAGTGAAGGCAAGGCTGATTGAAATGAGGGGAGAGTTTGCTATCAGTCTTCCGTAAAAGGAGGCAAGTGTCATGAAGAGTTTGTACACATTTCTGGTAGCGTCATTGATGGTGCTGAGCTTCTCACTGGCCGGGTTCGCAGAGAACGCCATGACCGGAGACCACGACTCGGCCCAAAACCTGGGTGCGGTAAACGAAAAGAAGATGGAGCCGACGGAGAATGCGCTGACCCTCACCGCTAAGGTTGTGTCGGTTAACAAAACGGATCACACCATGCTCGTCAAGGGGCAGGAAGACCAGTGGCTTTTCGACGTGCCCGATGTGGCGACACTCGATATGGTCAAGGCCGGGCAGACCGTTCGGATCACCTATACCAAGAAGAACGGCAGGATGGTTGCCTCTTCGGTGATTCCCGGCGTGAAAACGTCCATGAACGAACCAGCCTACGGCTATGACCCATACTACGGCTATGACCCGCACTTCTACGGCTATGACCCGTATAAGCACGGCTAAGACCGGTACGGATCGAACTACTCGGGTGCCTGCGGAGCTATGCGGCTGACGTTGGAGGAACGTCTGGCCCGGTTAACGAGAACTAGGTAATCACCCATTCTTTCAAAACAAAACGAGGGGCCGCTTTCAGCGGCCCCTCACATTAATCTATGATATCCCTGCGTTGACACCCTCGGCGATGGTGCTGCCAAGCTCCACGCATCTCGCAAGGGCCTCTTCCGTCACCTCGCCCCTGCAGACAACCGGTTTTTGAACCTTTCTTGGGGCGATGCCCTTTGCGGATTCGTTCAATATGACCCAGCGCAGACGAGCCATCGATGCCCGCACTCATGACGACGGAGAGAGGCTTCTTGTGCACCGTCGGATCAAGTTTGAATGAAGCCAGTCGCCTGGAAAAGAAGATTTCCTTTTAGAAGGCGGAATCCGGGAAATCGGCCTGACCAATCTATTTGGATTAGAGTTAAACGGGCAGGCACAAGCCGTTTGACGCATAGACAAAAAGCAAAATAGAGAAGAGAGTGGGGAATGGATCCCATCCGTAACGGTGCGAATTAGACTTGCGCCATTGCAAGCACAGACCGGAAGGTGCAAATGCGGCCGCGCTGGGCCGCCCCACTTTCACGCCCGGCATAAGGCCGTTCTTGTCCGACTGCGGCCCCTCTACGCTTCCGGGTAAAGCGGGTCACGTAACGGCGATATCGAGGCTGCCCTCCCAGTAGCCGTGAAGATTGCACCGCTCATGCGCAACGAGCGTCACTTTTCCGGAAGGGGCTGATTCTTTTGGCAGCGTGACCATAAAAGTCGTTTTCGGGCTCAGGTATCCCTTGGATTGAAATGCTATCCTGCCGGCGGGCTCGTTGCCTATGTCGAGGGCTACGTATTCGATCCAGTGGGTCGGCCCCATGGGATGAAGGACCTCGCCGATAGCGACCTCAACAACAAACGGTTCGCCGGCCTTGACCGTGCGGGGAGCACTTATGACCGGGACGTGAGATTTCTCCAGGGGGGTCTCGTTCGACGGGTTTTTCGCCTTGTTGATGGTCTCGAAGAGGCTCTGGTCGACCTTCACGGGGAAGTAATGTTCCGCGGCGGCAGCGGTGCCTGCGACCCCCGCAGCCACGGTTCCGAGAGCGACGTTTCTCAAGAAGGTTCTCCTGTCCATAATTCCTCCCATGACTTGCGAGATCGAGGGACAGACCGACCGGTTGCCGCAGACGTCTAATAGCGTCAAGCCGTCCCTCACTGTTATTATTAAGAGTAACCACTAAAACGCTCCTTTGCTCTACCGCGTGTTGAGAAAGGCGATGAGATTGAAGACGTCGTCATCGGTCAGTTTTTGCGCAAAGGACGGCATGTTCTTGTACGGTTCCCGCAATTGCCGGTAGACGTTCTCGGGCGTTGCAGGACGGCCGCTCACGGGCAGGGTCGGCCGCTTCAATAGGCCTTTCAGCCCAGGCCCGACAATCGTCTTGAGGCTATCGACCGTGTGGCAATCGCTGCAGTTGATATCGAAAAGGGTATGACCGTCATTAATGCTCCGGACGTCAGTCCTGACGGGGACTGTCTTCGCCATGGTCCCGCCCGGCTCGCTTTGTGCCGTCTGCACAACCCTGGCCGCCGCATAGGCGGCGTAGTCATAGAGCAGCTTCGCCTGGTCGTTGGATACCCTCGATGCAGAGAAGGGGGGCATGATGCCGGGCCTGCCGCTATCCACCCGCGGATTGCGGATCCAGTCGAGAAACGCAGGGAAATCCTTGAGCTGTGGCGCGCCCCACAGGGGAGCGCCGGGGTCCGCGATATTGCCGAAATACGGGTGACAGCCGCTGCAGTTGCCGTAAAAGACCCTTTCACCTGCCCGAAACTGCCTCGGCGCGGGAACACTCCTCCCCTCGTAGACCAGCGTGCCTCCGAAATAGCCAAGGCCAATGACGGCTATAAGAGAGAGGGCATAAAGCAGGACGGCGCGCGGTCCGGCGTATGAGGTTTTGCGGTCCGTCACCAGCGCCGCGGCGAGCAGGATCACGAGTAGACCCGCAAGGACGAGCTTGATCTTGATGGCCTGTAGCCAGCCGCCTGCAAAGAAGTGCTGCCAATCGAGGTAGCCGAAGGCGGCATTGATGAAGAGGAATACGAAAGCAGCGACAGCGCAGTAACGGGCGGCATCGCGCATCGGCTGCCGCCTCAGCGCTAAGGAGAGCGCTCCGAACAGGAATGCGCCGAAAATGAGGCCGATGGGCAGGTGCGTCACCGCAGGATGGATGGGCTCAGCGTATCCCAACGCTTCCAAAGATCCGTACAAAAACCGAAGGATTGATTCAATCATGCCATGCCCCGTTTCCGCATTTACGGATGCAAGCCCTTACAGGAAAAGGTAAGCACCGCGAGACATGCTTTCAGGAGGATGGCATTCCAATAGATCACCTACAAAGAAAGCATATGGAGTCGGCTACTGAGAGTGAAGATTTCGAAGAAAAACTGAGCATCATCTTTGTTGTCGGATCAAGGGCGGGTTCAGCTGACCCGCCCGGCAGTTCTCGACCCGCGGCCCACTGCTTCTGGTTCCCGCAGCAAACTCCGCGTCGCGGCCTACCTGCCCGGAACAGGTCATATTCGATGATCCTTTCCTCGCCCGACCTTGACAAGACCGATGGCTCCGGTTATTGTGCAATTGTGCTAAGCCTTAGGTTGTAGTCCCTAGCAGGAAGAAAGGAGGCGAGTACCATGAGGGGACTGTTTATGGTGACATTAGCGTTTTTTGCGGGCCTTACGCTGCTGACCCTGCTTCCCCAGGGAGTGGCAATGGCCGGTTATGATAATACGGCTACCAGCAATACGCAGTTGAGCAGACTTGACGAGCTGAGCGGCTCAGAGGCGCAACTGTACAGACTCCCTATGCCGCCTGAAATGGCGTCGAACACCGGCTACGGCAGTGCACAAGAGATGGCCAATAAGGGGTACGGTAATGAAGAGGGGACGGCCTCTAACGGTCAAGGTAGTGTGGAGGTTTCTGGCAGTTCCCGGTTCGCGGCAAACCAAACTCAAGCTCACTGGTACACTGTAGAAAGGGAAACTCACTGGTACCCTAACGGTTTAGGAGACATGTAGGCAGGATCACGAACAAATGAAACTGAAGTTGAATCCAGAGCCCCCAAAAGACGAACTTCGGGGGCCCTGAATTTGTTTATTGCAAGAAACTGCCCGGGGCCCGTGGAGGCTATATCCCCCTCTTTTTCCTTCCCGCCACACGCGAGCCGCCTCAAGATGCCTGAGATCGTGCCGGGCGGCCGCATCGCCGTTATCGGCAGCTATGTACTCACAGGCTTCTTTGAGATGACCGGCGTCTTAGGTTCATTTCAGGGCAACTTCGGGGACGCCCTTCCGATTTTCAGTCTTGCTTCCCGCCTTACTGTTCATCCCGCCTCTACATACGTTCTTACATGGTCACCTGGCTTTACAAGCGGAAAAGAGTCCGGGGAAGGCGGTGTACCCTGAAGTGGAATCCACCAACGAATGAATGTCACTTCAAGCTTTCATCGTCCTCACCGGGAGTTGCGTTGACGAGGAAGAATAAGAGCAAATCGGGGTTATCGCCGCCGCTGCTAAGCGAAGTTGCGCACATTCCAAGCTTGAGGATTTCCGCATGAAGGCGCTCGACCGGGCCCGGTGAGGCAAAGAGGGAATCGCTTCTCCCAATCCGCGGATACCACGTCCGCCGCTTAGAGACCATACGCCCAAGGAAAGAGGGCAGCTCGTCCACGTCTCCTTGGTGATCCCCATTATCCGGAAGCCTGCCTACAACCCGTGGTCTATGGCCTCGTCGGCGCCTCCGAGCGAACCTCTTCTGAGACGGGACGCGTGCAGCGATTGAAGCTGGAGGCTTTGCAGCCTAAATTCAGAGTATGGCCACGAGCAGACGGGACAGGAGAATAGTCGTTGCCTTCGTTGTCACCGCATGTCTCGCCTCAGCCTGCGTCTCCCTGCCTGGATTCAGGTATCTGAAAGATCAGTCTGTCATTGTCGATAGAGAGGTCAGGATTGTCTCGGACGGGCGGGAACTCGGTGCGACGGAAAGCGAGGTCCTGCTCGGACAGCTCGTTCCCGGCCTCGACCGCTCAGGCCCCCTCATGGAACACCTCGCACTGATGGAGCGCCTCACAGGCATGCAGCTTACGACAGGGAACAGCGTTACTCTCCTCGAGAACGGCCCGGCCGCCTACCCGGCAATGCTTAGGGCGATCAGGAAGGCCAAGGACAACATCAACCTCGAGTCCTTCATCTTCGAGGGCGAGAGCGTGGGCCAGGAATTCGCCGGGGCCCTTCTCGAGAAGCGGAAAGAGGGAGTGCAGGTGAACCTGATTTACGACAGCTTCGGGAGCAGCAGCACCCCACAATCCTTTTTTGACCGTCTGGCTGCCGGGGGCATCGATATCCTCGATTTCAATCACGTCGGTCGGACGGGGTGGCCGCTGCACCGGGATCACAGGAAGCTTCTGGTAGTAGATGGCGAAACGGCCTTCACCGGGGGTATAAACATCAGCGATGTCTATAGCAGCTCGCTGGTCTCGCTGGGCCTCGAACGAAAACTAGGGAGACCGTGGCGCGACACTGAGGTAATGATCGAGGGCCCCGCCGTCGCCCAGTTTCAGCGCGTATTCCTCCACACGTGGTTAACCAAGAAAGGCCGGGGGCCAACCCCCCGCAATTACCTCCCGTTCGTGGCAGCGAAGGGGCAGGCGCTCGTACAGGCTATCGCGAGCGGCCCGACGGAAGGGACTTCGCTCGCGTATCTGATGTACCTTTCGGCCGTTGCACGGGCAGCCCACTCCATCGATATTACTGCGGCCTATTTCGCCCCAAATGAGACGCTCGTCGACGCCCTCGGCCGAGCGGTCCGGAGAGGCGTTGACGTAAGGCTGGACCTTCCGGGGAGGTCCGATCTCTCGAGCGTCCTTTTGGCCGGTCAATCCAATTACGCGAAGCTCCTCAAATCGGGCGTGAGCATTTACGAGCGCCGCGGTCCGAACCTCCACGCTAAGACCGCGGTGATCGACGGCCTCTGGTCCACGATAGGTTCGACCAACCTGGAGCGCTGGAGCTTCGTGAGGGATTACGAGCTGAACGCCGCGATCCTCGATGCCGGCTTCGGGGAGCGAATGGAGAAGATGTTCCACGAGGACCTGCGTCAGTCTGATGAGATCATGCTTCATGCATGGAAGTCCCGTCCGCTCGCCGACCGTCTCCTGTCCTGGATGGCCGGACTGTTTTCCTATTGGTTCTAGACCGGCTGCCTGGCAGCCTCATCCCTTTCTTCTCTCAAAATCCTTCAAAATAGTTCTTGACAATGGCACCGCGGCGAACTAATATTATATGTATGAAACGTTTCAAACATAATATGAAAGACACGAGATTGAGAGGTGTGCCATGCATAGAGACCTTGTGAAGGTTCAAGAGAAAATAGTGGAGAACATCGGAGAGAACCTGAAGACGCTGGAGATATCTGACAAAAGGCCCGTGATCGTCTCCGTGCTCGCGATAGCGGAAAGGCCTCTCGCCGAAGAAGAGATAGCAGCGAGAGCGCGCCTCGGCTCGAAAGAGGTCCGCAAGGGTCTCGGTTCCCTGTTGAAGAAGGAGCTCGTGGTCGAGAGCGCGGCCGGGGCTTCCGGAAGAGTCGGATATGAGCTTAGCCCCGACGTGGAGAAGATGGCTCTCAGGAACGTCCGGTCGAAGATAGAGGCGGTGAGGAGCAGACTCGAGAGCCATGTGGCCGAATGCGAGGGCCTTCTTGAATCGGGCAAGGCGGAATTCGACGACTACGACAGGCTCATGGCGAAATACCTTCGGGAAAAGATAAAGAGGATGAAGGCCGTTTCCACGATCATGACGAGGCGTACGGCCCTCTTGAGGCTTCTCGACTCGAGCGCGGAGGAGAAAGCCGAGATCAAGCGGATAACGATCGATTGACGACTGGACTGGCTGAACGCAGCGGCCGAGAAGACCTGTCCGAGCGAAGCGAGGGTGAGCGGGGAGGCTCCGGTGGCTTTGCCACTGGAGGGGGTGCTGAACCCCAGTAATTGAGCGAAGCGAGGGTGAGCGGGGAGGCTCCGGTGGCTTTGCCACTGGAGGGGGTGCTGAACCCCAGTAATTGAGCGAAGCGAGGGTGAGCGGGGAGGCTCCGGTGGCTTTGCCACTGGAGGGGGTGCTGAACCCCAGTAATTGAGCGAAGCGAGGGTGAGCGGGGAGGCTCCGGTGGCTTTGCCACTGGAGGGGGTGCTGAACCCCAGTAATTGAGCGAAGCGAGGGTGAGCGGGGAGGCTCCGGCAGGCTTTGCCAGTGGAGGGGGTGCTGAACCCCAATAACTGGCGAAGCGAGGGTGAGCGGGGAGGCTCCGGTGGCTTTGCCACTGGAGGGGGTGCTGAACCCCAGTAATTGCCCATGGAGTCGAGAATGAACGAGAATTTTCAGAAGGCCCAGGACATCTGCATCGAGCACGCCGCCCAGATAAGCGACCTCTTCGGATTGAGCGACGGCATGGCGAGGATTCTTGCCCTGCTCTATTTGAGCCCCGAGCCTGTCTCGATTCCTGTGATATGCGAGAAGCTCTCGCTCACAAAGGGAACCGTGAGCCTCTACCTTCGTTTGCTCGAGGAGAGGAAGATCATTGCGCGGGCGTGGTCGAAGAAGGAAGGGGAAGCAGAAGTTCTACGAGATGAATCCGCGCCTGTGGGTGGATTTCCTGGAAGACATGCGCAAAAGGGCCCGCAGAAGGCTCGAGATGACGGAAGAGGCCATCGATAGGAGCCTTGAGGCCATTCGACAGGGCGAAAAGGAATACGAAGGAGAAGATCGGGTTGCGTCCAGGCTTCTCATGGAGAGGCTCGAGAGGGTAAGGGAGATGAACAACATCTCGCGGATCATGCTCAATCACTTCCTCGGGGGCAAGACAGGGCCGCAGGACGAGGCTCCCCGTTTGAACAAGATAGAGTTGTCCGACGAATAAGAGGGCCAAGAGAGAGGTGGATTGACCATGAGAATCATCATCGTCACCGGCAAAGGGGGGGTGGGAAAAACGAGCATAGCCGCGGCAACGGCGCTCAGGGCAAGCAGGCTGGGGCTGAAGACGCTCGTGATGAGTACCGATTCGGCTCACAGTCTCGGAGACTGTTTTGACGTTCAGCTCGCGGCGGAGCCCGTGCCCATAGGCGGCAAACCTTTTCGGACAGGAGGTGGACGCGCGAAATGAGCTTTTGAAGAACTGGGGCAACATAAAGAAGTTCATCAGCTCCACCCTTCAATCGAGGGGCATGGACAATATCGTTGCGGAGGAGCTTTCGATATTCCCCGGCATGGAGGAGCTTTTCAGCCTCCTCCTCGTCAAGAGATACTATCGGGAAGGGGCCTTATGACCTCGTCATCCTCGACTGCGCTCCCACCGAATCCACGGTCCGCCTGCTGAGCTTTCCCGAGGTGCTCAACTGGTATCTGAAGAAGATATTCCCCATCCAACGGCAGGTCGTCAAGATTGCCCGTCCCGTCACAAAGAAAGCCCTCGGCTTCAATCTGCCCGACGAGGGGGTTTTCGAAGACATCCGCAGCTTCATCCTCGCCCTCGACGGCATAGGTGAGCTGCTGACCGACAGCAGGATAACCACGGTCCGCTTCGTGGTCAACCTCGAGAAGATGGTGATACGCGAGGCGCAGCGGGCCTACACGTACATGAGCCTGTTCGGCTACATGGTGGACGCGATCTTCGTGAACCGTGTCCTGCCCGATGAGATGGACGACCCTTACATGAAGCGGTGGAAGGAGATCCAGAGGGGCTATTACGAGCTGGTCGAGGAATCGTTCTCTCCTTCCCGGCTCTTCAGGGCGAAGCTCTTTGACGAAGAGATGCTCGGTCTGGAGAGGCTTGACGAGTTCGGCCTCCATGTCTTCGGGGATGCGAACCCTGCGGAGGTATTCTGCGACCGGAAACCGATGATCATCTCGAAGACAAATAATGACTACCTGCTGAGCTGGCACATTCCCGGGGTGAGCAAGGACGAGATAAACATGTGGACCAAGGGTGAGAACCTCATTCTCAGGACGCCCAGGTATGTGCGCCACATGGTCCTGCCGGCGGTCCTGGCCGGAAAGAGCATAGCGGGCGCTTCGTTCAGGGATGAATATCTGAGAATTACTTTTGCGGGCGGGAAAGGCCAGTAGCGCCTTTAGTACTGCTCTTCGTGGCGCTTTCGCTCTTCCCGCCTCATCTCCCTCCTGAGCAGCTTGCCTACCTTCGATTTCGGCAGCATGTCCCGGAACTCTATGTAGCCGGGTATCTTGTATGAAGCAAGATGCTCCCTGCACCAATGAATCAGGTCGTATCCCGTTACCCCCTTCACATCCTCCTTCAGGACGACGAAGCATTTTATCCTTTCCCCGACCTTCTCATCGGGCACGCCAACGGCGCACGCGGCGAGAACCGCAGGATGCTCCTGCAGGACAGCCTCGATCTCGGAGGAAGAGACCCGGTACCCTTTGTGTTTTATGGTATCTGCGGTCCGATCGACAAAGTAGAAGAAACCGTTTGTCGTCTGCCCTCGCGACGTCTCCTGTCCTGTACCACCTCGACCCATCGATCGCCAGAAATGCTTCGGCCGTTTCTTCTTCCTTGTTCCAGTACGCATCTACCATGTGATCCGAGGAGACGATCGAGCTCGCCTGCCTCTCCGGGAGGCACGTCTGCCAATGTTGCCTCATCGATGATGCGCACTTTCTTTGTCCTCACCGCCCTGCCCATGGTGCCTGCAGGCTTGCTCCCGCTCACCGGGGACATGGTCACGCCGCCGCACGTCTCGGTTGCCCCATAGCCTTCGTATATGTCACGGTGGAATTTCTCCTTCCATCGGCGGGAGATCTCCTGGGGAAGGACATCTCCGCCGCTCATGCAGTAGACGAGGGAAGAGAGATTGTAGAAGTCGACCCTGTCGTGCTCGAGGATCATCCGGTAGAGTGCGGGGACGCCGAAGAAGGTCTTCGCCTTGTAGAGCTGCACCGAGAAGAGGAGTGCGTCGACATTGACCTTGGGCATGAGGATCACGCAGTCTCCCGTGATGATGAGGGGCCCGAGCCCGAAGACCTGGCCCAGGATGTGGAAGAGCGGCCCTCCCTGGAGGACGACGTTATCCGGAGGCGGGACGATGGGGTAGGCGATCTCGAGCTGCGCCTTGATCGAATCGAGAAAGAGGGCGTGGTTGAGGGGGACCCCCTTCGGGTTCTTCGTTGTTCCCCCGGTATAGAGCATCTCGAGCATTGCATGCTCGTCCGGATGGGCTGCCTCCGCGGAGACCCTCTTCTTCATGAGGTCCGTGAGCCTGGCGACGCCCCGACCCTTTTCGATCTTCCCCTCAGGTATCCGGTCAAAGGCCATTCCGATGAGCCGCTTGTAGCGCGGAAGAAGATCGGCCATCCCGGTCACGATGATGTTGTCCAGGGCGCCTTCGCTTTTTATCTCCTTGGCATAGCCGAAATTCGTATCCGCGCAGATAACGGTGCGTGCCCCGGAGTCGCCGGCGACATATCTGAGGTCACGGGACGTGTAGATGGGAGCGATCGGAATCGCGACAGCCCCGATTTTTTGAATGGCGAGCCAGCTTATGATCCACTGCGGCGTATTGGGCAGGTAGATGATTATCCTGTCCTGTTCTTTTATGCCCAGCGATTTGAATCCCCCTGCGAGAGACTCGACAGCCTCGAAGGAGACGGCCGTACGTAAACACCTCGCCGAGGTATATGAGGGCGGGCCTCCCTTTGTACCGTTGTACCACTCGGAGGAAGGACTCGTATGCGTTCATCTCGCGTCACACTCCGAAGTAGGCTGCCTTGATCTCGGGATTGTTGTACAGCTCGTCCCCGGTCCCGTGGAGGGTGAGCATGCCGTTTTCGAGGACATATCCCCTGTCTATGATGGGCAGCACAGGCCTCGCGAATTGTTCGCAGATAAGGATCGTCACCCCCGCTTCCTTTCTGATCCTCACGATGGATTCTATGAGCTTCACCTGTACGGTGGGGGCGAGGCCGAGAAGCGGCTCATCGAGGAGCATCAGCTTCGGTTTTGCCATGAGTGTCATGCCGATGGCGAGCATCTGCTGCTCCCCGCCGCTCAAGAATCCGGCTTTCCTCCGCCTCAGATGCACGAGGGCGGGAAATACTTCGTAGACGTAAGAGATCATTCCTTTTTTTTCGCCCCTGGGGAGCAGATAGGAGGCAATCTTCAGGTTCTCTTCCACGTCGCTCTCGACAAAAACCGGATGGCGCTCCCTGGACAGCACGAGGCCCATCTTCACCCGCTCGTCCGCCCAGACCGTCGTTACGTCCTGTCCGAGGAAGGCGATCCGGCCGAACATGTTTATCCTTTCGCCCCCTTTGCGCTGCTGCTTCAGACGCGTATCGAGGAGGAGGCCGGAGACCGTGTTCATGAGCGTGGTCTTGCCGGCACTGTTTGAGCCGATGACGCCGACGATCTCCCCCTCGTTGATCTCCATGGAAAGCTCGTTGATGGCAATGGCGTTCTCGTAGAAAACCATGAGCTTTTCGACCTTGAGCATCTCCGTCATACTTCTACCCCCAGGTACGCCTTTTTTACCTCGTCGTCTTCGAGGATCTCCTTGGGGGGTCCTTCCTTTATCTTTCTCCCGTAGTTGAGCACGATCACCTTGTCGGCGATGCGGAAAAGCTCTTTCAGCCTGTGCTCCACCATAATAATCGTCTTCCCTTCCGAGAGAAGCTTCTCGATGATGGGGACGATGCTCGTCACCTCGGCGATCGAGAGGCCGGAGAAAAGCTCGTCGAGGATGAACACCTCGCTCTTCAAGGCCATGAGTCTCGCGAGCTCGAGTCTCTTCAGATACCCGTGGGGCAGGACGCTCGCAGGTTTGTAAGGCACAGAAGAGTCCCTCTCGAAGCCGACCTCTTCCAGTATATCGAGGGCAACGGCGTCCTTGTCCCCGTAAGCCCCGCCGGTCGAGGCGAGCACCCTCGGGGCAAAGAGAGGAACCACGATGTTCTTGTAGGCGGGCAGATGAAAAAAGGGCTTAACCATCTGAAAAGCCCGGCCTATCCCCAGGTTCGTGACCTTGTAAGGCGGCAGCCCTATGAGGCTCTTTCCCCTGAAAAGGACGCTGCCGGAATTGGGACGGACAAAACCGCTGATAATGTTGACGAGCGTCGTCTTCCCCGACCCGTTCGGCCCTATTATGCCGAGGAGCGTATTCTCCTCGACATCGACGCTCACGTCGTCGACGGCGGTCACCCCTCCGAACCACTTCGTTATGCCCTTCACCTCAAGTAAGCTCATCTATTCCAACCCTCACTCCAGTCCAACCCATCGCTCCATCTCGCTATACTTCCGCGAAAGGTAGTGAAATATGCCTTCCGGCAGGGCAACGACGCACACCACGAGGATCAGCCCGTAGAATACTATGCGCAAGGGGCCGAACTCACGGAGGAACTCGGAAAGGGGGACAAGTATGAAAGCGCCCAGAATCGGGCCTGCAAGGGTCCCTATGCCGCCGATGGCCGCCGCGGCGATGGGAAGGATCGAATAGTCCATCGCGAAGACCGGCATGCCGGTAAACTGGTAGGCATGGGCCATGAAGGCCCCTGCAAAGGCGCAGATTGCGCTGCCGATGAAGAGGGCCTGAGCCTTGAAGGCGTATATGTTGATGCCGGAAGCCATAACCGCTCTGTCGTTATCGCGTATGCTCACGAATATGAGGCCATAGTCCGACGAAATGAACCGTCTGAGGGCGAAAAGGGCCACCCACGTTGCTGCGAGGATCAGGGTAATCTCCACCCATACGTTGGGCAGGGGGCTCAAGCGCGTTATGCCCTCGGTGCCGCCCAGGATCTTCGTGGCCTCGATGAGGCGCATCAACATGAGCGGGAGGATCAGCGTGACCATGGCGAAGTAGACGCCCCTCAGCCTGATGACGGGGAGAAGGATGACGGTGGAAAGAAAAGCACCTATGACGGTCGCCGCGGGGATCGTGAGGTACACGGGAAGATTGAAATAATGATTGAGAGCGCCCGCAGTGAAGGAGCCCAGGCCGAAGAAAAGGGCCTGGCCGAGGGAGAGCATCCCGCAGCTCGACAGAAAGTCCCAGGAGACGGCGAGCATCGCGAACACGCACGTGCTGAGGGCCACCTTCTTCCAGTAGACGGGCAGAAAGAAGGCAACGATCGCAATGCCCACGATAGGCACAAGCCTGGGAAAGAGGAGATACCACATCTCTCTGTAAGAGGTGAGGGCATAGATATCGTCGGAACGGGCCTTCACGCCCCGTGCAATACGCTCTTTGCGCTGATTTTCCCTCTTGTTCATCTGCTTTCCCTCTCCATCACACCCGCTCCTCCAGTTCTTTCTGATGACCGAGCAACCCCGACGGCTTGATCGCGAGCACCAGCAGCAGGGCCACCAGGCTCACGATCATGGTCCAGTGCGAAGAAAGATAGGTCGCCGTGAGTTGCTGCGCGAAGCCGATTATGAGGCTTGCGATAACGACGCCGAAGGTGCTTCCGAGACCTCCGACAATACAGACGGAGAGGGCAGTGATGAGCACGTCGTAGCCCCCATCGACAGTGACGGTGCCGAGAGGCAGGATGACGATCGCCGCGAGGGCGCTCAAGCGCAGCCCCGATGCCCATGCTCCAGCTCGCGATCCGCTCGGGGTTTATCCCTAAGGAGAGCGAGGTATGCTCCTCCTGGGCGATCCCCCGGAAGGCAAGACCCATTCTCGTGTGGCGTGTGAAGAGATAGAGGACGAAAAGGACGCATATGCCGAAACCGATGATGAGCAAGCGCTGTATGTCCACATAGGTAGTCGAGGAAATCGACGGACCCGTTGACCAGGACGGGGAGGGTATACTTGGAGCCTATGAAGCCGAAATAGCGGAGCAGCTCGAGGAGCACGAGAGAGACGGCGAATGTCGCGATCACCTCTGATATGACGAGTCCCCTTATCCTCGTGAGAATAAACCTGTAGAAATAGACGCCCGCGAAGCCTATGACGACTATCGCGACGCCCGCGGAGAGCGCAAAGGGCAGGTGGAGCGTGTTGATCAGGCTCCACGCAAAGAACCCGGCAACCACGTAGATCGCGCCGTAAGCGAAATTGGCGACCCCGCTGATGCCGAAGGTAAGGTTGAACCCGAGGGCCATGAGCAGAAGAACGGCGCTATTGATGAGGCCGTAGACGAAGGTTGCCACCATCGGCTATTTCATCCACGAGGGTTTTTCGATCTTGCCGTCGGCAATCGATTCAGGGTAGATCTCCACCCTCTTTCCCTTCCTCCACTGAAAGACAGGCGATAGGGCCGCCTGGTTCGGATCGGCGCCGAACTGGAGCTGGTGGCCGGCGCTGAACCTGATCCTGCCGACGGAACCGGCCACATCGGTCGTCTCCAGTACCTGGGCGACCTTGTCGGGATCGAGGGTCCCCGCCTTCTCTATGGCATTCGCGAGGAGATAGACGGCGTCATAGGCGCCGGAGACGCCATGGCCCGACTGTATTTCATCCTTGTATTTCGCCTTGTAATCCTCGTAGAACTTTGTCGAAGGAGGGTAGGCCTTTACAGGGATGTTGCCCATCTCGAATACCACGTTGACGCAGCCGTCAATGTCCTCTCCAAAGGCATTCCATGCCTTCGTCCCGACCAGCGGTGAGATGAAGCCGGCCATGAGGGCAGGTATCTTCATGGCTTTCCATTGTTTGAGCAGGGTGCCGCTTGTCGGCATATCGAAGATGGGCAGGACGACCTGGGCTCCGCCCGACCGCGCCTTCATAAGGCCGGCAGAGAAGTCCTGGGCGCCGGTGGGGTACTTCTCGAAATCGACAACGGTCCAGCCGTTCTCCTTGAACCATTTCTCCATGAGGGCGCCGGTGCCCGCGGCCCAGAGCACATCCTGGGCAGCGATGTAGACCTTGTTGTAGCCGAAGTCCTTGTTGATGTATTTCATCAACCCCTGGATCGTGGCCGCGAGGAACTTCGAGTCGAGGCACATCCTGTATGAGTACTTGTATTTCGCCTTTTCCGTCGCCACAAGGTCCTCGAATTTGGGCACCATGGCGATGGTTCCGATGTTGGGCACCTTGTACTTCGAGTAGATGTCCATGGCGGCGAGCAGCGCTTCCGACCTAAAATTGCCGACGACCGTGGCGTAGGCTTTTTTGTCGAGGATGAGCTTCTCTATGCCGAGAAGGGCCTCCGAGACAGGCACGCCCGGCTCCCCGTCTCTGATGTCGATCGACTCGACTTTGAAAGGTCTCTTCTCGTTGCCCACTTTCACCCCGCCCTTGGCGTTGATCTCATCGACGGCGAGGCGCGCGGCGAGATTGCCTTCCTTGCCTTCGATGAGATTCAACGAGGTGGGAATGCCGACGATGATATAGTTTTGAGAAAAGTGCAGTACAGGCAAAGATACCGAATAACACGCACGCGGCTACAGCGATACAGCTCTTCATAGTCCCCCCCTTTTTTTGGTGCTATGACTGTACCACGCTCGATGCTACGGTGTATGGATACCAAGACGAAGGAGACAAGTCAACAAATTTCGTCTGGTGGGATGGCAATAATTGGGGCTCAGCAGGCAATTATCGGGGTTCAGCACCCCCTCCACAGGCAAAGCCTGCGGAGCCTCCCCGCTCAAACTCGCTTCGCTCGGTTTGTCGTTGGTTCAGCACCCCCTCCACAGGCAAAGCCTGCGGAGCCTCCCCGCTCAAACTCGCTTCGCTCGGTTTGTCGTTGGTTCAGCACGCTATTATCGGGGTTCAGCACCCCCTCACCGGGCATAAGCCCGGCGAGCCTCCCCGCTCAGAGACTCGCTTCGCTCGCTTAGGAGCGGCCGGTAGTATAGCTCACCCCCTGACCTCGCTGCGCTCGTGCCTTCGTCGGCGGCCACCGGAGCCTCCCCCTCACCCTCGCTCCGCTCGGTTACGTCTTCTCGGCCGCGGCGTTTAGGCCGGCGAGCCGGCCGAAGGTCCAGGCACGGCTGTGGGTGAGGCCGGGAACGGTCGTGGGATAGACGTTTCCGAAAAACGATCCTGACACGTTGCCGGCGGCGTAGAGGCCGGGAATGGCATTGCCAGACCTGTCGAGCACCTGCAGCCTCGTGTTGACCTTGAGCCCGCCGAGAATGACCATGTACCGCGCTTCCATCTTGCAGGCATAGAAGGGTGGCTTGTCACACGTGGTCAGCCGGTCGTGGTGCTTGCCGAAGTCGAGGTCTTTTCCCTCCCGGGCGAGTTTGTTGTACCTGGCTACCGTGAGTCCGAACGTATTCGCAGGCACCTCAATTTTGCGGGCCAGTTCCTCGATCGTCTCTGCGGTCAGAACATTCCCCAGCGCGATAGCCTCATCGAGCTGCCGTGGGTCCCAGAGGTACGTGGGCTGCCCCATGTTCTTGCAGCACTGGCTTCTCATTCTCGGCCATTCCCGATCATACTTGGCATCCCAAACGGACCAGGCGAAGCCGCCGGCCTGTCCCATGATTTGATTGCACTCGTAGCCCCAGGGCAGGTCTTCGTTCATGAATCGCTGGCCCTTGAGATCAGTGTAGAGCCACGGCTGGCGGGCGAGGTTGAAAAGACCCTCCTTCGACCAGACCGCCCAGTCAAACAGCATCGCGCAGTGGGGGGGATCGTCCATGGCTGCTCCGACCCAGAGACCCATCTTATGTCCGTCGCCGGTGTTGACCGCAGGTTCATAGGCGCACTCGAGACGGCCAAGGGCATGCCAGTCGCAGTACTTTTCCACCATCTTTCGATCGTTTCCGTAGTCGCCAGTGCAGAGGATGACGGCCTTGGCGGCATCGAACCTGATGTGACGGTCGTCCGAGGTTTTGGCGACGACCCCCGTGATCCTGCCCCGGCTTCCCCGCGCGAGGCGCAGCGCACGCGTGTCGAAGCGAAAATCGACGCCCAGGGCCCGGGCGTTAGTGGAGAGCATTTCAGCCAGGGTCTCCTGAGCCTTGGGGCGGAACACATGGATTGTCGGATAGTTCGGGAAGTACCATGATTTGGTCGTCGGGTCGAGGACCACATCAATTCCTGCGGCCTCGGCCATATCGAGAAGCCAGTCCATCACCTCGCTGCACTTATCCGCCCAGAGGGTCACTACCCTCTGATCGCTTTTGTATGCCCCGTACTCCATTATTGTGGAGATGACCTGGTCCCTGTCGATCTCGATTGCCCCCTGCCCCTGCAGCCTGCTCGATAGAGCGGCGTTATGTATGCCGCGGGTGTGGAAGGTGGTCCCCTTTTCCAGCAAGACGGTCTTTGCTCCGCCTTCCGCAGCGGACAAGGCAGCGGTCAGGCCCGCTATACCCGAGCCGACGACCACCACGTCTGCAGTCACTCTCTCCTTGATGTGCAAAGCCCGTAATGGCGGTGGAGCCTCCGGAAGATCGGATTTCGTCTGCCTTTCCCTGCGTGCAATCTCGTGCGTGCGCATAGTCTCTCCTCCCAATGTCTTACGAGGAAGGCCGCCCCTCGTGCTTTGGCGTGAAGAACTGCCCCATTGTTTTTGTCCTCAAGAGCCAGGGCTTGATCCATGCTTCCAGGACGCCCATGACGCCCTTGGGCATGAAAATGATGATCAGTATTATCGCCACGCCGGTCACTATGGGCTCGTATTCCTTAGCCATCCGAAGGTACTCGGGAATGAAGGTCACGATGAGGGCCCCTATCATGGGACCCGCGAGACTGCTCGTCAATCCGCCGACCACGAGGTACATCATCACGTAAACCGTGCTGGGAAAGCTAAAGGTCGTGGGTGACACAGCTTGATTGTAGGCGGCATAGTAGCTCCCGGCCAGGGCGAGAAAAAAGTTGCCTATGAGAACGTTGGCGATGCGGTACCTTACGACGTTTATGCCCATCGATTCAGCCAGTTTCAGGCTCGAGCCTATGGCGTTCCACGCGCGGCCGATTCTGGATACGAAGAGCGCGCGGTAGACGATCAGGTTGAGGAAAAGGAAGGCGAGGCCCATGTAATAGAGGCTGGGCTTCCTGCTGAAGACGAAGGAACCGATGGCGGCCGGCTTCACCACTCCCGGCCCGCCCCAGCTGCCGAAGAACGTCAGAGTCAGGATCTGCTGAATGCCTAAGGTGAGGACCATGCCGAAGAGAAGGAATACCATCATGCCCCGCGGTATGATAACCGAGAAGACGATGAAACCCAGCAGCACGGCCACGAGGGCGCCTATGGGAATGGTGAGCCAAAAGGACATGTCCGTCTTGATCACGAGTATCGCAGTGGCGTAAGCGCCGATGGCCCACCAGCCGGCGACGTCGAATCTCGGCAGGCCCACCTTGAGGCTGAGGGCAAAGGCCAGACCGAGCATGGAATAGGTAATCGTGAGAATGACGATCTGGAGCACGTATGGATTGACGAGCCACGGCAGCAGCAACAGAAAGGCTATCAGGGCGGCCAAGGAGATCACCCTCGTCTTGTTCATGGTACCCCCTTTTCTTGACTACTGCCCCGGCACAGGGAGCGGCTTGCCGAGCAACCCTCCCGGCCTGAAGAATATGAGGACCGCCGCGAATGCGAAGATCACGAGGAGGCTTGCCTGCTCCACAAAATGGAAGGCAAAGCTCTCTATGATTCCCACGAGGAAGGCGGCCACCAGGGCCCCTGACATGCTCCCTGTCCCACCGATTATCACGACCAGAATGGACCGGATAAAGACGTTCATTCCCATCGTATTCGTGGCAGAAACGACCGGTACGATGAGAGAGCCCGCGATACCGCAGAGGCCGCACCCCACCGCCATGGTGACCCAGAATACGCGTTTGGCGTTGATTCCCTGGAGTTCCGCCACATCCCGGTTCTCCGCGGCGGCGAGCATGGCGGTACCAACCTTGGTCTTCATGAATAAGTAAAGGATTACCATGACCAGGATGGCCCCGGCTATGACGACGAGTTTGCTCCAGCCTACCACGACGCCGCCCATTTTGAGGGTGCCCACGATTACCGGTGTCACTACTCCCTGATCGTAGGCGAAGGTGAGGAGGGACACCTGACCGATGATCCCGGAGAACGCGATGGTCACCAGCATCATGTGAAAGAAACCCTGGGGGATGGTCCACTGCACCACGCTGAAATGGAACAGGACCCCGAGCAACGCCATGGAGCCCAGGGCCGCGAGGCACGCCACCGGGTAGGGAAGCCCCAGACCCGAAGCGACCCCGAAGGTGACATAGGCCCCGAGCATATAGAACTGCCCCTGGGCCATGTTGAATACCTGGATCACCCCAAGAATGAGGGTGAACCCGGAGGCAACGAGGGCGTACATGCCTCCGCTCATCAGCCCGTTCACGAGAATCTGGAAGAATAACCCTGCATCCACGCACAGCCTCCTTATTCTACGGGAGTTGCCGTCCTTGGGAGCCTCTCAAACTCCGCAAGAATGCCCTCCCCATTTGAAGGCCCCTTGCCATCGCTCACTTGGGCGGAGGGCCAGGCGGCTGCAGCGGAAGACCGCCGGCGATGTTGAGGGCCTGACCGGTCATCCACCCGGAGAGGTCGGAAGCGAGGAAGAGCGCGGCCCCCGCGATGTCCTCAGGCTCTCCCACCCTCTGGAGAGGCACCTTCGTGCCGAGGAAGCGGAACATCGCCTCCTTCTGCTCGTCCGACATGGACGCCGTAAAGCCGTCGTAGAAAGACGTTCGTACCGGACCCGGAAGCAGGGCGTTGACGTTGATGCTGAATGGCGCCAGCGCGTTGGCGAGATCAGCGGTAAAGCCGATAGCCCCTGCTTTGGCGGTGTTATAATTGATCGCATGGTGAGGGGGCTGGATCGCGCCGATGGAGGAGAGATTGATGATCTTGCCGTACCTCCTTGCCTTCATGTGGGGCACCACGTACTTGCAAAAAAAGAACTGGCTTTTCAGGTTCAGATCGAGGGCCCTGTCCCATTCTTCCTCGGTCATTTCTTCTATGGGAGGCGAAGCCGTGATGCCCCCCGCGTTGTTGACGAGGATGTCCAGCTTGCCGAACCGGTCAATGACCGCGCCCACGGTATTCCGGACCTGTTGCTCGTTGGTGATGTCGCACTCCAGCGCCAAACCGGGGTGACCCATTTTCGAGATCTCTGCCACGGTCTCGTTCGCCTTGTCCATACTGATATCGGCGATTGCCACCGTGCAGCCCTCCTCGGCGAACTTGATGGCCATGCCCTTTCCCATGCCTTTTGCTCCTCCAGTAATGAGCGCAGTTCTATCCGCTAGTAACATATGACCTCCCTTGATAGGGGCCAAACCTTGACTCTCGATAATGCCCAAGCTCATCCGTGCCAGGGCGCGGATGAGGATCGAAAAGTCAGGGTCTGGCCCCGGCTTTTGCTATTTGTCCAGATCGGCAAAGTCGAAATAGCCGCCCTGTTCGACGGGGAATTTCGGCTTGCCGTACTTCTCCCAGTATTTCTTATAAGTATCGACTTGATGGTAGGCCCTGATGGAGACGAGATACTGGTCTTTCACCGTCACCATCTTGAAAGGCTCCATCTTTCCGTTCTTGACGATGCCGATCGCATGGCCGGGCGCCACGTCCATAGTCCGGAAGTTGTTCATGTCCGGCCGCGCGAACATCTGGACATAGCCGTTGAGGGCCATGACCGCGTGGGGCATGCTGTCGAGGTATTTCTTGAGCACTGCCACGTCGGTGCTCTTCGTGTTATCGATGGCATCCTTCAGCATGAAAAATCCCCGGATCCAGAAGCAGCCGGATTCGTTGAATTCCTTATACTCTTTCACGTACAGGTCGAGCCATTTGAGCATCTCCGGGTCCTTCTGTGTGCCCCTCGGATCGAAAAAGAGCAGCTCCGTTCCGTCAAACCAGTTGCCCACCTTCTTGACGATGTTGTCCAACTGGTTCCTGTTGACGCTCGAGGTGGAGATGAATCCCTTCCAGCCGGCCTCATAGAGGGAGGCGACAATGCTGACTGCAGTGGCCCCGCCCGAGCCGCCGAGGTCGATGGTAGTGGCACCGAGGGCTTTGATCTTTGTCGCGATGGGACCGAAGTCAACCGTATCCTGGGGGAATACTATGGCAGGAAGGACCTTGTACCCGGCCAGCTTCATGGCGTCCCCATAGCTGTCGGTGAGGACCTGGACCCCTTCCTGATCAGGGGTGACGACGAGACCTACTCTCGATCCCTTGTTGTAGTAATCGCGGTAGACGGTGTAGTGAAATGCCCTGGCGAAGTATATGCCGTCCGCCCTCCAGTAGTACTGTACGTCAGGGTTGGCCCCGCCGGGGTTGAAGCCCTCTCCCATGCATATGATCTTCTGCTGACCGCACAACTCGGCGGTGAGCGTTTCGTTGGCAAGGAAATTGTCGAGGATGTAGTTGACCTTGTCCTGATAGATCAGTCTTTCCAAGGCCGCCCTGGTCGCCGGTTGGTCGCCCTTGTTGTCGTAGGTGAGGATCTCCAGGCGGTACGTATCTTTCCCGACCTTCCATCCGCCCTGGGCGTTTATCGTCTTGGCGATGAGGTCGTGCCACTTCTTGATTTCCACGCCTTCCTTCGTGCTGAAATTGGTGACGCAGCCGATCTTGAGCACCTTCTGCTCGGCTCGGGACGCCGAGGGCAGTAGCGCAATGAGGACGACAAAAGCGAGGCAGAAGGCCAGTATCTTCGAAACGGGTTTCTTCATCCCACACCTCCTTTTTAGTCACCAGCCTCAACTGGTGCGAAGCGTACACGTGTCCTGCGC
>CAVVNC010000024.1:0-31405 GCA_963749525.1 uncultured delta proteobacterium
AGAAACAGCGAGAGGGGTGTCCCCATTCGCCTACGGCCGACGAGGCTCAGATGGCATCCACATCTCATCAATCCCTCCAGGCAGTCGTCACTCCGTACTTGTACAGGAACATAGACGTATTATCCCGGAGGGTAATACTTTCGGAAGAGAAATCTGCCGGGATCCCCGCTATTTCCGCACCCTCCACAGGACGTCGGCAAAATAACGGCGCGAATCGTAGAAGCTGCCCGCCTCCTCGAAGCCGTGCTCCGGCGCGAGCCGGCTGAGCTCTCCCCTATCGAACTTGTAGGAAGACTCCGTATGAATGGCCTCCCACTTGGCGAAGGAAAAGGAGCGCCCGCAAAGGTCGATGTGGACGGTCTGCCGTTTGCGGCTGATGAGAAAACTCTCGACGGCGCCCGATCGGGGGTTGTAGGTGCTGTAATACTCGAAACCGGCCAAATCGAAATCCCCGCCCAGCTCGTCGTTGATGCGGCGGAGGATGTTGATGTTGAACCGGGCTGTCACGCCCAAGGCATCGTTGTAGGCGAGACGGACCGTGCCGAGGTCTTTCTTGAGGTCGAAGCCGATGAGAACGAGATCACCGTCATTCGCGGCATTCCACAGACTGGAGAGGAACTTGCGGGACTCGGATGGGGCGAAGTTCCCTATGTTGGAGCCGAGAAACAGGACGAGGTTCGTCCTGCGCATCGATTGGGCGAGCCATCGGAGACCCTCGAAGTACTCCGTAGCCAGACCCTGTACGATCAAACCCCCGAATTCCTTCCTCAAGTCGTCCTTCAAGCCCTCCAGAGCAGAGTCGGAGATATCTATGGGGACATAGTGGAAGAGCAGGCCGGCCTTCAGGAAATGCTTCAATAGTATCTTCGTCTTCGTGCCGTCACCGGCCCCCAGCTCCACAACATTGAACGCCCTCGTCCCGACGGCCGCGGCTATGTCGGCCTTGTGACGCTCCAATATCTCCGTTTCGCAGCGGGTGGGATAGTACTCCTGCAGCTCCATGATCTCTTTGAAGAGCCTGCTGCCCTCCTCGTCGTAGAGGTACTTGCAGGGCAGCTCCTTCGGGATAGAGGAGAGCCCCGCCGAGACCTCGTCGGCGAAGAGCCGGAGGCAGGCCTCCGAGCGGCACGTGTCGACTTCTTCTCTCTTGCTCTGGCCGTTCATTTCCTTGACCGAATTTTTGGGTACCTTCACAATGTAATGATTGTGGCCGGCCAAAACAAGGTGCCGGCCAGGGTTATCCGGCGTGCATCAGCCTCCCTGTTCGCCAATGCTCACCCGGCAGGCACAGAAGAGAGCATGAATTATCCTGGGGTTGGCTGGGGTCCCGCTTTAGCCGGCTGTCCTCTTTTCCGCCTCGGACCTGAGGGTGGACAGTCAATTTCTGAGCAAAAGCGGGTATCCGTCAGGGGTCTTTTCACGGTTACGACATGGGACGAAAGAATTGTCTGGAACGCCGTCGAGAGCCACTTGCCGGCGCTGATGGCGGACATCCGGAAGCTCCTGGATGCAGAGACCGTCATCCTGACCGCGCGGGCAAAGGCCGTGGGGTCACCCCTGCGAAGGCTCCTCTTGCCCTTCGGGAAACTTCAAGGCATAGACGAGCCAGCTCGATAGGATAACGAGGGCGCCGAAGACGAGCATGGCGAACTTGAAGCTGATGTGGTCGCCGGCAAGGCCAAAAAGATAGGGTAGTAGGGCTGCGCCGAAAACGCCGCTCACGGTGCTCGAAAAACCTGCTGCCACGCTCCTCTCTTCCATTCTGAACATTCGCGACATGGCCGTGAGCCCGGTGGCAAAGAAGCCCATGATCGCCGCGCCCTGCAAAAACAGGGCGATCTGCACGAGGACGAGGTTCGCCTGGCCGATAAGCATGGTGGATGCCCCTGTGGCGAAGAGCACGAAGAACATGCATTTCTTCACATCGAATCGATCGACGATAATGCCCATGATCGGGCCGAAAGCGACGCCCCCGAGCCTCGAGAAGCCGAAGAGGGTGTTCGCGTAGCCCACGCTGAACGAGAGCTCCTTCGTGAGATAGAGGGGCGTCACCTGATAGACAGCCATGAACGCGCCGGTCGCGGATGTCCAGATGATGGCAAGAATCCATAGATCCTTGCGCTTCAACAACTTCCCGAGATAGCTCTTCAGTTCTTTTTTCACCCTCACTTCTTTCGAGAAGAGGAGGAAGAACACCCCCGAGACAATGTAGGCAGCCGCAAGCACGTAGTAGAACTGCTTCCACGAAAGAAACCGGGCGAGCACGACGGTCAGGAGAGGCACGGCGAACGCGGCAATAGACGCTCCCATGTCCTGGATCGCAAGTGCCCGTCCCCAGAGGGAGGGTGAAAAATGGGCAGTCACCACCGGGACAATGCAGGGGAAATAGGCGCCCGTCGCCAGGCCGAGCACGAAAAAGAGCACGGCTACCTGTGAGAATGTCCTTGTGAGGGGGATGAGAAGAAAGATGACCACCGACACGGCAAGGCACAAAAGGATAGACCTCTTGTAGCCGAGCTTACCGGCGAAGACGCCGGAGGCGAAGAGCGTCGTCGCTTGGCCGAGGGCAAGGAGCGCGACGAGGCTGGTAGCCTTTGCGTGGCTGGTGACGAATTCATCCTCGATGAAGGGCAGGATTGGACCAAGAATGGTCCTTACCGTCATGATGAGGAACCACAAAGACCAGAGCAGCAGGAGAAAGGCGAGACCTCTGCCGCTTATGGCGGCGTCGCGTGACATGCATACAACCTACCTCACCGGTGCGCTAAAAGCCAATGTGATCTCTCCATACTCCGTCCCTCATGGTCTGAAGATCGGAACGGCCATTGACTCTGCAAGAAGGATCTTCACGGTGCGAATCAGGATTCTCACCGTTGGCCCGGAGCACCCGGCCCGTCGTCGAGCCGCTTGATCTCCCTTTCGAGCCGCTCGATGCGTCCTGTAAGCTCCTCGATCTCCTTCTTATCATCTGACCGTTCGGAGAGAGCGTCCATGAGAGAGTCGAATGCCCTGGAGGCGTACTGGTCTTTCCTAACCCAGACGTACTCGGGTTCCATGGGCATGGTCGGCCACCGCACGTTCTTCCCATATATGTACTCCACTCCGTCCACGATCTTGAGATCCCCATACTGTGGCTTGCGGTCCCGGGCATTTGCTTCGCCTTGCGCTTTCCCCGGGTCTGCACTGCTCTCCTGTCTCAGCGGCAGGGCGCAGCACGTGACGATCGAGAGCAGGAGAACGGCCGCAAGGGGGATGCAAGCGATCCGTCTGACGGTCCTCAGATTGTGGGCAGTGAAGAAAGTGATCCTGTGACGCATAAGAAACCTCCTCCTATTAGTGCTGGACCAACGTGGGCACTGCCGTGTCTTCTCTCCATCACCCCGGGATAGTGTCCTAATGTAGCGACAAGATGCGGGGGCCCCGGGCACATCGTGAGCCCTCTCACGTCAACGACCCTTTCTGCAGCCCTCTCCCGTCTCGTTTCATTCTAGGTCGGACCATTGGAGGAGAAGGTTACACATAGGTCGGACGATTGCACGAAAAGGTTACACCGAGGGTTGAGCACGACTCTTCTTCTGAACCAAGGAGAGCGGCTTCTGCCTTTTTCGTGCGAGCCACTCGAGTCTTTGGAAGGGGTTCTTACGGCGCGTGGGAGTCGGAAAGCACGAGGGGGAAGCCTTCTACCGGCACGGCACGAAGTGCACCGTGCTTTTCGATTGACTGATGGTCTGCTCGATCAGTTCCACGGTGCGGTCGATCTCCTCTTCCGTGTTCCCGTAGCCGAGGGAGAAGCGCACGGCGCAGTGGGCCTCCGCTTCCGTCAGACCCATGGCGAGGAGCGCATGCGACGGATCAGGGGAGCCTGAGGAGCATGCCGATCCGGACGAGAAGCAGACGCCCATCCGGTCCATGGCCATCACCATGGATTCGCCTCGGAAGCCCGGCAGAGTCAGGTTGAGGGTATTGGGCAGCCGATTCTCGCGATGGCCGTTGAGCCGGGCTCCCGGCACGAGGGCCGTTATCCCTTTCTCCAGTCTGTCCCTCAGCCTTCTCACGTCCTTCATCCGGGAAAGGAGGTTGGGGATGCCTTCCGCCGCGCGTCCGAACCCCACGATGCCGACCGTATTCTCCGTTCCCGCCCTTAGGCCGCCCTCGTGGCCGCCGCCGCTTATGAGGCTCTCCAGCTCCACGTCCTTGCGCAGATAGAGGGCCCCAACCCCTTTCGGCCCGTGGAGCTTGTGGGCTGAGACGGTCAGCATGTCCACACCCAGGTCTTCGACGTCTACAGGGATCTTGCCCATGGCCTGGACCGCATCGCAGTGAAAAAGGACGCCCCGCCTCCGCGCCACCTCAGCCAGCTCCTTGATCGGCTGAAGGGAGCCGGTCTCGTTGTTGGCTGCCATGATACTCACGAGGAACGTCCGGTCCGTGATGGCGGCGTCCAGGGCCGCCGCGTCGACCACGCCGGAGGCGTCCACGGGAAGAATGCTTACCTCGAAGCCGTGAGAGGCGAGCCATCGGCCCGTCTTCAGCACCGCATCGTGCTCGATGGCCGTGGTGATGAGGTGGGTCTTCGGGCCTCTTTGGGCGAAGGCTACCCCTTTGATGGCGAGATTGATCGATTCGGAACCGCATCCTGTAAAGACAACGCGCCGGGCCGTGCAGTTGAGGGCGTGGGCTACCCGCCGCCTCGCCTCCTCGACGAGGTCTCTCGAACGCCTGCCCGCATGGTGAATGCTCGAAGGGTTCCCGAACGAATCCATGGCCTCCTTCATAGCGGATGCCACTTCAATGGACAGGGGCGTCGTGGCGTTGTGGTCAAGGTAGATGAGGGGTGCGGCAGGCCGCGGAACCTCCGCGGGCCCACACCCGTCACCCCCTTCAATCGCTGCGATGATCAGCCGGTCCGCCTCCTGGCCGACCTTCGTGACGTTGCACAGCAGGCTCTTGTAATTGGGAAAACCGGAGATGGGATCGTACTGCGCCAGATCGGTCAGCTCGTTCACGTTGCACTCCTGCCACGCCTTGGGCCCGACCGGGCTCCCGCCCGCATGGTTCGCCTCGATGAAGCCCCGCCCTATGTCATCGGTGACGATGGCCCGCATGGAGACTGACCCCCTAGGGGTGGTGATGGAGACCTTATCGCCGTCCTCGATGCCCCGGAAGCGCGCATCCTCGCTGTTGATCGTCACTGCCGGCTCCGGCCGCTGGCTCGTGAGGCCGGCTATGCCGCGGTGCTGCGTGTGAAATCCGGTCCTCACGCGGGCTCCCGAATTGAAAACGAGGGGATACTCGCCCAGCAGGTCCGGCCTCGAAAGGGGACCCTCCCGCGGCTCCGTGTACACGGGCAGCGGGTCGTATCCGTACTCCTCGAGAAGGGTGGAGGCGATCTCCAGCTTACCGCTCGGCGTGTCGAAACCTGGCCGGCCGTCCTGCCTGAGCAGCCCCTTCTCCCACTTGCGATACTGCATCATCTCCGTCTCGATGGAAGCGGTCCCCCCCGCCTCCCTGACCTGCTGCGGGGTAAATCCGGAGCCTTTCAACACGTAGTGCAGGAGCTCTTCTTCGGTCTGGGGATAGAGGTGGCCGTACCCCAGCCTCCGGGCAAGCTCCGCCAGGATGAAGAAACTGTTCCTCGACTCACCGACGGCATCGACAAGGCGCTCCCTTATCCTGAAGAGAGGACCGTAGATCATGTACGATTCGATTTCGTAGTAGGTCGCGGCCGGAAGGACGATGTCCGCATATGCGGCGTCGGCAGTGAGCTGCACATCGATAGAGACGAGGAAATCGAGGGCATTGAGCGTCTTTTTCCACAGGGCCGGGTTGGGCCACGAGGTGATGATGGAGGCGCCGAGGATCATCATGAGCCGGATCTTGTAAGGGTCTCCCTTGAGCACCGCGTCCGGCAGCGCTATGGCGTGCGCCTCGTCGCGGTAGTGAATGTACACGGGGAACCTGTCGCGCCCCAGGCGGGGGTTGGTCACAGGGTTCTTGATGAGGCCTTCGCGGTTGATTGGAAAGCGGTTCCCCGTCATGGAGAAGCACAAGCCCCCCGGGACATCGAGCTGGCCGCCTAAGGCCCACAGCACAAGGGTTGCCCTGATGCCCTGCACCCCGCTCGAGCTGTATTCCATGCCGGTGAACATGAGCTGCGATACCCCCCGGGACGCCGCTATCTCACGGGCAAGGGAGATGACCGACGCGTGCCGGGACCCCGGTGATGTGCTCCACCACCTCGGGCCTGAAATGCTGCACGTATCGGGCGAAGTCGTCAAAGCCCCTCGTCCAGTCCCGGACGAAGCGCTCGTCGTACAGCTCTTCCTGAATGAGCACGTTGCACATGCCCAGTGCGAGGGCCCCGTCGGTTCCCGGCCTGATAGGCACCCATTGGGCATCGACCGCCTTCACCGTGGCTGTGCGCCGCGGGTCTATCACCACGATCCGGGCCCCCCGTTGTTTTGCCGCCATGATCCTGTTCATCTCGACGGGCGGCGAATCGGTGGCGGGATTCGTGCCCCACACGATCACGAGCTGCGATTGCTCAATGTCGTTGAACATGTTCATGAGCATCCTCCCCGTCGTGAGATGGGGGGCGATCATGCCGTAGGAGACGTAGCACAGGGCACCGACACCCATGGTGTTGGGCGATCCGTAGGGAAAAAGGACGCTCGACGCTGAGGAAACGGCCACGCCTGCCGGCTGGAAAACGTCGCACAGGGAAAGCTCGAAGCTCCCCACGCCCGTGTAGACGGCAGCGGCTTCAGGCCCGTACTCACGCTTAATGTCATTCAGCCTGTGTACGATGATGTCGTATGCGTCATCCCAGCTTATCCGCTCGAACTCATACGTCCCCTTGGGTCCCTTTCTCCGCAAGGGGTGGAGAAGGCGATGCTCGGAATAGACGATGTCAGGAGAATGTTCCCCCAGGGGGCAGATTATGCCCATGGGAGAGCCTTCGTCCGGCCTCACGCGACAGAGCCTTCCTTGTGCGTCATAGCTCGCGATTATCCAGCAGCCTGCGCTGCAGACCCCGCATATACCGCGCCTTTCGACTGCTATCGGTTCCATTGTCCCGTTGTTTTTCCCATCACGCTCTGATATCGAGGATTAGCCCCATCCTTCGAAACCGGGGGAGGTGAATCCCTTGCTCGGGAACAACCGGCCCCGACTGAAAGCGGGGAGGCTAAAATGGTTCTCGTAGACAAGTGTAATGCCGGAATCTCGCCATTTCCAGTCATCCGGACTTTCCGCCCCTTTCGGAAGACCTTGGCTTGCCCGCATCCCGCGCCTTTCTCAGTCAGTCTTTGACAAGGGCGCAGACTCCCCTTATGTTTGTGGTAGATACCATTTCTCGAAGACTGGAGGGGAGGATACTATGGACGATAAGGCGGTCAGAGAGGAGCTGTTGGGGCTTCTGCGGGGCGGCAACGCCCACATGAGCTTTGATACCGCAGTCGCCGGCTTTCCCATGGAGGAGATCAATCGCCAGGTTCCCAACGGTACCTACAAAGTCTGGCACCTCCTCGAGCACATGCGCATCGCCCAGTGGGACATTCTGGAATTCGTGAGGAACCCAAACCACGTCTCTCCGCCTTTTCCCGACGGATACTGGCCCAAACCCGATGAATCGGCCACCCCTGCAAAGTGGAACAAGATTGTCAAGGGCTTCCAATCGGACCTCAAGGCAGTCGTAGAATTGGCAAGGAACCCGAAGACCGATCTTTTCGGCCCCATCCCCCACGCGAAGGAGTACACGGTGATCAGGGAGATGCTCCTTGTTGCCGACCACAATGCCTACCACGTGGGGGAATTTGTCTCCATCAGGCGAATCCTCAACCTGAAGCCGATCAAAGAGTACTGACCGCCCCTTCCACGGCTTCGGAAGCGTTCCACAGCGGATAAGGGACGGCAGGACCTCCCTCCCCTTCCGAAGACCGGGAAGCTTCAGAAGAACCTCGGCCCTTGAGGCGTCCTTATCACCAAATATTCACACTTCCTCAATACTCCCTTAACCGTAGGGGGCTATCATGTCTATCATGAAGGGGTATCTTTGTTTACGTAAGGAGGGTCATTTCGGATCCTTCCATGGCCACTACCAATGACCGATACATCAATGATGCGGCGTTCAAAGTAGTTGCATTCCCCTTAAGCAAACACGTAAGTCGGAGGTCCTGTGAACGACATCACTTTAATGAATAGCTCGACCAACGAGGGCGCATCCGCGCCTTCCTGCGTCCACACCCGCGGGCAGACTTCGTACTGCATCCCTTGCGCTATCTCCATCCCTGACTTCAGGGAAAGGGCTCCCCTTTCCCATGCCGCTATGCCTTTCGACGAAGGACTGCAGGCGAGGGCTTGGATAAACGGGAGAAGCTACCATTTGCTCCGCCATCCCACGGCAAGGGCCGTCTGCGTGAGCTGCGGCAGAGAAGTGGCCGCCGCATACGTGCCGGAAGACCGGTACATCCCCTAAACCATTTTCCAATATTCAGAGCGTCCCGCAAATTGGAGCAATGATTGCCCCTGCGTACTGGAGCCTGGCGTAGCGAAGGAAAAGATGGAGCCGGCCGGTTGAGGCACCTGTTGCGGGAATAGATTCTGTGGGACGCTCTATTCCGTACTACACAGAGCGTCCCACAAATTGGAGCAACGATTGCCCCTGCGTACTGGAGCCTGCCGTAGCGAAGGAAAAGATGGAGCCGGCCGGTTGAGGCACCTGAAAGGGGAATGAATTCTGCGGAACGCCCTAGTTCGCGCCATCCGGCAGATAGACTCTGACGTGGTGCCGGTCGCAAAGAGAAAGGCGGGAGGGAAGAAGGGAGGTTCTCTTCCCTTACCCGCCTATGTCAGGGAGGATGGTACGAGTTGTTCCTATCCTATTTCGCCAGCGCGGTGCCGCCGTAATTGACGGACTTGAGCAGCTTCTCCGCCTTTTCCTCCGCATTCCGCGAAAGGGGGGCGTACTGCATGGGCTCCGCGTATTTCTGCCCGTCGTGGATCATCCACCCGACGAGGGTTCACGACCGCCTTTGCCTTGTCCATGGTCTTGTCCCCGTATTTCTGGTCTTTGTACAGAAGGATCCACGTGAAGCCGCTGATGGGATAGCCGTCCGGCTGCGCTCGTAGTTGGTAAGGTGCACTTTCATGTCATCGGGAAGAGGCTGATGTTTGCGGCTGCGCTCGTGGCCGCAAGGGAGGGCTTGATGAACTTGCCTGTCTCGTTCTGGAGCAAGCCATAAGGGCATCTTGTTCTGGAGGGCATAGATGAGCTCCACGTAACCCACGCTGCCAGGCGTCTGTTTCACCAATCCCGCCACGCCGGGATTGCCCTTGGCTCCGAGACCGACCGGCCAGTTGAGGGCAGTGCCGTCACCTACCTTCTCCTTCCACTCTTTGCTCACCTTGCTCAGGTAGTCGCTGAAGATATTGGTGGTGCCGCTGCCGTCGGACCGGTGGATCACGGTGATGTCGAGGTTCGGCAGGGAGACGCCCGGGTTCTGGGACAGCGATCCTCTGATCATTCCACTTCTTTATTTTCCCGAGGAAGATGTCGGCAACCACCTCAGGGGTGAACCGTATCTCCGGGTTGCCGGGCAATTGATACGTGATTACCACGGCGCCGGCGCACGTCGGGATATGGACAACGGGAGCGCCCGCTGCCTTCAAGTCTTCGTCGCTCATGATCGCATCGGAGCCGCCGAAATCGACGGTCTTGTTGATGAGCTGGCGGATGCCGCCGCCCGACCCTATGGCCTGGTAATTGACTTTGACGTTGTACTCTTTTCCGTAGACATCGAACATCTTCGAGTAGAGCGGAAAAGGAAAGGTAGCCCCGGCCCCTATGATCTCCGAATCCGCAGCAAATCCGACACCCGCCGCGAAAAGAACGGCGAGGACAACAGCAACCCCCACATACCGCTTCATTAGTGCCTCCTTATGTTTCGTTAAACCGCTGTCTTTGAAAGGAAAACTGCCGGTCTAGGTTCGCAGACGTCTAAGATGGCGCCCCTTTAAGGCGTAAGCTTTTCATGCCTCAAGTTTATACCCGATCCCGCGCATGTTCTTTATGAGGCCGGCTGCTTTCCCCATCTTTTCCCTCAGGTGCTTGATGTGGACGTCGATCGTTCTATCCAGGACCATCTTCTCGCTGCCCCAGAGGTGGGTCAAGATCTTATCCCGTGAGAAGACCCAGCCGTTCTTCGACGCAAGCAGCTGGAGTATGCGGAATTCGGTGGCGGTCAGATCGACCTTCTCCCCCTCGACCATGACTTCATACTTCTGCGGGTCTATCTTCAGAAGCCCTCCCACCTCGATCTTTTCCGCCTCAGCCTCCTGCTTGACGGTCCTCCTCAGCACGGCCTTGACCCGGGCCGTGAGCTCCCTCGGCGAAAAGGGCTTGATCATGTAATCGTCCGCGCCAAGCTCCAATCCGAGCACCCTTTCCGTCTCCTCGGAACGGGCCGTGAGGATGACAATGGGTATCGAGGCATAGGCAGGCTTCGCCTTGAGGATTCTGCATATCTCGAAACCGTCCACGTCGGGCAGCATCAGGTCCAGCACCACGAGCGAGGGCGGCTCGGAGTCGAGGGACCTCAGGAAGCTGGATCCGTTGAGAAACCCCCGTACGCTGAAACGCTCCCTCCTGAGGTGGACTGAGATGAGCTCCATGATGTCCAGCTCATCCTCGACGACGGCAACGTGCTTGTTCATTGAGGAGACCTCCTTATGAACGGCATGAACGTCAGATTATACATACCGTCCGTTAAGGAGACGTGTAGGGATGGTGAAGATTGTGTTAATTTCGCCCTCCCCCTCCCTGGCGGCAGGCTTGATTCGCGCATCGTCACGTCGCTCGTCCCAGGGGAGCGGAATTCGACGACAACCGGGAGACCACGGAGATTGGCCAGCTTCGTCCTCACGTGTCTTGCCGTCTTTCCCAGACTGCTTATGGCATCGCAAAGGCGGGGCTCATTGGCGCATGCCGCATAAGCCCTATCTTGAGGCCCTTCCAGAGAATGAAGGAGGCAATCGATCGCCGCTACGGTCCGTCCAAGCAATGTGCCCGTCTCAGGGGAGATGGGGGTGTTCTCTCCCAGGGCATCGAGGAAGAGGACCGCATCGACAGCCATGGCAAAGGCAAGGGCGTCGAGGCTGTGCGCGCGGCCAGGCAGAAAAGCCTCTTCATCGATCGTGCCGCCCCCGAAAAGAGGTATCAGCCGGGCCGCCTCTGCGAGGGAGGCACACAGGCGTCTGAGATGGTCGCTCTCCGCCGCGTGTGGACCTCGGGCGCTGCGTGCCCAATCGTCTCGACCATCCACCTTCGTTGTTTTTTTTGCGCCTGTGGTCAGGCCGTTCATTGTTTCCTCCTTCCCATCACGTCTCCTCCTTTCGCGGACTTGCTCCGCGTATCGTCGCGGACTTGTTCCGCGTATACGTCGCGGACTTGTTCCGCGTATACGTCGCGGACTTGTTCCGCGTATACGTCGCGGACTTGTTCCGCGTATACGTCGCGGCGTTCTGCCGCGCGCGGCTCATTATGATTATCATAGGCGGGGTTTGTTCTTTCTGCATGAAGATCCGGTTAACGATCGATGAAAACGCCCTCTCCCTCCGTATTAACGGAGAATTCACCATAAGCTTACAAACAATTAAGTCACCAGCGATAGACTCTTGGCCATGCCGGGTCCCCACATCGACCAGAAAGGAGGCTCAAGACCGGAAATGCCAAGGGATTCTTCTCAAGCCATGAGGATCGATCTCCATGTCCACTCGAAGTACTCGGAGCCATCGGCGGAGTGGTTCATGGAGCGCTTTAATATCGCCGAATCTTACTCCGATCCGTTCTTCATTTACGACAAGGCCATGAAGGCGGGGATGTCGAAGGTCACGATCACCGACCATAACCGCTTCGAGGGATGTCTCATACTGAAAGAACGCTATGGAGAGAAGGTCCTCACCGGCATGGAAGCCACGGCCCATTTTCCTGAGGACGGATGCAAGGTCCACATCCTGGTATACGGGATCGACGAAAAAGAAGCGGCGGAGATCCAGGTGCTGCGGAAGGATATCTACGAGCTGAGGGCATACATCAGGGAGAAGAACCTTGCCCATTCAGTCGCCCATGCCACCTATTCCGTCCAGCCGGGAAAGCTTACCGTGGGTCATCTGGAGAAGCTCATCGTCCTGTTCAACGTGTTCGAGGTCATAAACGGCGGCAGGAACAGAACGGACAACGCGGCATGGCGCCATATTCTCGAGCATCTTACCCCCGGCCATCTCGAGGCCCTGTGCCGAAAGCATGCCCTCGACCCCTTCGACTCCGAGCCCTGGAGAAAGGGGTTCACCGCGGGCTCCGACGACCACGGCGGGCTCTTCATCGGCCAGACTTTCACCGAAGGCCGCTCTCCGACGGGAGAGGACTTTCTCGACTCCTTGAGAGAGAAGAAGACCAGTGTCGGTGGACGCTACTCCGACTATCAGACCCTCGCTTTTTCCGTGTACAAGGTGATGCACGACTTTTCCCGGCAGAAAGACCGGGGGGCCAAAGCTCCCTCCTCGGCCAGCTTGCCGACAGTCTCTTCGAGGGAAAACGGGTGGGCCTTGCGAATCGCATGCGGATGAGGAGGCTGAAGGCCCGGGCCAGGAAAGACGAGAAGGGGCAATGGCCTCGTTCCGCGACCTCGTAGAGAGCCTGGAGAAAGGGCGAGGGGCGTCGCAGGAAGAGGCGATTCGGCTCGTCTATTCGGCACTAACAGGTGCTCCGATAGGTTTCTCAGACTCCTCTTTGACGCCATGGGTCAGGACTTGGCCAAGCTCGACCTCTACACCATGGCGCGGAACGTTCAGGCTTCCGTGCCCGGCATCCTTCTCTTGATGCCCTTCATTCTGACCTTGCACCATTTGAGTCAAAACAGGGCGCTCGTCGATCGTCTCGCCTCCGTCCTTCGAGTGGACAGGGCTCGCGGAGGGCGGAAGATTCTCTGGTTCACCGATACGCTGAAAGACCTGAATGGTGTATCCGTCACCCTTCAAGAGGTGAGCCGTCTGGCCTACCGGCGCGGTCTCGATCTGAAGATCGTGACCGCCGTCGAGCCTGATAAGCTCTCAGGTCTGCCGCCGAACGTCCTCAATCTGCCCTACATCCACCAATTCAACCTGCCCTATTACGAGTCTTACAACCTGAAGATTCCCTCGGTGCTTACGTCCCTGAAAGAGATATATCTCTTCGACCCCGATACGATCCATATATCGACGCCGGGCCCCTTGGGCCTACTCGGCCTACTTGTGGCCAAGCTCATGAACGTGACGGAGCGTCGGATTCTACCATACCGATTTTGCCCTCCAGGCGAGGAGATCGTCGAGGATGACGCGGTCGCGGGGATGCTTGAGTCCTATACCCGCTGGTTCTATTCGGCCATGGATGAAATCAGGGTGCCGACGCTCCAATACATCGCGATGCTTGGGGCCAGGGGATTCGATCCGAACAAGATGAGGCGGTTTACGAGGGGGATCGATTTGCCCTCTTCAAACCTCACGCGGTCCGCGGGACCTCCTTTCCGGCTGAATTTTCAATGGGCGAGACAACATCACTCTTCTCTACGTGGGGAGATCTCCCGCGACAAGGGCATAGACTTTCTCATGGAGACGTACGAGAAGGTCGCCGCAAAAAGGAAAGGGCTGAATCTTCTCATGGTGGGAGACGGGCCCTATCTCAACGAGCTGAAACGGAGAGCGCAGGCGAAGGGGTGAGGTTCGCGGGAAGGTAGAGCACGAGGATCTGCCCGCCATCTACGCTGCATCGAGCCTCTTCGTCTTCCCCAGCGCCACCGACACCTTTGGGAAGGCAGTGCTCGAAGCCCAGGCGTGCGGTTTGCCTGCAATCGTCTCCAACGCGGGCGGACCTCGGGAGATCATTGTCCACGGAAAAACGGGCTTCGTCGCCCGGGCAGGAGACGCTTCCGACTGGGGAGAGAAGATCGGGCACGTGCTCGATATGATATCGGAGGCGCCCCAGCTTTACAGGAAGATGCGGGAGGATGCCCGTGCCCACGTGATCGAGCACTATCGACTGGGAGGACACGCCTGACTCGATCTTCGAGCCCTTTGTCACGCCGGCGCCGGCGTAGAGAAGAAGATAGCGTGAAATATGAAAGGGCCGAAGACCGCCGAGGGCCGTATTTCTTCCGGAGCTTGAAGCTCAGTTTCGTGATTCCCGCTTACAACGAAGAGCTGTACCTCGGGAAATGTCTGGATTCGATGGTCAAAGAGATTGCGCACACCAATCACGATGCGGAAATCATAGTGGTCAACAACGCGAGCACGGATAAGACGAGGGCGATTGCAGCCTCTTATCCATCGGTCATCGTCGTCGATGAGCCGCGCAAGGGCATAGTGAAGGCGCGGGACGCGGGCTACCGTGCCGCTAAAGGCGACTTGATAGCCAACATAGACGCAGATAACATGCTTCCGCCAGGCTGGCTCGACAAAGTCTTCGAAGAGTTTTCCCGAAACGATAGACTCGTCGCCCTTTCAGGCCCTCTCGTCTATTACGATCTTTCCTGGCTGTATAGGCTGCAGGCGAAGACTTTCTATGTATTCGGATATGTCACCTACCTTATCAATCACTTCGTCCTGCGAAAAGGGGGGATGCTTCAGGGCGGCAATTTCATCGTCAAGGCGATCCGCCCTGGAGGCCATCGGCGGCTTCAACACGGATATCGATTTCTACGGCGAAGACACGGATATCGCGCGGCGCATGCAGGAGGCGGGAAGGATCAAGTTCACCTTCCGTCTGCCCATGTTCAGCTCGGGGCGGCGGATGGCAAAAGAAGGATTGGTCGCCACCGGCCTGCGCTATGCCGTCAACTACATGTGGATACTTCTCTTCAAGAGGCCCTTCCACACCAAGTCGACTGACATCCGCTTCCTGGGATAGCAGCGTTCCGCAAAATAAAGTAACGATTGCGCCGGCGGTAATCCCCTCAAAGGGGAATCAATTCTGCGGAACGCTCCAGACCCTTTTGCTTAACCGATTATTCACCACAGGGTCATCGCCATTTAACAAAGGAAAGGTAGCCTAGGGGCGAATAAATGCGGCGAGAAGCGGCTCGCACGTGATTGCGAGAAGCCCTTCTCGCACGCGATAAGGAGAAAGATTGAAGAGAGTCGATCCCCCCAGCAACAATATCTTCGGATTTCCTCTGCCTTCCAGAGACCCCCTGACGCAGAAGCTCTCAGCCCTCCTATCGGGCGCCCTCGGATACGTGCTCATGCTCAACCGGCTCAACGGCATCTACGGACAGATCAACGAGAAAAAGGACACACTGGGCTTCATCGACGAGACCCTCCAAAAGCTGAAAGTAGCGTACGAGGTGAGCGAGGACGATCTCGCGTCGGTGCCGCAATCGGGATCGCTCCTCGTCGTTGCGAATCATCCCTTCGGCGGCGTCGAGGGTCTCATACTCGCCTCTCTGCTCCTCGGCGTCCGGCCGGACACGAAGATCATGGCCAACTACCTCCTCGGGCGCATCCCCGAGCTGCGGCAGATCCTCCTCTGTGTCGACCCTTTCGAGACAAAGGCGTCCTTCGTGCGGAACCTGACACCCCTCCGGGACGGAATAGGCTGGCTAAAGGAGGGTCACGCGCTCGCCGCCTTCCCCGCAGGGTCCGTCTCCCACGTCGACCTCCGCCGGCGAAGGATCGTCGACCCCGGATGGCACCGGAGTATCGCGAGAATGGCCCAGAAGTCCCAATCAGCCGTCCTCCCCGTCTTCTTCGAGGGCTCGAACAGCCTCGTCTTCCAGCTTGCCGGGATGATCCACCCTAAATTGAGAACCGCCCTGCTCCCCCATGAATTCCTCAATAAGGCCAGAAAGACCATAAAGGTGAGGATCGGCAACGTGATCCCTTACGAGAAGGTGCTTGCCTTCGACGGCGACGATAAGCTCGTCGCGTACATGCGCATGAGGACATACGCGCTCAAATACCGTTGCCGGGAGGCAACGAGCAGGGGGCTGTCGACAATGCTTCTGTCGAAACCATCGAAACCCATCCTTAAGGCCGTGGCTCCGGCCGTTGATTCGGCTGTCTTCGGCCTGGAGGTAGACCGGTTGCCCCGCGAGCAACTCCTTCTCGACTCGGAGGAATACTCCGTATTTTACGGCAAGGCCCATCAGATGCCCAACCTGCTCTTCGAGATCGGCCGTCTGCGGGAGATGACCTTCAGGCAAGCGGGCGAAGGCACGGGCAGGCCAGTCGACCTCGACCGTTTCGATCTCTACTACACGCATCTGTTCGTGTGGAACAAAGCCAAACGCGAGGTGGTGGGCGCATACCGGCTGGGACTCGTGGAGCCTATCCTGCGGCGTTTCGGCAAGAATGGGCTTTACACGGCCACACTCTTTCAGTACAGGGAGCAGTTTCTGGAGCACGTGCAGAGCGGCATCGAGCTCGGCAGATCGTTCGTCCGCGTCGAGTACCAGAGGCTCTATTCGCCCCTTCTGCTCCTGTGGAAGGGGATCGCCCGGTTCGTGGCGTGCCACCCCGAGTACACGACCCTCTTCGGCCCCGTCACGATCAGCGACGACTACTCGCTCCTTTCCAAACGGCTCATGGTCTCCTATCTGACGGTCAATCATTACGCCCCGGACCTCGCGCGGCTCATCCGCCCGCGAACGCCGGCCAGGGGCCAGTCGCTCAAGAGGCTCGGTCTCGATGATGTCGTCAGTCTTCCGGACGACATAGACGGTCTCTCCGACGATGATCTCCGACATCGAATCGGATCGCAAAGGCGTGCCGGTGCTGCTCCGGCAGTACGTAAAGCTGGGGGGCAGACTCATGGGGTTCAACATAGATCCTTCCTTCGGAAGCAGTCTCGACGGCCTCATCCTCGTCGACCTGCTCAAGTGCGACCGCAGGGTCCTTGGACGCTATATGGGCAAACAAGGGGCTGAGGACTTCTTCGGATACCACTCTCCCGACCTGCGCAGAGAGGACCTGGCCTCATAGGCGCGGCAGAGAAGAACCTTTGGGTCGACCATGCAGGTCCGGCCGGTCCGCCTGAAGCGATCGCTGCGCCCCCTGACCACTGCCCTCCTGGCCTCAGATATACGCAAGTATTATCTTCGGCCGACGTGGTTAAGATGGCATCCACATCTCGACTATTATTGGGGCTCAGCGCCCCCTCCGGCAGCATAAGCCGCCGGAGCCACCCCCCTCAGACTCGCTTACGCTCGTGTTTGTCGTTTGCGGACCGTCCACACGCCGCCGGGTCTATCAGCCGACCATACCCGGCAGTTACTGGGGCGAGTCACGAGGGGGTAAGGAGGGGACCGCCTGTCGGTAGGGAAGAAGGACTTTCGTACGTTCCTTCTATTCTGTGAAGAACTCAGATTTCTATTCGCCCGAACGAAGCATACGCTGCATTACGGGCTCGACACGGCACGAGCACGGCCGCTTGACACGCGGAATACAAAGGTTTATAGTTGCTTGGGTATGTGCGGCGGGAGGTCAGATGAAACGGAGAAGCTTGTACGCGTATAGATACGCCGGGCTGTTTCTCCTTTGTTTTCTGATCGTGACGGGGCTTCTCGCGTCGCCGGGTCAGGGTGGGACGTCTGCTCCTCCCGGAGAGGCAGTGCAAAGCGCCCCTCCCGGTGCGCAGGGGGGTCCTGTATCACCTGCCCAGCCTCAGCCATTCAGTCTCCTTGACTCTCTCACCGTGTCGCCCATTCCGGAAAGCAGATACGCAACATCAGGATCGGCCGGAGCGATGCCTTACCGCGGGTTGGCGGCAAGTCCGACGGACAAGGACTTCCTCGCGGATAAGCCGAAGTCTTATCTCTTCTCCTTTGATAACGGGGGGAACGAGAATCGCTACATAGGATTAGCCAGAATCGATCGCCTCGACCTTATGCAGGTCAACAGGACGTCGCCCAACGAATATGGGGCGGAATTCATGATCGGCTATAAGGTGACGAGCCTCGGGAGCATCTTTTTCGGGAAGGGTTTGCAGCTCGAGAGTCCCGGGGATACGTCCGTTCGGTTTCAGGACGACGGCTGGAGATTCAAATTCGTGAAGAAATTCTGGTGATCTCGGTCGGCTTCCCGCCGACATCTCGGTCGGCTTCTTCGGAACATTCTTGAGGCCTCGCCCATCCGGATCACGCCTTCCCCAAGTCTTTTCCTATGGTCGTCCAAAGGATCTCTTCCATCTCGGAGGTGAGCTTTGGCATGCCCTCCCCTTCGGTGCGCTTGATCCGTTCTTCATACATGGCTTCGAGCTGAGGCAGGAGGCTCTTCAGCTCCGGGCTCCCATCCACCCTCTGACTGATGAGGCTGCGCTGCTCGAGGGCCCTCTCAAAGTCTCTCTTGTCGATGGGGATGTCAAAGAGCGCGTTGAGGACCTCCATGAGGCTCACCTTCCCGAGGTAGTCCTCTTCGAGAACCACGTACTGGGGCAGGGAGACGATGAACGAAAGCGCCTCCATTCCAGACTCCGGCGCCTTTTGCGAGATAAGGAACGTGATGGTCGTCGGCCCCTCGTAAGAACTCATCAAGGCCCCGGACTTCCTCAAATCCTGGAGGGCCTGCACGCCCGTGGCCCCTCCATTGACGATCAAGGGTCTCGTGTGGGGGACCACATCGTACATGCTCCCGAGAAGCACGTATTTCTTTACCTTGAATGCCCGAAGAAGCCTGAGTATGGACTCGACATAGACTTCCGAGCTTGCATGGGGTTCGAGCAAGTGGAGGAGAAGCAGGTCATTCGCCCCTTCCCTTCGCGCATAACGAACGGAGACATTGGGAACCGACACCTTCCGAACGCCCTCTTCGATAGAGAGGGTAGGCCGGTATCGGGTAAAATCGAAGAAACGACCGGGTTTTGCGAGCCGTGCCAGCTCCTCCGCCTCGAACCTTCCCTCCAGCTCGGACAGCACGAGGGTCCCCACGTTGTTCACGTCTATCCAGGGACGAAGGACGGCGAATGCATAGGGCTCGTTCAACTCGGGAACGGGTTCGCTCAATTCAAACGCACCGATTCTCACTCTCGATCCTCCCTTGGCGCCCTTTTATTTGCTCTCTAGTATTATAGTCCAGACTCGCTCACATGAAAACAGGTTTGAGGCTCCAAGGCGCGGGCGAGACCGCCTGCCCCGGATGCGCTCTCCCTTTCTCGCGAGCGTTCTTAGGCGGAACGTAAACGCAAGGGAGAGGCAATCGGCTCAAAATAGAGGCCGAGGTGCCTCTCCTATGGCGGAAAAGATGCGAATACGTCGCGAAAGTCTTGCTTTCGCGAATACGCCCGGAGAGTCTTACGTTCGGACCCTCATTTGATTGCCGTCTTGCACCGTGCGCATTCCATGGGATTCGAATCGTGAATCTCGTCCTCGGCGATTATCCTCGTTGCCGGGTCAGCCTTTTCTTCGCCGGAGGCGCACACCGGGCAGACGAGCGTCTTCGTCTTCGTTTGGTAAGCCCTGATCTCCTTCTCATCGAGTGCCATGACACTTCACCTCTCTTTCTTTTGCTCCGCCGCAAATCGGATCGTGTACGCGGCGGCCGCAAAGAGAAATATAGGTCCCGAGGCGCGAAATGTCATTCGTCCCGTCTACTTCTCCCCCTTTATGACCCCGATCCTTCCCACCATGAACGGCAGTCTCAGGGCTTTCGGGATAAAGGGCGCATCGCAGGTCTTCACGAACTCCACCCTGCTCACCCCCCAGCTCCGTATGGTCGCGAGCAGCTCGTCCGTTTCGCCGTAAATGGCCTTCCAGAGAAAGAGGTCCTGAAAAGCGAAAGAGCCTCCCTTTCTCACCACTCGCAGGGCCTCGCGGATCACCTCCCTCTTGTCCTTCGTGTCACCCACTTCGTGAAAGACAAGATTGCTCACCGCCGCGTCGAAGCGGCCATCTTCGAAAGGCAGCTTCGATGCGCTTGCCCTCTGAAAAGAGACCCGCTCGCCCACCCCTTCAACCCGCGCGTTCCGGACACATGCGCTCTGCGAATAGTCCCATCTTGCCCCCCAGTAGTCAATGCCTGTGATCAGGGCTTCCGGATACTCTTGGGCAAGCCTGATGGCGAGGGGTCCGTTGCCGCACCCGATATCGAGGGCAAGGCCTTTTCCGTTCCAGCCGAGATGGGAGAAGACCATCTGGAGGATCTTCTCCTGCACATTGCCCCCTGCGGGAGAGAACTCATAACGGGCATACAGGAAGTACAAGAAAAGCAGTAGAAAGACGGCGAACGCCACGATGACAGGCCGATACAGGAACGAGAGCGCCAGGCAGAGCAGCGCCGCGATTCCCGGGCCATAGACGAGCTTCATGGGTACCCAGTTTCCATAGTCGGGCCGCGCTTCCGTTCGCCCGGTCATCTCCATCATCCCCCTTCAGTTCGCGTCTCCTCCGGGCAATACTTCACCTTTCAGACCGATGCTCTCGGCCGCCTCGCGCATGCCCTTGATCGTTTCGTCGATAACCGCGTCGAGATCCATGCCGAGGCTCCTGCAGCCTTCCTCGATCACGTCTCTCTTGACCCCCGCGGCAAAGGCCCGGTCCTTCCATTTCTTCTTCACCGATTTGACGGTGAGGTCGAGGATGCTCTTACTCGGCCGGAGTATGGCCACCGCCGATATGAGACCCGTCAGCTCGTCGATGGTGTAGAGGACCTTTTCCATTTTTTCCATCGGCTCCACGTCCGTGCACAGCTTCCATCCGTGGCTCTCCACGGCGTGAATATACTCCTCCGGCCAGTTCCTCTCCAAGAGGATCTCCCGGACCTTGACGCAGTGGGCTTGGGGGTATCTCTCGTAATCGATGTCGTGCACGAGGCCGATGACGCCCCACTTCTCCGGGTCCTTTTCCCTGAGCACTTGCGCGAAGTGGAGCATGACCGATTCCACGGCCAGAGCATGTCTGATGAGAGCGGGATTCGTGTTGTACTCTTTCAAGAGTTCGAAAGCCTGATGACGCGTGGGGGTGATCTTTTCCATGTTTTGCACCTTGCCCTCATCCAGGGCCGGCCCCTTTCACCGGACCCTCCCATCTTTCTTTCCGGGATACCTCTCTCAATTCTCGTTGGAGCCGCGAACGGCCCGCCAATACAACAGGATCTAAAGCAATTCTGCGGCCACCGCCGCCAGGGGGCTCCTAATCGTCTTGGCCAACGTAATGTGGCCGTAGAGCGGCTGCCCCTTCAGCCTGCTCACCACGTAGCTCAGCCCGTTCGATCCCGCATCCAGGTAAGGCGAGTCTATCTGATGGACGTCACCCGTCAGCACTATCTTGCTCCCCTCGCCCACCCGGCTGAGCACGGTCTTGATCTCGTGCGGGCTCAGGTTCTGCGATTCATCCACTATGATCCACGACTTGGCGAGATTTCTCCCCCGGATATGTCCTATCGATTCGATGTCGAGGAGATCGGCGGTGAGGAGGTATTCCATGGTCATCTTCTGGTTGTTTCGCGACAGGGGCGCAAAATTGTCGAAGACGGACTGGACCCAGGGGAGCATCTTCTCTTCCTTGTCTCCCGGGAGGAATCCGATGTCCTGCTTGCCCACGGGGATGACTGGCTTTGTCACGATGATGCGGCTGAAGAGCCCCTCCTCGAGGGTCTTGTGGAGACCGACCGCGAGGGCGAGGAGCGTCTTTCCCGTTCCTGCCTGGCCCACCATGGAGACGGCCTGAATCGAGTTGTCCGTGAGCAGCTCCACGGCAAACTGCTGTTCCTTGTTCCGCGCCTTGATGCCCCAAAAGGCGGTTCCCGAGTGGTCAAGCTTTCTGAGCCTCGTGCCCTTGGTCACGGCGAGCGCAGACTTCCCGGCCGGGAGAGTGGCGCTTCCGCCGGATGTGAGGAGCACACACTGGTTTTCCACCAGACTCTGGGCGCCATCGATCGCATCGAGTGACACGTCCCCGGCGTTGTGCAATTCGTCGATGACCGACGGGTCCGCCGAAAGCACCGTATGCCCCGAATAGATCGTCGATATGTCGATCTTGTCATTCTTGTAGTCCTCGGCCTTGATGCCGAGGGCCAGGGCCTTCACGCGCGCGTTGATGTCCTTAGAAACGAAAACCGTGTTGCCATTGTGCCTCTGCTTGTAAAGCCAGGCAAGGGCGATGATGCGGTTGTCGGTGACGGCGCCCGAGCCGTCGTTGAGGCGAAAAGGTATCTCGGACTTGTCTCCCACCTGGAGGAGCGTGGAGTCGAGCCTGAGGGTGCCCCCTTCCCTCATCATGAGCAGCTCTCCCTGCCTCCCTTGTTCAATAAGCTCGCCCAGGCTGCGGATCGTCTGTCTCGCGTTGTGGCCGATATGGTCGTACCGCTTCTTTAGCTTGTCCAGTTCCTCCAGGGCCTCGAAAGGTATGACGATTTCGTTCTCCTGGAACCGAAAGATGCTGTCCGGGTCGTGGATGAGGACGTTCGTGTCAAGGATGTACGTTTTTCTTGCCATAGCTCGGTTGGTCTCCTTCTTGCTGCCGGTGACATGATAAGGCGGGTCATGAGGAAGATGGGCGGACCGCCGAAGGGCCGGACAGGCCCGGGCGCATCCGGTGCAGTCGGGGTCGAGGCCCGAAAAGTCAGGACTGAACGGGTCACAATGCAGGGCCGTACTCCCGCACTCGCCGGGGGCGAGACGGGGGCCATCAATTACCGCCTGCAACTGCCATGTTCTATCATATCATATTTCCGTGAAGCGGCGGTCTCTCCGGATGAGGATATTCGCAAGCCTTGCGCTTTAGGCGGCCTCTCCCCATTGGGGCCTTCGTGAGGAGCCTCGCACCAGGGCCGAGATATCATACACGTTCCCGCTCACGGCGCCCTCGGGGATCCTCTCTCTTAAGGAAGTGAATACCGTGTCGGCGTGGAGCAGCAGAATCTCCCCTGTGCGGTCGTAGTCGGCAACGGCCTGGAGGTTCGCCGGCTCGTTGTCCACAAAGGCCACTATCCTGAAGCCCCTCCTTCGAAAGTGGGCGATCCCCTCCACCTTCGATTCCTCGATCCGTTCCGCCCACCGGTGCGGGTTCATGAAGAGCAGGTGATCATGAAAGGCCACGTCAAGGGGTCTCCCGATCCTGTTGAGAGATTGGAGCGTCTCCTGTCTCATGGTCTCGGGCCGGCCGGTGTTGAGCCCTACGAAGGTCTTCTTTCGCGACTGGAGCCACCGGATCACTTCCATGGCGCCGGGAAAGGGTCGATGGCTGTCGCGGATTACCGGCTTTGACCACGAATGCTTCGCGAACCATTCGATGACCCTTTGCTGTTCGAGAACGGGTATGCCGAACTCGGCCATCATCCGGTGTACCTCAAATTCGCTGACCCCTATGTCCCGTATGGACAGGCCCCTGAAATACCGCGTTTCGTGCCGCTCGTCAAAGGCCGAGAGCACGTGGAGGATCATGTGGCGGAGATCGAGTATCGTATCATCTATGTCAAAGACGACGATGAGGCGGTCAGAAGGGTAGAGCTTCTTCATTCTCTCGTGCCGTATTGCAAGTTCCTTCATCCAACACTTCATACATGTTCCTCTTTTCTTCGTTACTTTTCCTGTTCTCATTGATTATCGGTCCCGAATGTTAAGGGCGGGATGTGCGAGCGGTTAAAGATCGGGGAATTCGATCTCTTTTGCGGGCCCTGCCGCCGTTTTATTAGACAAATGGAGGAAGAAACAGGGCGCTTCCTTTTGCTTGAGACCCTTTTTTGTTGTAATATACGATTCAAAGGGAAGGCCTTGGACAACGAAGCTATCGAAACGCCTTGGTTAACGAATTCACGGGCACCCGTCATTGCCGTCGTGGACGATGATCCTGATATTCTCGAGCTCGTCTCGGTTCATCTGAAGAAGGCCGGAATGAAGGTGAGGTCCTTTCCCGATGTGGAGCCCTTCTACCGCTTTCTCCGAGAGGAGACCCCCGACCTGGTCATCCTCGACCTCATGCTCCCCGGCGCGGACGGAATAGAAGTCTGTAAGTCCATGAGAAAACAGGAGAAGTTGTCGTCCGTCCCGGTGATCATGCTCACCGCCCGCGCGGACGAGGTGGATAGGGTGCTGGGGCTCGAAATAGGCGCGGATGATTACATCGTCAAGCCCTTTTCGCCCAAGGAGCTCGTCGCCCGCATCAAGGCGGTCCTGAGGAGAAGCCATCCCCAGGAACAGAAGATTCAGAGGGTCGAGATAGGAGGATTACTGACAATAGACCTTCAGAGGCACGAAGTGGCGGTCCAGGGGACGAGGATCGACCTCACGGCCGTGGAGTTCCGCATCCTTCAATTCCTCGCCTCAAGGACAGGCTGGGTCTTTTCGAGGGATAGCATACTCGATCATCTGTGGGGCCACGAGAAAGCGGTCTCCGATCGGACCGTGGACGTCCACGTGCGCCACTTGAGAGAGAAGCTTGGGGCCGCGTCATCGCTCCTGAAGAACGTGCGAGGGGTCGGCTACAAGCTGGAAGCATGAAAATACCTGTCTTTGCCAGAGTGCTCGTCGGCTACCTCGTCATCATCCTCGCCCTTTCCGCCGCGAGCCTCTTCGCCTTCTCCGACGCATTCCACGATCTTTACAGGCAGACCCTTTCGGACGACCTGAAGAGTCTTGCCTTCACCCTGCGGCCCGGCGTTGCGGAATCAGTCGATCGGGGGAGGCCCGATCGCCTCGAGAGTACGGTCAGGCAGCTCGGCAAGGAGCTACGCACCCGAATAACGGTAATCGATGCCTCAGGGACTGTCCTTGCCGATTCCGACGAGAACCCGCGCGTCATGGAGAACCACAAAAACCGGCCCGAGGTCAGCGAGGCACTCGAGGGAAGGGTCGGGAGATCGACACGCTTCAGCAGCACGACCAACCAGGAGGCTGTCTATGTGGCCATACCGATCGGAGAGGAGGGTAGGCCAGCCGGAGTGCTCAGGGTAAGTCTCTTCCTGACGGACTCCCGTTTTCCTCCCGGGCTGACCGGCCGTATGGTGAGGATCGGCCTTCTGCTCTCTTTCCTCGCCCTGGTAGCGGCGTACCTCATATCGAGGAGCATCTCGCGGCCCATAAAGGACCTCACCGCCGCATCCGAGAGGCTCGCGGCCGGAGACTTCGACACGAGGGTCTTCCTGCGCCGGAACGACGAATTCCAAGCGCTGGCCGATACGTTCAACAGCATGAGCCGTGAGATCAAGACCGCATTCGAGGGGCTCAACCGGCAAAGGGAGGAGCTGAAGAGCATCATCGATTCACTCAAGGAAGGGCTGATCGTCATCAACAGGAGAGGCGCAATCGTCTATTGCAACGAGAGCCTCAAGGCCATCATCGGGAGGGAATCGATCGCGGAAGGGGCGTTCTATTGGGAGGTGCTGGGACAGCCCCAGTTCATGGAGCTCGTGGAGAAAGCCCGGAGCGGGAAGCTCAATCCCCTGGAAGAGGTAGAGATCAACGGAAAGGCATTCCTCTGCAGCGCGACGGGGGTGAAGTCTCAGGACGAGATAGTGCTCGTCCTTCATGACATCACGAGCATGAAGGAGCTGGAAAGGATCAAGCGGGACCTGGTCTCGAGCGTCTCTCACGAGCTTCGCACGCCCCTGACGTCCATCAAGGGCTTCGCAGAGACCCTCGAAGAGGAGGTCGACGAAAAGAACAGGCATTACGTGGAGATCATCCGAAGGAATACGGACAGGCTCATCAACATCGTGCGCGATCTTCTTCTCCTTTCCCAGATGGAAGAGGCAGGAGTCGAGATCGAGATGGAGGAGGTCGACCTCAAGGGGCTCGCAGAGAACACCGTGCGCATTTTCGACGGCCAACTGAAAGAAAAGGGCCTTGCCCTCTTCATCGAGATCGAGCCCGACCTCCCGGCGATCTCCGCCGATCCTTTCAAGATCGAGCAGCTACTCATCAACCTGTTGGATAACGCGATCAAGTACACGGATCAGGGCGAAGTGCGGCTCTCCTTGCGCCGGGACGACCGCAAGGTCGTGATCGAAGTACGCGATACCGGCATAGGGATCCCGAAGGGTAAGCTCTCCCGCATCTTCGAGCGATTCTACGTGGTCGACAAATCGAGGTCGCGAAAGACGGGCGGGACAGGCCTCGGGCTCTCCATCGTCAAGCACATAGTGCTCCTCCACGGGGGGGAGATCTCCGTCGAGAGCGAGCCGGGAAAGGGGAGCAGGTTTCTGGTCAGACTACCCCTCTAGCTGCGCGGGCCTGTCTTATTCGGATCGGACGACCGCCTGGAGGGATCGCGATCTGTGGCGCCCTCTTCACCGCACGGCCTCGGGCGTACGTCAAGTACAGCCCTCGGCCGCACGGTTCAGATTGCATCCACACCTCACGATCCCTCCATGCGCTCATCCATACCGTGCCGGGAGTATCAGCTTAAATTGCTGATACTCCCGGCAGGTACAGAAGAATGCATGTATGATCCGCGGGTATAGGGCCGACCCCTAGCCGTATCACCTTAAGCGGCGGCTCGCTTAAGGTGATACGGCTTATCATATCATATCTCAGTACGGAAAACGGCCGGCATTTTGTATAACAAAAAGCCTCCCCATCAGTTCCTCGATGCATGGTTCCTTATGAGCGGATCATCGTCGAGGCGTGGGGGTAGGCTCCGTCGGCTTATGCCTCTCGAGGGCCGGCCCCTCCTAGGCGAGCGAAGCGAGTCTCTGAGGGGAGAGGCTCTGCAGGCTTATGCCTGTGGAGGGGGCGCTGAGCCCCATTGATTGCACGCAATCGAGCCCGAGCTCGTCTGGAGCTAACGAACGCACAAATGCCGGGGGGCGCAGATCCGCGAATGAGGAACCATGCATCGAGGAACGTCGGGACCACAGCGGGGAGAGATGCCTTTTTTCTGTGGTGAGCCGGTCATGAAGGTATAGATCGAAGCGCCACGGGGAATTATAATTGGGTATATATCCGTGAAGGCGAGAATTGCAGGACGGGCTCTTTTGGCCCGTTCCACCGGTTAATTAACATAATCTTAACAGAACGTTCTCCGTTCCTTAACGTTTCACCGGTAAGATAGATGGGACCGATGGACAATCCCGAGGGAGGCGGAAATGAAGCGTTTTATGGTGTTTCTCTTTGCGCTCATTGCCGCGTCCGGCCTCGCTTCAGCATCCTTCTGCCAGCAGCAGGAGATCATAGGCGCCGGTGCCACTTTCCCTTTCCCGCTCTATTCGAAGATGTTTGACGTCTACAGCAGGGAGTACGGCGTGAAGGTTAACTATCAGGCCATCGGCTCCGGGGGCGGCATACGGCAGCTGATCAACAGGACAGTCGACTTTGGCGCGTCCGACGTGGTTATGGGCGAGGAGGATATGAAGGCTGCCGGGGCCCCGGTCATCCACGTTCCCGTGTGCGCCGGCGCAGTCGTGATCACTTACAACCTCCCCGGCAACCCAGAGATCAAGCTCACTCCCGATGTCATCGCGGACATATACCTGGGTAAGCTAGTGAAATGGAGCGATCCAAGGATCGTATCGGCAAATCAGGGGGCGCGCATCCCCGATCTTCCCCTCACGGTTGTCCATCGTTCCGACGGCAGCGGCACGACCTTCCTCTTCAGCGACTACTTGAGCAAGGTAAGCAAGGGATGGCACGAGTTGGTCGGGAGAGGAACGGCCCTCAACTGGCCGACGGGTGTCGGAGCCAAGGGGAATCCCGGGGTTGCGGGCCTCGTGAAGGAGACGCCGGGCAGCGTCGGCTATGTGGAGCTGACTTACGCGTTGCGCAATAACATGGCCTACGGTTCAATAAAGAACAAAAGGGGCAGGTTCGTGAGGCCGTCGATCGCATCGACGAGCGCGGCCATGAGCACGGGCCTTTCCTCCGATATGAAGGTAACCCTGACGGATACCGAGGCTGCGGAGGGCTACCCCCTGGCCGGCTTCACATGGGTCCTTTTATACAAAGAGCAGGCCTATCAGGGCCACGTCGAGGAAAAAGCGAGGGAACTCGTGAGGCTCGTCCGGTGGATGACCCACGAAGGGCAGAAATACGCCGAGCCTATGCAATATACGCCCCTCTCGAAGGCTGTCGTGGCGAAGGCGGAGACCCTCATAGAGTCCGTCACCTATGACGGCAAGAGCTTGTCGAAGTAAGGGGCGCCTCGGGGCTAAAAGGCAGCCGAAGAATCGGATAATGAACGAGGAAGGGCGAGGGGTGAACGGATACGGCGGAAGGAGTTGATGGGCCGGGTGGCGCCTCCCGAAGGGGGCTCCAATACGATCCAGGGCCTGGCCCGGAGGGCGTTCGTGGGAACAAGCGCCGGCAAAGAGTACAAATCGAGGCTGTGGTTGTCCGAATCCACGTTCAGGAAAATCCTTTACCTCTCGGGGATAAGCGCCATCGTCCTGCTCCTCGCCATCCTCATCTCCCTTCTGGCATCGTCGATACCCGCCATTAAGCAGATCGGCTTCGCATTTCTCACGAGGACGGTTTGGGACCCCGTAACAGGTGAATTCGGCTCCCTTCCCTTTCTCGTGGGCACGCTCCTCACATCCCTTCTCGCCCTTCTCATCGCCATCGTCTTTTCCCTCGCCGTCTCCATCTTTCTCGGCGAGTACTACCGGACCGGCCCCACCTCATCCTTCATCAAGGGCGTAGTCGAGCTCCTCGCCGGCATTCCTTCAGTCATCTACGGATTCTGGGGGCTGGCGTTTCTCGTGCCCGCCGTCCGCTTCGTGGAGATGCGCATCCACGTCGCCCCATACGGCGTAGGCATCCTCACCGCCTCCCTCATCCTTTCCATAATGATCATCCCCTATTCGGCGTCTCTGGGCAGGGAGGTGATCAGCCTCGTGCCGTCCGATCTAAAGGAAGCTGCCCTTTCCCTCGGCGCCACCAGATTCGAGGTGATCAGGAAGGTCGTCCTTCCTTATGCGCGCTCCGGGATTCTCGCCGGGGTCCTCCTTGCCCTCGGCCGGGCCCTCGGCGAGACCATGGCGGTCACCATGGTGATAGGCAACTCCAACATGCTCCCCAAGAGTATCTTCGCGCCGGCGAACACGATGGCGAGCATCATCGCCAATGAGTTCACCGAGGCCACGGGCAGGGTCTATCTGGCGAGCCTCGTGGAGATAGCCCTCGTCCTCTTCGTGGTCACCGCAATCATCAATATCGCGGGAAAGGTCATCATCATAAAGATGAGCGTGGAGCGCTGATATGAAGGAGAAGTCGGTACGCAGGAGGATATCTCTCGACAGACTGTTTAAGGCGCTCGTGATCACCCTTTCCTTCATCATCATCCTTCCCATGTTCTTCATCCTCTATTTCATCATCAGGAACGGGATCTCAGTCGTCAATTGGGGCTTCCTCGTGAGCCTCCCCAAGCCCATGGGGGAAGCGGGCGGGGGCATTTCGAACGCCCTGGTCGGCACGACGATGCTCATCGTCACCGCGTCCATCATCTCCATACCCCTCGGCATCCTTATCGGCATCTACCTTTCGGAATACAAAAGGGGGAGATTCCCCTATTTCTCCAGGCTCTCTCTGGAGATACTGCAGGGCATACCCTCGATCGTGATCGGGATCATAGCCTATGTCTGGATAGTCGTGCCCATGGGCTCTTTTTCGGCCCTTTCCGGGGGTATCGCCCTGGCCATAATGATGCTTCCCGTGATCGTCATGTCTACGGAAGAGACCCTCAAGCTCATTCCCGATACACTGAGAGAAGCATCTCTCGCCCTTGGGGTCCCTTACCCCCGTACCATCCTCAAGGTGGTGCTACCGGCCGGCTTGAGCGGCATAGTGACAGGCATCATCCTGGGCATAGCGAGGATCGCCGGAGAAACGGCTCCCCTCCTCTTCACCGCCTTCGGCAGCCCGTTCATGAGCACCAACATATTCAAGCCGGTCAGCTCGCTGCCGCTCCTCGTCTTTAACTACGCCACGAGCCCTTACCCGGAGTGGCACGCCCTGGCATGGGGGGCCTGTTTCGTCCTGATCGTCTTTATCCTGTTCTTAAATCTCATTGCGAAAGTGGTGACCAGGAGATGGAAAGTACAGTTCTGAAAACCGAGGATTTCGGTGCCGGTTTTGAAGACAACGAAGTGGTGAGGCACATCGACCTCTCCATCGAGCGGAACAAGATAACGGCCATCATGGGACCGTCGGGGTGCGGCAAGACGACGTTCATCCGCTGCATCAACCGGATGCACGAGCTGGTGCCCGGGGCCACGTCCTCGGGCAGGATCCTCCTCGACGGCGAGAACATCTACGACGTGGACGCCATCATCGTGAGGAGGAAGATCGGCATGGTATTCCAAAGGCCGAACCCTTTCCCCACAATGAGCATCTACGACAACGTGGTCGCAGGTTACAATCTCAACGGCATAGGCGTCTCCAAAACGGACAAGGACCGCATCGTCGAAGAGTCCCTGCAGAAGGCGGCCCTCTGGGCCGAGGTAAAGAACGTCCTCCACAGGAAAGGCACCTTCCTTTCGGGCGGCCAGCAGCAGCGCCTCTGCATTGCCAGGGCCCTGGCAATGTACCCGGAGATACTCCTTCTCGACGAGCCCACTTCCGCCCTCGACCCGAAGGCCACGGCCCACATAGAGGAATTAGTCGTTGAGCTGAAGCGCACCGTTACCATAATTCAGGTTACCCACAACATCCCCCAGGCGGCCCGGATCTCCGATTTCACCGCCTTCCTTTACCTGGGCGAGCTCGTGGAGTTCGGCCCGACGGAGAAGCTCTTTACCGTGCCCAAGGACAAGCGGACGGAGCAGTATCTGACCGGCAAATTCGGATAGGAGGTCGCGTAAGTGCTCGACGAGAAGATGGTGGATCTCACGCGGGAGCTTACGGAATTCTCCTCCCTCGTTCGAAGCATGATCGAGAGGAGCGTCGAAGGTCTCCTCAAGAGGCAGAGACACGCGCTCGTCGACGTCATAGAGAAGGACGAGCCGAGGGCAAACGATTGGGAGATCACTCTGGACGAGCTTTGCATTTACACGATCGCCCAATACACCCCGAGGGCCAAGGACCTGAGGACCATCCTCATGGCGCTGCGCATGAACAACGATCTCGAAAGGATGGGCGACCACGCAGTCAACATCGCCGAAGACGCCCTGTTTCTCATAGAGAGGCCGCAGGTAAAACCACTTCTCGACATCCCGGTAATCGCACGAGGCGAACGGCATGGTGCGGGACAGCCTCCTGGCTTTCCTCACGAGGACGCCGCATTGGCGAGAAGCGTCTGCGAGAGGGACAACATCGTCGATGCCTACGAGAAGCAGGTCCTTCGCGAGCTCATCACCTACATGACAACCGACCCCTCGACCATAGAACGGGGTTTCCACCTCCTCAACATCTCCCGGAACCTGGAGCGCATCGCGGACCTGTCCACGAATATCGGGGAAGACGTCATATTCATGGTGGAAGGCCGGGTGATAAAGCACCACAGGGACGAGGCTT
>CAVVNC010000025.1:0-51564 GCA_963749525.1 uncultured delta proteobacterium
TCAAGGTACTTTGCGGGAACTGCTTTATTGCCTTTGGAATAGACGGTTAGACGTGCTGACATTTGTTGTCTCCTTTCTTAGAGAGGATCTGTATGTATTGAACCGCTCAAGGGAACCCTACACATCCTTCTGTAACAAAATAGAAATGCTCACCCAGGCTGAAGACCACCGAATAGCAATTATCCTCCTCGACATTGTTTTGCATAAGTGTTTCGTCCGATGCGTCGTAGACGATGTCATGACCGCTTGCGGAGTGCTTACATAGGTGCCACACTCTGTACCCGTATCTATTCTGTCGCGCCTCTGCCCGTATGTGGTGTTTCGCGTCGTAGATGAGAAACTCCACATAATTCCGGGAATCACGAAACGCCGTGAGGATTGGCCTCGTCACCGTTTCAGTGACGGGCCACCATCCCATCGAGGCTGCCAAGAGGATCGGAATGAAAAAAGACAAGGATTTCCTCACTCTCTCGAGGATGATCAGGCACACCAACCAGACGAGGGAGATTGCCCCAAAGAACTGGAGTCCGAGCCAGAACAGTACTGACAGTTCGTCATCGTAGAAGAAAACCCAGAAGGCAAAGAGCAATGCCAGCGCCACGACGGACGGCCAGAGCATGATGGTTCGCTTCTTGGTACTCGCGGGAGCTGATTCGACCTCGGTCATAACGTTCCCTCCGTAGACGGTCAAAGGGTTCAAGGGTGAGCAGAGAACCTTTTCATCATTAATCAAAACGGAATGCCTGTCCCTTTCCGGACGGCCCGGCATCCTATGCCTTGGCACGAAGGTGACGAAAGTGGACGTTTGTTGATTCTCGAAAAAATGCACTTCCTCCATATAGTCGCATAAACAGGGCAAGAATGGAGAGCGTGCCTCCTCTTGCCGCCTCTCCCGACTCGCGTGCCGTATGTTCGTCAATCCCTGTGATATCAAGGCAGAAAGCCTCATGCCACCCTCTTTGAGAAAGTTGACGAAAGTGGACGAAAGTTGACTCTGACCCGCGTTTACCTGTATCCGCTCTGACATCCGTCGGCCTTTCGAGTGAAGGCTCGCCCGATGAAAAACCTCTTCCCGCAATGGCTTCACTGCTGATCCAATCGGGGCCTTCCCCATCATGGAGAGAGTTTCTCACCTTGCAGAAGGGGTGTCAAAGTAGCGTATGGAAAGTAGCGTATGAGAAGTAGCGTATAGAAGGTAGCGTATGGAAAGTAGCGCAAAGCACTTTTTTCACATGAGCAAAAAAATCACAGGTGGAAATGGGGCGGTGGTTTCAGTTCCGAATTGAAGAATTGAATATCCGCGATCCCCCGGACGAAATGTTGACAATCGGCAAGGATCTCGCTATCCGGGACTTCACCCGCAAGTCTACAATGTTGCTTGATAGCCCCCAACTGCTGATTACCGTGTGTAAGGGCGGAGAAACGTTCGGCTATGTGGTGCGGTTCCGGAATGTTATGAAGTTATGGGCGTCCCTGTTGCCTCCCCAGGGCTTGCCGCGCCATGTACCAGTATATCCCGAGGATGTTGAAAGGCTCTGTCAACTACGTTGCCTTCTCGTCGGTGGACAAACTGTCGTTCGATCCTGATGTTCTGGTAATGACTGCCACGATCCCGCACGCCCAGACTCTCCTCCGCTCAATCAACTACTCAACTGGAGAGATGTTCACGAGTAAACTGACCCCCGTTGTTGCCTGCTCGTGGCTTTACATCTACCCTGTGCTGAGCGGCGAGATGAACTACGCGATTACCGGACTCAGCATGGGTATGGCCGCCCTTGACGTCTATCCTCCGGGGCTAATCCTCATATCCATGCCGTGGACTAAGCTTTCCACCATGCTCGAGAATTTGCAGGAGATGCCCATCGGGAGAAGCACACCCCCGCCGGGCGGCGATGAGCACAGAAAGCGGGTGAATAAGCTCATGGAGGACTTGAGACGGGAGATAAGAGAATAGGACTGAGTGCTGAGAAAACAATGAGGAGGATGAAATGAGTCCGAAGAAGCTTGATTACTCTATCTTTGACAAGTTCAAGTTCGAAAGAAAGCCGGTAGGGGTACAGTATTCCTTGAAAAAGCCCCAAGGCATTGAGCCCCTCGATAAGGGCTTTGCCCTCTGCGAGCTGTTCAAGGAGGCGCAGACGAGCCGGCCCTTCTACGCGGTCGAGGAGAACATAGAATGCGGGGTCCAACTCTTGGGAATGAAGGAATTCCCGCCCATCATGCACAGCGGTCAGCTGGGGCCGATGTATGCCATGTTCAGAAACCCGGGGGCGAATAGGAGGATCTACGACTACATGCCATCGTTACCCATGAACTCCGTGAAGTACGTCTCCTTCGCCTCTTTTGACCAGCTTACCTTTGACCCCGATGTCCTTATTCTCACTACGAGCGTCTCCCAGGCGGAGATCATCCTCAGGGCCAGCAGTTTTTCCAATGGGAAGATGTGGTCGAGCAAGGGGACGACCTGCCTTGCCTGCGCCTGGATATACGCTCACTCCTATGTTACCGGAGAACTCAACTTCACCGTAAGTGGCCTTGGCTTCAGCATGAAGGCGAGAAAGGTGCTTCCCGAGGGTCTCATGATCATTACCGTCCCTTTCGACCTTATTGCCGGTCTTATCGAGAATCTGAAGGACATGGAGTGGTACCCTGACTGGTTTGATCTGGGCAGGGAAGGGTTCATCGAGAAGGTAAAGACGTCGACCAAACAACTGTCGGAAGAGTTTGACCTTTAGGGGCCTCGTTCAGATGTACTTGTCGAGGCCCATGTGGGCGTGAAAGGTGAGGAAGTCCTTTCGCCCGAGGGAGGGTAGCAGCCGGAGATAGTGAAAACCCTCGAAGGGAAGGGCGTAGCGCTCAAGTCCTGGTTCCGTGCAGGTCCGGCATTCCTTGAACGTTCCTATGTTTCGTCTGAACCTTCTGGCAGCCCCGGAGGCAATGAGTTCATCGATCGCGGCCTCCTTGTAATTACCGAGCTTCTTCTTGATCAGTGGGCAGGCATGGACGTCTCCCGTGCTCCGAATGAAGAAGTAGTTGAACCCGGCAGAGCAGGGCTTGCGGAGTGATCCCGTTCTGAGAAGATCAAGGAGTGCGCGACGATGATAGCTCCACTGAAACGCTGGGCCTTCGTAGAACCGGATCATCTTCTCTACGTCCTCCTGACTGAATTGCAGGCTGTTCTTTAAGTCCTCGTTACCATACCGGCCTTCCGTGATGATGCAGGGAGAGATAATGGTGAACAAGCCGTGGTGGTCTGCAAACCGTGCAATTTCGTCCAGTTCGTTCACGTTCAGAGGCAGAATCGTGGTCTTCAGTCCGATGACTACGTTTCCATAAGTACTTCTAATCTCTTTCATTCCATCTATGGTCTCGGCGAGTTTTTGCCAGCCGTTCCTGACATTCCTGATCCGGTCATGAATCTCCCCGATGGCGTCCATCGCAAAGACGATGACGAGATCGAGTCCCGCGACTTTCATATCAGTTACTATCTGGCGGGTGGCGAAAAGCACTTTATCCGTCAGAAACCCGTTCGTGGTGATCGCCACCGACTTGAGCTGAGGTAACCGGGTGGTCTTTAAGGCGCAAATGCCTTTCATCAACTCGGGTAAGTCCTCTCTGATGAAGGGCTCTCCGCCGGTTACATCCAACTCCTTCAAGCGTCGAAAAACGGGACGGCCGAGGAGATTCAGCCAGTCTCCAACAGGTAGGTCGGGGACATGGGCGGGGATTTTCCAGATGTTGCACATTATGCAGCGTGCGATGCATCGATGGGTTACTTCGATGCTCAAGGCTTCCGGGAGCGCGGAAAGGCCAGTCAATTTGAGGTACCTATACTTGAGACCGTTCATTATCAATCTGACGGTCAATCGAGATACGCTGGCGGAGAACAGAGGCTCCCATGTGCCGGTATTCCCTACAAACGCGAAGTAAGTAAGCGAGCCTGATCCTCTATCCCCTTCAGGTCCTGCTGGCTAGGGAGGCCTTTGATGTTTCCCATGTCTTCCCACAGTGCTGAATTCTTCAGACCCGTGAAACTCGCTGAGAACGTACCATTCATCGACAATGAGCAAAACCAAGATGCTCGAAAAACTGCCCGACAGACGTGCCGGCGTCTATGACCGGCTGTCTCCCGTCGAACCTGTAGAGCATCGCTGCGTCACCTGTTCTTCCCATGCCTAGACGGCACGAGTCTCCTTCATCAGAGCCGCTCTGTCTCTTATCATGGTAACGAATCGGACCGACCCCGTCTTTCTCAGGCGCATGAAATTGGCACCTTCGCTCACGGCTTTGAAGGCCACGTCGATATCGATCACCGTGCTTCCGGAAAGCACGTCGATGCCGTGGTCGAAGAGGACCTTGCTCATAGGCGTTGTCGGCCCGAGGAGCATCTTGACGCTCCCCTTCCTGCATAAGGCCAAGAGACCGGGGAGCGTGTGGTTGATGAGGGTCGTCGCGGTGATGACGACGATATCCGACTTGGGCAGATAGGTCCTGCTATCCTCTTCAGGGTAGTCGCCGGGGAGCGGGTGCTTCTCTATGATCCAGAGGTTCCGGGCCGTGTCTCTGAGCCCTTCGAGGAAAGGGAAATGGCCGATGATAGAGATGTTCCTGTTTTCACCGATCTCGCGGACGAGTTTGAGCCCGTCGATGTCCGTGCACTCTTCAATCTCTATCTCGACGAGGGAGTTGATGGCTGCGAGGCCGAGAGACGCCCTCGATACTTCTTCGGAGAGGGCGTATCGGGCAAGCTCGCGCGCCGTCATCTCCTCGAAGGGTTTCCTGGGCTCCTCTTCTTCCCTCTCGTGGCAGATGGCATCCCGCATCATGGTGGACGAAAGACCGCAGAACCTGCTCTTCACCGCCGTCAAGTGCACCCCCCTCCTCACTTCCTCGATAGGGGCGTCGTCCGGTAGACTCTCCAGAATATCTTGCAAAATCTGCATAAGAACTCCTCTTTTCTTGTCTCTTCGACCTTCTGCCGAAAACGTAAGTTGCCCCGACGGTGTTGAGGCCGACACCGTCTCGGTCGAGTCGAGCCTTTTGCTCCTTCTCTCATGCTTCTCTCTGAATATCCCACAATTTGTCCGTTGTAAAGGGAATTTGCGTACTGTTATCCCCTATTTATTTTGAATACTGTATCTTTTTGTGCGAGAATCCTAATGATGACTCTTTGGGCGGCTTTCCTGATCCTGCTTGTTTGACGGCAAACCGAGAGGAGGAGCAATGGGCACTGGTAAGAAGGAGCATCAATGGTTCCTGGATAGGCGCACCTTTCTCAAGACCACCGGCGCCGGCGTAGTAGGGGTTGCTTTGGGCTCCCTCCCCTTCGAATCTTTCACCATGAAGGAGGCCAAGGCCGCTGCCGCAAAGGCAGGGGAGAAGGTGGTGCCGACCTTTTGCGCCATGTGCGGACCCGCGGCAAATTGCGGCGTCTACGCGTTCGTCAAAGACGGCCGTTTCACGAAGGTGGCGGGCATGAAAGAGTCTCCCGCAAATCTGGGAGCCGTCTGCCCCAAGGGCCAGGCAGCCCCTCAGTGGGTCTACTCGCCGGACAGGCTGAGATACCCGATGAAGCGGGTGGGTGAGAAAGGAGAGGGGAAGTTCCAGCAGATCGCCTGGGACGATGCCATCGGCATCGTCGCCGACACCCTGAAGAAGCAGAAGGAGAAGTATGGCCCCGAATCGCTCGGCATCCTCTCCCCTGCCAGAAGGACGTACAGTGAGTATCTCTACCGTTTTCTCATGGCCCACGGAAGTCCGAATTACGGACACAGCGGCATATGCGCCATGCAGATGGGGTTTACGTTCACCTACACCGTGGGAGACTGGCCGAGGACGGTGGATTATGGAAACAGCGATCTCATCCTCGTGTGGGGTAAGCAACCGATCTATTCCGGTCCCGCCCAGGACGGCGTCAGGGCTTACGTGAACGCGAAGGCGCGGGGCGCGAAGCTCATCGCCATAAAGCCCTCGGTAGAGCCGGATGTCGGCCTTGCCGACGAATGGGTGCCCATCAGGCCGGGGACCGATGCGGCCCTCGCCCTGGCCATGCTCCACGTGGTGGTCAATGAAAACCTCATCGACAAGCCCTTCGTCGAACAATGGTGCTACGGCTATGACCAGTTGAAGGAGCATGTGCAGAAATATCCGCCCTCCTGGGCAGAGAAGATCACCGGCGTCCCGGCGAATCGGATCGCGGGGATCGCGCGCCTTTTCGCCACCACGAAACGGGCGGGCATCGATCTCGGCAACGGCGTGGAGCATGTGCCTTCCTCGAATGACGCGATCAGGGCCGTGGCGATTCTGATAGCCATCACCGGCCACTTGGACCGGCCTGGAGGAAACGTCTTCGGAGGGGCCAGCAAAATGCCTCGGCTCAAGAGTGTCCACTTGAGGGAGCGCTACACCCAGGAATGGGTGGAGAAGCTCGTCTACCCTGAGTTTCCCAAGGCATTCCAACCGGCCCTCGAAGGGACGTCGTCCGCATACTACGGGCTCTTCGACAGCGTCCTGACAGGAAAGCCCTATCCTGTGAGGACCATCATCGCACCCGGCACCCAGGCGCTCGCAAGCACGCGGGGGTCGAAGAGAGTGATGGAGGCTTTGAAGAAACTGGACTTCTACGTGGTGGCCGACGTGGCCCGGACAGCGGATATGCCCTATGCCGACATCGTCATGCCGCTGGCGACCCCCTACGAGATCGATCATCCCTTCGAGGTGCGGGGGAACTGGATCATGGCCCGGAACAAGGTCATCGAACCGCTCTACTCATCTAAGTCGATGTTTGAATTCTTGTGCGACCTCGGGGTGGCCATGGGGTACGGCGCCGACTTCTGGGGCGGCAGCATGAAGGCCTCTCAGAACGATCAGCTCGCGCCCCTCGGCATGACCATCGATGAACTGAGGAAACACCCCACGGGCATCACCTATGACATGCTCCCGAGAAAATATGAGAACTATGAGGCGACGTTCAAACGGAAGAGCCCGAGGATGTCCGGGGCGCCTTTCCTTCCCGAGGGGAAGGTGGCCATCTTCAACACGTCGTTCAAGGAGGCAGGCTACAATCCCCTGCCCGAGTGGAAGGAACCCCCCGAGAGCATCACCGGCACCCCGGAGCTGACGAAGCGATACCCTCTCATTCTCTCCGACTATCACACCTCGAACGTCTACACGGCTTCGTGGCAGCGCAACGTCCCGTACTTGCGTGAGATTCACCCATACCCCACACTCCACATACATCCTGATACCGCCGGCCCTCGAGGGATCAAGAGCGGTGACTGGGTGCGTGTGGAATCGCCCCACGGCTGGATGAAAGTCAAAGCGGAGCTTTACCCGGGCATACGGCCCGACACGGTCATGGTGCTCCACGGCTGGTGGCAAGGCTGCAAGGAACTTGGCTTCGAGGATTTCCCCCTCCTCGACGGAGGCGCCAACGTGAACAACATGTACAGCGTCGAAGCGGCTAAGGCCTTCGATCCTGTGATCACGGCCATGAGCAGCCAGACACTCGTACAGGTGAGCAAGGCATAGTTGACAAGGAGGGTACCGAGACCCTGGCCACCCGTAAGACTGATCACTAGAAGGAGAACCGGCTATGTCGACACAATACGGATTTTCTTTTGCCAAGGATAGATGCGTTCAGTGCTATGGATGCGAGGTTGCCTGCAAGAGCTGGAGGGAGGCAGAAGGGGGTGTCAGATGGAGGAGGGTCTCCAACGTCTGGTATGGCCGCTACCCACAGGTGAGAAGCGCCTCGGTGTCCGTATCCTGCATGCACTGCGTCGATCCGCAGTGTGCAAAGACGTGTCCCGTCAAAGCGATCACGAAGCGGGAAGAGGATGGAATCGTCGCCGTCGACAGGGATAAGTGCATCGGGTGCAAGACCTGCGTGAAGAGTTGCCCTTTCGGCGCTCCCCAATTCGGCGCCGACGGGAAAATGCAGAAATGCGACCTGTGCCTGAGCCAGACGGACCTGAGCAAGGAATCGCCCCCATGCGCCGAGACCTGTCCCACGAAGGCGCTTGTTGTCAGCAAGATGGATGCAGACGAGAAGGTCTCCACCGAACGGGATATCAAGAGACTGCTCGCAGGGTGATCCATCCTGTCCGATAGCGAGAATGTAATGCCGTCACGGATGAGCTCCACGGCCTCCGCAGCCGTGACGACCTTTCCCTTCTTCATACGCATGGCCGGTATTGGGTCAAGCATCGGATGTCTTACTTTTCCTGCTCGGGTGGTCTCTGTCATGGCTCAATCCCTCCCTTCTTCTTTACTGTGCCTTTGCATGTTTCACAGTTGTCTTGCCCTCGCCATGTCTTACGATAGCACTCGGACATAGCTCCCTTCTCTAACCTTACTGGAGATCTACTGTCGCTGGTATCAGCGGTTGCAGTACGTGTCAATCAACACTCATGCTCATGAAGATAACCATTGGTAGAGGAGGTTCAGCTCAAAAACACCCAGCTTTGCCGGTACGCGATTGCCAGGTGAAACGTTGTACACGTGAAAATAAGGCCGGACGCGCTCTTTCAGGAAGGAGCCCGTGGGCATGATTAACGCCGACTAGTCACGATTACGCTCCCACGCCGCTTTATGTTCGACCCGCATCACCATGTCCCTCCCACACCCCTGCGCAGCCCCAACAAAATCAACTCTGTCTTTTCAAAACCTAGAGGCGGCCCTCCCGCCTGGTATACCGGCAGGCCGCCGATCCAGTAGCCCGTGAGGTCCTCTAAATCCCGGAATTGGCGACCATTGGTTCAATTCCGGGGGGCTCTGGACGGTTCGCATGAAGGAAAGGATCGTCGAGGAAAAATGTGGATGCAATCTGAACCGTACTGCCCGAGGATAATACTTTTGTATATCCGAGCGGCGTGCGGTGAAGAGTGCGCCGCAGATCGCGATCCCTTCATGCGGACCGGCCGAACATGCATGTCGACCCGAAGCCTTATCTTCCCCGCCCAAGTTTAGGCGACCTTGCGGGCTTGATGCGACGATAGGGGCTGACTTACTTGGCCTTGTGGAGATCCTTGTTCTTTTCGTAGAGTATCTTCAGGCCCGTCAACGTGAGAAACTCATCGACCTCATCGAGGGAGCGGGATTCCTGAAATATGAGGCCGGCAAGGCCGCCCGTGGCTATGACCCACGGCTTGGTATTCACCGTCTCTTTCATCCGCGTCACGATCCCGTCCACGAGGCTGACGTATCCGTAGACAGTGCCTGCCTGCATGGCGCTGATGGTGTTCCTTCCGATTATTTCCTTCGGCTTGACTAGCTGCACCCTGGGGAGCTTCGACGCCCGCTCGAAAAGGGCCTCCAGGGATATCATGACGCCCGGGGCGATGGCCCCGCCCACGTATTCTCCCTTGGGGGTGACGTAGTCGAAAGTGGTGGCGGTGCCGAAATCGACGATGATCAAGGCTTTCTTGTGCTTCTCATAGCCTGCCACGGCATTGACGATGCGATCGGCGCCCACCTCCTGGGGGTTGTCGTAGAGGATGGGCATGCCCGTCTTCATGCCGGGCTCGACGACGAGGGGCTCCACGCCGACGTACCTGGCGCAGATGGACCGGAAAGGCACAAGAAGCGGGGGCACCACGCAGGAGATGATCACGTTCTGTATGTCGGTGAGCCGGACTTTTTCGAAATAGAGGATGCTGTTGAGCACGATGGCGTACTCGTCGGCGGTCCTCTCGAGGACCGTGCTGACGCGCCAATGGTTGATAAGGGTATCGTCCCTGTAAACGCCGAAGACGATATTCGTATTCCCGATATCTACGACGAGAAGCATGTTAGACAACGACGTCTCCAGCGATCACCCTCGTGACGACGCCGTTCTCATTGAGGAGCATGGCCCCGTCCCTGTCGATGCCTTCGGAAATCCCGCGATAGACCGTATTCATCTGCCTTATCTCCATGTACGTGCCCTTCACTCCGGCCCGCTCCTCCCATAGACGGCCCATCTCCTCCATGCCCTTCTGCCTGGCTGTCTCGTAGTACTTCTCGAGGCTTCCCAATAGAATGCCACAAACACGCGGCCTTTCAAAGAAGTTTTTGGTCTCCATGAGAAGAGAGGTGGCCTTCTCCCTTAAGGTCGCATCCATGTCAGTCCTCTCCATGTTGATGTTGAGGCCTATGCCGATTATTGCGAAGCGCACCCTGTCCGCTTCGACGGAGAGCTCGATGAGGGTTCCGCAGATCTTCCTCCCGTTCACGAGCACGTCGTTCGGCCACTTGAGGCGGGGCTCGACGCCTGCTGCCTTGAGTGTGTCGAAGGCGGCCAGTGATGAGATGAAGCTCAGCGGATAGATGCGCGCGGGGCTCACCTGGGGCCTCAGGACAACGGAGACGTAGAGGTTCTTGCCGTGGGGGGAGTGCCATTGCCGCTCGAGTCTTCCCCTTCCCGCAACCTGCGATTCGGCGGCGACGCAGGTGCCCTCCTTGCAGCCCTCGAGGGCGAGCCGGAAGGCCAGCGCGTTCGTCGAATCCACGGAATCCCTGTAGACAAGCTCGCGGCCTATGTAGGCAGTCTCCAGGAAGCGCTCGATTTCCCAGGGATAGAGCCTATCAGGAGTGGCCATGAGGCGGTATCCCGCCCCTTTGCGCCTCTCGAAGGCGTATCCCAGCTCTTCGAGCTGCCTCAGACACTTCCACACTGCGGTCCTGCTGATCCCGAGCCTGGAGGCAATGAGATCTCCCGACACATAGGTCTCGCTGCCGCGAAGGAAGGCAAGGACTTGAGGGGCCCTATTCATTCTCTATGTTGTCGTAGTGGGAGAGGAACATGGTGAAAGAAGCCCTGCCCTGGGAAAGGGAGCGGATGTCGGTCGAATAGCCGAACATCTTGGTGAGAGGGGCATGGGCCTCCACCAAGGTGATCTTTTCTTGAGCGGATATGTTAACGATCTGGCACTTTCTCGCGTGAAGGTCGGCTATGATCTCGCCGAGGAACTCATTCGGCGTGGTCACGGTGAGGGCCATGATGGGCACGAGGAGGAGCGGCCCCCCCTGCCGGCACGCTTCTTTGAAGCCGTCGTAGGCGGCCATCTTCAGGGTGAGCCGCGCGAAGTCGGGATTGTTGAAGCCGGCCTTCAGCACCTCGACGCGCAGGTCGGTCATGGGGAAACCTTTGATCGGCCCTATCTGGGCGGCCTCGTGAATGCCTTCCTCAATTGTCGAAAGATAGAGGAACTCGGGCTCGGAGTCGAGGATCTTCGGGACGATGAGAATGCCTTCCCCCCTCTTTGTCGCGGAGACGGCAAGGGCCACCGATCCTCTGCACGTCACGTTGTTGATTACCTTCTCGAAGGCGTACTCGACCGATGCCTGGCCCACTATGGTCTCCTTGTAGACGACCTGGGGCTTGCCCACGAGAAGGTCGACCCCGAACTCCTCCTTGATCCTCCGGGTGATCACATCGAGATGGAGCTCACCCATGCCCGAGACTATGATCTGATACGAGTCCTCCTCAGTCTTCACGAGGAACGTGGGGTCTTCTTCCCCGATCCGCTGGAGTACCTGGATGAGCTTCTCCTGATCGGCGTTGCGACGCGGCTCCACGGCAATCGAGATGACAGGCTGGTACATGCCGATGGGCTCGAGCACGATGGGCCTCGTCCTCACGAGGGTGTGGCCGGTGGAGGACTCCTTGAGCCCCACGATGCCGACGATGGCGCCGACGCGCGCTTCTTCTATCCTCTCCTTGTGGTTCGCGTGGATCTTGTATATTCTCGACACCTTCTCTTTCTTGCCGAGATTCACGTTGTAGAGCTCCTCGCCCACGGCCAGCTTTCCCGAGTAGACCCTGATATAGACCAGTTTTCTCCCTTCTTCCATGAGTACTTTGAAGGCAAGGGCGCAGAGGTCTTCGTCCAACCGCGCAGCCCGTTGCTCTACCTCCTGGGTAGCGGGGTTGATGCCCTCGACCGGCGGCACATCGAGGGGAGAGGGCAGGTATTGGACGATGGCGTCGAGGAGGGGCTGAATCCCTTTGTTCTTCAAGGCGGAGCCGCACACGACAGGGACGCACTTGAGCTCGATGGTCCCCTTTCTGATCACCTCGCGTATGAACGGCTCGTCGATGGATTCCCCTTCCAGATACCGCTCCATGAAGCGGTCGTCAAGGAGGGAGAGCTTCTCGAAGAGCTTCTCGTGATATTCCTGCGCCTGGGCGAGCGCGAGAGACGGGATGGCGACCTCATGGAAGAGGGCGCCAAGAGATTCTTCGTCCCATACGACTGCCTTCATGGTCACGAGATCGACAATACCGTAGAAGCTGTCCTCGATGCCGAGGGGTATCTGGAGCGGTATGGCGTTGGTTCCCAGTTTTTCCGCCATCATGTCGACGACGCGGAAAAAGTCGGCCCCGGGCCTGTCCAGCTTGTTGATGAAGGCGAGCCTCGGCACGTGATACTTGTCCGCCTGATGCCACACGGTCTCCGACTGGGGCTCCACTCCTTCGACCCCGGAGAAGACCTCCACCATGCCGTCGAGGACCCGTAATGAACGCTCGACCTCAATGGTAAAGTCGACGTGCCCGGGGGTGTCGATGATCTGGATCTCGTGGTCGCTCCAGTAGCAGGTGGTGACAGCGGAGGTGATGGTGATGCCCCTCTCCTGCTCCTGGCGCATGTAGTCCATGGTCGCCGTGCCTTCGTGGACCTCGCCCATCTTGTAGGTCTTGCCCGTGTAAAAGAGGATGCGCTCGGTGACGGTGGTCTTGCCCGCGTCGATGTGGGCCGCTATGCCTATGTTCCTGATGCGCGATATGCGCTGGGTCTCCCTTTTCACGGTAAACAATATGAACAATCACGCCCGAAAAGTCAATCAATCGGGTTGAATCGCTCAGGGCAAGTGCATTTGAAAACTCTACCCTTCATCACCACTCTATCGAGATTCTCTCCACATGCGCTTGCCCTGAGCACGCAGACCTTGCCCTTGTTTTTTGCCGATCCTTCTGGTAATCTTGACTTATGTAGAAACGGGGATGGAGTCCCCCGCATAACTGTCCTGGCCTGTCTGATGACTCCTACCGTATAAGGCTCTTGCAGCGGTAGGGGCTCATGCGCCGTCAACAACCCGCTGCGAAAGCGGGTATTTTTTTGCCTTTCATGGCGCGGCCAACTCTTAGGCAGGAGGAAACGCTCTCGTGGAACATCTCTTCACCATCGCCTCTCTTTGGCTTGGACTGGCCGTCTTTTCAGCGGTCGTAGCCTATCACTTGCGTATTTCCATAGCCCTCATCGAGATTTGCGTGGGCGTCGCCGCAGGCGCGGTGGCGGCTTCCTCCGGAAAGGCGGCAATCTTAGGCTCGGACATGGAATGGCTGCGCTTTCTCGCTTCATCGGGGGCCGTCCTCCTGACTTTCCTGGCCGGGGCAGAGCTCGAGCTCGAGGTGATGCGAACCAAGCTGAAAGAGGTATCCATCGTCGGTCTCGTCGGCTTCCTGGCGCCGTTTCTGGGGTGCGCGGCCCTGGCGCGCTACGCCCTCGGATGGAATCCTCAGGCCAGCCTCTTGTGCGGTGTCGCGCTGTCCACGACCTCCATGGCCGTTGTCTATGCGGTGATGGTCGAAACGGGCTTCAACAGGACTGAATTCGGCAAGGGCATATTGGGAGCGTGCTTCGTCAACGACCTGGGAACCGTGATTGTCCTGGGTCTGCTGTTTTCTCCATTTACTTACAAAACAATCGTCTTCATCGCGGCTACCGTCCTTGTCCTGGTTCTCCTGCCCCACCTCACCGGCTGGCTGACGCGCCTCTATGCATATCGCACGGCCGCGATCAGAACCAAATGGGTGATGTTCATCCTTTTCGGCCTGGGCGCTCTGGCTTACTGGTCCGGCAGCGAATCGGTCCTTCCCGCTTATGTGGTAGGCATGGTGCTAGCGGGTCACGCCTCTCAGGATGGGTTCTGGATTCGCCGGCTCCGGACCCTGACCGGCGGCTTTCTCACCCCCTTTTATTTCCTCCGGGCAGGGACGCTCGTCTCCGTCTCGGCCCTGATTTCGCTCCCCGTCGTTTTCTTCGTGCTCCTCGGCGGTAAGGTTGTCTCAAAAATCTTCGGCCTCTATCCGATCATCCGGTTTTTTAGAAGCGACCGCAACGAGAGGTGGTATTATACTCTTATGATGTCGACCGGCCTGACCTTTGGAACCATTTCGGCCCTCTATGGTTTCTCTCACGGCATCGTGACGCGGTCCCAATACTCCTTCCTCGTGGCCGTCGTGATCGGGAGCGCCGTCGTGCCGACACTGATAGCCGGGCTTGCCTTTCTCCCCAAGCACCTTCTCCCTAGCGCCGGTCGAGCCGACGGGGGGCCAGCCCGAAGGGGATAGCCTGGGCGATGAGGGATAAAGGCGTCTGGATCGCTTGAAAGACAGTGTGGCTTGGCAAAAACGGCCTGAAATCGAGGGTGGAACTGTGAAGGGAGCACGTATCGGTTCGAATCCCTAAGGGGTTGTCATGAAGATCTATCTCGTCAGGCATGGTGAAACGCTCTGGAACAAGGAGGAGGTCTTCAGAGGGAGAAAGGACATCCCCCTCAACGAGACCGGTAGGATTCAAGCCGAGAAGGTGGGCGCCTATTTTGCCGGAATTCCTCTCGGCAGGATAGTATCGAGCCCTTTGCAGAGGGCCGTGCAGACCGCCCTGGCGATCGCGGAGACCACCGGCATACCCGTTGAGACGGAGGAGGAGCTCACGGACATCAATTTCGGTGTCTGGGAGGGATTATCGCTCCGGGATGTGGAAGAGCAATATCCCGCTGAATTCGATCTGTGGAAAAGATCTCCGCAGAAGCTTCAGGTCAGTGGCGGAGAGACTCTGGCAATGGTCAGGGGGCGGGCGTCCGGAAGCCTGGCAAGGCTTGCCTCCTTCGGAGAGGGGGCCATAGCCCTGGTTACCCACAGGGTGATCTGCAAGATGATCGTCCTCTCCTGTCTCAATATCGGCGATGAGCATTTCTGGGACCTAAAGTACGATCCGGCCTCCGTCACGCTTCTGGAAGGGCAACATGGCAGCTTCACTCTGGTTTTCAGCAACGATACGTGCCATCTGAAAGAATTGCTTTCCAGGGACGGGATACCGCGATTTCTAAAGAATACACCTACCATTGTACATCAAGTGGGTCCCATGGGACTTGTAGGACCCATGGATCGGTGACCCTCGATCTCGCCTCGCGTCAAGGACGGTCTTGGCCGGAAAGAGTGACCTTTCGCCCTTTTAGACTTCAATCTTAACATCGAGGACCGCCGGAGCGCCGTCTCGAACGGCCCGGATGGCGCTCTTCAAGGCTGTCGGGAGATCGGACGGCTCTTCCACCGTCTGCCCGAAGGCGTTGCACGCCCGTGCGATTGCCGCGAAATCAGGGGGATTCTTGATATGCAACCCTATCTCAAAGCCCAGGTCGCTGTTCGTGAAATCCTCTTCGCAAAACATGGGGAGGAGTTCATTAAAAGCCGCATAAGAGCGATTGTTGAAAATGATCGAGAGAAAGGGAGCATGGTAAGCGACGGCGCTCCAGAGGGTCGCAACAGGACAACCGAAGATGAAGCCGCCGTCTCCTACGAGGCTGACGACCATCTTGTCGGGTTCTGCCAGCTTGGCGCCGAGGGCGGCGCCGAGGGGCCAGCCCATGGAGCCCGCGCCCTCCCCCCAGCAGAACATGGTCCCGGGTCTCGTGCGGCGGATCTGGCGCGCAAGGGCGTCGGCGTTCGACGGGATCATGTGCACGATGACTGCGTCGTCGTCGATCGCCTCGTTGATGCAAAGACAGAGCCAGTCAATCGATATGGGCTTTTTTCCGGCGTCGTCGAGCGCTTTCTTGCGGAATTTCTCCTTCATTGACTCGTTCTCTTTGCCGATCCTCGCGGAACGCTCCCGAATGCGCAGCTTCTGATCGGGAGTCAAGGAGCGCTTGATCGCCGCGTTGAGCGGAGGCAATATCCGGGCCGAATTTCCCTCGATGAGCACGTCCGGCCGCCTGTTCCACAGGAACGCGCCGTTCTTGAGCGGCTCCATATCGATGTGAACAATGCGCGCATCGGCCTTCGGCGCAGATTGCTTGCCCACGGGTCCGGGAAAGTTGTAGTCCACGAGCAGGAGCGCATCCGATTCCTCGATGTAATGATCGTAAACGCCTCCCCTGATTGCGTCGATCCCGGGACAGAGGGGATGGGTGCTGGGGAAGTTCATTCTGAGGTCGGTCGTGATCGCCCTGGCCCCAAGGGTCTCCGCCGTCTCCACCAACATCGCCACGGACTCCTCGTGTCTGCCGGAGTAAGCGGCGAGGATCAGGGGGTTAACGGCTGCAATGAGTATCTCCGCGGCCTTCTGAAGGTCGGCTGTGTGGAGATCGGGGGAAAACGGCTGATCCACCGGGATCCGGGTCGCAACGGGCGCTTTGCCGGGGTTTTCCATGAAGACGCCGTTGCCGATAGACAAATAGACAGGGCCGGCCGGCTCGGCAGAGGCAACCCTGAAGGCTTCCTTGAGGGCTGAGGAGATATCTTCGTCCGCTGCGATCTCATGGTCCCACTTGACGTAATCGCGCGCGATTTTCCGCTGGTCTGCCGGCTCGCCCCTCCAGTCTCTTCGGCTCGGGCGTCGAGTTCGCCCCGGAGCAGAGGATGACGGGGATTCTCCCGTACTTGAGATTCACGATCGCTCCTCCCCCCTGGAGGAGGCCCACGTCCTGGAACACCATGACAACCTGCGGCTTGCCTGTTGCCATGGCGTATCCGTGGGCCGCCGCGACAGCCACCGATTCATCCGTGCAGAGCACCACCCGGGGCGCCTTCTTTTCCCTGGTCCTGTAAGTTGCGATGGTCGCGAGAACAGGAACGAGATCTATCCCCGGGTTGAGGAAGATGTTGTCAACACCGAGATCATTCAACGTCTCGACAAATACTTCCGATCCCCTCTTCGCGTCCTTTTCGCCTTTCCATGATTTCCTCCCCGCGCAACTACTGGCGTTCACCGATTCTCAAAGAGCCCCATCAGGCCTTATTTAAGGCATTGCGATGCCGCCGTCCACGACTATCATCTGGCCTGTCACGTGCCGGGAATAGTCCGAAGCAAAGAAGAGTATCACGTCCGCGACATCCTCCGGCGTGCCGATGCGGCCCAAGGCAGACGATTTGGTTATGCCGATCCGCATCTCCTCAGGGAGCGCCCGATTGAGATCCGTATCGGTGGGCCCGGGAGATACGCAATTGACCGTAATATTGTACTTGCCGAGATACCTGGCGGACGATTTCGTAAAGCCGAGAAGTCCGGCTTTCGCCGCCGTGTACGGCTGGTCAAGGCCTATGCCCACGACACCGCCTATGGAAGAGATGTTCACGATCCGGCCGTATCTCTTTTCCGCCATGCGGCGGGCGGCCGCCTGGGTGCAAAGGAAGGGCCCAGTGAGGTCTATCTGCAGGATTTCGTTCCAGAAGTCCACGGTCACCTCTTCCAGCGGCTGCAGAGTCCCCGTTCCCGCGTTGTTGATAAGAATGCTCAACTGCCCGAAAGCCTCGTCCACCCTCGCGAACAGTCTCTCCACATCGGCAGGGACGCCCACATTTGCCTGAACGGCTACCGCGTGCCTTCCCATGGCCTCTATGCTTCGCACGACCTCCATCGCCGAGGCGCCATTCCGAAGGTAATTCACCACTACGTCTGCCCCTGCGCGGGCCAAAGCCAGTGCGGTCGCCCGTCCGATGCCCCGTCCCCCTCCGGTCACCAATGCCGTCTTGTTGCTCAGGTCCATCGCTTTCGTCCTCCTCGTTCATGTTCTTCCAGGCCGCACCACCACGTCGTGGGCGGAAAATAAGGCGACCCGTCTCAATGCCCTCGGCTCTTCGGCTTACTAAGGTGGTAGGACATAGGACATCTTAATAGAACCTCTCTTCTGCATCCTGTCAAGAGAAAAAGATAGAGCCGACGCAATTTTGCTGACCTGATTTTTGTCTTGACAACCTGAGAGAAAGCTCATATAGAATATCCCATGTCCAACCAATTGCTTCGGCTCCCTCCACTTTCGCGGCGAGCCCGGGAAGAGTGAGACGGGGGCTCGCGAAGCCGCAAGGGGAGGCCAACCATGTCTCATGAGTTCATAGATGCATTGAGCTCCGTGAAAGCAGGCAAGCTCTCCGAACAGATCGCAGACCAGTTGCGGTCGGCGATCCTCTCCGGTCTTCTCAAACCCGCGGACCGGCTTCCCTCGGAACGGCAACTTGTCGAGCGTTTCGAGGCAAGCAGGAACTCCGTGCGCGAGGCTGTCAAGATCCTCGAAACCCTGGGGTTGCTGGAAGTCAGGCGCGGCTCCGGGGTCTTCGTGAGCGGGGACCACACGAAGCCCATGCGGGATTCCCTCAAGAGCATGCTCAAGACACAGCAGGTCACCGTGACGGACCTGACGGAGGCCCGGCTGGTGCTGGAGCCTGCCATTGTGAGGCTGGCCTGCGAGAAGGCAACACAAAAGGACATGGAAGCCCTGGAGGAGAACATCGGCGCAGCGGCCGAGACGCTAAAGACGAGATCGTCTGCCTATGTGGAGAACATCGCTTTTCACCAGATCATCGCCGCAGCTACCCATAATCCCGTGATAGAGACGACCATGGATACTTTCTTCGCCGTGCTTCGAGAGGCCAGTGTGGAAATTACCGGCCTGTCTCGCGACAGGTTCAGTGGATCGTCCAAGGCCATCAAATTTCACAAACGTATCGCGGCGCTCTTTCGCCAAAGGGAGCCGCAAAAGGCGTATAGTCTCATGCTGGAGCACATTCTCGATATCCAGAAGGACCTCAAGAAAAGGACGCTGGGGCACGGGGGATCAGGAGTTGCAACCGAGGGGAAGAGAACCAGGCAGGAAAGGGCGGGAAGACTTAGCCCCATGGGGGAACCGTGAAGATAGACGTATTTAATCACATTTTTCCCAGGGTTTTTTTGACCGGATGCTGGACCTGGCCCCGAAGGGCAAGGACATACTCGGTGAATTCCACTTCAAAGTGGAATTCATCCTCACCCTTCGATCCGGAGAGGGGATCTCCATACGTACGGTGGGCCCTTGAGAATCTTCTGGACTTTGCATCACGAGTGAAGGTAAGTTGAAAAATCGGTAAGAGCGGCAATTAAACAACTCGAGGAAGGGGGCAGTAAATGGCCAACAGGGTAGGTGCGGTTTTTGCGACAGCAGTAATCGTGGCGTCATTGTTCATTCCGGCCGTCGTATCAAGGAGCTTCGGCGCGACGCCTTCCAAAGAGACGATCAAGATCGGCTTCCTCAGCAGCCTCAGCGGACCCTTCGCGATGCTGACGAGGTATTCGAGCCCCGCCGTTCAGATGGTCTTCGACAAGGTGAACGCCTCCGGAGGGATGTTCGGCAAGCAGATCCAGATAATCACGAGAGACGACCAGGGGGATCCGAGCGTCGTCGCGCAGAAGCTCAGCGAGCTCAAGGGAGAGGGCTGCATCGCGATCGTAGGGCCTTTCCTGGGCGCCAACGGCCGGCCCGCAATACAATGGGCGGCCGCGAACAACATCCCTTTGATCACCTGTTCGAGCCCCTCGATCTCAGACCGCGTCCATTACAACAAGTACACTTTCTTCACGGTCCCCGTCCAGGACGCGACGTCGGAAGCCATGCTCCGGGGCATGCTTTCCAAGCCCGTAAAATCTTTCTATTTTCTCGGCGCGGACATCGTGAACGCCCACGAGATGTACGATTACATGGCGGACAAGCTGAAAAAGACGCATCCCGAGATAGTCAACCTCGGCTCCGTCTGGCCGAGCTTCACCAACCAGGAGTTTTCGAACATCATTTCGGCGGCCCTGGCAAAGAAGCCTGACGTGATCATCATCGGGCAGGCCGGCCCGGGATGGGCCGCCTTGTGCCAACAGGGAATGAAGTTCAACCTTTTCAAGAAGGCGAGAACCGTCGGCTGTTACATGCTCGAATCGGCCGTCACCGCGTCCTTCGGCAAGAATTACCCGGTGGGCATGGAAACCGTCGGCTGGTGCCCGTTCTGGGAACAGAGCAAGCCGATGCAGGATTACCTCAAGGAGCATCTGGCCTTGACCAAGGTCTACCCCGCGGACAAGGGGATTGAGCTTCATCTGGCGGCGCTCGGGCTCGTTGCAGCCATGAAGAAAGCCGGCAGCACCGACCCGGAGGCAATCGCGGGCGCACTGGAGAACCTCGCTTTTGACGGGCCCATAGGAGCGGTCCATTTCGACGACTACGACCACCAGCTCAAGATCCCCATATGGTATGAAACTACGGGATACTCCAAAGACTTCCCGATCGCCGTGGCGACCCACATGATAAAGTACGGCGATGAAGTCTACCCGACCAAAGAGGAGATGTTGGCGCTCAGAAAAGTGAAATAAGACCGGAGTCCCATGGCGCCAGCGCAACTGATCGGCCAACTGATCGTCGGCCTTGCCGGGGGGATGGTCCTCTTCCTGATGGCGGCGGGCGTTTCCATCATCGTCAGCGGGATGAACATAATAAACTTCGTCCAGGGCGCCTTCTTCATGCTCGGCGCCCTGCTCTGCTTTGCCCTTGCGCAGGTCCTCAACTTCTGGTGGGCACTCCTGCTCGCGCCTCTCATCGTCGCCTGTCTGGGGGCCCTCGCGGAGTTTCTCCTCCGTCCGCTCTACAGCAAGTCGATGCTTTATCAGCTCCTGATCACCATGGGCCTGGCATTTCTCATCATCGACGGCATGGACACAATCTGGGGTAGGGAGATCAAGGTCGTTTCTCTGCCCGACTACCTCAACACCACGACGCCTATCTTCGGCGTCGATTTTCCCGCCTATTACATGTTTATCATCGCTGTGAGCGGTTTGACGGCGCTCGGTCTCTGGCTGATGTTCGAAAAGACGAAGCTCGGCATGGTGTTTCGCGCCATCGTGAACGACCGCCCCATGGTCGGCTGCCTCGGCATCAACGTCAAGCTCCTTTTCACCGTGATGTTCGCCTTCGGCGTATGGCTGTCGGGGGTGGCCGGCGTGCTCATGGCGCCCATAATCGGGATAGACCCCGAGAGCTCCATGGGTATGCTTTTCTCCATGATGATCGTCCTCGTCATCGGAGGGCTCAAGAGCATGAAGGGCGCCTTCTTCGCCGCCCTCATCGTGGGAATGGTCAACGCCCTCGGCTCTTTGTTCCTGCCATGGTTCTATGCCCTTATCCCCGCTGCGCTCATGATCGTCGTCCTGATCTTGAAGCCTCAAGGGCTCTTCGGAAAGAGGGAGGGGTAGCCGCTATCATGGTGCAACGGCCGTTTCGCGCAAGGTCGGCGGTCCTCTGGTGCGCGGCGATCGTCGTGCTGTCCGCTCTCGCGTTCTTTCTTCCTGAGCACCGGTCGGAATTGATCACAAGGATGCTCATCATGGCCCTTTTTGCGACGAGCATCAACATTCAGGTGGGCTCGGCGGGTATGATGCCCCTCGGGCAGGCGCAATTTTTCGGTCTCGGGGCTTACGCCTTCAGCCTTTTGTGCCTCAAAGGCGGCCTATCGCTGCCGCTCGGCTTTTTCGGCGGCCTCGCCATTTCCGTCGTCGTGATCGCGATCATAGGCTATTTCTGTCTCAGAGGCGATTCTCTGACCTTCGCGCTCCTTCATCTCGCTTTCAACATATTGCTGGTGACGGTGGCTGAAAAGTGGATATACTTCACGGGCGGGGACCAGGGTCTCACGGGAGTGCCCCGGCCGGGTGTCTTCTCGGGCCCCTTCGGCTTCTATTGCTTCGTGCTCCTCGTCGTGCTCGTCTGCTACCTCATCATCGCGACGGTGCTCCGCTCGCCCTTCGGAAAGGTGATGCACGGACTGCGCGAGAACGAGGAGAGAATCCGTTTTCTCGGCATAGACAGCAAAAGGTTCCAGTTTACTCTCTTTGTCTTCAGCTCGCTTTTTACCGCTGCAGCGGGCATGCTCTTCGCGATGCTCCAAAGAGGCGTGTTCGATACCTATATGGGCCTCATATTGTCGGCGGAGGGTTTGATGATGTGTCTCATTGGCGGAATGTCGAGCTTCCTTGGCCCGAGCTTAGGGGCCGCCATAGTGGTTATCGTGAGCACGGTAGCTTCCACGTACATCAATCAATGGCAGGGATTGTTAGGGCTCATCATCATTGTATGCGTCCTCGGCTTCCGGGGAGGCATTCTGGGAAGCGGGAAGGATGCCGTCGGGTGATAACCGAAGGCGCGTTGCCATGACACTGAGAACCATGGATCTCACGAAAGATTTTGGCTCCCTACGGGCAGTAATCTTCCGCGAAGAGGCACCATGATACTAGAGGCGAGGAAGCTCTCCGCAAGCTACGGCGCGAGCCAAATACTTTTTGGCATCGATTTCGTGTTGGATCGTGGGGAAACCGCCTGCTTACTAGGGCAGAAACGGCGTCGGCAAGACGACCACCATGAAGACCGTCATGGGCCTGCTCAAGCCGCGCGACGGCTCGATACTCTTCAATGGGGCCGACATCGGCGGTATGGAGCCGTACGCGATAAACAGGCTGGGAATAGCGTACGTTCCCCAGGGCAGGCATATTTTTCCCGATTTGACGACAAGGGAAAATCTGGTGATGGCGGCGCGCAGGAGGCGTGATTCCGCAATTGAGTGGACCATCCATCGGGTCCACGAAGCTCTTCCCTATACTGAAGGCTCGCGAGAATTCCAAGGGCAGTGCCTTGAGTGGAGGCGAGCAGCAGATGCTCTCCATTGCGCGCGCTTTAATGCAGAACCCGAAGCTTCTGCTCATGGACGAGATTTTCGAGGGCTTGGCGCCCATCGTGATTTACGAGATCATGGGTGTGGTGAGCCGGCTCAAAGAAACGGGGATCTCGATCCTCATTTCGGAGCAGAGCGTCAAGTTCGCACGAGAGATAGGCGGCACGTGTTATATCCTTGAAAAGGGCCAGGTCGTCTATACCGGGAAGACGCCTGAGCTGCCCGAGGACGTCATCGTGAAGTACCTGGGGACGTGATCGAGCGACGCCCTCGGAAGTTCCCATCTTGCCTACCGTCACCTTCGACGCATCTTTTAGGATCTCAACGTCACCATGCTCCCGCCCCTTGGAGCGACGAGGTGCTCCGGGGCGCCTTCCCCACCTCAACAAAAACCGAAGGCCCAGCCATGCCGGAATTGTATCCAAAAAGCGCAAGGCCGGGAGCGCTGGAATCATTGGCCTTGTTGCCTCGATTGACAAGGGCCCGGTCGCGAGATATAATGATATTCGGCATCTTTCTTTCTCATAAGGGGGCATCGGAAACATGGAGAAGGGTAAACTAGGATATCAGGGCAGCAGCGACTATATAGCGTCACGGCCTTTAATGGAGATTGTCGACGTATCGATCATACTGGGGAAACCGCTTGTCATAAAAGGTGAGCCGGGAACGGGCAAGACCCTCCTCGCCCACAGTATCTCCCGGGCCCTGGGAAAGAAGCTCCTGATCTGGAACGTCAAGTCCACGACGAAGGCCAAGGACGGCCTCTATGTCTACGACACGGTGCAGCGGCTCAACGACGCGCGTTTCAAGGACAGGGACATCTCCGATATCAGGCAGTATATCAAGCTCGGGAAGCTGGGGCAGGCTTTCTCATCGGAAGAGCAGGTGGTCCTTCTCATCGACGAGATCGACAAGGCTGACATAGAATTTCCCAACGACCTCCTCAACGAGCTGGACGAAATGACCTTCTATATCAACGAGCTGGACGAGGAGATAAAGACGAAGCAGCGGCCCATCGTGATCATCACGAGCAATGCGGAAAAGGAGCTTCCCGACGCGTTCCTTCGCCGCTGCACGTTCTATTACATCGAATTCCCGGACGAAGAGATGATGGAGAGCATCGTCAAGGTCCATTACCCCGATATACAAGACAGGCTCATGCGGGAAGCGATCAAGAAGTTTTACTGGATACGCCAGGTGGATGGCCTGCGGAAGAAGCCGTCGACGAGCGAGCTGCTCGACTGGCTCAAGGCTCTCTCCATGGGAGGCCTCGACCTGGAGAAGTTCACCGCGGAAGTGCCTTTCCTCGGCACCCTCATAAAGAGCGAGCAGGATACGGACAGGGTGGCGCGCATGGCCCAGTCCCACGGCACCTTCGGTATGAAGAGAAGATAAGGGCAGATGTTCATCGAATTTTTCTATCTCCTGCGAAAGAAGGGCGTTCCGGTCTCGGTTACGGAGTGGATATCTTTTACCGAGGCCCTTTGCGGCGGCTTCATGGAGTCGAGCCTCAACCATCTCTACTATGTGGGCAGGGCATTTCTCGTGAAAAGCGAGGCTTACTACGACATGTACGATCTCGCCTTCCAGCAGTACTTCGGGGGCATCGCCACGGAGGCGGTCGAGCTGGACAAATTCCTCGAATGGCTGGAGAACCCCCTGAACAAGCTGCCCCAGCTTACCTTCGAAGAGATGGAAGCGCTGAAAAAACAGCTTGAGGAGATGAAACAGAAGTACGACCTGGACGAGATGATGAGGATGTTCAAGGAGCGTCTGAAAGAGCAAACAGAGCGCCATGACGGCGGCAGCAAGTGGATAGGCACGGGCGGCAGGTCTCCTTTCGGCGCGTATGGCTACTACCCGGGCGGGATCAGGGTGGGCGGCGAAGGCTGGATGAGCTCGGCCGTCAAGGTGGCGGAGGAGAGGCGCTTCAAGAGCTACAGGAACGATATCATTCTTGACATACGCCAGACGAAGATGGCCCTCAAAAAGCTGAGGCAGCTGAAACGGGACGGCTTGACCGAAGAGCTCGACATAGACCTGACCATCGACAAGACCGCGAAAGAGGGCGGCGAGATAGAGCTGGTCTTCTCACGCTCCCGGGAGAACAGCATTCGTCTTCTCCTGCTCATGGATACGGGCGGCTCCATGGCGCCCTACGCAGACCTCTGCGACAGGCTCTTTTCCGCGGCGACCCAGGTAGAGCACTTCAAGGATTTTCAGCACTTCTTCTTTCATAACTGCATCTATCAGGACCTTTATCAGGACATGTGGAACGTGAAGGTCACCCCTACGGAGAAGCTCTTCTCCAACTATCACCGCGGCTACAAGGTTATCATCGTGGGCGACGCGAGGATGGGCTACTCCGAGCTGTTCGACAGGGACGGGTGCATCGACTACTACTACTCGAACGACGTTCCGGGGATCGAGTGGCTCCGGAGGATAAAAGACAATTATCCCTTTGCGGTCTGGCTCAATCCCACACCTAAAGAGTACTGGCGCCACGCAACGGTGGACGCCATAGGCCGGGTCTTCCCCATGTTCGAACTGACCCTGGACGGGCTGAAAGACGCCATCAAGGCCCTCACGAGGAAAGTCCATCTAACGGCGGCGTGACGCTCCATCAGCGTTCGCTCCTTTTCGCTGATAAATTAGTTACTTTTTCCCTCTGATAGACTATAATTGTCTCGGTTTGGTTCAGACAATCCTCTATTACCTCTATGAAAAGCGCCTCGCCCGCCAAATCAGGAAAGGGTCGATGCCGGCCCATCTCGGATTCATTCTCGACGGCAACCGAAGGTACGCGAAGGAGATGGGCTTCGACGACGTGGCCGATGGGCACCGGGAAGGGGCTCGCCGCCTCGACGACCTCCTCCAGTGGTGCGCTGACCTCGATATCGGCATAGTCACGGTCTGGGTTTTCTCCCCTGAGAACTTCAGGAGAAATCCGGAGGAAGTGGAGGCCCTGTTCACGGTCATCCGGGACAAGATGGACGATCTTGCCCACAACCACGTGGTGACGAAGAACAGGTTCAGGGTCAAGGCCTTCGGCAATATCGAGGGCCTGCCCGAGGATGTTCGCATGGCCATCGAGAGGTGCGAAAAAGCGACGAGCACCCACGAGGGGCGGATGCTCAACATCGCCGTCGGCTACGGGGGAAGGGAAGAGATCGTGGAGGCGGTGAAAAAGGCCCTCGCGGAAAGAGGGGCGGCATCCGTGGAGGAGCTGACTGACGGCCTGACCGTGGAGGACATAACGAATCACCTCTACACGTGCGGGATCCCGGACCCGGACCTCATCATCAGGACAAGCGGCGAGATAAGACTGAGCGGCTTTCTTTTGTGGCAAAGCGCTTACAGCGAGTTCTACTTCTGCGACGCCCTCTGGCCGGTCTTCAGGAAGATCGATTTCCTCCGTGCCATACGGAGCTTTCAGCACCGGGACAGGAGACACGGGAAGTAGAGCCGGTACTCTCAGACAATGAGTGCCGGAGCGTCTTTCCTATCGGGCGTCGGCGGGTGGATGAAAGTTGAAGCCCAGTTCGATGGAATCCGTGTTGAGAGACGGGGGTATGGGGGGAAGGTCGTTCACCGACCTCAAGGCGCGTGCCACGGCCTCGTCGTATATCCTGTTCCCGGACCTCTGATCTATCTGCCAGTCCGTAATACGCCCATCCTTCCGGATCTTGATCGTCACGAACGTCAGGAGATCGCTCTTCGCCGAAGGCGGGGGGCGCCATGCCTCGCGGAGTTTCCACCCACCTCGGTCGCGTAAGCGTCGGAGGCCGACCCGGAGCCACCGCCCTTTGACCCGGACGCGCCGCCTTTGCTGCCGGCCACCACGTCCATATACTGAACCCGCTCCTTCATCTCCTTGATCTTCTCCTCCGTGGACTCCTCCTGGCTCATCTGCCTGATGCGCTCGCTGAGGCGCCTCACGTCGTCCTTGGTGGTCGATTCAGGCATGTCCTTTTTCTTGACGGGCGCAAGGGACCTCTCATTCGAGGTAGAGACGACCCGCTCCTTTTCCTTTGGCTGCGGGAGGGGCTTGGGTTTGCTGGGCTCGGCTGCCTTAGGGGAAGGCGCGGAGAGAGCCGGCTTCGGCTCAGGCCCGGCCTCGCCTATCTCCCCAACCAGGTTTACCGAATAGTAGGGAATGTCGATCCTCCGTGGGGACCTCTTTATGGAGACGCTGAAGGCGACCAGTATGAGGGCGTGGATGAGCATCGCCACGAAGAACCACTTGTACCAGCTCTCTTCTCTCATCTCGCTTCGGGCGGCTTGGTGACTATGTTGACCTTCTCTATGCCTGCCTCTTTTATGATGCCCATGCACGTCACTACGAAGCCGTAGGGAACGGCGCTATCGGCCTTGAGGAATATCTCCTTGTCCGACTTGTTCGCAAAGAGAAGCTGTATGCCTGCTTTGAGATCATTCAGGGCGAGCTTCTTCGAGTTGAGGATGATCTCCTGGTTCTTCGTCACCGTCACGATCTGAATATCTTCTTTCGAAGGCAGGGGCCTGGCGGTGACCTTGGGAAGATTGATGGGGAGTCCTTGCTGCATCATGGGCGCGGCTATCATGAAGATGATGAGGAGCACGAGCATGACGTCTACGAGGGGGATGATATTGATCTCTGAAAGGGGACCCTTAGACCGCTTCGGCGCGTTCATCTGGTGATGAGATTGACTATGTAGGTGGAGGCGTACTCCAACTTAAGGGAGACGCCCTTCAGCCTGTTGCTGAGAGCATTGTACGCGAGAACCGCCGGGATGGCCGCGAAGAGCCCGAGGGCGGTTGTGATGAGGGCCTCGCTGATGCCTGGCGCGACCACCGCGAGACTCGTGGTGCCCCTCAAGCCGATCTCTCTGAAGGAATCCATGATGCCCCAGACAGTCCCGAAGAGCCCTATGAAGGGGGCCGTATTCGCCGTGGTCGCGAGAAATGAGAGGCGTCTTTCGAGCCTCTCCGTCTCCTGCGACACCGTGACTTTGAGTACATTCTCCACCGCCGGTATCGTCTCCTGCGAGAGGACTCTGCCCCTCCTTCTGCCTGGCCGTCACCTCCTTGTAGGACGAGATGAGGAGCTTGTAGAAAGGGCTGTCCGGCTTGTCCGCATATATGGTGGTGAGCTTCTTGAAAGAGTCGCTGTCCCTCGCCACCCTGAGGAATTTGTCTCCGTCGCTCTGCACCGAACCCAGCTGGTGCCACTTGTAGAGGAAGATGGTCCACGACCAGACCGAGAAGAAGAGGAGCACCACAACTACTACCTTAGCAACCGGCCCCGCCGAAAAGATGAGGCTGAGGGCGCCTCCCGATAGCGCGTTAAAGTCTATGATATCCATAAGGTTTTTAGCTTACCCTAAAGGGTTCGGAGAAGTAAAGAAAAAAACCCCCTGGGGGGGTGCCCAGGGGGAAAGGGGAGTAAGTAGATAAGTTGCAGGTTTAGTCGTTCAATGCCCGATGGCCCGCGTCAACGGGGCATACTTAACGTGTTCAGCTTAGTGAACAGGTAAGGCCTTCCGTAAGACTGCTGTCGCCAATCCATGACATTCACGAATGATATAGCATACATCAAACGATGGGTCCGTGTAAAGAAAAAAACCCCCTGGGGGGGTGCCCAGGGGGAAAGGGGAGTAAATACGAGAAATTGCAATGTTAGCTATGTCACTGTTCCGTGCCGGTCGCCAGGATATCAAAGACAATGTGTTCACTATGATGAACTACCCTGGCTTACCACCTTTCCACGTCGTCAAATAACTGACATAGTGATTGTATACATTAATATATTGCAGGAGGCTTGTCAACAAGAAAGATTCACTTTTGAGGTTTTTTGACAGGATCAATGGTCAGACCATTGATCGACTTTTCGGGAGATGTCCTCTAGCTCTTCCTGTTGTACCCGAACCGTTCCTCGAAGATGGGGGCTATGAGATTGTCCACAGGCGCGTAATCGTCGGTTATCAGGACCGATTTGTGCTTCGTCAGAAGCTCGTTCACGAGGGAATCGGGGACCACAGCCGATTTCGTCGTGTTGCCCGCCTCCTTCCTGAGCCATCTGTCGAAGCCCCTCATGTCGAGGCCCCCTTTGCACGCTATCACGATGAAGGTGCTGATACGAAGATTCGCGAAATCCGGACTCACCGAGAGGAGATAGACGTTTCCCTCGCCGAACACGGCGCGCAGGGTCAACATGTACGATGGAAGGAATGCCCCTTTTTGAAAATTGTCGATGACGTTCGACATGAGAATGCCCTTATCGTCGAGGATCGACTTAAGCTGCTCCATGAACTCCCGCGTGGTCAGGTGGTACGGAATGGAGAGATCGTTGAACGCGTCGGTGAAGATCACGTCGTACCTCTCCTTACAGTTCATGACGAACCAGCGGCCGTCCGTGTTGGTCGTCTTTATCCTCGTGTTTGTCGGCAGACCCAGATAGTTCGTGGCCACCCTCGTCACTTCCGGGTCTATCTCGACGACCTCGATGTGGGCGTGGGGGTAGGAAACCTCCATGTAGCGGGGAAAGGTGTAGCCGCCTCCGCCGATGGAGAGGGTCCTGAAGGCGTCTTGGGGCCTGTAGCGCCACTTCATGACCTCACCGTAAATTCTTTCGTACGGATACTCGATATGAAAGGGGTCGTCGAGGGCTCACGTACGAATGGATGAGGTGATCGAGTACGAGCCGCTGCAAGGGGGTTTTCCCGTCGGAGGCCACGCTCTTCATGAGCCTGATGGTATAGTAGTCGCTCTCTCTGTAGAAATAGGCGCCGTCGCTCTTGAGGGGGACCTTGAAGCCCCACAGGTAGAGGGGGGTAAGGGCGATGGCGCAGATGATCACCACGGCCGCTGACGTGGCTTTTCTCCTGAAGAGCCCGCCCGAAAGAAGGGAGGTGACGATAAGGACGATGCCCATGACAAAAATGATGTTTCTCGTGCTCAGCCACGAGATGAGGAGAAAGCCCGTGGCAAAGGTGCCGATGATGGCTCCCAGGGTAGAGAAAGCGTAAATCTTTCCGATGACGTTGCCCGCCTTGTTAAGGCTCTGCAGGGTGAGCCTCACGACAACGGGGGAGATGGTGCCGAGAATACAGCCGGGGATGAAAAAGATAATGGCGGTTATGGTGAAGATACGCCACATGAGGGAGAAGGGGAAGCGATAGTCGGCGATGGACCTCGCGAGGGGGATGATGGAAAGGGCTGCTACACCTGAGAGAAAAAGCAACAGCGCCAGGGTTCTCCGATGGGGGAACTTGTCCACGAGCTTCCCGCCGATGTACGCCCCTATGCTGATGCCCGCGAGAATCACGCCTATGATGCTCGTCCACGTGTAGAGGGAGACGCCCACGAAAGGGGCCAGGATCCGGCCGGCAACCATTTCTATGACGAGAGAGCAGAAGCTGGCGATGAAAGTGATGGCGTAGGCCCTCAAAAGATTCATGATTCGTTCTCCTCATGGGATGTCAGGGATTTACGATAAGGCGAATTACCTATTTTTAGTAGATTTACCCGGCTTTGTCAAACAGTATCCTCCGCGGACGGCGAACCCGATGTGAGCGCTTGTCGTCGGTTGGCGTCCACCGGTGCCTGCCACCCCATCCTTTAACCCTCTCGCGGTGCCATCCGGCGGGAGCGCCGCAACGATGCCCAGAAAACAAATGGGTACGTACACGCCGGCAGCCCTGAGCACGGGAGGTCAAAACCCGTTGGAAATATGCGTATTCTATACTATACTATAGGCTACCATGGACGTGCTCATCATAGAGGACGAAGCGAAGGTCGTCGAGTTCATCAGCAAAGGCCTGGAAGAAGAAGGCTACACGGTGGCGGTGGCGATCAACGGAAAACAGGGCCTCGACCTGCTCAAGACGCACAGGTACGACATCCTGCTCCTCGACCTCATGATACCCGAGATAGACGGGCTCAAGGTGCTCCGGAACATGAGGGCGTGGGGTATTAACACGCCGGTCCTCATCATCACCGCGAAGAACTCGAAGGAAGACGTGGTCAAGGGCCTCGACACGGGAAGCGACGACTACCTCACGAAGCCCTTCTCGTTCGAGGAGCTTCTCGCGAGAATGCGGGCCCTCCTGAGAAGGAGCGCGGCCAGGGACGGCCACATGCACAGGTACGAGGACATGACCCTCAACCCTTACAGCCGCATACTGTCTGTGGGCGCGAAAGAGGTCGAGCTGACTGAAAAGGAGTTCCTCATGATGGAGCTCCTCATCAAGAACAGCGAAAGACCGCTTACGCGCCGGGAGATGGCCGAGTACGTCTGGCAGAATACCACCGACTCGACGAACATCGTGGATGTCTACATAAACTTCCTGCGAAAGAAGATAGAATCCCTTACCTCCAGAAAGTACATCCAAACCGTAAGAGGAATCGGCTACGTCCTGAAAGAAGAAGATGATAAAGCTATCTGACCTGCCCATAAGGTGGAGGCTCACCATCCTCTACGGCGGAATACTGTCGCTCGTCCTCGTGGTCTTTTCCGCGGGCGTTTATGTCTATTTCCAGAACAGCCTTCAGAGGAGCATCGATGCCAAGCTCAGGTCCATGGCGGAAGTTATCTCGCAGTCGATGACGGACGCCCGGGACCCGACAATCTTTCAGAACGTGGAGCAGCTCCTCGAGACTCGCCTCGGGAGGAAACCCAAAGGAAAGCTCATCCAGATCACGGACAGCTCCGGGAGGGTCAGGGCTCAGAGCAACGACCTGGAGGGAGAGAGCTTCAACATAAGCATCACCGCCTTCGACCGGGCCAAAGCAGGCGAGATAGTTTACGAGACCGTCGAGAAGCCGGGCCATCCAAGGCTCCGGGTGATCACCCTTCCCATCATGGACAGGACGAAGACGACCAGCCCGAGCCTCGTACAGGTAGCGACGCTGCTCGATGATTTCGATGAGACGATGAAGAGGCTTCTCATCATTCTCATCATCGGCGCTCTTACTTCAGTGGGGGTAACCATAGGCGCGGGCTACTACATGGCGAAGAAGGCGTTGAAACCGGTAGATAAGATCAGGAAGACGGCGGTGAAGATCTCATCCCGCAACCTCGAGGAGTACATCGACATCGGACCGAGAAAGGACGAGCTCGGCAAGCTCGCCGATACGTTCAACGCGATGATCTCGAGACTCCGGGACGCCTTTCAGCGGATCAACCAATTCAGCATCGACGTATCCCACGAGCTGAAGACGCCGCTGACCATACTGAAGGGCAGCACGGACGTGGCCCTCAGAAAAGAGAGGGACTCACACGAATACCGGTCGCTTCTCACGAGCCATCTGGAGGAGATCGACCGGATGTCTCAGATCATCGACGACCTCCTCCTTCTGTCGAAGGCGGACACGGGGAAGATGCAGCTCAACATCGGAGACGTCGCCGTCAGGGACCTCGTGCTGGAGGTCTTTATGGATATGCAGATTTTTGCCGAAAAGAAGAATGTGGACCTTATCGTGGGCGACGTTGAAGATGTAAAGCTCAAAGGGGATGAGCTGAAGCTCCGGAGAATGCTCTGGAATATCGTAGACAACGGCATAAAGTACACGCAGACGGGCGGCAAAGTGGAGATATCATCGACCCTCGAAGACGGGTACGTAAGGATAAACGTGAGGGACACAGGGGTAGGGATAGCGGACGAAGACATAAGCTACATATTCGACAGGTTCTATCGCGCTGATAGGGCGAGGAAGCGAGAGAGCGGGACCGGGCTGGGACTCTCCATCAGCAAGTGGATCGCCGAGGCCCACAAGGGTGCCATCGAAGTCCAGAGCCATGCCTCTTCCGGAAGCCTGTTTTCGTTGAAACTGCCGCTAAGCGGAGGAGATGCGTGACGAACAGGAAATGGTATGCGATGATAGCGGTCCTCGTGATCGCGGCAGCCGGGGCCCTCTATGCCAGGGGCATTCTCAGTGAGAAAGATGGGGCAGCGGCGGCAAAGGCGAACCCTCCGGCAGTGGTGTACGAGAGGGGGATTCCGAGCTTGAGCGGGCTCGTGAAGCAGACGAAGCCGAGCGTCGTCAACATCAATACGACCACCGTGGTAAAGGGCGTTGACATGCCTACCCGGTTCGGGAATCCCTTCAAGGACTTTTTCGGCAACGACGAGTTTTTTGACAAGTTCTTCGGCGATGCTCCCACCCGTGAGTTCAAACAGAAGAGCCTGGGCTCGGGCTTCATCATCGACAAGGAGGGCTATATTCTCACGAACAACCACGTCGTCGAAAAGGCCTCGGTCATCAAGGTGAAGCTGAGTGACGGCAAGGAGTATGAGGCCAGGGTCGTTGGAAAGGACGCGAAAACAGATGTTGCCCTCATCAAGATAGATGCGAAGAACAGTCTTCCCGTGGCCCTTTTGGGCGACTCGGACAAGTTGGAGGTAGGAGACTGGGTGATGGCCGTGGGCAACCCCTATGGCCTCGATCATACGGTTACGGCGGGCATAGTGAGCGCAAAGGGCCGAGTCATAGGCCAGGGACCGTACGATGATTTCATCCAGACGGACGCCTCCATAAACCCCGGAAACAGCGGTGGGCCCCTCTTCGACCTGAGAGGCCAGGTAGTGGGCATCAATACCGCTATCATTTCCGGAGGCCAGGGCATAGGTTTTGCATTACCTATCAACATGGCGAAGGCACTCCTTCCTCAGCTCAAGGAGAAGGGGAAGGTAGTGCGGGGGTGGCTGGGCGTCGTCATCCAGAGAGTGACCCCGGAACTCGCGAAGAACTTCGGCCTCAAAGGTGCGGAGGGGGCACTGGTCTCGGACGTAATGGAGGACAGCCCGGCTGCCAGGGCAGATATCAGGAGGGGCGACGTTATAGTGTTTTTTGACGGTAAGGCGATAAAAGAGATGGACCAGTTGCCGAGGATGGTCGCGGCGGTGGAGGTCGGGAAAAAGGTGAAGGTCGGGCTCATCAGGGACAGCAAACCGCTCGAAGTCGTGGTCACCATTGCCGAAGGCCGCGACGAACCGGCGGATAAGGCCGAAAGCACCGCACCCGAAGTCGAGAAGAGCTTCGGCCTGGTGGTCCAGAACATCACACCCGAAATCGCACAGCACCTCAATCTGAGGGACAGAAAAGGAGTGATCGTCACCGATGTCCGAGAGGGGAGCCTCGCGGAAGACGCCGATGTCAAGGCGGGCGACATCATCAAAGAGATAAACAGGAAACCCGTCGCGACCGTGGGCGATTTTAGAGACGCCCTGAGGAACGCGCGGCCGAAGGAAGGCATCGTCATGCTGGTGAAGCGGGGGAACATGACCTTCTTTGCCGTCTTGAGGGAAGGCAGGGGCAGCCGTGAGCCCACAGGTTGAGGTATCACAAAAAAGGAAGAGGTAGAACATGCCGACATTCGAATGGGAAGGAAGGAGCCTGAGCGGTGAGCTGAAGAAGGGCACCCTGAACGTGGAATCCGCAAAAGACCTTAGGGCCTTGGTGCGAAAGGACGGCATCATTCTTACGAAGGCCTCCGAGAAGCTGGGGGACCAGGCGGTGACCTCGAGGGGGAGCTCCCGAACGAAGGTAAAGAAGGCCGACGTTGCCGTCTTCACCCGTCAGCTTTCCACCATGATCACATCCGGGCTGCCTCTCGTCCAGTCCCTCGAGATCCTTTCGGGCCAGCTGGACAACCCGTCCTTGAGATCCATAACGAAGGCGATGAAGGAGAAGATCGAGGGGGGAGCCCGTTTTGCCGACACCCTGCGGGACTACCCGAACTGCTTCGATGAGCTTTACGTGAGCCTCGTGGTAGCCGGAGAGGAAGGGGGCATGCTCGACACGATCCTGGTGAGGCTCTCGAACTACATAGAGAAGACCGAGAAATTGAAGAGGAAGGTGAAGAGCGCCCTCATCTATCCGTCTGCGATCGTGGTGGTCGCCATAGCCGTGGTGCTCGTCCTCCTCCTTTTCGTCATTCCCGTTTTTGAGGGTATGTTCTCGAGCTTTGGAAAGGCCCTTCCCATGCCGACCCAGGTAGTCATAGCCATAAGCAAGATCGTCAAAGCCTACATAGTCTACTTGATCATAGCCACGGGTGCGGGGGCATTCCTTTTTCGCAGGTATTACAAGACCGATGCCGGAAGGAGGACCGTTGACAGGCTCTCGATGAAGATACCGGTAATCGGGATTCTCCTGCAGAAGGCTTCGATTGCCAGGGTGACGAGGACCCTCTCCACCCTGCTCTCCAGCGGCGTCTCCATCCTAGAAAGCCTCGTCATAGTGGCGAAGGTTGCGGGGAACCGCGTCATCGAGGATGCTCTCGTCAAGGCTCGCGGGGATATCAGCGAAGGGAGGAGCATATCCGATCCTTTGAAAGAAAGCGGGGTCTTCCCTCCCATGACCGTTCAGATGATACAGGTCGGCGAATCGACGGGTGCGCTGGACAGCATGCTCAACAAGGTTGCCGATTTCTATGAAGAGGACGTGGACAACCTGGTGACTAACCTCACCTCACTCCTCGAGCCGATCCTCATGTGCTTCCTCGGGGTTGTGCTCGGCGGGCTGGTCATCGCCATGTACCTCCCCATATTCAAGCTCGGAGACGTCGTAGGGTAGGGTCTCACTACCTGCGCCGACGAACCGCTCGGCTCAAAGCTCGCTTTCTCTTCTCTCGCAAGGCCTTGGAAACCGTGCCGCCGGGGCCTCGCCCGTCTTATATTGAGTAAGTGCTTCACAGGTTTTTGCCGCGCCTTTGGGAAATATCGCTAATCAGGGGGCCAAGAAGGAGCTATGAGCATACTCAATGCCCATGATGTCGTTCGATTCGCCATTCGCATAGAGGAAGATGGTGAGCTCTTCTATCGGGAAGCAGCCGGTCTTGCCGAAAACAAGGAGGCAAGAGCGCTCTTTGCCCGGCTGGCCGATGAAGAAGTGGGGCACAGGAAGATCTTCCAGGGCATTTCGGAAACCCTGGGGGGTTATGCCCCAGCCGAGACCTATGACGGAGAGTACATGGCATATCTCCGCGACCATATCGACGGAAAGGCGGTCTTCAGGGGGGATCTGAAAGGTTCCCTGAAGGCGACCTTGGCGAGCGTCCTTTCGGCAATCGACTTCGCCATAGGCAGGGAGATGGATTCCATTCTCTATTACCAGGAAGTAAGGGCCTTTGTGCCCGAGAGGCAGAAGGAGGTGGTCGACCGCATCATCGAGGAAGAGAGGAAGCATTTCATCATGCTCTCCAACGCGCGGAAAGGCTACCTCTAGGGAGAGCGAAGGCAGGAGAAGGCCTATCCCTTCTCTTTGATCAACTCCTTGAGGCTCTCCATGATGTCCTTGTAGTGGAGCTTCTGTTTCTTGAGGCGCTTTACTTCCATCTCTTCATCTTCGGTGAGAAAAGGTTTCTCCTGGAGCTTCCAGAGCTTCTCGTCGAGTGACTTGTGCTGGACGCAAGCCTCGTTGTAGAGTTCTTCCCTGCTCTTGTGCCCTTCCATTGGTCCCCCTCTTTTCTTTGTCCCTAGAGTATAGATTACAATCGCCGGAATGTGAAGCCTCCAGTGCACCAGGGCAAGCACATTTGGAAACCTTACCCCTCCCATCACCTCCGTATCGAACGGGTAAAACAAGGGGCGGACGCGCATTGCCGAGAACGGATTAGAAAAGCTCGCGACGAATCCGGCACGAATAATGAAGCCCCTTAGCGCAGCGTGGGGGATGGGGGGAGTGAGGGCCGGAATGAGGAGCGATGCTTTTCTCTCGGCTCGGCTGCCACGAGGAGGTGATGCGCGTCCGCCCCCTATCGAGACTCTTTCCACATGCGCTTGCCCTGCCGGCGTACTGGAAAAGAATTTCCCATGGGAGACGGCACCATACCCCTCACTCGAGTGCTCCGGCCTCCCGATATTTCTTGCTTTCCCCCGAATGATTCGTACAATAGTGGGAGCGAAAACGAAAGGACCCCATATCATGATATGCCTTCAGCCTTTTGAGCGGTCCGATTTTGACCTTCTCATGCAGTGGGCAAGCGATGCCCGCCTTCTCATGCAGTGGGCAGGTCCCATCTTCGAGTTCCCCCTGGACTATCGCCAGCTCGACGCCTACTTGGCTGCTACCGTCGGGGAAAAGCCGAGGCGGGTCGCCTGGAAGGCCGTCGACGGCACCAGGCAGGGCGTGGTCGGACACATAGAGATCGACCACATTGACTACGGCAGGAGATGCGGCGCCCTCAGCCGCGTGCTCATCGCAGTGCCTGAGCTGCGGGGCCGGGGCCTCGGGCGGGAGCTCGTCGGAGAAGCGGTGAGGCGCGGTTTCGTTGAGCTTGACCTTGCGGAGATCACCCTTTCGGTCTTCGACTTCAACTCACCAGCCATTCGCTGCTACGAAGCCAACGGCTTCGAATTGTTTCACGCCCGGGAGGGCGCAGTCGCCATAGGCGACGAGCGATGGAACGCCCTTTTTATGCGTCTGGCAAGAACCATGTGGGAGCGCAAAAGGCGCGACCGGGACGCTACAAGTAAGCCCATAGGGTAAAGGGTCTCGCCCCTATTCCCCCTTGCGAGAGTGAGCGCCGCTTCAGGATCACCTGCAGGTCCCGTGGTCTGCCCCCCGATGAGCTCCCAGATCCACTTCTCCCGCAGCTCTTCTCTATTCTCCTATCATAGGTTCCTGGCGGCCAAACCTGATCCGCTTCATGAAAAAGACCAGGGGCAGAACGAGCACCATGAGGCCGCTCAAGATCAGGAAGGCGTCGTTGAAGGAAAGCATGTTCGCTTCCCGCAGCAGCCGGCCGTAGAGGAGGGCACGTGCACCGGCCGGGGAGCCCCCTCCCTGGAGGGGAGAAGAAAAGCCCTGGTACCACTGGTAGGCCCGATCGAAGATCGTGACGTGGCTCGCCAGGTAGGTCTGGTGTATCTGGGCGCCCCGGGCTATCATGGTCGTCACGAAGGCGATGCCCACACTCCCTCCGAGATTCCGGAGCAGGTTGTAGATGGCCGTGGCATTGCCCATCTCCTCGTTGGGGAGCTGCCTCAAGGTGAGCCCTGTGAGGGGGACGAAGAGGCAGGCCAAGCCCACGCCCAAGACCACCCGCGGCCACATGATACCGGGAAAATCGACGAACAGGTTGAACCGGCCCATGAGGAAAGTTGCGGTTGCTATGCCGGCGATGCTCCCTGCCAGGAGGTACTTCGCGTTCATCTTGAGGATGAGGCGCGCCACGATCGGCATCACGAGCATCGTCGCGAGGCCGCCCGGCGCCAGGGCCAGCCCCGCCAATGTAGACGTGTAGCCCATCATCTTCTGGGAGAAGAGGGAAAGAAGGACGAGCGTGCCGAACAGGGTAATAAAGGCGAGGAAGACGATTACGTTTCCTATGGCGAAGGTGCGGTGGCGGAAGACCCGGAGGTCCACAATAGGGTGGTCGGAACGAAGCTCGATGACGATGAGAAAAATGAGAGAAACGGCGGCGATGACGGCGAGCCAGACGATCAGATCCGACGAGAACCAATCCTCCCGCTGACCCTTGTCGAGGAGGACCTGGAGGCTTCCGAGGCCGACCACGAGGAGGGCGAGGCCCCAGGTATCGATCTTCATCTTCGCCTTCTTGATGTAAGGGGGATCGACGATAAAGAAGTACGCCATGATGACGGCCACGATGCCGACCGGGACGTTGATGAAGAAGATCCAGTGCCACGACCAGTTGTCGGTGATCCAGCCCCCGAGCGAGGGGGCCGATGATGGGCCCCGAGGTTACCCCCATGCCGTAGATCGCCGTAGCCATGCCTATCTGTTGGATCGGGAAGGATTCGATGAGGATGGCCTGGGACAGAGGCTGCAAGGCGCCCCCTCCGATGCCCTGGAGGATACGGAAGACGATGAGGCTCTGCAGGTTCCAGGAGAGCCCGCAAAGAAGCGAGCTTACGGTGAAGATGGTCACGGAAAGCATGAGGTAGACCTTCCTCCCGAGGAGACGGCTGAGCCACCCCGTCATGGGGATGATGACGGCGTTGGACACGAGATAGGAGGTCATGGTCCACGTCGCCTCATCGATGCCTGCAGATAGGCTTCCCCTGATATGGTCGAGGGAGACGGTGACGACCGACGTGTCGACGATCTCGAGGAAGGTGGGGAGCATCACGGTGAGGGCTATGATCCACTTGCTCATGTTCTTCATGACAAGGCCATTCCGGGAAGAGAGCTTCTTATTTTGCGATGATCGTAGGGATAACGGAGAGGCCCACCCGCAGGAGGTGGCCGGGGTCCTCTCCCGGATCCAGCGTGATCTTTACCGGCACCCGCTGGACCACCTTGACGAAATTGCCCGTCGCGTTCTCAGGGGGGAAAAGGGAGAACGCCGACCCTGTGCCGGCCATGATGCTGTCGACCTTTCCATTGAAGGTTTTGTCGGGGTAGGTGTCGACCTTGATCACTACCTTCTGGCCCGGCCTCACCCTCTCGAGCTGGGTCTCCTTGTAGTTGGCGGTGACCCATGTCCCTTCGAGGGGAACGATTGCCAGGAGCGGCTGACCGGCCTGAACCTGGTTACCTACCTCCACGGACTTCTTGCTCACGAATCCGTCTACGGGCGCGTAAATCTTCGTGTAGCTCATATTTAATTCCGCGGTCCTCAGGGTCGCTTCGCGTTGTCTCGCAAGGGCCTCCTGCGAGCGGGCCCCGATCTCCGCCTGGAGGAGCACGTTTTGCTGGGCCCGCAAGGCCTGCCTCGACCCTTCTTATATCCACCTCGGCCTGCTTCACTCTGCTGGCTTGCGCATCTGCCGCGCTCTGCGCCTGGGCGAGCTGCTCCCGTGCCACTGTCACCTGGGCTACGGCCACATCGCGCGCCGTTTGCACATTCTCGTATTTTTCGCGGGAAACCGCCTCCTTCGCGAAGAGGTCGTTGGCCCGCTTGATATCCTGCTCCGCCTGGCGCAGCCTGGCTTCCTGAGCTTCCAGCGCAGCCTGGGCCTTCTTGATATCCAGCTCCGCCTGGACGAGGTTTTTCTTCTGCACCTCAAGGCTGATGCGGGAGGCTTCAGTCTGGTTGGTCATTTCCTCTTTCTGCGCCTTGGCCACGCTGATCCGCGCACCCATCTCCGCGAGCCTCGACCTCTCCGAGGAAAGGCTCGCCCCCGCCTCGTCCACGCGCACGTTGTAGTCGACGGGGTCGATCTCCACGAGGACATCCCCTTTCTTCACGAGCTGGTTGTCCGCCACGCACACGGTCTTGACGGTCCCGTTGATCTTGGCCGCGATAGTATGAATCCGGCCGTCCACAAAGGCGTCGTCAGTGGAAACGTGGGTTCGCCCGTAAGCCTTGTAGGCGAAAAGGGCTGCGACCACGCAAGCTGCCAGCACGATCAGTATGATTATGACCCTATTCGAAGGGCCTTTCCTGCTTCCCGATTCTCCGTTGCTCATTGCCTATATACCTCCCGCAGGTCTTTTCCGATGGCATAGTACATTCCGGCCTCCGAGCGGCGAAAGTCGTAGATGGCGCGGATGTAGTTGGTCTCCGCCGTGGTCAGGAGGGTCACCGCGTCGAGGACTTCGGTTGCGATCCCTTCCCCTGCGTCATAGCGGACTCTGTTGATCCGCAAGTTCTCCTGGGCCTGGTCGGCGGCGCCGCGGTTTACCTGGATTCTTTCGCGGGCGTTGTTCAAATCGAGCACGTACGCCTGCACTTCCAGCTTGATGTCATCCACGAGCTTGGCGCGCTGCTTGAGGACCTGGTCCTGCTGCGAGCGGATCCTCGCAACCTCGGCCCTCGTGGCGCCCCCGGAAAAGAGGTTGACGCTCATGCCGAAAATGGCGGACCAGTTCGTGTCGTGTTGTATGTATTGGTTCTGGGAATAGTCGACCCCGCCTTTTACGAAAAATGTGGGATAGTAGTCGGCTTTTCTCGCGGTCTCCTCGAGCTTGAAGGCTCTGAGGGCCCCGTCGACGATGTGGACTTCCGGCCGACTCTTTCAGGGCCGTATCCCAGGCCTCGTCGAGAGTGAAAGGGGGCGCCTCCGGCTCGAAGGCTATGTCGACGACCCGGACAGGTTTGTCCAGAGGCCGGACCAGGACGTTGTTCAGGCTCGACGCCCGGAGGGCCCGAAGGTTTCGCGCGTTGAGAAGCCTCTGGGTGCCGTCTTTCAGCCTTACCTCTGCCTGGAGAAGGTCGTTCTTCGTGATCACGCCGGAGGCATAGAGGTTCTGAGCATCTTTGAGGTGCCCGTCGAGCCTTTCCACTTCAGCTTGCGCCACGGCGACCAGCCTTTCCGCTTCGAGGAGGTCGAAATAGACCCTCGTGAATTGGAGGGCGGAAAGGTTGCGGACGCGGGCCGTATCGAGCTTCTTGTTGGCGAGCACCTCCTTGCCCTCGCGATACCGGGAGAGGGTCCGCCAAAAATCGAAGAGGGTCTCCTGGACGGATGCGCTGTAGGTCCAGAAATTGTTGGGGACCTCCGGGACAAGTATCTTCTCCGTGGTCTGCCCGACGATCAGGCCCGGGAGGGGGTAGGGAGGCCCGGTGGAGACGACGGGAGCGACGGTGGAAGTAACCCCCACGATCTGATAGGCAAGGGACGTATGCGAGGCAGATCCGTTGATGCTCGGGAGGAAGCCGGAGCGCGCAATGCTCACATCCGCCGCTGCTATGTTCTCTTCCTCCTTCGTGATCTGCACGTCATGGCCGATGGAGATCACTTCCTCGAGACCCCGGGCGAGGGTGACGACATCCGTTGGCGGGGCCCCGTTGGCGGACGAAGCCGCGGGGTTTCCCTGCGAAGCCGCGGCGGACTGCGCCCCGGCCGGGCGGGAAAAACAGATGAGGAGGGCAAGGGCCAGTATCGGAACAGCCATGGAATGCTTCATCTTGGAGACCTCTTTAGACAGAGACATTCAAATGTAGGAACTCGTCCGGCGAGAACGCATCATAGTCACATTCTTGACACGTCCGTGCGCCTTCACCGGAAAGACGGCTCTTCTTGAGCTTTTATTGCACAATTCCTCGCAAATTCTATCGCCTCACGCTCGCGCATCGTCCTTCAAGGCTAAAAGCCGAAGGTGTCGCGCTGTATACAGCAAGAACGGTGCCGTTTCAGAGGGCCTTCGTGCGTCGGGCCCGCGGGACCGCGCCCTTGAGGCTTTCGCGAGGCCGCAGGATGCGGCGGATGTTGCCCTCCCCGACAAGGCGACACCCTCGTCATGGGCGTTTCGCGATATGTCGCGAGAATTCACTGTGCTATTTCACAATTGTCTGATAAATTATTACATGTCGCAAATGTTTTTCAAGGAGAAGTTGATGCAAAGGAAGGAAGCCGTGTCGGCGGTGGACGAGAATGATTTCTTTCGGCAGGCCACGTTGAGGATCTGTGGAAGCCTCGACATGGAAACGGCCATGCGGGGCTGCCTCCAGTACCTGAGTGAAGTCATGCCCGTGGACCACCTGATCCTCGCCCTTTACGATACGAGGTCTGGGGGCGATACGGACCGTCTCGATCGTCTCGCTGGAAGAGTCCCACGGCGCTGACACCGTCACCCCCCTTTCCGTGGATGCGAGGAAGATGATCGAAAACGACGATTCCCTCAATTTCCTTTTCATCGACCGGCCGGACCAGGAGTCCGTTGCGACGAGAATCGTCAACGACCCGGAGCTGGATCCCATTTCCGGACCTTTCTTCAAAAGGTTCGGGACCACGATCGACTCGTCGCTTTTGATGATGCGCCTGCAGATAGAGGGCGCCACCCTGGGAAACCTCATATTGCGGGCCTCCGGCAAGGGCAGATATACGGAGGAGCATGCCCGGCTGGTGGCGCTTCTGCGAGAGCCTTTTGCCATAGCCCTCTCGAACGCCCTGAAGCATCAAGAGGTGCTCAAGCTCAAGGACATTCTCACGGACGACAACAGGTACCTCCACCGGGAGCTCTTTCACCTCGCCGGGGATCAGATCGTCGGGGCGGACGGGGGCTTGAGCGAGGTCATGGACATGGTGAGGCACGTTGCTCCCCTCGACAGCCACGTGCTCCTCCGGGGGGAGACGGGGGTGGGCAAGGACGTCGTGGCCCACGCAATACACGATGCCTCCCCGCGCAGAGACGGCCCTCTCATCCGCGTCAACTGCGGGGCCATAGCGGATACCCTCATAGACAGCGAGCTCTTCGGCCACGAGAAAGGGGCATTCACCGGAGCGACTGCCCAGAAGCGGGGATGTTTCGAGCTGGCCAACCGCGGGACCATTTTCCTCGACGAGATAGGGGAGCTGCCCTTTGCCGCCCAGGTGAGAATGCTCAGGGTGCTGCAATACAAAGAGATCCAGCGGGTAGGGGGAACTGGCTCCATTCCCACGGACATTCGGGTCATCGCCGCCACCCACCGCGATCTCGAAGAGATGGTGAAGGCAGGGCGGTTCCGGGAAGACCTCTGGTTCAGGCTGAACGTCTTCCCCATCGTCATCCCGCCTTTGCGGAAGAGAAAGACAGACATTCCTGCATTCGTGCACCACTTTATCCAGAGAAAGTCAAAGGCGCTGAAGCTCCCCACGCCCCCTGCCCTTGCGCCGCGTGCGATCGACCAGCTCATGGCGTACGACTGGCCCGGAAACGTACGGGAGCTTGAAAACGTTCTCGAGCGTGCCCTTATCCTCAGCAAGGGCGGCCCCATGTCCTTCGACCGTTTCTTGAGGTCGAGGTCCGATGAAGCGGTCCCTCCGATCGAGCCTGGCGACACGCTTTTGTCTTTGGAGGATGTGGTAGCGGCGCATATTCGTCAGGCCCTTCTTCAAGCGAAAGGGAAGATCCACGGGCCGGAAGGGGCGGCGGAGATGCTCCGCATCAACCCCAGTACGCTTCGGAGCAAGATGAACAAGCTAAATATCTCCTACGGGCGGCGAAAAGCCCGATGAGAAAGGGAAGGGCGGCTCAAAAGAGCGTGCGCAAAGACCGAAGGCGAATATTCGGATGGAGGCTCTATGGATGATGAATCTGCCCGGGCGGAGCCCCGGCCCGATCCTGATGCGCTCCTCAGGGAGATAGAGCGCGATGAGGCCAAAAGGGGCCGCCTCAAGATATTTCTTGGCTATGCCCCTGGGGTCGGCAAGACGTACGCCATGCTGCAGGAGGCCCACGTGCTGCAGAATCGCGGCGAGGACGTGGTCGCGGGAGTCATAGAGACGCACCGGAGGGCGGAGACCGAGGCCTTGCTTGACAAGCTGGAAGTGATCCCCCGAAGGAAGGTGGAGTACCAGGGAATGGTACTGTCCGAGTTTGACCTTGACGCGGTGATCAAAAGAAAGCCGGCGATCGTCCTCATGGACGAGCTTCCCCACACGAACGCCCCCAACAGCCGCCACCCCAAGAGATACCAGGACGTCGAGGAGATACTCGATGCAGGGATCGACGTCTATACGACGATCAACATACAGCACTTCGAGAGTCAGGTGGACGTGGTGGCGCAAATTACGGGCATCCGAGTCCAGGAGACCGTGCCCGATACCGTCCTGGAGCAGGCCGACGAGGTCCAGGTGATCGACATTCCCCTCGAAGAGCTGACCCAGCGCCTCAAGGAAGGAAAGGTCTACATCCCCGAGCAGGCGCGCCGGGCCATGGAGAGTTATTTTCAGCGGGGGAACCTTGTGGCCCTTCGCGAGCTCACCCTGACGCTCGTGGCGCGCAAGATGGGCGCCGAGCTGCTCAACTACATGAAGGCAAAGGCCATCGCCGGCCCCTGGGCAGCAGGGGAGACGGTGATGGTGTGCATCGGGGCCAACCCCTATGCCTTGCAGCTCTTGAGAAGGGCGTACTCGATCGCGAACGATGCGAACGCCGAGTGGTATGCTGTGTACGTCTCTTCCCCTTCCATCAAGGAGTTGAGCGAAAAGGAGAAGCTCTATCTGACGGAGGCCTTGAACCTCGCCGAGGAGCTGGGGGCTAAAGTCATCACCCTCACGGGGACGGACGTGGCCGGTGAGATCCTGAGGTTCGCCAGGGAGCACAATATCACCCGCATCGTTCTCGGAAAACCCCTCCGGTCGCGCCTCGGCAGTCTCTTCAAGGCCAGCCCCGTGTTTCGCATACTCCATGCCTCGGCCCAATTCGAGCTGCACGTGGTGACGCCGGTGAGGGAGAAAGAGCCTCCGGCTGTGGCGAAGCAGAGAAAGGCCGGCATCGAGCTCAGGGTCTACCCGACTGTGGTGGGAATGGTCGCCGCCATCACCCTGGTGAACTTTCTGCTCTCCCATCTCATTAGCCCCGTGTCCCTCGTTTTTCTCTATCTCCTCGCCGTGATCGGCACTGCCTTGCGCTTCGGCACCATCCCATCGATCGTTGCCTGCGCTTTGAGTATTCTCACCTTCGATTTCTTCTTCACCGAGCCCAGGCTCAGTTTCCTCATGTACCGCGCCCACGACGTCATCAACGTAGTTATCTTCCTTTTCACCTCGATAGTGGTCGGCCAGCTTGCCAAGATGACGAATCAGCGGGACTTTGCGCTCCAGCTCAGGCTCACGCGGGTTGCCCTGATAGAGGAGATGAGCAAGGAATTCTTCATGCTCCCCCCGGTGGAACAGTTGATCGGCGGCTTCATGCAAAATGCTCAGGAATGGAAGGCCGTGCTTCCCTTGCTTCGGACGACTGTCCTCGACGACGTGAGCCACATCATCACCAAGTATGTTTCGAAGGTGATCGAGGCCCCTTCGTACGTGCTCTTCAAACAGGACGGGAGGCTGCGGGTCTGGTCGAAGAGCGGGACCAAGGCAGACCTGGAGTCTCACGAAATGGCCGTTGCCGAATGGGCTTTCACGCACGGAGAGAGCGCAGGTGCCGGGACCCAGACCCTGTCGAGCGCCAGGGTCTTCTTCATTCCCATGAAGTCGGGCGACGAGACAGCGGGTCTGATCGGCGTAGAGCATGAATTCAGGAATCTCCTTCCCGAGCAGCGGAGGCTGCTCGGCGCGATAGCGAGTCTGGCGGCGTTGGGGGCGATGAGGTGGGCAAAGGTGTGAGCCGCAAAGCAGGCATTGTTAGGTGAAATTGCCGCGTCGGCACATACGAAAGCCAAACTAAGAGAGGCGGCGGCCTCTTTTGTCCGGAAAAGCGATTACCCGGAACGCTTGTCGCTTAAGAATATCGGGTCATCTGCCGAAAACATACGGGACGCTAGGGCTTTCACGCATCAAGACAAACCCAAATAAAAGAGGAGGACCGCGCTCATGGACACTCTCCTTTCCCGCATGACCATTTCAAGGAGGCTCCTGCTTATCCCTCTCTCTTCCGCCATCTTCGCCGCCCTCCTGTGGGCATGCGCTGGTGGCGCGCGCTGGCTTTCAGCCGTGCTCGTGATCGCCGGGATCGTCCTTCCCGCGGCCGCGACATTAGCGGTGGCCAGGACCATTCTTCTTCCTCTGGGCCAGCTCTTAGCGGCCGCCAGAGGCGTGATGAGCGGGGACCTGACAAAGCGGGCGGCCGTGGATTCGGCCGATGAGATCAATGAGATCGCGGTTTGCCTCAACGGCGGTCTGGACCGCTTGTGGAAGGCGATGACTGACTTGGCCAAGGGCAGCTTCGTCGCATCGAACAGCGCGAGGATAGTGGACAACGGCACCAAGGAGATTATTACCGGCGTGGAGCAGGCTGCTGAGCGGACGAGAGCGGCGGCAACGGCTGGCGAGGAGATGACCATCACGTTCGGCCAGATCGCGAAGAACTGCGTCTCCGCGGCTGGAAGCTCGGAAAAGGCCAACATCGCCGCTTCGGCCGGCGAATCGGTGACGAATGAGACTACGGCGGTCATGGATCGCATCAATTCCATAGTTAAGTCCTCAGCCGGGATGATGGAGAGCCTCGGGAAGAGATCAGACCAGATAGGGGAGGTTATCGACCTCATCAACGATATCGCCGACCAAACGAACCTCCTTGCGCTGAACGCCGCCATCGAGGCAGCCCGCGCGGGCGAGCACGGACGGGGGTTTGCCGTGGTTGCCGACGAGGTGAGGAAGCTGGCAGAGAAGACCAGCGGCGCCACAAAGGAGATCGGCAGCACCATCAAGGCGATGCAGGCCGAGACAAGGCAGGCCGCGGCGTCCATGGAACAGGGGGTCAAGGAAGTGGAGGCCGGGACGGATCACGCGAGGAGATCGGGCAGCGCCCTCAGGAACATCATGGAACAGATAGGTACGGTCTCTGCGGAGGTCAGCCAGATCGCCGCTGCCTCGGAACAGCAGACCACGACGACAAACGAGATTGCGCACAGCATCCAGGAGATCGCCGGGGTCATGGATCGGACCTCCGCGAGCATCAGCCAGAGCGCCGGCGCCGTCTCCGAGCTCGCGGTCCTCTCCAGCGGGATAAGAAAAGTGGTGGGACAGTTCAAGCTTGCGACAGCGGACGACGCGGAGAAAATGGCGGCAAAAGCTGCCGCTTATGCGAAGGCGAACGGCAAGGAGCGCGCCCTTGCCGAATTCAACGACCCCAAGGGTCAATTCGTGGAAGGCGATCTGTTTGTCTTTGCCCAGGACTTCAAAGGTCTCATGCTCGCCTACGGCGGCAACCCAGCCTTCGCAGGCACGTGCGCCATCGACGGGAAGGACGCGCGCGGGAAGTATCTGGGGCGGGCAATGATCGAGGTCGCAAAGACGAAGGGAAAGGGCTGGGTCGAGTACGCCTACGAGAATCCCTATACGAAAGAGATTCAGGAAAAGACTACCTGCGTAGAGCGAGTGGATGACTACTTCGTCGCGTGCGGGGTCTATAAGTAGCAAAGGAAGAAGGAGTTTTGCCACCCTAGAAACGAGCGTGAGCGAGTGTGAGCGGGGAGGCTCCGCAGGCTTATGCCTGTGGAGGGGGCGCTGAACCCCAACGGTTGAAACGAGCGTGAGCGAGTGTGAGCGGGGAGGCTCCGCAGGCTTATGCCTGTGGAGGGGGCGCTGAACCCCAACGGTTGAAACGAGCGTGAGCGAGTGTGAGCGGGGAGGCTCCGCAGGCTTATGCCTGTGGAGGGGGCGCTGAACCCCAACGGTTGAAACGAGCGTGAGCGAGTGTGAGCGGGGAGGCTCCGCAGGCTTATGCCTGTGGAGGGGGCGCTGAACCCCAACGGCTGAGGGAGAGCCCCAACGCTACTGCTTTTCGGCCTCAACCGCCTTACCCAGTATCGCGAGCCCTTCCTCCATCTCTTGCTCGGTGATGGTCAGCGCGGGGAAGAGTCTTATCATTCTGCCCTGGGTCTGCCTCACCAAGAGCCCCTTAAGCAGGCATCGCTCGGTGATGTCGGTTGCCACTCCTTCCGATTTGAATTCGATGGCGAGGAGAAGGCCTTTTCCACGGACGTCCGAGATTATCCCGGGGTACGCCGCCCTCCATTCGCTCATTCGGCTCAAGGCGGCGAGTCCTCGTTCCCTCACGTTTTCGCCGATGTTCTCGTCGATCAGGTATCTGATAACCGCGTGGGCGACGGCGCAGCCAAGGGGGTTGCCTGAATAGGTACCGCCGTGGTCACCCGCTTCCAGCCTTTCGGAGACTGCCTCTGACACGGCAAATGCCCCAAAAGGAAAACCTCCGGCGATCCCCTTCGCCATTGTCAGAAAATCGGCTCCCACAAGGGGACCCGTGGCGAACATGGGGCCGGTCCTGCAGAAACCCGTCTGGATCTCGTCCACGATGAGGAGCGAGCCGTTCCCTTTGCAGAGCCTGCCCACCTGTTCAAGATACCCCTCCGAAGGGATTTGAACTCCCCCCTCCCCCTGTATGGGCTCGATGATTACTGCCGCGACCTCGTGATCCAGGTTGGCTTCCAGGGAAGGAATATCGTCATAAGGGATGAACCGGTAGTTCGGCATGAGGGGATTGAATCTTTCCCTATGGCTGGCCTGGCCGGTTGCCGATGCGGTGCTGATCGTCCGGCCGTGAAAGCTCTGCTCACAAGAGATGATATCGAGCCTTCCCGTCACCTTCCTGGCGAGCTTGATGGCGGCATCGTTTGCCTCCGCACCGCTGTTGGAAAAGAAGACGCGGGCCAAGCCGGCGGGCAGGATCTGGCGCATCAACGACAAGAGACGGGCACGAGCCGGCGAGTAGGTGAGACCGGAATTCGGGTTCTGCATGATCTTTTGGCTCTGTTCCCTCAAGGCCTCGACGATCACTGGATGTGAGTGGCCGAGACAGGTAACCCCCCAGCCCGCGGTGAAATCGATAAGCCTTTCCCCCTCTTCCGTCCACACATATACTCCCTTCCCCCGCTCGATGGATATTGGTATTTTCTTAAAGAACGGCGGCGAAAGAGCGTCTTCGATCGAGATTGTGCTGCTCGTCGACATTGACAGATCCTCCTTTCACTCAGATAGAGAGTATAGCAGCAACAGGCTCGAGGGTTAAGGAAAAGCCGGACAGGGCGTGGGAGTTCTTTGCAGCTGAGAATATCCGAGTTTACATTCCTACCATGACCATCGAGGGAGAGAAGAAAAGGGGGACCAATTGAGAATGATCATAATCCTTGCCGCGGTCTCAACCTTCCTCATGCTCACGGCCGTTTCAGGCGGCGCACAGGATGCCGGCCAAGAGAAGGAAAAAAGCAAGCTCGCCACGGCGACCTTTGCAGGCGGCTGCTTCTGGTGCATGGAGCCTGCCTTCGACAAGCTGAAAGGGGTCATATCGGTCGTGCCGGGCTACACGGGTGGGACCAAGAAGGATCCCACCTATGAAGAGGTGTCATCGGGCTCTACGGGGCACGCCGAATCGGTGCAGATCGTCTATGACCCTTCAAAGATCGGCTATTCCGACCTGCTTACCGTCTTTTGGCACAACATAGACCCGACCGTGAAGGACAGACAGTTCTGCGACGTGGGCAACCAGTACCGGTCCGCCATCTTCTATCACGACGAGGAGCAGCGGACGCTCGCCGAGGCCTCGAAGAAGGCGCTTGAGGAGTCCAACCGATTCAAAGGTCCCATTAATACCGAGATAGTCCCGGCGTCGACGTTCTATCCGGCCGAAGAATATCATCGGCAGTACTATAAGAAGAATCCGGTGAGGTACAAGTTCTATCGCTGGAACTGCGGCCGGGACAGCCGTCTCAAGGAATTGTGGGGCGAGAGTGGCGGCGCTCACGAGTGACGAAGGCCATGAGGGGTCTTCGAATCGTGTCCCAAGGAGAGCCTTTCCACAGGATCAGAGTCCTGATGGCAGATCGATTGGGGAAGGCCGGGAAAGGGATCCCCACGAACAGGAGCGGGAGGCATGGGGAAGTCCCCTTCGTCAGACCCTTGCCTTTTCCACAAAAATGGTGGAAAAGATGTGGACAACCCCCCTTCCGATGTAGTGTAAGTACCTGCGATTATGTACCTTTCGTCATTTTGCCTTCTTGGTGGGCATCCCAAAAAATGTCAATGCTTTCAGGGACTATTCAAGAATCTGAATATGTTCTGGGCTGCCATCTGCCCTCATGCCTTTCCATGCGCAATAGTCTATGATTACGGCATCTTATTGCGCACGGGCTCCTCGGATGCCTTTTTGGAGCCCGAATTGGGGTCATTTGGCGGACTTTCAACCCACCGGTCGATTTGCCCCCGAACAGGGTGTCTCCGGGAGGGTATCGGGCAAGTCGGAAAATTCCGATATAGTATGTCGGAAAATTCCGACTCTATCGTTTTTCATACAGGGAGTTTTCGCCTCTTTTCGAGGGAAGCGCCAATTCTACCAGGGCGTTTTCTCAACGGCAAGAAGGAAATCTAGAGAGTCCTTTTTCCTCACCTGGTACGGAGACGGGCGGCACGGATAATGCACTACCAGACCTCAAGAACATAAGGAGGAGGTGAAACACATGAAGAAGTTTTTTACTTTTATCGTAGCAGCGATTATCGCTCTCAGTTTCTCGGCAGTCAGCTTCGCTCAGGAAGAGAAGCCTGCAGCCGCTCCGGAAAAACCGGCAGCGACGGAGAAGGCCCCGATGAAGAAGGCGAAGAAGGCGAAGAAGGCCAAGAAGGCGAAGAAGGCAGAGAAGAAGGAAGAGGCAGCTCCTGCCCCTGCCGAGGCACCCGCGAAGTAAGACGCAATCAAGGGGGGAGGAGATCGCTCTTTCCCCCTTTCGCGCCCCTCGTCATATCTTACGGTTCATTCCATCACCATTTCAGACAGATCCTATAGCAACACCCACATCGCGGTCGGGTTCTCTTCTTTCGAGTTCCCTCATTTCCTTCTCTTTCTTCAATCTTCCGGTCCCTTGTCAGTCTTTTCGAGCTTTCCGGTGCGCCAACGGCCAGGCCAAGCGCATGTGGAAAGAGTCTCGATAGGGGGCGGTCACGCATTACCTCCTGGTGACAGCCGGCAGTTATTGGGGCTCAGCGCCCCCTCCGGCAGCATCAGCCGCCGGAGCCTCCCCCCTCACCCTCGCTACGCTCGGTTTTGAAGTTGCTCAGCGCCCCCTCCGGCAGCATCAGCCGCCGGAGCCTCCCCCCTCACCCTCGCTACGCTCGGTTTTGAAGTTGCTCAGCGCCCCCTCCGGCAGCATCAGCCGCCGGAGCCTCCCCCCTCACCCTCGCTACGCTCGGTTTTGAAGTTGCTCAGCGCCCCCTCCGGCAGCATCAGCCGCCGGAGCCTCCCCCCTCACCCTCGCTACGCTCGGTTTTGAAGTTGCTCAGCGCCCCCTCCGGCAGCATCAGCCGCCGGAGCCTCCCCCCTCACCCTCGCTACGCTCGGTTTGTCGCTCCTCATCTAAGGCCCTCACTCCCCCCATCCCCCACGCAAAGCTAAGGGGGCTTCGTTATTCGCGCCGGAATCGTCGGGAGCAATTCTTAAGTTGTCCTTTCGCAATGCACGAGTCGGCAATGCGCTTCCGCCCTTTTGTCTAGCCCGTTCGATACGGAGGTCATGCAGGGTAGGGTTTCCAAATGCGCTTGCCATGCGCAGAGAGGCGCAAGGTTGACATT
>CAVVNC010000026.1:0-22018 GCA_963749525.1 uncultured delta proteobacterium
GGGGAGGCAACAGGGACGCCCATAACTTCATAACATTCCGGAACCGCACCACATAGCCGAACGTTTCTCCGCCCTTACACACGGTAATCGCAGTTGGGGGCTATCAAGCAACATTGTAGACTTGTAGGTGAAGTCCCGGATAGCGAGATCCTTGCCGATTGTCAACATTTCGTCCGGGGGATCGCGGATATTCGATTACTCAATTCAGAACTGAAACCACCGCCCCATTTCCACCTGTGATTTTTTTGCTCATGTGAAAAAAGTGCTTTGCGCTACTTTCCATACGCTACCTTCTATACGCTACTTCTCATACGCTACTTTCCATACGCTACTTTGACACCCCTTCTGCAAGGTGAGAAACTCTCTCCATGATGGGGAAGGCCCCGATTGGATCAGCAGTGAAGCCATTGCGGGAAGAGGTTTTTCATCGGGCGAGCCTTCACTCGAAAGGCCGACGGATGTCAGAGCGGATACAGGTAAACGCGGGTCAGAGTCAACTTTCGTCCACTTTCGTCAACTTTCTCAAAGAGGATGGCATGAGGCTTTCTGCCTTGATATCACAGGGATTGACGAACATACGGCACGCGAGTCGGGAGAGGCGGCAAGTGGAGGCACGCTCTCCATTCTTGCCCTGTTTATGCGACTATATGGAGGAAGTGCATTTTTTCGAGAATCAACAAACGTCCACTTTCGTCACCTTCGTGCCAAGGCATAGGATGCCGGGCCGTCCGGAAAGGGACAGGCATTCCGTTTTGATTAATGATGAAAAGGTTCTCTGCTCACCCTTAAACCCTTTGACCGTCTACGGAGGGAACGTTATGACCGAGGTCGAATCAGCTCCCGCGAGTACCAAGAAGCGAACTATCATGCTCTGGCCGTCCGTCGTGGCGCTGGCATTGCTCTTTGCCTTCTGGGTTTTCTTCTACGATGACGAACTGTCGGTACTGTTCTGGCTCGGACTCCAGTTCTTCGGGGCAATCTCCCTCGTCTGGTTGGTGTGCCTGATCATCCTCGAGAGAGTGAGGAAATCCTTGTCTTTTTTCGTTCCGATCCTCTTGGCAGCCTCGATGGGATGGTGGCCCGTCACTGAAACGGTGACGAGGCCAATCCTCACGGCGTTTCGTGATTCCCGGAATTGTGTGGAGTTTCTCATCTACGACGCGAAACACCACATACGGGCAGAGGCGCGACAGAATAGATACGGGTACGGAGTGTGGCACCTATGTAAGCACTCCGCAAGCGGTCATGACATCGTCTACGACGCATCGGACGAAACACTTATGCAAAACAATGTCGAGGAGGATAATTGCTATTCGGTGGTCTTCAGCCTGGGTGAGCATTTCTATTTTGTTACAGAAGGATGTGTAGGGTTCCCTTGAGCGGTTCAATACATACAGATCCTCTCTAAGAAAGGAGACAACAAATGTCAGCACGTCTAACCGTCTATTCCAAAGGCAATAAAGCAGTTCCCGCAAAGTACCTTGAAATCAACGCGGACACCCCTCTCGCTGTTTCCGTTTTCGGAGGAGTGTCCCCACACGTCGGAGGGCACGGGGTGAAGAGGGCGCCCGGCGAGCGAAGCGAGCCTGAGCGGGGAGGCTCCGCAGGCTTTGCCTGTGGAGGGGGTGCTGAACCCCATTAATTGCTCGCGATTCTGGACATGCGGTTGGCCGGACATGCATGTCGCCCGAAGCCTTTACTTCCCGGCCGGAAGGGCTTCCCCCCTGCCTTCCTTCTCGAGACGATCGAGGATTCTCAAGATCAGGGTATTCTGGCTCTCCAAGTGGAGAAGAATGGTCTCGATCTCCCTCTCGGCCTTGACGTTCACCTCGAAGTCCGATTCCGCCCGCGCCTCGGCGTGACATCCCTGGAGGTTCTGCCCGATCATGATGAGGGGCATGAGGAAGATCTGGAGCACGTTGGATATGAAGAGCCACAGGACGAAGGCCGGAAAGGGATCGAAGCGCCAGGAGGAAGGCCCCAACGTGTTCCAGCCCAACCACGCAAGGGTCCAGGCACATATGATCAGGAAGAATCCCATTGAGCCGACGTAATCCGTGATCCAGACGGCGAAACGCTCCAGACGGGTGAGATTTTCCTTGTGCTCTATGTTGACGTTCCTTACGGGTTTGCGAAGCTTCCTCAGCTCATTGACGGATTTCGGCTTGACCGCGTCATTCATCTGGATCGCCTCCGGGTCTCGAATAGCGTTCCGCAGAATTCATTCCCGTTACCGACCGGCTCCATCTTTTCCTTCGCTACGCTAGGCTCCGCTCAGGAAAGATTACGCCGGGGCAATCGCTACTTTATTTTGCGGAACGCTCAGATAAAGGAATTCTCCCCTGTACTATTGCACTTCGTACGGGAAGGGCAAGCAAAACATTGCCGATGAGCCGACATAGGGCAGGCTTAATTCTCTGCCGTGTCCATCCGATCATATTAGAGATGGACATCAAACCGGGCCACACCGTCAGAATCGTAACCGGACCCGACCCAGCAAAGGGGAAGGTCTTCGTCAAAGGCTCTGTCGCGTACGACGTACGGGAGGAGGACCGCAATCCTTGCGCAGACAGACCCCCCTGTTTCGACGTCGATGCTCGACAGGGAGATCGTCGTCACCTATCTGATCAGGAAGAGTGACGTGATGGTGCGACACGGCTTCCGCGCCAGGATAGCCGAATTCGTCGACTACATGCTCGACTCCGGCCGGATGGCGAAGGCCCTGAAGGTAGAGATGGTCGGAGAGGCAGGACCATACAGCGTGAGGACATCCAATCGGGTGGCGCCCATGGATCAGAACGATCTCTCCATGGCGATCCGCGGGACCGCGATAAAGGTCCTCGACATATCTCTCGGCGGGGCCAGGTTCAGCTACCACAAGTCTCTCGATCTGCAGCCGGCCGCCGTCGTAAGGGCAAGCATAGAGATGGACGGGAGGACCTACGGTCTCGAGGCGCGCGTCTTGAGGACGAGGGACGGAATCAACGAAGGCTTCAGCCACGACCTCCGCTTCGCCTCGGTGGAGTTCGTCAATCTGGACAGGGCAATCGAGCATGCCCTGTCGCGAAAGATCCACGACGTGCAGAGGGAATCGGCCCAGAGAGAAAAACCCGCACAGAGCACAAGGTAGGACCAGCAGGGCCAAGCTTACGGGCCCTTTCAGGGCAGGGGATTTGAGACGTTCTCCCGGTCGAAGGCTTCCTTTATCTTTTTTGCCCAGACGTGATAGTTGCTGTAGAGGGGTCCGAGTTGTTCCATGAGGGCGCCGCTTCCCGGCGGCATGGCGGCATGAAACCCCTTTTTTATGTCGGCTTCAGCCGATTCTTTCATGAATGACAGCGGGATCGAAGGCCATCCGGGCGTGGTCCGGTCGAAAAGGAAGAGGAGCTCCAAATGAGCCAGATGGCCGTACTCCATGGGGATAACCTGCCAGTTGTCCGGAGCGTCGAGGATCTGGCCTTTCTCGATGAACCGATTCATGAGGTCAGGGATCGCCTTGCCGATCTCGAACATGTGGGAGACCGAATCGCCGCTTAGCTTGGCGGGCGACCAGCCGCCCCCGAGGCGGAGCACCCTCTGGAGAAAGCCCACGACGATGAAGAAATCCATGTTGCTCTCATAGATCTCGCGTATCGACCGGTCGACCTCTTCGCCGCCCGTCTCTTTTATGATCTCCATGAGGACGCGCTCTTCGTATTGCAGCTCTTCGGGCGACCAGGTCGCAAGGTAGACATAGAGGGGCGGGTGAGCTCTTCGCGGAAAGTTCCGCTGTTCCACAGCTCCCAGAAGTGATTTGCCGACTCTGTCGCGAGAAGGGCGGCCGACGCGTTGAAGTATTTCAGAACCGCGTGACCTATCTCCGCCTTTCCTATCTCGATCATCGCGTCCCGCAGTTGGTCGAGGGTTGGAAACTTGAATATGAAGACCTTGTGACGATCTTCCGGCAGGCGCACCCGGTACGTGGGGGAATGTCCTTCGGTGGGCATGACCTCCGGCCCCTTCCAGGCATCGAGCCCTATGGCGACTTTCGTGTAGACGCCGAGGCTGCCCCAATGGCCGCCCCAGCCCTTGATCAACCCCCTGAGACTCGGCCCCGGTCCGTCGGGACAAAACCAGCCGGCGCCGCTCCCGAGGGAGCCCACGTTGACCAGTTCTCCCGATGGAAGGATCCATTCCACTCCCAGGAGGTAGCGATTCGTCCTGGAAGTACCGTGCTGGTTGTGGTGGTCTCCGCTGCTGGAGGAGAAATTGACGAGGACGGATCCGCCCGGTCCCACCGAAGCCACGGGGTAGCTTAAGCCCCGCTTCATCAGCTCCGGTTTGAGCTGGCAGTGCCTGACGCCCGGCTCGACGATCACATAGCGGTCCTCTTCGTTTATCTCCACAATCCTGTTCATGCGCTTCATGTGCAGGATGACGGTTCCCGGCTCGTTGGGGAAGGCCATGGGCATGACGCTGGAGACCGTGGCAATATACTTGATGGCGTGTCTGTTGCATATCCTGACGATCTCCTGAACCTCATCGGTGCTCCCCGGCAAAAGGACGGCTTCGGGGCTCGCCGGCTTCCTGTCCGTATGCGGCATGGGACGGCGATGGGCCGAGAGAATCCACGGCCGGTCGCTTATATGCTCCGGGCCCACGACGCGCTCAAGCTCCTCATAGACATTTCCGGGCAGGCTCACTCCTTTCCTCCTTTCACCCCATCCAACGACTCCTTCACGAGGTGGGTGAGGTCGTAGTAGCGCATCGGCCGTTTCCCCGCCCCGATTGCGTTTTCGAAGCTTGAGCTGCAGAAAGGACAACAGGAGACGATCGCCTCGGCCCCCGTGGACTCCGCCTCATCGAGCCTCTCGGATGCCGTCCAGAGGGCAAAATCGGGAAAAGCATCGGCCACGCCGCCCCCTGCCCCGCAACAGAAGGAGTTCTCCTCGTTGCGCGTCATCTCGGCCAACCGGGGTCCCAGGATTTGCTTCAGCACCATGCGAGGCGCGTCATAAACCCCGTAGGTTCCCCGCCTCCACTCTTTTGGAGGGTCGTGGCGGCCGTATGCCCTGATCTTCCCGTTCCAGGGCACGTAGACCTCCGAGAGCCTTCCGAGCAGACAGGGGTCGTGGTAGGTCGCTTTCACATCAAGACGTCTGGCGATCTTCAACCTCCCCTCGTTCAGCAGATCTCGGACTAGTTCGCTGATGTGGCGCACCTCGAAGCCGAGAGGCGCTATCCTAGGGTAGAACCCCCTGAAGGCTCCATAGCACTCGGCGCAGCTCGTCACCACGGTCTTTATTCCCAGCTTGTTCAAAGCGCCGAGAATGTGCCTCGCCTGTTTCTCTGCCGCTTTTATCTGTCCGGTCCGCCAGAGGGGGCCGCCGCAGCAGTATTCTTCGGCGCCAAGCAGGGCGAAGCGCAGGCCGGCGGCGGAGAGAATGGAGACGGTGTCGCGCGCGATCTCAGGATGTAGATAGCATGCGTTGCACCCGACGAAATAGGCCATTCCGGCGCCTTCTGTCGATGGGTCCCCGCCCGGCAGCCAGTCGAACCTCCGATTGTGCGGCTTGCCGTAGATATTGTGTTCTTCTTCCGCGCATCGCGCATACTCTTTGTGGGGCGCCATCGGCCCCTCGCCGTCCTCCACGCACTTGGCCCTCAGGGCAAGGATGGTCTCCAAGACTTCCATGTCCCTGATGGACTTGCAGTTGACGTCGCAGGCGCCGCACGTCGTGCACCGGTAGATGTGGTCTATCAGCCCGTCCTCGTAAGCCAGCTCCCCGTTCAGAACCTCCTCGGCGATATTGATCAAGCCCTGCCCGGAGTATGCGTCGTAGTGATACCTCTGGTGAATGGGGCAAATCTCGGCGTATTTCCAGCCCCTCATTTTGGGACCCAGTATCCACTTACACTGCCCGCAATGGTTGCAGGATTCCATGGTGTACGTAAAATCGCTCAGTCGATCCATTCAGGGTCTCCTAGAAGCAGACCTTGCCGGGGTTGAGAATACTGTTCGGGTCAAAGATGGCTTTCAGCCGCTTCAACGCCTTGACTTCTTCGCCGTCCTGCCGGTACACCATATCGGCCCACGGCCCGTAAGGTCTGCTGAAAAAGGCGCCATTCGCCATGAGGGTCTCCGATGCCGTCATGAAGAGCTCGCGGAGCGCATCCATTGCCTTCGGGTCCGTTTCGTCGCATGGCAGGTTGATTTCGCAGTGGCACCCCCGTCCCTGGACCATCGGCTGGATGTAGCACCCTACGTCGTCCGCCGGGTATCGGCTGTGGGAAACCATTCCAGCCACCAGAGAGACGAACTCCGGGACCCGGCTGAGGGGGGAGAGAAAGAACAGGTCCCGGCACGAGCCTTTGCGCCGAAGCTTCCAATAGGGCGTCCCTGTCCATGGCTCCGACAGAAGCCGAAGGAGGTTGTGTTCTTTGCCTTCGGCGCCAGGAAGGTGGAGCAGAGGTTGAAGCCCGAGGTCCCGGCAGATATCGATGAGATATCGCTCCTGTATGGCGACTCTTTCCTCCGGGCGCCTCTGGTAGCCGGCCACGCAGGCGATGACGGTCCAGGCCGGGAGGCTCCTTCGCAATCCGTCAAAGTCGGAGAGCCGGTTCTCGGCCAATATTGAGGCGAGATAGACATTGTCGAGGGCCAGGCACTCATCGACGACCCTCTGCCTCAGGAGCCTCTGCAGAGGCGCGGCCAGGGCCGCAGAATCATGGAGAGGGATGAAATAGAGCTTCTCCATGGAGGGAAGCACCTCGGTCTTCGTGACGATCCACGTGACAAGGCCCATGGTGCCCTGCGCCCCGGAGACGAACCTGAAGAAGTCTATCGATCCGGGACCCCAGGGGTTCACCTTGTCGGATTTGAGCGTCTCAAGGGTGCCCGGGCCTGACGCGGAGCCTGTCCGAAAATCGTCTCCTGTCCCATAGACGACCTCCAGGGTCAGCAACGGGTCCACGTAGTCGTACTGATACTTGGGGATAAGGACAGGCTCTCTTTCGAGCCGGCTTGCAAGGACCGATTTCGATGCCGGAGGCAGAAGGGGCATATCCAGCCTGAGGCCCTGCTTGTGCAGCTCCGGGACGAGCTCCCCGTAAGTGACGCCCGGCTCGAACATGGCATACCTGTTCTTCGGGTCGATCTTCAGGATGCGCTTCATCTTGCCGAAGTCCACGACAACGCCGCCGCGGCAGGGAACGGCATCACCGTTAAATCGAGGGGTCCCGGAGCTGACGGGAGTCAAGGGGACCATGAATTGATTGGCCAGTCTGACGATCGCCTGCACGTGCTCCTTCGTTTCCGGAAAAACCACGAGCGAGGGGCTCTTCCCGGAGACAAAGCTGTGGTCCTTCCCGTATTGGTCAAGGAGCGCGCTCTCCTCGACAATGCTTTCCGGCGCCACGACTGACGCGGCTCCATCTCTGAAACGGAGTATACCCTCAACCTGAGACACTGTCGCTCCTATCCTTTTAGCTTAGCGATGAGTGGGTGAATCATTTCTATCCCCCGATGAACGCCCTTTGGACGAGCTTATTGGCCATTAGTTCGGTGATGTTCCCCTCGAGCACAATCCTGCCCACCTCGATCACGTAGCCCCTTTGCGTCACTTCTGTGACCAGGCCCGCGTTCTGCTCGACCAGAAGGACGCTGATCCCTTTCCCGTTGATATTCTTTATGGTCTGCGCCAGCTCTTCGATGACTATGGGAGAAAGCCCAAGGGACGGCTCATCGAGCAGTAGCAGCTTCGGGCTCGACATCAGCCCCCGCGAGATGGCAAGCATCTCCTGCTCGCCGCCGCTCAGGGTGCCCGATTTCTGACTGAGCCGCTCTTTTAGTCTTGGAAAGAGCTTGAAGACGGCTTCGAGGTCCGACTCTATTGCCGCTTTGTCGTCGCGCAAGTAGGCGCCCAGCTTCAGGTTGGCCAACACGCTCATATGAGGGAAGAGTCTCCTCGCTTCCGGCACGTGCACGATGCCCCGGCGGACGATCTCGTGGGCGGGCAACCCGTCTATCCGCTCGTTGTTGAAGAAGATCTCGCCGCGGCTTAAGGGCAGCATGCCGGAGAGGGCCTTCAGGATCGTACTCTTCCCCGCTCCGTTCGCACCGATGATGCCGACGACCGAGCCTTCTTCCACCGCCAGGGAGACGTCTCTCACCGCCTCGGCGGCTTCATAATGTATGAAGACATTTCTTACTTCAAGCAACATGTTTTCCCGTTCCAAGATAGGCCTGAATGACCCGTTTGTCGGCCCTCACCTCGTCCGGAGAGCCCACGGAGATTTTTCTCCCCATTTGGAGTACGACGATCCTCTGGCAGAGGCTCATTGCCGCCCGCATATTGTGCTCGATGAGGAGGATCGCCGTGCCTCGCTCAAAGATCCTTCTGATGAGGGCGATCGCGCTGTCAACCTCCCCCGCATTCATTCCCGACAGAGGCTCGTCGAGCAGGAGGAGCTGCGGGTCGGCCGCCAGCGACAAGGCCATGCCAAGAACCCTCTTGTGCCCGTAAGCGAGGTTTCTCGCGCGCTGGTCTCTCATCGATTCCAGACCGACGAAGCGCATGATGTCCAAGGCCCTCTCCTCGATGCGTACCCTGTCCCTCCGGCTGCCGGGGGTATGGAGGAAGGCCCCCCAAAAGCCTACCGTCGACTTCAGGTAGCAGGCGGCAACGATACTCTCAAAAACCGTGAAGTTCCCAAAGAGGTTGGTTGCCTGGAAGGTGCGCACTATCCCTGATGCCGCAACCGAATGGGGCTTCCGGTTGGTGACGTCCTTTTCGTTGAATATGATCTTCCCCCCAGTGGGCCGGAGAAATCCCGTTATCAGGTTGAAGACGGTAGTCTTTCCTGCCCCGTTGGGGCCGATGAGACCGACCAGCTCTCCTTCTTGGACGTCGAAATCGAGTCTATCGACCGCGGCAAGCCCGCCGAAGTATTTAGTCAAGCCTTCGATTCTAAGCGTATTGCAGCCTCCTTCCTCGCTCTCCGGATTCGTTCCGGCAGGCTGACCACCCCATCGCGCAAAAAGAAGATGATGAGGAGCAGTATGGCGGCAAAAACGAACGGCTCGTATTCCCTCAGTCCGCCCGCCACTTCCGGGACGATCGTGAGGATGACGGCCCCTATGATGGGACCGGAGAATCGCCGCATTCCCCCGACAACCATATACATAAGGACATAGGTGCTCAGGAGGAAGCCGAAACTGTCAGGGTTGGCGGCGGAGAGATAATGAACGTAAAATGCGCCGCTAACTCCGGCAAAAAAACAGCCCAAACCGAAGGCAAGGACCCTGAATCCCGCGGCGTCCATGCCCAGACTCTCCGCCAGGGAGTCGCTCTGCTGGACGGAGGAGAGGGTCATCCCGATCCGGGAAGACTCAAGGGCGTAGAGGAGCAGCAGGCACACGAGCACGAGAATCAGGATGAAGTAGTAGTAGTCGGCCTTGCTCGCGAAATCGACGTTGAACAGCCCCGGAACGGCGATAGCCCCCGGCCGGGGAATGTCGAGGATGCCGGAAGGGCCGCCCGTAAGGCCCTTCCACTGCTGCGCGATGAGCCGGATGAATTCGGAGAGGAAGAGCGTGACCATGGTGAAGTAGATCCCTTTCAGCCTCACGAAAGGGAAGCCTACGAGAACTGCCAGGATCATCGCGGCAATTCCGGCCAAAGGCATGGCAAGCCAGACCGACAAGCCACCCTTCATGACGAGCAAGGCCGACGTGTACGCGCCAACGCTCATCATGCCCGCGTGGGCGAGGGAGAGTTGCCCGCTCGTCGCGATGAAGCGCAGGCTGGTCGCCAGAAGGACGTTAATGCCTATCATGATGAGGATGTGAACGAGGTAGGGCTGGGTCACGAACAGGGGCAGCACAAGTAGGACGAGGAGAAGAGCCCCAAGACTTGCCGCTCGTATCGATTTCTTTCTATTCATGTCCCATGAGCCCCTGCGGCCTGAACAGCAAAATAAGCACGATGACGACAAGGCCTATGATATTGGCCACCTGGATTGAAACCAGAGGAGTGATGAGGCCCTCGACCAGGCCGAGGATCAGGCCGCCGATGATGGCGCCGGGAATGCTCCCCAGGCCGCCGAGGATGATCACCTCGATCCCCTTCGTCAAGGCGAAACCGCCCATAAAGGGGGTCAGATTGAATATGGGTCCCGTCATTCCGCCGGCCGCGGCTGCCAGGCCGCAGCCGAGGAACATCGCGACCGAGGAGATCTTGTTGACGTTGATCCCTACCAGGGCCGCGGCATCCCGGTCTTCCGAGACGGCGACCATCGCCTGTCCCACCTTCGTTTTGCCGATGAAGAGAAGGAGGGCTATCACGAGCACGACGCCGACCGTTATGGTCATCAGCCTCTCCCACGAGAGCCTGGCGCCCAGAATCGTCAGCACGCCCTCTACCGGGCTCGGAATGTCTTTGTAGCCTGGACCGGCAACCGTGATAATCCCCGTCTGAAGGATGAGGATGAGGGCAAGGGTGGTGATGATGGCGCCCTCCATGTCGTTTCTGAAAGGCCGGAGGAAGAACCTCTCAAGGAGCACCCCCAGCAGGGCAACGGAGACGATGGAGATAAGCAAAGCCGGGAAGAAGTTGAGGCCGGCGACCACGCAGAAGAAATAGACGACGTAGGCGCCGACCATGTAGACTTCGCCGTGGGCCAGCTGCACGATCCCCACGATACTCAACACAAGGGTGAGCCCCAGGGCAACCAGGATGTACAGCCAGCCCGACGTCAATCCGTTGAGTAGGTTTTGCGCCCACATGGCGGCTTAGCTTCCACTCCTCCAGGCTTTTAGCTTCCACTCCTCTTAAGGTATATCCGGCACGAACCAGTCGATATGCTCCATCTCGCCCTTCATGAGCCGGGTGGCGGCAAAGGGGAGAACCCCGATATGGTTGATCCCGTAAGACTGCTGTCCGCCCATCTTCCCCACGCCGGTCGTCGCCTCAAGGTGGTCCATCTTTTCCCACGTCTTGGCCACTGCGGTGGGATCGAGGCTCTGCGCCTTCTCGATAGCCTGCACGAGCCACCAGAAGGAATCCCACTGCCTCACGTAATCGAAGTTGCACTCCTTGTATTTCTCGATGCACATTCTTCTGATGTCCTTGATCATGGGCGTCATCTTCGGGCTGTCGACGTCCGGTGCGGGCAGGATGCAGTCGGTCGAGTTGGACTTGCCGGCAATACCCCGGACCGTTCCGGGAGAGGTTGGGGAGAGGTTAAAAATAGGGCCCGTATAGCCCAGTTCCCGGGCCGTCTTGAGTATTCCTCCCATGAGGTGAGGAAGGGCGGTGCAGTAAATGGCGTCCGGCTTGGAGTTGAGCACCTTCGTGATCACCGGATAGAAGTCCTTCGTGTCCGCCTCGTACATGTCGACACCGCCTAATGTCAGCTTGTGCGGCCTCGATCGCCTTCTTTGTCTTCTCAAGGAGGAAATCGGCCGCCGGACCCTGAAGGAAGAGTATGCCGATCTTCTTCGCATTCGGATAGGCCTTGACCTGGTATCCTAGAAGCGAAGGCACAAAATCCCTCGGCACAACGGGCACCCTGAAGGTGTACGGAGTCTTCGGGTTTAGCTCCATGGCCGCGCCTTCGCCGTGCCAGACGCTCCGCACGACGTGGGCCGGCTCGGTGACGGACGCGATTGCAGCGACCGACGGAGGGCTGATGGTCCCCACCATGAAGCTCACTTTGTGGAACTGGACGAGCTTGTTCGCCGCCGTTATCGCCGTGTCTACCGTGTCCTTCTCGTCTTCGATAACGAGCTCGATCTTGTATTTCTCGCCCTTTATGGTAACGCCCCCTTTGCCGTTGATCCAATCGGCCGCCAGCTGAGTTATACGCACGTGGGGTATGCCCGCCGTCGAAGAAGGTCCGGTGAGGGGCGCCGTGACCCCGATCTTCAACGTTTTCGCTGCTGCCTCAGTTGAGGCTGACTGTGCCTCCATCCCTGAGCCTGCCAGGACCAGAAAGAACACTGGGAATCCCATTGCCAAAGACAACAATAGCTTCTTCATCGTTCCCTCCTCTCAACAGATTTCGCATCCTTCGGGCTTGACCCGCGCATGGTTTTTCGCGCGCGGGATGCGCCTTTGGCCTTTCTTCATTCGTCCCTTGCCGTGATATAGCTCGCCGAATCGGCTGCCCCGTTCGGATCAAAGGCCTTTTTGATTCTTCTCAGCCACACGTGATAATTGGAAGCGACGGGGCCGAAGATGTCGTGCAGCTCGTCCCCCGTCACAAAGAAGGGGATCCCCGCGCGCTCCTTCACGGCAAGCTTTATTGACTCTTCATTGAGATATCTTACGCCTTCGAAGGAAGCGGGGCTCGCAGAGAAGCGGTAAAGGACCTCCGCATGCGAGAGGTTTCCATACTCTTCAGTCCAGGGGAAGGCTTCGGCACCGTCGTCGAGGAGGAGGCCTTTTCCCTGGAGCTCCTTCTTTACCATTGCGATGTCCCGGGCGAGCCTCACTATCGGGGCGAATTCGTTGTGCCCCGGGAAGACGCCGCTATGGTCTCCCGTGGCCCGGAATGTCTCCCTGATCGAGGCCGTAGGCCGGATAAAGCGCCACATCTGCGCCCCCCCTATCTCCCGGTCTTCCATAGCCCCAAGGGACGTCCCGTTGGTTGCCTCTATGATCTGTTTGAGGACCTTCGTCCTGTAGCTGAATTCCCTCTCCGAGCTCCCGGTAATGATGACGACGAAGCCGGGTCCTTTCACTTGCTTCGTAAGCCTTGCGAAGATCTCGCGCTCTTCCTGATTGCTCGTCGCCATGTTGGAGGCTATCATCGGTATAGGGAAACCCATCAGCTCGAAGGCAATCTCGCTTTCGCTGATCTGTCGCATCGCCTCGGCCCGGCTCTCCATCGAAGGGAAGGAAAAGTAGCGGATCATGAAGCGGGGAGGGATCTCCGTAGGCCGATAGCGGGGCGATACCCCCTCGACGGGAAACATGGAAGGTCCGGGCCAATAATAGACTTTCGTGGCTGCCCTCGTGTAGACCCCCATTCCGCCGAAGGGGGTGATGGAACCCCTCACGATGCCGCGCAACGAAGGGCCTGGTCCGTCTCCGCAGAACCACTCGTCTATCGATCCCAGCGAGCCGGTTCTCACTATGTCGCCTTCCGGCGACACCCATTCCAGGGCCAAGAGGTTGCGCTCCCCGTTGCTTATGGAGTGCGCAGCGTGACCGGTACCCCAGTGGGCGGCGATGGGAAGGGCCGAGGTCTGTGAGCCTCCCCCTGTGATATTGCAGTTCAAACCGACTTTCATCAACTCCGCCTGAAGCTGGGCGCCGATCACGTAGGGCTCGACCACAGCGTACATGTTTTTCTCGTTGATCTCCAGGATGCGGTTCATCCGCCGGAGGTCGATCTGAACTGCCCCGGGTCCTGACGGAATGTTGCCGCCTATCCATCCCGTGCTGAAAGCCTTGAACCTCAAGCCCCGCTTGTTGCAGAGCCTCACTATCGACTGGACCTCCTTCGTCTCGCCGGGGAGGAGGATTGCCTCGCACCTGACGGCGAACCTTTGGAAGCCGGCCTGTTTGCGCGCCGCCGGGGTGGAATTCTTCTCTTTCTGCACGATGCCCGTCCACGCGTAAGCATCCAGAATTGCAGGCTCTTCCGAGATGTTATCGGGCCCCACGATGTCTTCGAAGGCCCTGTAGATCCCCTTCTCTAACGCCATATGTCCATCCCCTTCTCAGACAGCTTTTTCCAGCAATTCAACGACGTCAAAGATCTTCAGGGGCATTCCGTTCTTTTCCGCAGAAGCCCTGAAGCTCCGCTCGCACCCCGAACAGGCGGTAACCAGCGCGTCCGCTCCCGTTGAGATCGCTTCGCCCATCCGCTCTTTCGCCGTCCATGCCGCGAAGGCCGGGTTCGACTCCTCTACGCCGCCACCGGCGCCGCAACACCACGCATACTCCTTTCTTCTCTCCATCTCTACCAGCTTAATGCCGGGGATGCTCCTCAGAATCTCCCTGGGCGGCTCGTAGACGCCATGGGTGCCGCGCCGGAGCTCCTTTGGCGGGTCGAACAGCCGGATGTGGCCGGGTATCTCTTTGCCCTCCCAAGGTACGTAGGGCTCTCCGAGCCTGCCGAGATGACAGGGATCATGATAGGCGACTTTGACTTCGACCTTCCTGGTCGGCTCTATTCGTCCCTCTTTTAGCAGGCGGTTGAGATACTCTGTGGTGTGAAGCACTTCCATATCGCCCTTCATGGCGAACCTATCGTAGAGCACGCTCAAGGCGTGGAAGCAATCGGCGCACCCTGTTACGAGCGTCTCCGCCCCCGATTTTCTCAACTGATCCATCATCTTTTCTGCCTGTGTGAGGAAATCTTCCTTGTAGCCCATCTCGTAGGCCCTGCCGCCGCAGCACAGCTCTTCCCGCGCAATTCCGACGTCGACGCCGGCTTTCTTCAGGAGAGTCAGCGTTGCCCTCGATACCTTCCACTGCTCTTCATCGCAACGGGCACGGCAGCCCGCGTGATAGACAACCTTCGTCTTCTTCTCCGTGACTTCCGCCACATCCAGCCCTGCGGCCCATTCGCCTTGCCCGGTACGCTTTCCGACCATCACGCCCGTCTTTCGAAGATTGTCTCTCAGCCGGTCGAGAACAGGAAGGGTCCGACCGCTCCCGACGCAGGCGATTCTCATTTCGTTGATCGGGTCGAGCACGTCCATATCCATGGCGTACTTACACGAGACGTCACAGCCGCCGCACATCTGGCAGTCATACAACACCTTGAGGAACGTGTCGCTCAACTCGAAGCGACGCTCCAGCATGCCGACCCCCATGCCGATCCTGCCGCCCCCGGAGTAAGCGTGGAAATTGTACCTCGCAACGCTGGGGCAGACATGGGCGTATCGATACCCTTCGAGCCTTTCGAGAGGGATGAACTTGCAGCACGAGCACCGACAGCACATCTCCATGTTCCGCTTGTAATCCTCCAACGCCATCCCTTTTCCTCCTCAACCTATCGCAGGCGGCCTTTCTTCACCGCTTTAGCTTTCCGACTCCCCTCTCTAGAAGCAGAGTTTCCCCGGATTCATTATATTGTTCGGGTCGAAGACCGCCTTGACCTTCGTCAAAGCGCGGGCGGTCGCTGCATCTCTATTCATGATCATACGGGCGCTTTCGCCGTAAGGCCTGGAGAAAAAGGCGCCTGCCGCGGCCAGTTTCCACAGGGCTTTCCGGTCCAGATCTCTGACCCGCTCCGATTCGACCGCATCTTGGGGGTCGTAGTAGATGTTGAATTCACAGTGGCAGTTTGTGCCCTGCACTATGGGCTGAAGGTAGACGCCCATCTCCGTTGCGGCGTACCCCGCCTCATCGGCCAACCCGGCCATGAGCTCCATCAAGCCGGGGAGCTTGTCGTAGACGGTCAGGAAGAATATGTCAAGACATCCTCCTCTCTCCCGCAGCTTCCAATAGGGTTCCGCAGAAGGACGGCGCGCGACGTCGAGCAGCAGAGAAGCGGGAATCCCCGAAAGGACGGGCACGGGATCGAGGCCTACCCGCCTGCAGATGTCCCGGATATCCTTAATCTGGTAATCGAGCCTCTCCTCCGGCAGGTAGTCATAGCCGGCCGTGCAGAAAAGGAGCACCCAGGGAGGCAGGCTCTCTTTGGCCTCCAGGCGGCCGTCGGGCCATTCCCGAGCGAGGACCGCCGCGACGTTGGCACGATTGAGGAGAAGACACTCGTTGACCAATCGCAGCTTGACGAGCCAGTGGAGGAGCTCAGTCATCCGCTCAAGCTTCGTCGAGCCGACGAGAAAAGGTTCCTCGACACGAGGGCGCTTCTCGCAGGCCACGGATGTCCAGGTGACTACCCCCATCGTCCCCTGGGCCCCCTGGATAAGCCGGTGAAATGACGCCTGAGAAGGCCCGGACGACGCCCTCTGGGCGCTTCCAGCCCGCCATTGTTCCTCTATGGTGCCCGGCCCCGCCGCAGCCCCTGTGCGGAAGACGTCCCCTGTGCCCAAAACGACCTCGACGCAGGCCAGAGGGTCCGATATATCCCAGTGATACCTCGGCATGAGGACAGGCTCTCTCTCAAGGAGGCTGCCGACCACGGACTTCGATTGGCGCGGCGCCAGAGGCGCGTTGAGCCTGAGGCCACCTGCGTCCGTTGCCGCAATCAGCTCGGCGAAAGTCACCCCAGGTTCGCACATCGCGACCCTGTTCGGCCGATCCACCCTGATGATCTTCTTCATCCCGCTGAGGTCCGCGATAACGGCGCCTCCAACCCCGGGAACCGTGTCGCCCCGAAAATGGGGGCTTCCCGAGCTGACAGGCGTCAGGGGCGTCAGGGTTTCGTTGGCGAGCTGAACGATTTTCTGCACGTCCGCGGCGTTTCCCGGCTTTACCACGCAAGCGGGCCTCACCGGATGGGCGAAGCTCATGTCCTTCGAGTATGCCTCAAGCACCTCCGGCGCCTCTGAGACATTGCCGGCGCCGACAATCCCGACCAATTCCTCATAGATCATGCGTGCCTCTCTCTACCGGTGGAGCATGTCATTGGACCGGGGCGCACTTTGCCGACCCCCCGTCTCCCTTTTGTGCGTCCCCCTTCGGGGGCAGGACATAGGTTACCCTCACTTGCGCCATTTTCGCGTCATACTTAAGGGTGATTTAAGGGTGACGGGATGATGGCAAAACCGATGAAAAAGAAGGCAGATGCACGGTTCCCAGTATTGTATCAGCTATTTCCGAGGAGCCGCAGGTCCTGTGCCCGCCGTATCGCCTGTACCCGCGTCCTTACATCCAGCTTATCGAAGATATGTCGGTTGTGGGTCTTGACGGTGTTGAGAGAGACACACTCTCGTGCGGCAATCTCTTTGTTCTGGAAGCCGGCTGCAATCAGCCGGAGCATGGCGATCTCCCTTTGGGTGAGCTCTTCGCCGCAATGGGCTTTTCCCGACACCGGCGTCGAGCTGTTGCGCTTCCTGTAGGCACCGAAATCTGGGCTGCCGAAGAACTCGGAGATCCGGCTGTCCTGCGAGAAGGCGCGCGTCATTTTGCCGAGGATGGGGACATAATTAAGGACCATCCTTATGTATCCCTCATTCTCGCAGAGCTCCATCGTCTGTGAGAGAAGAGTGTCGGCATCCTCGGGGCGGCCCAAGCCATAGAGAGCGGCCGCGCGCATGAGATCGATATCCATGACCGGCATGATCATGTCTCGGCTCACACACGTTTCACGCAGGGCCTCCAGCTTGCTGAGACCTTCCGGATAACGCTCCTGTCTCAGCAAAAGCCCTGCTCTGGCCAGATAGTCAAGAACGAGATGGAATGAAAACGGCTGTTCCGGGAGGCTCTCCCTGCTCCTCACCCAGCGCTCGAGCCGGGTAAGGTCTCCCGCACCTATGTAAGGATAGGCGGTGCACGCCTCCATGACGACCACGAGGTTCTGGTTGCCCGTTGCCCTCGACGCCCTTCGCATCTCGTGCACGCACTGCTCGGCCTTTTCGGGTTGCCCCGCGGCCAGATGGACGGACGAGAGCAAGAGATACCCCTCCAGGACGAACGAGATCGCTCCTGTCTGCTCCAGGTACCTCACCGCTGCGGTCGCGTACTCCAGCGCCTTCCCGAGATCGTTCCTGCAATAGAGAACCCACCCCATGGGCAAGTAAAGCGCGGGCTTGAGCCCGGCATCGGACAGCCCCTTCTGGTCGAGAAACAGAAAAGCTTCGTCAAGGATGGCGCCAGCCCGATGGAGATGGCCCTGCCATCGCTCGACGTCTGCGGCGAACTTGGACCAGACCATTCTGAACCAAGCGTTTTCGTAGGAGAAGATCGTCTTCCGCGCTTCCGCTAAACCGTGGGAGGCGGAAGACAGATTGCCCCGAAAGAATTCGAACCGGGCAATGGCGAGCTTCATCATGCCGGAGACCAGTCTGTCCTCCAGCAAGACCATCGTGAGATTGGAGCCCGCCAGATCGCGGTAGTAAGGCAGGGTAGACTTGTAGTACGTCAGCAAATCCCGACACAATCTTCTTTTGTTGCCGTCGTATCGTTTGAATGCCTCGGTTTCACGACTCTCGATGTCCTCGATGACATTTTCGACATCGATGAGTCGGTGCGACTCCATCCTCATCGTACACGCGTTAAGGCGGAGCAAAGGGCGCTCGGCGATCGTTTGCCGGGGGAGTCTGCCAAACCACCGCAGGTAAAAGCCAAAATCCCGTCCATCGTAGAGCCAATAGTCTTCCATGACGTCCGCCGCACGCTCGAAATCCCCGGCGGCAAACGCGTACTGAAGTGCCTCTTCGAGATAGCCCTTTCTCGCGAACCAGGCAGCGGCCTTCTTTTGGGTCCGGCACGCCGCGCCCGGCGATGACCGCCCGGCCCTCTCCCTGATGGCTTTGGAAAAAAGATGGTGATAACGAAACCATGTGTGCTCGGAATCAAGGGGGATGAGAAAGAGGTTGGTCCTGTACAAATGGTCAAAAATCGCGGGTATGTCGGACAGGCCGGTGATCTCCTCGCAGAGCTCCGCATTGAATCTGTCGAGAAACGAGGTGGCGCAGAGGAATTCCCTGATGTGTTCCGGCTGGACGCTGATTACTTCATCCATCAGATATTCCGTTGACTCCCGCCGGACCTTTTTCAGCATTTCGTCCAGCTCGAAAGGTGTCTTCTTGCCGCTCACGGAGATGCCGAAGAGCTGTAAAGCGGTAACCCAACCTTCGGTATAGCTTCTCAGCTCGCGGATCTGCTCGCCGGACAGCTTGACGGGAATTGCATGCTGAAAAAAAAGCTCAGTTTCCGCGTCGGTAAACTGGAGGTCCTTGTCGGACAGCTCTACCAACTGATTCCTCACGGCAAAAGCCGCGACAGAAAAAGGAACCGCATGGCGGCTCACGATGACGACGTGCGTCGTCTCGGGAATGTAGTCGAGGAGATGTTTCACGGCACGATGGATTTCCGCACTTTCGATGACGTGATAGTCGTCGAGGACAAGATAGTTGTCCGCGTCGATCCGAGCGAGGCTCTGAAGAACAAGGGGAATGACGTCTTCCTCCGAGAGTCCTCTCTGCAGCGCCAGCAAGGGTTTCATGGCCGAGGCGACTTTGCTGTCCAAGCCGCTGAGGGCGGTGATGAGGTAGCGAAAGAACGTGTCCGGCTCGTTGTCCGTCGTGTCCAGGGAATACCAGGCTGCTCGGAGTCTATCCCGCGCTATCCACTGACAGACGAGAGACGTCTTACCGCAGCCGGCCGCTCCGGACACCACGAATAAGCGGCGGTCTTTGCTCTCCGAGAGGCGATCGACAATGCGGTTTCGATCGAGCATCCGCGCTTTGAGGGGCGGCACGTGGAGCTTCGTGCCGATGAGCACGCGGTGGACACGGCTCCGCGCCGGACCGCTTCTCGGTTCCTTTGCAAGCGACTCCATTGCATCCCCCGTCGTTAGCAGATTTCGAGGTCAATCTTTATTCTTGGCTACGCTTATGCCATTGTACGCTGATTCTCCTCATCAAAGCAAGGGAATCGAAGGGCGTCAAGAGAGGGGTTCGGAAAACAAAGGCCGAATGGGGGAGTCACCGGTGGTACGTGAGCGAGAGCGGGCTTTCAAGAGAAATGTCCCGCCTGTATTGCTATCGTTTCCTTTATCCGAGGGAGTTTCCCGGCGGATGCGATGGAAAGCCCAACGAGATGGCTGCGCAGGCGGGCCCACGTTAATCCCCGACCCGGATCACCATGGACCCCAGGGCTCCTTCGAGCCGCTGTTTCAGCCACGACTTCTCTTCGATCATCCGGTCTATGTGCCGGGCATCGCCAAAGTAGACGCAATGGGCCAGGCAGACGTTGTCGGCACAGGACGGGATAAGGCCATTCTCAACCCTGTGCAGGCACATGTTGCACTTCCACGCCGGCTCACCCGGCCGATCCATGGCGACGGCACCAAAGGGACAGGCCTGCGCACAGCTCCCGCAGCCCGTGCAACGCGCCCTGTCGAGAAAAACAACCCCATCGTCCCGCTTCGTGATTGCCCGGAGAGAACAGACAGGCACGCAGGGCGGCTCCTCGCAATGGCGGCACAGATTGACAATAAACTTAGAGTCCGCTCTTCCGTTCGTCCTGGCCGGCCGCGCCTCGCCGACCCGGATCAGCTTCACACCCGAGGGCGCCCTATGCTCCTGCTTGCAGGCCACTTCGCACGCCTTGCAGCCCCAGCAGTATTTGTCATCGACCTTGAGCGCAAATTTCATGACGCCCTCCCGTTTTCAGGGTAGATTTTGCAGAGCAGGGTCCGGATATGGGTGGCTCCCATGGCAGAGTCGCAGTTGTCGTAATCGTTCCTCGTGAGGATATTGATGTTCGACTCCCGCCATCCCGTTCCATTCTTTTCGGGGAACCACCACCCGTGCTGGCCTGCGACTACCCGGGGATCGATCCCCGAGGTCAGTTTAGCCCGCTGCCGCACCTTTCCTCTGGGTGACTCGATAATCACCCAATCGCCGTCCTCGATACCCTCTTTGGCAGCCGTATCCGGATGGATCTCGATCTCCGGGTCCGGATGCAGGTCACGGAGCCACGGTACCTGCCTGTTCTCGGAGTGGAAAAACCCGGGTTGCCTCGCCCCCGTGATGAGGATATAGGGGTACTCTTCGTAGAGCGCCGCGTTGCTCTCCGGCCCCTCCGGCGCCTCCCGGAACCTCGGCAAGGGATCGTAATCCCATTTCTCAGGGAGGTGGACCAGAGCTCGAATTTCCTCGTGGGGGTCGAAAATCCGGCCTTCTTGTACTTGTAGTATTCGACCGGGCCCCTTATGCGGTCATGTTTCTCCTCGAACTCCTTCCATGTGATGCCCAAGGGTTTCAGAATGTAGTCAAGACCTCCTTCGAAATCGTCCCACCAGAACCGACCCTGGCCCACTCGATGGGCGAGGTCGTTCAGCATTTCATGGTCGGAACGGCACTCACCCACTTCGGCCGCCTTTCTGCGCGCGAGAATCCAGCCGTGCCGCTTCCAGAAATCGCCTGTGTAGTCCATCTCCAGCCATGTCGCAGAAGGTAGGACAATGTCGGCCAGCTGGGCCGTCGGGGTGAGGAAGAAATCGGCCACGGCCATGAACTCGACCTTTTCAAGGGCGCGGCGGACCTCCGCGGCGTTTGCCCGCGTAATGACAGGGTTGCGGCTGATGAAGAAGAGCATCTTCACCGGTAAGGCTCCTCGGTGAGAACTGCATCCCAGACTGCTTTGGGGTTGATGATGCCAAACCTGTCGGCAATGTGAGCCGCCTGCCCTCCAGCCGTTTGGCCGCCCGCTCAGGCGGGAGGTATGCGTGGGCGAGAAATTGCCGACGTTATGGATGGAAGGTCTTGAAGAGCACCTGCCCTCCAGGGGCATCGATGTTGCCCGTAATACCCATCAGGTGGAGGAGAATGCGGTTGTTGTCCGCGCACGTCACCTGCTGCTCTATGGCGACGCCCCACTGGATGCATGCAGGTTTGGTCGTTGCAAAAAGGCGCGCCGCCTCGCGTATCTTCTCCTCAGGCACCCAGGTTATCCGCTCCACCAACTCGAGGGGGTACTCGTTCACCCGCTCGACCCATTTGTCACCCCAAGCAGTAGTTCTCCACGAACTCCCTGTCATAGAGCCCTTCATTGACGATGACGTTCGCCATGCCGAGAGCCAGGGCCGTATCGGTAGCCGGCCGGTCTGCCAGCCAGATATCGGCGCGGGCAGCCGCACGGGTCTGCCTCGGGTCAACGACGATCAGCTTCGCGCCCGCGTCCAGGGCAACGGAGAACGGCTCTCCTTTGTAGCAATAGGGGTTGGACATCACCACGTTGCTGCCCCAGACCATGATGCACTTCGGCAGGTTTTCGTAGTCGGCAATGGGGTTTGTCCCACACGTGACGATGCTCGTCGATATGCGCGGTCCATAGCAGAAGTGACCGGCGGTGAGCACGCTGGGCGCGCCGAGGAAGTTGGGCGAACTGGTAAATGGCGGCCTCATTCTCCCTGCCCGTGCCATAGCCGAGGACAATGGACT
>CAVVNC010000027.1:0-21681 GCA_963749525.1 uncultured delta proteobacterium
CCCAAAGTCCACCACGCTCCGGGAAGGCTCTGCAGATAGCGGCAAACCATCCGGTACGAAGGCCGCGCCTCCCGTGAAACTCCCCCGGCTCGTGATTAGACTTAGTCGAAGAGTACAGTCCTAGGTGTGTCGCGACGACGGAGGATGGGCCCGGGGCCGGAAAGACCTTTTGCCATCCCTGGAGGAAGCGATGATCGATCGCAGGATGACCGTCGGCAGATATCTGGTCCGCCCCCTGGAGCAGCTCAGCCTGAAGCATGTGTCCGGCGCTCCGGGCGGCTACACGCTCAGGTTCCTTGACCTCATCGAAGAAAGCGATATCGGTTTCGTCAACACGTGCAGGAGCTAAGGCGCGGGACCGTGAGCGGGATCGGCATGTTTCTGATCAAGTGAGGTTTTCGCCATGACAGGAGAAAAGGACCACTACTTTGTGCTCGGCATACCGCGGACGGCAGGTGACCAGGTCGTCCGCAACGCCTTTCGGGTACTGGCAAGGCAGTACCGGCCCCAGTGGGGCGGCCAGAGGAAAGGGCGCGGTTTTAGAGATATCCTCGAGGCCTACGAGGTGCTCTCCGACCCCCTGGAGAGGGCAGCGTACGACAGGGGTCTCCCCCGGGCCACGGAAGGTGCAGGGGCAGAAGAGCGCGCATCCGTGCTGCGGCGCCGGGCAGGGCCGGAGCCATTGATGCTGGAGTCCGTCTCCCTGGTCAACGATTTCCAAACCTTCGCGCCCTCCTTCGAGGAAATGGTCTCCCGGATCATGAGAAATTTCACCGGCATCGGGGTTCCCAAGGGGGAGGGCCTTCAGGGGTTAAACGTGGCCGTCACCCTCACGCCTGATGAAGCGGCGAGAGGCGGCATCCTGCCAATAGGGGTGCCCGTCTTTTACCGCTGTCCCCTCTGCAGAGGCCGGGGCCGACAATGGCTCTTCCCCTGCATGGGGTGCGAGGGGCAGGGCATGGTCGAAGCGGAAGAGCGAGTTGTATTGAGGGTCCCCCCCATGGTCACAGAGGGGTCCGTCCTGGAGGCGCTCCTCCTTCGCATGGGCATCCGTAATCTCTATCTCAGGGTTCATATCGAGATAGAGGGGGGATAGGGTCAAATCTTTATCCTTGAGTTAAGGCACCCTGTGCCCCGTCCGCATCTCCCCTACCATTGATACCACGCGAAATGCGATTGTGCAATAAGAAAGACAAAACCGTGAATAACAGGAAGGCAGCGTGAGGTGGGGCTCACACCTACGATTCCACGTTTCGAATCCTTCGGTTTACTTGAGGAATACCACGTGAAGGGTTGAGCTGCCGACAGAGTGGACCTACCTTTCTGGCGCCTCCCTGACGTTTGCAACGAGCCTCAAATTCCTGTGTGACTCCATTTCTAAGCCTCCTGCTTCAACATGCGTAGGGCTTAGATCGGTGGTCCAGCCACCTTAAATTGGTCCAGATAGTGAGTCACGCTCTGGACGCTTTCATACGGCCTTGACAAAACCTTTCGCTATCCTGAAAGAGCCAGTCTTCAGGGCCAGAGCACATTGGCCACGTCTTCCATGCCCAGTTCGAGCAGTTTTTTCTTGCTCGGTTTCGCCGTCTTGAGGTCCCAATCCATGGCGGTGAGGAACTCCCGGTAGAGCGTCTCGCGGTCCACGGTCACCCCGGCCAGAGGGCCCTTTTCGGGCGGCGGGTTGCCCGATATCCTGCCCGGCACCTTGTACTCCACCGGGTTCAGTCCTTCTCTAACGTTGAAAGCCATCCTGATGTTGGCGATTCTCTCGCCGGTCTTCTGAAGCTCGGCCATGTCCATGTTCCAGCCCGTGATCGCGTTGAGGAAATGAAGGAGTACGCTTGCATCAGGGTAGGCGCCCACGACGAACATGCACAGGCCGGCGGCGTTGTACACATGGGTATAGTTTGAGCCTATCTTGTGGGGCACCCCTCTGCCTTTGGCGGCCTTCTGATCGTATTCCGGCATCACCCCGGGACAGTGCGGTCCCTCCCCTCCCTGCGTGTGTCTCGCGGGCGTCGCATCGAGGGCGTAGGATATGCCCCACTGCATCCCGAACTTCGGGTCGTGGGCCGCTGCCTCCTGTCCCCCGATATGCATCGCGTACTGATCTGCGCCTTTCCCGATCTTCTCCGCGGCGACCTTGACCCCGTCCGCGAGGATGGAGCCGAACCCTTCTTTCCTGACCATCTTTTCCGTCATGGCCACGATGGATCTGTGGTTGCCCCACGTCATCTCAATGCCGTCCGTGTCGTCCTTGGTGATAATCCCCGATTCGTAGCATTCGATCGCGAACGCGATGCACGCACCCGCTGATATCGTATCGACGCCATAGCGGTTGCAGATGTCGTTCGCCATGATGATGGAGTCGACGTTATTGTTGAGACAACTGGCGCCGAACATGCCGAGCGTTTCATACTCGGGCTTGTGCGACCCTGCAGGATACTTGTACTCTCCCGTCCCCTCCTTCATGTGGCCGCCACACCCGATAGGACAGCGGTAGCAGGCGTATTTCTTGGACTGCCGTTCTATGACCGGGCCGGCTCCGATGTCCCGGAACTGCGGGAAATCGATCGTCGAGGTGCCCGACCAATTCTTCGTCGGCGTGTCTCCGGCTTCTGCGAGGATGGTGAAGATGGCGGGGGTGCCGATATTGCGCATCATGTCCGCGTGCCCGCCCAGCTCGCCGAGGTACTTCTTCCGGAGTTCCTTTACCTTCTCTTCGTCGGCCTGAGGCACCGGCACGTTGCCTTTCACGACGATTGCCTTCAGTCTCTTCGAACCCATGACCGCCCCGAGGCCTGATCGGGCCGCGGCCCTGCCTTTGTTATTCATCACCGCCGCGATGAGCGCCATTTTTTCGCCGGCCTGGCCGATGCACGCAACCTCTGCGTCCTTGCCGAGTCTCTCTTTGAAAATGTCTTCGGTTTCGAAGGTGTCCTTTCCCCAGAGGTCCGAGGCGTCTTTCAGCTCCGCCTTGCCGCTATCGATCGAAAGGTATACCGGCTTGTCGGAGATGCCGGTGAAAAAGACCGCGTCGTAGCCGGCGTGCTTGAGCGAGGGGCCGAAATCTCCCCCTGAATTGGCGTCGCCCCAGCCTCCGGTGAGCGGCGATTTCCCCACGACGACATACCGTGAAGCGCCAACCGCGGCAGTGCCCGACGCGCAGCCGGTGAGAAAGCCCAGGATGGCGTCCGGTCCGAGGGGATCAATGCCGGCAGGCTGCCGGTCGAAGAGTATCTTTGCGCCAAGGCCGTACCCTCCCACATACTCCCGGCACAGCTTCTCGTCGAGGGCCTCCTCCTTCAGCTCTTTCCTCGAAAGGTCCACCCACAGCATTCTCCCCATGTAGCCTCGTGCCATGTTCCCTCCTTAACCTTCATTTTGTCAAGAATTCGATGTCCTCGCTCGAATGAGACGGTAATTTCCTGCGCCTTTTATGTCAACTCCGATGCGGTCTCTTCTTGCCGTTTGACCGCCCTATCCACCGCCCACGAGCGGCAACAGCAAGACTTCATCACCCTCTTTCAGCACGGTACCGAGGCCATCGAGGAACTGAATGGTCTGCCCGTTGACCATGATCCGCACATAAGGGAGAGGCAGGCCATTCTCTGGATCGAACAGGTGAGGGGAGAGTCGCTCCCCCAACCTGTCGCGCATATAGTCGAGAAGGCCGGACACCGTCGTCCCCTCGGGGAATTCCAAAGCGAGGTCCGTCCCGCCGAGGGCCTCTTTCAGCTTGAGGATGGATCGGAGGGTCTATTACCACCGATCGCTCCGGATCTATAGGCCGAGGCTATCCGCGACGTAATCGAGACGCAGCTCGGCGAGCTTCGCCCGTGTGGGCACGCCCGTCTCCACATCCCATCCCCGTTCGCGGTAGTACTCGTCAAGCATTAGATCCAGGTCCGCTCTGCTTATCATCTGTCCCTTCGAGGCACCCGCCTTAAGGGGCTCGGTCATGAGTCTTTCGGGAAGGGTATCGTCCGCCCGACTCAGGCCTTCCCGGACATTGAAGGCCTTGGCGAGGTTGTTGATCCTTTCGCCCACTCTCTCGACCTCTTCGGGCGTGTAGGACATGCCCGTGACCGCCTCCATCAGGGTTGCCGTATTCTGGAGGCACGTGCCCGCGAAAGCCATGTCGAGGAGAAAGGCACACATGGTCGGGCAGTCCGTGGTGGCAGCCCGCACGTCCTGATTCCACTTGGTCAGCTTGCCTTTTCCCTCCAGGGCAAACCGATCCACTTCCCAGGGGATCGGTATGCCGAATATCTCCTGAAACGCGTAGCCGCGGCAGTGGTCCGCACCGGTAAAGGACGTCGCGTAGTTCAGGCCATGCGCTTTGGCCCCCCGTACATCGTAGGCAGGGAGTTCGAGGCCCTTGACCTGGATGGCGTATTTCTCCGTGCCCTTGCCGATCTTTTTCGCCGCGGCACGACTGCCGTCCGCAAGGAGGTCTCCGATACCGTCTCTGAAAGCGATCTTACGGAGGACTTTCATCATCGCATCATCGTTGCCGAACCTGAGATCGATGCCGTCGGTGTCCGCGAGCGTCAGGATGCCCTTTTCAAAGAGCTCCATCGCGAAACCGATCGTGACGCCCGCCGATATGCTGTCGAGCCCCAATTCATCGGAAAGCCGGTCCGCCGCGATGATCGGGTCGACCTCCGCGATACCGGCATTGCTCCCAAAGGCGTAGATGGTCTCGAAGTCCGGCCCTTCGGTGAGAACGCCTGCGTAGGGACCGGTCCTCGCCAGCTTCATCTGGCTGCAGCCGACCGGGCACCCATAGCAGTGTTCTTTGCCGATCTTCCTGCTCTCCTGGGCTTTGATGCCGATACCGTCGACGGGCACGAATTCGCCCGTTGCCGACCAGTTCTTGGCAGAAAGTATGCCCATCGCCCCTGTCAGGTCGACCACCATCGGTGTCCCGAGCCGCGAGAATTCCGGGTAGAGCACCGGGCTCTCTTTGAGTGCCTTGAGCATCGAGGTGCGGCCGGCCCTATACTTTTCTTCCGAGTTGACCGATACCGACCCGGTCCCGCGGATCGCTATGGCCTTGAGGTTTTTCGAACCCATGACCGCCCCCAAGCCTTTTCTCCCGACAGCCCTCCGCTCGTTAACGATGCAGGAGATCTTGGCGAGGCGCTCGCCGGCCGGACCGATGCAGCAGACCCTGATGTTCTGGTCCGCCAGCTCGTCCTTTATCATCTGCTGACAATCGAAGGTGAGGGTACCCCAGATTCCCCCGGCATCGCGGAACTTGACGGTCCCATCTTTCACGAATATGTAGGTGGGTTTCTCCGCCTTGCCTTCCACGATGATCACATCCCACCCGGCGAATTTCATTTCCGTCGGGAATTGCCCTCCGGACAGGGCCATGCCGACGGCGCCGGTAAGAGGGGACTTGGCCGTGACAGACATACGGCTCGCACAGGGGAGGCTTGTGCCGGTGAAGGGACCGGGAGCGAAAATGAGTTTGTTGTCCGGACCCAGAGCGTCCGTTCCTGCCTTGAGTTCGTCGAAGAGGTACTTGATGCCGAAGCCTGCACCTCCGATGAAGTCCCGCGCCATTTCTGCCTGCAGCGGTTCTTCCTTGAAGCTCTTTTCCGTCAGATTTACACGAAGTACCTTGCCTGTGTAACCTCCTGAGTACATTCGACCTCCTTATGCGGTTAGTTGACGGGCCAGTACCTCTCGGCAGGCCCCGCGGTCAGACCTAGAAGACGTCCACACGAGACCCGCCGACCGATAGGCCTAACAACTATCACATTAACGTGCCTCGCAAAAATATTAGACCTAATGTGGGTCGAGTTTCATTATATAAAAAAAGACAGATTGTAATAGAAACAGCGCCTTCATATGCTAGAGAAAAGGGGCTATGAGATGAGACAGCGAATGTTCCCGAAGGCCTGCGTGATGCATCTTCATCTCAGGCTGGAGACCGACAAGGGGCTTGCCTTCGGACCGGGGAGGGCGCAACTCCTCGAGAACATCGAGCGCCTCGGATCTTTGAGCAAGGCCACGAAAGAGCTGGGTATGGGCTACAGGGCGGCCTGGGGCAAGATTAGGAGGACGGAAGAAGTGCTCGGCTTCAAACTCATCGAGACAGGGGGAAACTACAAAGAGGGTTGTCGGTTGACCAGAGCCGGGAAAGAGCTCATGGAGCGATTCCACCGCTGGCGCCAGGAGGTCGAAGAGGATGCCCTCCAGAAGGCCCGCGTCATATTCATGTCCGAGGCCATAGAATCCGAGGAGCAAGGACGGGAGCACGGCCCGTCCCGCGGGCGTCTGGCTGCTTGCTGTAGAGATGAAGAAGCTTGAGTTGACTGGATGATGTAGGTGCGCTGTCGGTGTGCGCGTGGCCGATTCTGCACCTGCAATCAACGCGAGAAGTGAATGGACCTTGAACAACTTTCCGAGATGAAGAACCAAATTGTCGAGGAGTTGCGGCATGTCGAGGCGTTGAAACTATCAATGAAGCATACCCTCGCAACGCTCACTCGATGGGAAAAGCGCTTGCAGGCCAGCAACGCCAGACCTGTGAAAACCGGGGCCGGAAGTCGTGCCGTTGCCGAGAAAACCCAAGGAAAGCCGAAACCCGGTCTCACTCCCGGCGAGAGAGTCAATAAGGCTCTGGAGAGCATTAGTGGTACGTTCACCGGAGCCGAGCTTCTCGTGGAAGCCCAACGTTACGGCGAAGGCGCTATCGGTGTCGGACCCTTCCGCAGGATCTTCAACGACCTCAAGAGGACGCAACACATCCACTGTGTAGAAGGTAAACCGAGGGACCGGGACGGCCGCTGGTCGAGGAGTGAAGAGCCGAAGCCTGGCGAAATCACTTAGAGAACCTTCATTGACGTGAAGAGCAGCGACGATTACGCCTCCCCCGAATCGTAAGCCCATCGTTGTCCGCCTCATCCATTTCGTGTAGACTCTGATCAAGAAAATGGAATTGGCTCCCCTTGTCGTCATTTTCTTTCTGACAAGCATTATCAGTGTCGTGACGGGCGGCACCTCGCTCATTACCGTACCTGCCATGCTCCAGTTCGGGATTGAACCCCGCTCGGCCGTTGCTACGAACATGCTGGCCCTCACCCTCATGAGCATCGGAGGCAGCCTATCTTTTAGCGGTAGCAATCTGATCGACCGTCGTCGCTCCGGGCTCCTCATTGTTTTCACATTGGCCGGTTCTATCCTGGGAGCCTTGCTTCTCCTCGTGGTTCCATCAAAAGCGTTGCCGGTCATCATCGCGCTGTTCATGATCGGAGTGGCGCTGTTCACGACGATCAAACGTCAGGCCGGTGTGGGTCCGACGGAGTGCCAGCCGTCCCGGGGAAGGGAGATCGCAGGATATGGCGCGACGTTTGTTCTTGGCGTCTACGGCGGTTTTTTCAGCGGTGGTTACGTCACGCTACTCATGGCCGCGTTCGTCGCCCTGTTCGGCATGACCTTCGTGCAAGCGATCTCGACAACAAAGGTGGTCAACATCTTTTCCTCGTTGGTGGCCACTCTCATCTTTACGTGGCGGGGGCTGGTAGATTACAGGCTGGGTATTGTGATGGGTTCCGTCATGTTTGCGGGGGCCTTCGTTGGCGGCCGTGTTGCCCTGAGGCTGAGCAATGCATGGCTGCGCCGTATCTTTCTCACAGCGGTGATCGCGCTGGCTCTCAAGGGGTTACTCTACGACCTATTGCTACACAGGTGAACTTCGGGAGGTGAAGGAGAGGACGATTGCCATTCGTAATGTGGCATTGGCCTGGAGGAGACAAAAATCAACACTTTAGGAAGTTGTCGAGCACCGGGCCGGCATCGGGATGAACTGCTTCAAAGGAGATCAACCGCATAGGGCTATCACCTGGTGACTTGATCACCCAACCCTCTTGAAGTCGATGAATCCCTGCTCCACGTCCGTGTGAATCAGTTGCACCCGAACCCTCTGGCCCACGTCGACGCCTTCGAAACCATGCACCAGTCTCCCTTCAACAGGAGGGTCAAGAAGGCGGGCCCACGTGCCCTTGGGGGCCGCGCCGGTAACGATGGCATCGAACCGCTCCCCGATTCTTGCCTCCAGCAGCATTGCCGCTGCCGATTTTCCGACCTGCCGTTCGACCTTCTTTGCTGCATTCTCCTGTTCTGTGCAGTGTTTGCCTAACGCCTCCAGGTCTTCATTCTTATAGGGTGCGGGGTGTTGATCCATCGCGGCCTTCAGCAGTCGCTGCGTGATGAGGTCCGGATACCGGCGGTTGGGTGCTGTGGAGTGGGCATAGTCGGCGACAGCGAGACCAAAGTGTCCGGGGGCAGTCTCTCCGGGAAGCTCTGCAACGTATTCGCCCGGTCCCATGAGCTTGATCACCGAGAGGGAGAGGTCGGAGAATCTCAGCGGATCGGCTGCCTTCTCTTTCGTCAAGAACTCCTCCAGCGCTGCAGCGCCGGATCATGGGGAAGCGTGAAGCCACGCTCCCCCGCGAGAGCGACAATCCGTTCCCATCGCTTTGGAGTGCGCACCACGCGGCGGAGGGAAGGGAATTTTCTTGACGAGAGATACCGGGCGGTCACCCCGTTTGCGGCTATCATGAAATCCTCGATGATCTCGGTTGCCCGGTTCTTCTTCTCCTTTTCCAGCCCGCAGATCTCGTTGCCCTCAAATACCGGCCTCGCTTCGACGGTCTCGAAATTGAGGGCCCCGTGCAGGTGGCGAAGATTCTTCATGCGTTGCGCTGCCCTGTCCTGGATGCGCAGATTCTCGTCGAGTCCGCTGACCGAGGCAATAGCCTCGGGCACCGGGCCCTTGCCTTCCAGCCATGCCGCGACGCTGTTATACGCGAGCTTTGCATGATTGCGGACACGGGCCCGGTAAATATCCGAGGCCTGTAGCGAGCCGTCTGCGCCGATCACCATTTCGATCACGATCACCGGTCGGTCCTCATCGAAGGCGAGCGAGGTGAGGTTGGTGGAAAGTCGGTCGGGAAGCATGGGGAATATTGTGGCAGCCGTATAGACCGAGGTAGTGTTGTGGCGGGCGTGGTCGTCGATTGCCGATCCGTTCTTGACGATTGAGTCCACATCGGCCACGGCAACAAGAATCTTTACCTGATCTCCGGGCATCGTCTCGGCAACGGTAAGCTGATCCAGGTCAAGGGAGTCATCGTTGTCAATGGAAGCCCATAGAAGGTGTCTGAGGTCGCGAACCCGCTCACCATCGGTTGCTGCGGATGCGGGAATCCCGGCAAGCTCGGCGAGTGCCTCAGCCGAAAAGTCAGGGAGCAATCCCCTCTCAAGCATCGCCCTCCGGGCGATTCTCCGGAGAATGGCGCGGTGCTGTTTATCGTTCGTATTCATAGGACATACCTCCTACCTCCATTTTAAAACCGCTAATTATTACTGAGAGAAATCTATACCCCGTCCGGAAATTCAGATAAAAAGAGCGTCTCTTTCAATTCCGCCGTCCTGCGTGAAGAATACCGCTGTAGATACGAGTCCGCCTCTCGGGCACGCGGGGGGACATTAGTTGGCACAACGGCCCGCGAAGCCACCACGCTGTTGCCGCCCCTAATGCTCAAATTCTTCGACGAAGGACGGGCACACGAAGAAGGAGGGGGAGTATCTCATCATCATGGCAGCGCTGGTAATCGCCCCGTCCTGTTCTTTACTTCAGGGACGGCTTGATCGCGGTGAACTTGACGCTCGTCACCTTCCCCTCTACCAGACATAGATCCTCTTTGGCAGGGAGAGGAGTAAATTCTTCACCGGGGCAACAAGCCATGGCAAGCAGTTCTTCACCTTTGAGAAAGTAACGGCTCACGACCCGAATTTCGGCAAATCCCGCGTTTCTCACGATCTGCCAGTATGCCTCTTCCGGCGCAGCCCCTCCCAGGCAACCCGCCCACGTGGCCTGGAAGCGCATCCGCAGCTCGGGAGCTATGTTCTCTGTGAGTACCACATCCGAGATAGCGATCCGCCCACCGTCTCGCAGGATACGAAAGGCCTCCTTGTACACGGCGTCCTTGTCGAGACATAGGTTGATGACGCAGTTAGAGAGCAAAACATCCGCGAGGGCATCGGGAAGCTGCGTCCTCTCCATGTCTGCCACCCGTAGTTCAATGTTCCTGTCGTTCAAGCCGGCCTCGGCTACAGCCTGCTCGGCCCGGCGGATCATGGGTTCGGCAAAATCAATACCGATCACTCTTCCCTGAGTTCCAACCTTTTGCGCAGCCAGTATGACGTCTATCCCTCCACCGCAACCAAAATCGACAACCACTTCACCCTGTCGAAGATCGGCGAAACCTGAAGGGTTACCGCAACCGCGAGAGAAGTTGAGGGCCATCTCCGGCACTGATGAGAGTTCTTCCTGGCTGTAAAGTCCCATTTGTGTCGCAAAGCCCGACCCGGGCTTCTTTTTGCTCGGTCAACACGACTCTTTGTTACCACCCGTTGAGGCGAATTTACCGTACCGCGTCTTGATCACCTGTTGCATTTCAGCCTTTTCCATGACCTCACCTCAAGCGTTTCATAGCTACTATCTAATTCTCCTCTGCTCGTCCTGTCAATCGAATCTCCCGCACAAGGTAAGGCGCCTATGGAGTATCTATCATGAAGTAGCCCGTCGAGAAAGATTAGACACGGGCGAGCTTGCAAGGATGAGGAGAGTCAACGATTGCCGCCTGAAATCCTGTATCAGGGCGACTTGAACGGAAATCACTACTTCAGGAAAGAGACATTGCCCCATCGCTAATCACCCCTCGCAGGGGACCCAGGAACCCGCATCCTTACAGGAATTAGACAAATCATCAAAAAATACTTCTTGACTAATACCTGGCCAGCCTATGTAAATCATAAAATCGTATCTGAGCAACTTGACATAACTATACCTATTGCGGCTGTGTCGAATTTTTAGGAATAGCAGGGGCAGAACGCAGAAAGCGATACCGATCACGGCGGTCAGTGACTAATCTCCTATGATCTTCACCAGCACCCGCTTCTTCCGTCTTCCATCGAACTCGCCGTAGAATATCTGCTCCCACGGTCCGAAGTCCAGACTGCCGTTTGTGATGGCCACGACAACCTCTCTCCCCATTACGGAACGCTTTAGGTGACCGTCAGCGTTATCCTCTCTCACATTGTGATGATACTGAGATACCGGATCGTGAGGAGCCAGTTTTTCAAGCCACACTTCGAAATCGGCATGAAGCCCGGATTCATTATCGTTGATGAAAACCGAGGCAGTAATGTGCATCGCGTTGCAGAGCAGGAGGCCATCTCTTATCCCGCTCTCCCGCAGACATTCTTCCACTTGAGGGGTGATATTAACGAAAGCCCTGCGCGTCGGGATGTTGAACCATAGCTCTTTTCGATAACTCTTCATGTAGCCTTACCCCTCCTCCATTCTCCCACATTCGATAGAAGATCGCAGCAAGAAACTCTCTGTCGTTTCTATACATTCATTATGTAAGGTGTCAGGAGCACCCGTAGAGAAAGGCATGATCATCACTATTCCCCATTTCACTCTTTCACGGGCAAGGCCGGGAGGTTTGACCGAACCTCTCCCGGGTGAGCGCGCAATTCCATTCTGTAAAATTGCGCGCTTATCCTATATAATCTTAGCGGCGCCCATGAACAACTCCTTTACCATCCATGACCTTCCACGATCGGAAAGGCCCAGGGAACGGCTCAGGAACCTAGGGGCCGAAGCCCTTTCGGGCCAGGAGCTGCTCGCTCTGATCATCGGCAGGGGGATCCCCGGAAGATCGGCGATAGCCATAGCCCAGGATCTCATTTCCCGGTTCGGCAACCTCCGCCACGTGAGCAATGCCACGATCGAAGAGCTTGCCGGGGTCAGGGGCGTGGGGCCGGCCAAGGCGGCGCAAATCAAGGCTGCCTTCGAGCTGGGAAGACGTCAGGACATGGAGGCCGACCCGGGGCAGGTAAGCATAACTAGCCCCGAAAGCCTCGCAAAGGCCATCCGGAAAAGCATCGTGGAGAAGACGAAGGAGCATTTCAAGCTCGTCCTTCTCAATACGAGGAACAAGGTCATCGCCATATCGACGATCTCCATAGGCACGTTGAACGCGAGCCTCGTGCACCCCAGGGAGGTATTCAAGGACGCCCTGGCCCACAGCGCTTCCTCCATCATCCTCGCGCACAACCACCCTTCGGACGACCCCGAGCCCTCGGATGACGATGTGAGCCTCACCAGGAGGCTCGCCGACGCCGGCAGGCTCATGGGCATCGAGGTGCTCGATCATATCATCATCACCCGCAAGGGCTATACGAGCTTCAAAGAACGGGGGCTTCTGTGAGAATCCGGGAAAAAAGAGGGTCGACGGAAAAGGGGCTTTGCCAAAGCCGGCCGAACGGTAAGGAGAAGGAACGGATTGATGCATAGGATCAACATAGTATGCAAGAGGAAGAAAGAGCAAGCCATCGCCTGCGCCCAGGAGATCATCTCCGAGTACGGGGCGTCGATGCACGTGGCCCTCGATGAGGACTCGGCCAGGCAGATAGGCTACGAAAAAGCCTTCGAGCTCGAGCACGCGGCAGATGAGGCGGACCTTATCCTCGTCCTCGGGGGGGACGGCACCCTCCTCTCAGTGGCCCGCCAGATAAGGGGGAAGGACGTGCCCATCCTCGGCGTGAACCTCGGGGGACTGGGTTTCCTCACGGAGATATCCCTAGAGGAGCTTCCCGGGATGCTGCCCCGTGTGATAAAGGGTGACTATCTCACGTCAACCCGCTCCATGCTCGATGTGGAGGTCCGGCGGGAAGGGGAGCACGTGTTCAGTCTCTCCCTCCTCAATGACGCGGTCATCACCAAGGACACTCTTGCAAGGATCATCGACATCGAGACCTATGTGGACGAGGAGTACCTTACCACGTTCCGGGGCGACGGGCTCATCATGTCCACTCCCACCGGCTCCACCGGCTACTGCCTGGCAGCGGGCGGTCCGATCCTGCACCCCTCGCTGGGCCACATCGTCATCACCCCCATCTGCCCGCACACGCTGACGAACAGGCCCATCATCCTCCCCTCGGAGGTGTCGGTCAGGGCCCGGCTCAAGTCCCCGGACGAGAAGGTGATCCTCACCCTGGACGGCCAGATAGGCTTCCCCCTCGAGCACCTCGATGAGGTATGGGTGCGCAGGTCGCGCCTCACGGTGAGCCTCGTGCGGTCCGAGACCAACGGGTATTTCCAGGTTCTCCGGAATAAGCTGAAGTGGGGTGAAAGGTAGGATGCTGGCCAGCCTGCGGGTAAAGGGCTTTGCCATTATCGACGAGCTGGATGTGGAATTCGGAGACGGTTTCAATGTGATCTCCGGGGAGACCGGTGCGGGAAAATCGATCATCATCAACGCCCTCTCATCGCTCATCAATGCCAGGGTGCCGACTGATGTCATCCGGGGAACGGCGCCTCACGCCGAAGTCGTGGGTCACTGCTTTCAGGACGGAGAGGAATATATCGTGAAGAGGATCATCGGGCCTCAAGGCAGGTCTCGGGCCCTGGTGAATGACAGCCCCGTGACAGCCAAGAGGCTGGAAGAGCTTGGGGGGCTCCTGATCCACATTTACGGCCAGAACGAATCGCAGCAGCTCCTGAGCAAGGAGGCGTACGTCTCCATAGTCGACCGCTTCCTCAGGCTGGAGGAGGAGACCCGCACGTTGGGTGAGAAGGTGAGGCGGCTCGCGCAGGTGAGTCAAGCCCTCGGTGCGGGGATGAAGGACGCAGAAGAGCGGACCAGAGAGATGGACCTCCTTACCTACCAGATCGACGAGATCGAGAGGGAGAAGATCGGGGAGGGCGAGGAGGAAGGGATCAGGGAAAGGCTGAAGGTGCTCAGGGACGCAGGGCGCATCAAAGGCAGCCTGGAGGCTGTCGAGCAAGGTCTCTACGGGGACGAGCAATCGGCCTACGCGCTGATGGCCGCCTCCGGGGGGCTTTTGCGGCCTTTTTCCGGCATTGCGTGGATGGAGACCCTGAAAGAGAAGATCGAGGCCCTCACCTTTGATGTCGAGGAAATTGTCGAATCCATCAGGGAGCATCAAAAGGCTTTGGAATACGAGCCGAGAGAGGCCGAAGAGCTGGAAGAGCGGCTCTCCACGATAGTGAGGCTGAAAGAGAAGTACGGCAGGACGCACGGGGGAGTCGATGCCTTCGTAATATGGGCGCGCAAGAGGCTCGACGATCTCCTCAACAAGAAGACCGACCTTGCGGGCCTGGAAGAGGAGAAGAAGGCGCTGTCGGCGGAGGTCGACGCCATGGCAGCCGGGCTGTCGAAGGCACGCAAGGATGGGGCAGAAAGGATCGAGAGGCTCGTGATGGAGGAGCTTCGCCACCTCTCCATGAAAGGGGTGACGATCAAGATCGTCATCACCGACAGGGATGGCGTCGGCGAAGAGGGCGCCGACGAGATAGAGTTCCTCCTGAGCACCAACCCCGGGGAGCCCTTGAGGCCGCTTAGGAAGGTGGCATCGGGGGGCGAGCTCTCGAGGATCATGCTCGCCATCAAGAAGATCACAGGCGGCGAAGAAGGGAAGACCTTCATCTTCGACGAGATAGACGCCGGCATCGGCGGCAAGGTCGCGGAGGTCGTCGCACGGAGGCTCCACGAGCTTGCCAGGAAGCATCAGATCATCTGCATCACCCACCTTCCGCAGATCGCCGTGTACGGCGACCACCACTTCCTCGTGGAGAAGCACCAGGGAGCGAACACGACCAGCGCGGCGATCAAAGAGCTCACCGGGCAGGAGCGGTGCGCGGAGATCGCGAGGATGCTCGGGGGCATCACTATCACTGGAAAGACGTTCGAACAGGCCGAGGAGATGTTGAGGAATGCTCAGGAAAGCTCGAATTAGCGACGTAGAGGGGATTCAACGGCTCGTCAACTCATGCGCGGAGCGCGGCGAGATGCTGCCGAGGTCCCTGGCGGAGCTGTATGACAACATGCGGGACTACTATGTCTATGAGATCGAGGAAACGGGAGAGGTGGGGGGTGCCTGCGCGCTCCACATATGCTGGGAGGACCTGGCAGAGATAAGGTCCCTCTGCGTCGTGGAACCCTTAAGGCGCCGGGGCGTGGGCGGCGACCTCGTGAGGGCGTGCATGGAGGAGGCGCAGGAGCTCGGTCTGGGAAAGCTCTTCGTTCTCACGTACCGGTCCGAGCTCTTCGGGAGGTTCGGCTTCGAGGAGGTGGAGAAGACGGAGCTGCCGCAGAAGATATGGACGGACTGCGTGAAGTGCCCGAAGTTCCCGCGCTGCGACGAGGTGGCTATGGTGGCGCGCTCGCCGAAGTAGCTATGGTCGGGTTGTGGTGTCGGTTGTCTGATCGGACGACCGCCTGGGGGAATCGCACCGCCCCCGGACCACTGCCCTACTGGCCTCGGATATACGTAAAGTATTATCCTCGGCCGCACGGCTCATATTGCATCCACACCTCGGCTATTATTGGGGCTCAGCGCCCCCTCCGGCAGCATAAGCCGCCAGAGCCTCCCCCCTCAGGCTCGCCTGCGGTCGTGTGTGCCGTTCGTTCGCCCATCCGTGCCCTAAGTATCAGCCTCAGTTGCTGATACTTAGGGCAGGTACAGAAGAATGTATGTATTATCCTGGGGTATAGTGCCGGGCAGGCCTTCTCATATCGACCCACGAACGGGCCGATATGAGAAGGCGCAAGGGCTTGAGGGTAACACGCACTCACACTGGGGAAACGCGAGGCCGGAGTCTGCCACCTCCGAACAACCGGTGAAGAGCGAAAAGCGCGAAGGAAAACATAGTGAAAGGGGTTTGAGATGAACGGCGACTTTTGGGCGGACCGTATGGGAAAAGTTTTTGACGCCTACGAGCTTTGCTTCGTGAAGGAGAAGGTCAAGAAATACGAGGCCGCAGACGGCAAGCTTCTTTCGCTGGAGGTGAAGGAGGAGGAAGGCGTCGCTCTGAGGGGCCTGAAAGACGGCAGGATGGTCTTCTCCTACTCGTACGAGGACGGTGAGAAGGGAATGTCCGCCCTCCTGGAGAACGCGCGCATCGTGATGCCTTTTCTCGAAAAGGACCCCTTTCACAGGCTTCCCGAAAAAGGGGGACCATATGCCGGGCTGGACATCTACGACGAAGAAGGCCTGAAAAGCAGCAAGGAAGGCAAGATATCCTCTTTGATCGAAATGGAGTCGATCATCCGGGGCTTCGATGGGCGGATAAAGACGACGAGGAACTGTGAGCTTCACGAGTCCGCGCTGGAGGTGAGGGTGATGAACTCCAACGGCGTGGAGGCAGAAGGCAGAAAGACCACCTACGCCTTGAGCGGAATGGCCGCAGCAGGAGATGGTGGCGACGAGGTGTCGTGGTATGACTGGGTGTGGAGCCCCTTTTACGGCAAGCTTGACGCGCCGGCCCTCGGGCGGCGCATAGCGGAAAAGACCATATCCTTTCTCTCGGGCCGGATGCTCGATACAGGCACTTATACGGGCCAACTGACGCCCGCGTGCGCGTGCCAGGTCCTGGAGATGCTTTCCCCTTCCTTCCTTGCCGAAAACCTGTACAAGAAGAAGACCCGCCTCCAGGACAAGAAGGGAACCAGGCTCATCTCCGAGCTTGTCACCATCATCGATTCCGGGACGCGGGGCATCGGTGCCTTCCCCTTTGACGGGGAAGGGGTTGCCTCACGGGAGAACGTGCTCGTCCGCGACGGAGCCTTCGAGGGTTTTCTCTACGATACATACTACGGGAACGTGCTCGGCAAGCCATCCACCGGGAATTCCGTGCGCTCCGGCGTCAAAGACCCCCCCAGATGCTCGACGAGAGGCTTCTACATCGACTCAAGGCCTAAGGGTGGGGAAGGAGGGAGTATCGGGAAACTCGACAACGGGGTGGTCGTGGAGGAGCTGATAGGAACCCACACGGCGAATGCGGTAACGGGCGACTTCTCCGTGGGCGCTGTCGGCCATTACTATTCCGGAGGCACGAGAGTGCCTTTCAAGGGCGTCATCCTCTCGGGGAACCTTTTCGACCTTCTGTCGAGCGTGCGCGCGGTCGGGGACGACCTTGTCTTCTACGGCTCCCACGGCTCGCCGACGCTCCTTGTGGAAGGGCTCAAGATCAGCGGGAAGTAGTTTCTCGATTCTCTTTCCCTTCGGTCGCACGCCTGTGCTACAATACCCATCAACGACGTCCAGGAGGATTTCATGATCAGTGTGCCGATCCCCGGGTGGGGAGAACTCTCGATAGAATACCTGATGATTGACTTCAATGGCACCGTTGCGCTCGACGGCAAGCTCAAGAAAGAGGTCAAGGATGCGATTGACAGAATTTCCCGGTATGTCAAGGTGTTTATCATAACGGCCGATAGCTACGACAGCGTCGATGCGGAGTTGGGGACTTCCAACGTGACCTTCATAAAGGTGAACAAAGTCGCGAGCGGGGATGAGAAAGCGAAAGTCGTCAAGGAGTTGGGGCCGGAGAAGATCGTCGCCATTGGAAACGGGTTGAATGATGTGGCAATGATGAGGGAGTCGGCCTTAGGGATAGCGGTGGTGGGCGATGAGGGCTGTTCGGCCGCGCTCGTAAAAGAGGCGGACATCGTGGTGAGCGATGCGATGAAGGCCCTGGGGCTGCTCATGCACCCCGAGCGACTGGTGGCGACCCTGCGAGACTGACGTCAGGAGGAGCCGGCCGATACGGACGTGTGCGCAGGAAGGCCGCGCCGATCCTTGGGCGTGGAGAAGCAGGGGAAAAGGCTTCGGGTAGACATGCAAGCCGGGACGGTCCGCCTGGAGGAATCGCCTGCTACCCGCCTGTGGACGGCGGGTGCCCCGCACCATTGTGGCGCCCTCTTCACCGGGCGGCCTCAGGAAGTACTCCTTACCTTGGACCAGCGTGCAACCCCCAAACCGGCGTCTCGATTGCAGAATCAACCACATGGTGAAAGTCACTAACCTCCCACACTCGATTCAAGTGAGGCAGTACCTCATGGCGAAGGTGCCGACGAGGAAGAACAACTCGAGTCAGCTATGCCAAAGGGACCAGTGTCTTTCTCATACGCCTTTCCCTGGAAAGACATGGCGGCTAGTCATCTGAAAGCCCTTCCTCCGCGAGAAGGCGTGAAGCCTCCATGACAATCTCCAGCTTGTGCTTGACGTCTGCCATACGGGTTTCAAGCTCCTTTATTTGGGTCACATATTTCTCGATGAGCGCATGAAGATTGGCCATGGTATATTCCTCCTTGTGGTTGATGAAAAAGTCATCGTCGAATACGTCATCGAAGCCGACGCTTTCACTCTTTCTGATCCATCTTCTCTTCCAAGAGCCTGTCGCCTTGCGGGCCGCCTCCCCGGCATCATGCGCCTTCGCGAAGCGGAGTGCGTAAGTCTCGACGAGGCTCTTCATCTCTCTCAACTCAAGGGGTGAAAAGGAGCTCACATCAGGCTCCCCTGTGGCCTTCACGAGGTATCTCCCTCTACCCCGAGGAAGAAAGACGAAGCGATCCTTTTTCGACCTGGCCACCTTTGCATGAGTACCGACAGGCAGCGGGTGTCTTCCCCTCGTGCGGTAGAGCAGTCCGAGGGCAGGGCGCCCGGTCTCCTCTATGCTTGCATAGTCAAGAAACGCGAGGTACTTATAGAGGGACGTATGGGTGAGGAGCGTGTCGGTGTGCCTCTCATGCTCGAAGGCAAAGAAGCATATGGCGTTCGTGATCTTCTCTTCCCTGCGAAGGACAGCAACGTCCGTAGGTGGGCGTGAGGTATGCATGCTATTGATGAGAGGACGAGTACTTCTCGCCGACCAGCTTGACGATGGAGTCCCGGTAGATCCTGAGAGACCTCCCGGCCTTGACTCCCCCGATTAGCCCCGACTGATACCAGCGGTGTATTGTCTTCAATGAGACGCTGAGGAAAAGTGCGACCTCATCAGGCTTAAGAAGCGTCTTGAGAGGTAAATCTCCGAACATCGTGTCGTCCCCCTCGGATAGCTCCAGGACATCAGTTGTCTCTTGTGTTAAACATAATTTGACAGTGCATTCACGAACAGTCTAATGCATGTGTCCCCTCCTGCCCGTGTTTCTTCAAGAAAGCACTGTACGGGGTGTTGGTGTTCTGATATCGGTATCCGTGGCCCACTTCGGGGTGATGCTGCTTGAGGATCGCGTGTCGCATCGCGGGGAGGGCTCCGACCTGTCCTTCTTCCGGGTCCTGACCTCCCGGAGAGATGTGCTGCATATCCTGAGCGATCTGTCGTTCACGTTCATGGCCTTATGCTTGTCCGCCTGGTACCAGGCATAGATGGGTTTCAACGGCACATCGAAACGTATCGCTTTCCAGAAGAAAGAGAGCGTGTTTGGCGGGGCGAGCATTTGCGCGCTTTCAGTTGTCGATAGCGAAGACCCATAGAAAGCGGGCCTCCGAACCGGTGAAAAGAGTGAGGAATGCCGCCCGAAAGAAAAGACCCATCGGTTCAACGTAACGAGCGAAACGACGTACTTGCCGCTCTACCGTTTATCTGCAATAGGGTTTATCGTAAAGAAAAGCTTTTCCTCGCCGATCTTCATCCTCGTATTCTCGTGGCAAACCCTTGCAATTGGGCCCCCCGACGATTATCGTGCAGGTATCATGAGAATTCTTTTCGTTGACGACGAGGAACTCGTTCGAGACTCTATGTACGAGACGCTGTTGGACATGGGGTACGACGTCGTTGTCGAAGATGACGGCCCCATGGCCATCGAGCGTTTTCGTGACAATCCCTGGTACTTCGACCTCGTCCTCACCGACATGATGATGCTCCAGATGACGGGCGACAGGGTATCGCAAGGGATCCATGCCATCCGTCCGGACATACCGGTCGTGGTCATCACCGGCGCACCCGACAGCCTCACCGGAAAGGCCGAGGCAGCGGGGATTCGCAGGGTGCTGCCTAAAGCGCTCACGAAAGGGGAGCTGGACCGGGCCCTCCGGGACATCAGGTAGCCTTCGCAAGCGTGAACACGTTCACCCGTTCGTGCAGGTCGACGCCGCCCCTCGTTGAGATACGAAAACCTCCACCTGAGATGATCACCGGACCCCTGCAGACACTCAATCTGCCACGTGCAGGTACCATCGTCCGTCGCACTGCCTTATTCCAACTGTCGCCCGATCACCACGCCGGCCGAGTGAGGACGATGGACCTTTTGCCGTGGGCGATGGACCGTGCCTATCAGGTTCCCCGAGGCCAGCTTACCTCCGGCCAGGAGCCATCGGTCTGAGGCAGATCCAGGAGGGGCAACGAGGAGCGACTGTGTCCATCTTTCGCTCGGGCGGCGGCGGCTGCAATCCTATTCTTGCATTCGAGCCTCTCCAGGAGCCGGTGGGCGCTGATGGCCCGATCACCGGACATGGCGCATTCGGCTCCGCATGAAGGGCAGCGGTTGGGGAAGTTCGCCCTCATCCTGGAGAGCTCCACGCGAAAGGCTGCTCCACACCGAAGGTCGGGCCTGCCTTTTTCATGTGGTGATCTCGCTCAAGTCCTGCGTAAGCTGGTCCAGGTTGAAACCCTCGGGACTCTGCCCGCCGCCGACGATGTCAGGCGACAACAGTGCATAGGCTTCGTCGCAGTAGTACGCGAAGAAGTCCCACGTCATTTTCAGCAGCGCACCCCAGGTGATGCATGTCACGTATTCGCCGTCATAGGCAATGACGGGGACGGCGTGGCCTCCCCAACTACCGGGCTGGCCGTTACCATCCTGGGACACCACCGTCCACAGGGTCTGATTCTGGGCGGTTAAAGGAAGCTGAATACCGATGTAGCTCCCTCCGAAGAAAAAGATCGCCTGCATTATTTCGTTCATGTTCTGAGTATTCAAAGCGACATAGGCAGAAGCTGGTTTCCGTCAATAGGATGTGCCTTCCAGTAATTGAGAACATCCAATTCAACCGCCCCCTGGTCGCTGTTTGGATCATTGGGGTTGTAGCCCGATACTTCTTCATAGAGCGTGATGATGTCCTGATCCGGAATGATGACCTGATTACCTACCTCGGCAGTCCATGTCTGGATAATGTGGCCTACCGCCGCACAGGTGCAATCGCCAAGGGTATCGTTGCCCATCACGCCGAGGTTGGACATTTTCGCCGTGAGGTCGCACGATGGAGGGGGCGGCGCGAGGTCCTTGTTGTAGTTGGCAAGGAATAGCGTTCTTTTGTCAAACCTGACCGGTTTCTTACCTAATTTCATCATCATACTACCTCCTTTGTTAACTCAGACACTCTCCTCCTTTTGTCGGGCAGGATCCATGCTCACCGCCTTCAAGCCCCGGGCTCGGGCATTGTCCCCACGTCTCCCCTCGCACCGCTGGTGCAGATTCTCCGGGAGAGAGTTCCCGTATTTCGTCAAGATCCCGCACATCTTGATAACTTCGACTATTCGCATTCTGTGCCAGCAATAGACAGTCCGGGCGGAAACGTTGAATAAAGACGCGACTTCAGATGGCGTCAGAAGGGTCCGCGACGGTAACTCGCTTGCGCACGACATGAGCGTCCTCCATCGAGTTTTGCCCGTAGCTTGGTAGACCTTCAACCACTGCAAGCAGGGTGCCGCGGAAGTTGGAGAAGGGGTAACAAGCCTTTATGCCAGGCGGCTGTGGAGAATCTTGGTCGACCGAACCGGAGTTCAATCACGATTGATGAGTCCGTTTGTCCTTTAGGCAGGATAGGTGTCCTGTCTAAAGGACG
>CAVVNC010000028.1:0-42053 GCA_963749525.1 uncultured delta proteobacterium
CTTTTCTGTTGACTTTGCCAGGTCGAGACGTTAGAACATTCGCCACGGAGGTTCACGTGTACGCCTATCATACCTACACCCGGCCCAAGCGCGTTCTCGTCACAGGAGGTGCCGGATTCATCGGCTCCCATCTCTGTGAGCGCCTGATCACGGACGGCCATGAGGTGATCTGCCTCGACAATTTCTTCACGGGAACACGGAAGAACATCTCACACCTTCTCGACCATCATACCTTTGAGCTCGTGAGGCACGACATCACTCAGCCGATCCTTCTCGAAGTCGATTGGGTGTTCAATCTCGCCTGCCCCGCCAGCCCGGTGCACTACCAATACAACCCGGTAAAGACGATTAAGGTCAATGTCCTCGGCGCACTCAACATGCTCGGCCTCGCCAAGAGGGTGAGGGCGAGGATCATGCAGGCTTCGACGAGCGAGGTCTATGGAGATCCGGAAATACACCCCCAGACAGAGGAATACTGGGGGAATGTCAACCCCATAGGCAAGAGGAGCTGCTATGACGAAGGAAAAAGGGCTGCCGAGAGCTGTTTTTTCGACTATCTGCGGCAGAACAACGTGGACGTCAAAATCGTGCGCATATTCAACACCTACGGACCCAGAATGAGACCGGACGACGGACGCGTCGTCAGCAGCTTCATCACAGAGGCGATTCATGGGGGCCCCATCACCGTGTACGGGAGCGGGGGGCAGACGAGGTCATTCTGCTACGTTGACGACATGGTCGAGGGCATGATACGGATGATGGATTATCAGACCGTGGAGAACCCCAAATCCGGGGACTACACGAAGCCTTCGCTCTCAGGATTCCCCGGCCCCGTCAATTTAGGCAATCCCGAAGAGGTCTCCATCGGGGCCCTCGCCGAGAAGGTCATCGATCTTGTGCGATCGGAGAGCAGGATCGTCTTCCAAGAGCTCCCTGAGGACGATCCGAGAAGGAGATGTCCCGACATCTCGAAGGCGAGGGAGTATCTGAAATGGGAGCCTAAGGTTCCCCTGGAAGAGGGACTGAAAAGAACGATCGACTACCTGAAGAACTGCTAAAGCTCGCGAGTCTCGTGTGGGCGCGACGGCTTTCCCGCGCGCTTGCGGCGTCCGCATATCCGCCTTCTCTCTCGGTAGTCTCTCTCCGAAAGCGTCACTTGAAGAGATTATATCGTACGATGCAGTATAAGGCCTTACACCCGTCCTTCCAGTTGATCTTCTTGCCTTCCCTATAGGTCCGCCCGTAATACGAGATACCCACCTCGTAGATCCTCACGTTCGGAATCCGGGCAATTTTCGCCGTGACTTCGGGCTCGAAGCCGAACCGGCTTTCCCGCAGGTCGATTGACTTTATCAGCTCCGCACGGAAGAGCTTATAGCAGGTCTCCATGTCGCTCAGGTTCAAGTTCGTGAACATGTTGGACAGGATGGTGAGAAGCCTGTTGCCTATGGTATGCCAGAAAAAGAGGATTCTGTGCGGCTTACCGCCCGCGAAACGCGATCCGAAGACGACATCTGCGAAGCCGTCAAGGACCGGCTTCAGGAGCAGATTATACTCTTCCGGGTCATACTCGAGATCGGCATCCTGAACTATGATGAAATCGCCCGTGGCTCCCTGGATTCCGGTACGCAGCGCCGCCCCCTTGCCTCTATTGACGTCGTGCCTGAGATAGCTGATGGACAGATCAGGGTGGTTCTCCCTGTATTGAAAGACCGCCGCTTCAGTATTATCCGAAGAGGCATCATTGACGACCACGACTTCCTTTTCTATGCCGGCAATCAGGCCGGCCCGCCTTACCTTCTCGCATATGTTGCCGATCGTCGGGCCCTCGTTGTATGCGGGTATGATAATGGATAGTTTCACCTTGCCTCGCCTATGAGATCTCCAATCCTGAAATAAGGAAGAAAGCCCGCAGACCCGACACCCCAAGAGGGGGCGGGCTGACGCGGTGCGCACCTTTTAAGCGAAGGCTCTGCCAGGGGTGCGTACATGAAAAGGGCCGCGCTCAAGGCCAGCTTCCGGCCTTTCCGGTCTTTTCTCGAGGGGCGGAACAGGAAGGGCCGGACGCTCCTTTTAGGCCCCTGTCACTTCACGCTACCATTCTCCGCTCTTCAGGTAATCGTCGATTGCCTTGGCTGCCTTCCTCCCTGCGCCCATGGCAAGGATCACGGTGGCCGCACCCGTTACGATGTCGCCGCCTGCGAAGACGCCCTTTCTGCTCGTCTTGCCGGTTTCCGGGTCTGCCTCGATGTTGCCCGACCTGCGCAAGGATAGCCCCTCAGTGCTGTGGGTAAGGATGGGGTTCGGTCCCTGGCCGATGGCCATGATCACCACTTCCACCGGGATGACATGCTCGGAACCTGCCCTCTCCACCGGCCTCCTTCTGCCCGAGGCATCAGGCTCTCCGAGGTCCATCTTGATGCACTCGATGCCGGTTACCCACATCTTGTCATCCCCGATGATCCTCACCGGGTTCGTGAGGAGGCGAAAATCGATGCCCTCTTCCTCAGCGTGGTGGGCCTCTTCGGCCCTCGCGGGCATCTCCGCCCTGGACCTCCGGTAGATGAGATAGACGTTCTTCGCTCCGAGCCTCTTCGCCACCCTGGCCGAGTCCATGGCAACGTTGCCGCCGCCCACGACGGCAACGTTCGCCGCCGTCCGGATGGGCGTGTCGTACTCGGGGAAGAGATAGGCCTTCATGAGGTTTGCCCTCGTGAGGAACTCGTTCGCCGAGTAAACCCCATTCAGGTTCTCCCCGGGGATATTCATGAAATAGGGCAATCCCGCGCCCGTGCCCACGAAGATGGCGTCGAAGCCTTCCGCGAAAAGCTCGTCCACCGAGGCAGTCTGGCCCACGATGGTGTTTGTCTTTATCTTCACGCCCAGTTTCTGAACATAGTCGACCTCGCGCTGGACAATGGCCTTGGGAAGCCGGAACTCCGGAATGCCGTAAACGAGCACGCCCCCTGCCTTATGGAGGGCCTCGAATATGGTGACGTCGTGGCCCATCTTCGCAAGCTCCCCGGCCACGGTGAGCCCGGACGGGCCCGCCCCGACGACGGCCACCCTTTTCCCCGTCGCCTTTGCCTTCTTCGGCACGGTGACCTCACCCTGCGCAAGCTCGTAGTCTGCCGCGAACCGCTCGAGCCGCCCTACCGCCACAGGCTCACCCTTCTTGCCCAGGACGCATTTGCTCTCGCACTGCGATTCCTGGGGGCAGACGCGCCCGCATATTGCGGGCAGGGCGTTCGTCTCCTTGATCGTCGCGGATGGCTCCCTCGAAGTCGCCTTCTTTCATCTTCCCGACGAACTGCGGGATCTGCACGTTCACCGGGCATCCTTCCACGCATGCGGGCTTCTTGCAGCCCAGGCAGCGCGACGCCTCACGGAGCGCATTCTCTCTCGTGTATCCGAGGGCTACCTCGCCGAAGTTCTGTATCCTCAGCTTCGGCTCCTGCTCGGGCATCTTCTCCCGGGTCTTCGGCCGGGCGGTCTCCACCTGGGCCTCGAGTCTGCACGTGTGGTCCCACATGGCGCGCCGCTCCTCCCGGTTGTACATCTGCTGGCGGAGCATCAGTTCCTTGAAATTCACCTTATGGGCATCGAATTCAGGCCCGTCCACGCAAACGAACTTGGTCTCTCCCCCAACCGTCGTCCGGCAGCCGCCGCACATACCCGTGCCGTCGATCATGACCGAATTGAGGCTTACCACGGTCTTCAGCTCGTAGGGCCTCGTAACCTCGCTGACGGCCCTCATCATGACCACCGGGCCGATGGCGAGCACGAGATCTATCTTCTTTCCCTCATCGATGAGCCTTTTCAACTCGTCCGTCACGAAGCCGTGATGCCCGTAGGACCCATCGTCGGTAGTCACGTAGAGCTCGTGGCTGATGGCCTTCATCTCCTCTTCGAGGATGAGCATCTCCTTCGACCGGGCGCCGATGATTGAGATGATCTCGTTCCCCGCCTGATGAGGGCCTTCGCGATCGGGTAGACCGGCGCCACGCCCACGCCGCCGCCGATGCAGACGACGCTGCCGAATTTCTCTATATGGCTTGCCTTGCCGAGTGGCCCCACCACGTCGAGGATCGTCTGGCCCTGCTCAAACCGTGCGAGCTTCTTTGTCGAGGCTCCGACCTCCTGAAAGATCACGGTGATCTGACCGGCCTCCCTGTCAAAGTCGGCGACCGTCAACGGTATGCGCTCCGCCCGGTCATCCGCCCGGAGCACGACGAACTGTCCGGGCTTTACTCTCTTCGCTATGTCGGGCACGTAGATCCTCCACATAAGCAAAGAGGGTGCAAGCTGCCGCCGTTCGACGATCTCATTTATCTTGAACTCTTCTCTCAGCTCCGAAGCTTGATCCATAGTCTCTCCTCTCAAATGGGCATCCGTGCCGGGCAATCAGACACTGTTTCGACGGAAAATGCGACCGCAAAAGACCGTGGTGTTCGCCGGCTTACGTTTTAGCCGGACGAACCTCTCATTATGCTGCCGACCTGGCCTTTCCCAACAGATCCCTGATCCTGGCCACAAGGTCAACGGGTTCGATCGGCTTGGCGACGTAGTCATCCGTTTTCATCCAGTACCCATCCATTTCCTGCGAAAACTCATACCCTGTCTTTTCCTTCGCCGACGATACCATCAGTATGGGAATCCGCTGGTATATGGGGTCTGCCTTGAGCGCCCTGGCTACGGTGAAACCCGTGTCGTGCCTCTCCATCATCAAATCGAGCACGATGAGGTCAGGCTGCTCGAACCTTACCTTGCCGAAGGCCCCAAGTCCCGAAGAAGCCGTCACCACCTCGAAGCCATCGTTCTCCAGCAGAGCCCTGGTCGCCTTAACAAAATCCGCGTCATCGTCAACAAGCAGAATCTTCGGCCTCCTGTTCATCCCCTTCCCCCAAGTGTGGAATATTCCCTTGCCGGGCAGCCGCACGCCCCTTCCAGCTTCGCTGTGGAATCGTGTGCGCCCTTTCGTTGCGCTTCTCGCATCACCACTCCCGGCTCTATCTAGGTGTAATACCCCGGCAATAGTGTGATATTACACTAAATGCAAACTCATGTCAAAATCGACTTTTGATCAGGATAGGCCGTGAATAGGGCGGATGCGTTGAGGCCAGGGGAACGGGGGGTTTGCTTGAAAGGGAAATACCCGATCGGAGTCCCACCTTAGGGGGCCCGGTTTGAGATGAGGCACCGACCCTCCTCGCACAGGGGTGGCCCTCGCCACTCCAGCCCGAGGCCGCGTAATCTATCGAGGCGCTTTTCCTTGAACACCACGAAGACCGGCCGGCCCGACCGGTAGAGGCGGGCGAATGCATCCGTGTCGAGGAAATACGCCTTTGCCTCCGGGTAGACGGATCCCATCTCCAATTCACCCTTGTAATCGGCCACATAGATCCTCTTCCCCGTGTAGAAAGGTAGGGTCTCGTCGAACGAGCCGTAGTCGACAATGGCGGCATCGGCGTATCCCGCGTTGTTGATTGCCAGGGCGAGCCGTTTTGTCGTATTGAACCTGTCCACGAGGCTCGCGTCGACCATGATGGCGAGGAGGATCAGGAACGAATAGGCGGCGAGCACGCACGCAAGGGGGCCGAAGGCCCGCACCCGTCTCAACCCGAGAAGAATGAGCGCGGCGAGAGACACGCCGAACACCCAAAGGGAGAGGCCCCTCGCGCCCCGTACCGCGTCCTGCGCCCCCACTACTCCCGAAAGATAGCGGTCTAGAGCCCCGCTTCCGAGCGCAAGGGCGCCTACGGCAACGAGCGCCAAGAAGGCGGCGTACACAATGACCTCCTGGCGGATGCGGACCCTGGTGAGCCATTCCCTCTCGAAGAGAAGGGCAAGCACCACTGCGAGGGCCGGGAAGACGGGAAGGATATAGGGCACAAGCTTTGAGCCGGACACGCTGAAGAAGACGAAAACGACGGCACACCAGATGAGGAGGAGACGCGTCCGGCGCTCATTCCACAGGCGAAAGACGGCCCTGGGGAGAAAGACCGACCAGGGGAAGAGCCCCCCGAACAGAACGGGGAAAAAGTAGTAGACCGGTCCGGACCTCCGGTGCTTCGTGGTAAGGAAGCGCGCCACGTTTTGATCCAGGAAGAAGAATTGGAAGAACTCCTTCTCCTTGAGACAGATGAGCACGAACCAAGGGACCGCGATGACGGCGAAGAGGAGGACCCCCCTCGCCGACGCCATTTCCTTGAGAAAGGAGAGTCTTCCCTCACTGAGGAGGAAAAGCACGATGGTGACCGCGAGGAGGACGATCGCAGCCGGGCCTTTCGCCAGCACCGCGAGGGCGAGGGCAAAGAAGAAGAGATAGAGGAACCTTTTCCTTCCGGAGACGTAGAACTCGTGGAAGCAGAGGACGGAGCCGAAAAGGAGGAAGGAAAAGAGCATGTCGATCGTCACGATATGGGCCATGGCGAAGAAGATTAGGGACGAAAGGAGCATGGCGGAGGAAAGAAAGGCGCATCTCTCCGTGAAACGGCGGGCCGCAAAGAAATAGGTGGCCAGGACCGTGAGGAGCGCAAAAAGGGCGTTAGGAAATCTGAAGGACCATTCGCTTCTTCCGAATGCCTTGTACGAGAGGGCCGTGACCCAGTAGAGGAGTGGGGGCTTCTCGAAATAGCGGACGAAGTTGAGATGGGGAACCACGTAGTCCCCCAGGACCGCCATCTCGCGGGGGATCTCCGCGTACCTTCCTTCGTCCGGCTCTTTCAACGAGTAGGCGCCCAGGTTGTAGAAGAGCAGGAGATAGGAGAAGGCAAGGATAAGCGCCAGATAGACGATCCTTTTCGTGCGACCGTGCGCCAACGACACCCTTGCCTCCTTCATGCGTGCTTACGGCCCCTATCCTCCCCGATTCCTTCTTGCTTCTCGTGTCTGACTGGGCTGCACTATTCTGCCACAAACCGGAGAGTGAATCACCTGCTATTTGCGGACGCGGTGTAAGGGGATCTTCTTTCACATTGGGCCTTTTCTTTCCGCTCCCGCGCGGTTATGCAGTCCATTCTTTCGCTTATCCGCCCCGCGAGGGCTCGCCTTCCATTTCGCGGATTTCGGCTATATATTCCTTAGGAACGGGTTTTACGCTTCTCACGATAATGCAGGGATGAGGGGAAAGCGATCCGAAAAGGAGGGCCAGGATGTTCGGGAGGCAAATAAAACTCTTCAGTCTCTTCGGTTTCACGGTCCGCGTCGACGCAAGCTGGCTTGTCATTGCCTTTCTCATGGCATGGACCCTCGCGGCAGGTCTCTTCCCTTCATACTACAAAGGCCTCGCATCGAGCACGTACTGGTGGATGGGTGTCGCGGGCGCAGCCGGCCTTTTCGTCTCCATCGTCTTTCACGAGTGCTGCCATTCCCTCGTTGCCCGCCAATACGGTCTTCCCATCGGCGGCATCACGCTTTTCGTCTTCGGCGGCGTATCCGAGATGACGGAGGAGCCTCAGAGCCCCGGGGTCGAATTCTTCATGGCCGCTGCCGGGCCTGTTTCAAGCTTTCTTCTCGCAGGGATCTTCTACCTGGCCTTCCTGGGGATGAGATCGGGAATGCCTCTTCCCGTGTATGGGGTTTTCGGCTATCTGGCGTACGTCAACGTCCTTCTCGGCTGTTTCAACCTGCTGCCGGCCTTCCCTCTCGACGGCGGCCGGGTGCTCAGATCCGCCCTTTGGCACGCCAAGGGAAACCTGCGATGGGCAACGCGGATCGCCACGAGAATAGGGTCTGTCTTCGGGGCGGGCATGATCGTTCTCGGCATGGTGACTTTTGTGACAGGCAATTTCGTCGGGGGCGTCTGGTGGTTCCTCATCGGCATGTTCCTCAGAAACGCCTCGAGCATGTCGTATCGCCAGCTACTGATCAGGAGGGCCCTCGAGGGCGAGCACGTCCGCCAGCTTATGAAATCCGATCTGGTCACCATCGGGCCGTCAGTCACCCTTGACCGGCTCATGGATGACTACATATACAGGTACCCCTACAAGATGTTCCCCGTGGTGGAGCGAGGGAGGCTCTTCGGGGTCGTCACCATAAACCGGCTGAAGGAAATCCCCCGGGAAGAGTGGGCCTTCCACACGGTCAAGGAAATAGCGGGTACGTGTACCGAAGTCAACACGATAGAACCAGATGCCGACGCAATAAAGGCGCTGGAGAAGATGAACAAGACGAGCGCCGGAAGGCTCATGGTCGTGGACCGGGGCAGGCTCGTGGGCATCCTCGTGCTTAAGGACCTCCTCAGTTTCCTCTCCAGAAAGCTCGACTTCGAGCCGCCCGAATCATAAGGTCATCTCATTTCAGTACTGTCCCATCTCCCAGTGCGCCTAGCACATTTACTAGGCGAAACATCCTTGAGCCCGCGTGCGTTTGAGACGACAATACTCTGACGCAGCTTTGTTTGTCCGCGAGGACGAGCCTGATTAGATCGTGTACCGGAGGCTCCGATGAAGGTCTTTCTGAAGCCCGGTGAAGTCTACATAGGGGAGAAGCCTGCAGAGGTCTCCACCATCCTGGGCTCATGCGTCTCCGTTACCATGTTCAGCAGGAGGGTCAAAGTCGGCGCCATCTGCCATGCCCTCCTTCCCTGCGGCGCCGCGTCGGACGCTCCGGACGGCTTCCGCTACGTGGACATCTCTATCCTCTACATGCTCAGGATGTTCGAGAAGATGGGCATCCGCAGCCGGGAGTTGGAGATCAGGCTTCTCGGCGGGTCTGACATGCTCGAATCCACTCGGGGGAATATTGACACCGTGGGAAGGAAGAACATAGAGACTGCCGTGCGGATCCTCAAAGGGAAGAACCTCGAGCTTAGCGGCTCCGATGTAGGGGGCAGCATGGGGAGGAAGATACACTTCAGCACCGGCACGGGCGCGGTGCTGCTAAGGCGCATAAAGGGAATCATCCAACGGGATGGGAGGAGCAGACTCGCCCGCTAACTTTTCTCCTGGCTTCCTTGTCTCGTCTGCCGGATAATCCCTAGTCCGCTCTTCGTTCACGGCTTTTCTCTCTTGATGCCAGCCTACGAATCCTGTCATAATCTATCGATGGCTGAGAAACGTCCAACGGGCGTCAATGGGCCCTAGCGGAACGGATACTCTCCGGCTCCTCGCCGCCGCTTCGCCGGTCCTCGTGATAGCGGTCCTGGTAATCTTCCTCAATATGTCCGCCTTAGGCCTATCTCTGTGGGGCCTCCTCCTTACATCGGTCATTGCCGGCACCCTTTTTCACACGTCCGTCACGACAATCCTCCTGGGCGCCCTCGACGGGGTCATCACCACTCTCCCGCTACTCCTGATCGTCTTCTTCGGCATCATGCTCTCTGTCCTGCTCATTAGAACAGGGGCGCTCCCCCGCGTCGTGAACGGCCTCTCAGGGAGATTTCGCCATCCCATGCATCAGGTGAGCGCCATCTGTTTCGGTATCGAGAACTTCGTTGCCGGCGCCGGTATCATCGCCGAGCCGATCATTGCGCCCACGCTCAAGGCAGTAGGGCTTCCCGCCAAGAGCGCGGCCATCCTCGCAATCTGGGGCTATGCGGGGATCATGTCTTTCAGCCTCGCCGGGGCATTCCTGCTCATCCTTTCCCTGGTGACCGGCCTCGATCTCCACGAGCTTGCAATCACAGCAGCTGTCATCTCCCTGGTCCCCACGCTCATGTGCGGCATCCTCCTGCCGCTCGTCGTGGGAAAACGGGAACTTGCAAAAGGGCACATTCTCTTCAACGCCTGCGTGGGACTTGCCTGCGCGAGTCCTCGCCCTCGTCTTCGTGGTCTATACGTCGTCTTCGGCCGCCGGCATGCTCGCAGGCATCGCAGTGCTTGCGGGGACCCTTTTCCTGTCCCGGGCAGTCCCGGGCTTGAAAACCTTCAGGCTCGCCGATCTGGCCCCATTCCTCATCCTCATCGCGTGCCTGACGGCAGTCAACATGTACCCTCCCCTTCGCTCTCTGGCCGGCCAGAGACTTGTATTCTCCGTATCGGTTCTTCCGGCCCACGTGGTGACGATCAGACCACTCATGGATGCGTATACGTATCTGGTTGTCGCCATTGCGGTCTCTCTCTGGGCCTTCAAGATCGGACGCAAGGAATTCTGCGAAATCGTCGAGGACTACGGCGAATAGCTCCTTGAAGGCGGTGGCCGCGATGATGGTCTTCGGCGCCATGGGCCAGATCATCGCCTTTACCGGGTATGGAAGCGCAAGCGGTTCGGTCTCCCGCGCAGACAACATCCCCTATGTGCTCGCAAGCGGATTATCGAATATGTCGGGGAGCTTCTACCCTATCTTCGCACCAATGCTCGGTTGGATAGGGACGTTTCTCACGGGGTATGGCGCTCTGTCGATCATGATCTTCGGCAAGCTCCAGGTTGAGATTGCCCAATTTCTCCACGTTTCCCCCGAAGTACTCTCGGCTGCCATGATGGTCGGCTCGGGCATAGGCTCCATTTCAAGCCCCTTCAAGATGGCAATGGCAGCGTCCCTTGTGGGCGCCGTGGGTAAGGAGGGGGAGATTCTCAGAAAGACGATCCCCCTTGGGATCGCCATCTCCCTCGTTACCGGGGTGTGGACTTACCTGGTGATGCATTTCCGGTAGAATGAAAGAAGAACAGCCCGTTGAGGACGTTACGAACGTGATCTAGCAATAAGTCTACTGAGCCAAATCTGATCTCCCCGCCTCTCTGTGAAAGGCGGGGTCCCTCGGAAGGACGAGGGACCCCGAGCGTTCCTTTCGCGGGCTACTTGGTCAGATCTGAGAAATCGAGGGTGCTCTTCTCAGGCGGGAACTTCGGTTTGCCGTGCTGGTCCCAGTACTTCTGGTAGACGTCCTGGAGTTTATGAAACTTGATCGTAGCGATGTAGTTGTCTTTCGAAGTCATCTGGCCTAAGTACTCGAGCTTCCCGTTCTTGACTACCCCTCTTCCGGCCCCGGTGCAGCCGTCCACCGTCCGCACCTGGTTGATATCGGGCCGTGCGAAGAGCGCCCCGTAGCCGGTCATGCACAAGGGCGTCAGTTCTCCCTTAGCCATGAAGTCCTTCAAGACCGTGGTGTCGACGCTCTGTGTTGCCATCATCGCATCCTTGAGGGTAAACCAACCGGTGAGCCAAAGGCACCCTTCGGTATGGAACTCCCCGTATTCCTTGAGGTAACGGTCTATGAGGGCCTTCATGTCCGGATCGTTTGCCACGATGGGAATGCCCCTGGGGTCGGTAAAGAGCATCTCGGAGCCGTCGAAATAACTGCCCACCCGTTTCACGATGTTCGCAAAGGTGGTGGGATTGATGCCCGCGCCGGGGAAGATAACCCCAATCCATCCCGCATCCTTGAGGGCAGAGATAAGGTTGACGACCTGATCTCCCACGGCCACACCGAAGTCCACCATGTCGACGTTGAGGCTTTTTATCTTCGTCGCGATGGGACCGAAGTCGACCGTGTCCATGCCGAAGAAGATCGGCGGCTGCATCTTCAGGCCGGCCATGGCCTCTCCGCCGCCGTACTGTACGGCTGCCACCCGGCCTATCTCCGTATCGACGGTGCAGACAACACCTGCCTTCGCGCCCTTCTTCAGGAAATCGAGGCCGAGGAGATAGTTCGTGGCCGAGGTAAAGTAGCCGCCAAGGGGTCTGAAGAAGTACTGGTACTTGGTGGAGACAGTCTCATCGCCGAAACCGACGCCCAAGTAGAGCACCTTGTTCTGATCGGCGTGGACGACGGTGAGGTTATAGACGTCGCCGAAATTGTCTATGAGATACTTGACGCCGTCCTGGAAGATCGCCTTCTGCACCGCTGCGAGCGTCTTTGCCGAATCCATGTACCCCACGTCATAGGTGAAAAACTGGACAGTGTACTTCTTCCCCCCGATGGTCAAGCCCCCCTTCTCGTTGACCATCTTCGCGAAAAGGTCGTGCCACTTCTTGATCTCCACCCCTTCCTTCAGCATCAGGGGAATCAGACTGCCGAACTTCAGCACGTTCTGCGCTTGCGCCCGGCCAAGTTGGGGCAGCGCCAGCGTCGACAAGAAAAAGAATATCGATAGACCAACAACCAATAGAGCTTTCTTAGAATCGGTTCTCGTCATAGATACACCCCCTCCGGTCTTTTTTTGTATCTGTCCGTAAACCATCCTGTGTCTACATTTTAGCGAGAGCGGAGTCTCCCGTCCAGAACTTCGCCGCGGAAGGCAGGAAGGCTTACAGAAAATGTCTGCCCCCTCGGAGGATCAGCATCACGCCCATGGCCATAACCATGCCCCCTGCGACCCGCTCGCCGAGGATGCGCGCCTTGAAAGAGAGGAGGGACGCGGAAAGACCAGTGAAGAAAAGAACGGGCACCGTGCCCACGCCGAAGAGGAGCATGGTGAGGAACCCAGACAATACGCTGCCGGTGGCCGCGGCCTTCACGATCATGACAAAGGAGAACATGCAGGGGAGGAAACCTGAAAGGAGGCCCAGCCCGGCCTTTGGTAGCAGGCCGTTCGAAGCGAGGAGCTTAAGAAAGACCCGGCCCATGAAGCGGGTTTGCCCCGGCAAAGGGAGGGAAATGACCCCTTTCATTCTTGCGCCGACGAGAAAAAGGCCGAAGAGGAGCATCAGGATGCCGCCTCCGAGGCTCACACCGCCCCTGAGCGCCGCAAAGATCTGATGGAAGGCAGGTATGCCGATAATACCCGCAGCAAGGCCTCCGAGCAGACCGTAGGTGAGGAGGCGACCCCCATGGAAGGCCAGATGGTGTGCCGCGCCTTCAGGGCAAAGACCCGGGGGGTTCGCTGCCTTTCCGGGGCGCAGATGAAGTGAGTATGCGAGAACCAGGGGACCGCACATACCGAGGCAATGGACGCTGCCGACGAGGCCGAAGAGCAGGGGGCTCACCAAATCGAACATGTCCTCCCAAGTATGGTTCCGGCGCGATCTTTTGTCAACGTCTGCTCCGGAAAGGGTACGTCCCGAGCCGCGTGAAGAGGACAGAAAAAGGGGCGGAAAAGCGCTTTCCGCCCCTTCGTCACATCCCGTGGGCTAGAACTTCGCCGGATGAGCCTGAAGCTTGCAAAACCTGGCAAAGCCCCACATTCTCGCCGAGACGGCGGCGCCGCTGAAGAGTGAGGCGCCCCCAACCGTGAGCGTGGCCACGAGGGTCAAGGTTATGGGAGCGAAAATCCCCACAAGGGCAAGGATCCCGAGTGTCACGGCCCCGAGCCCGAAGAGTATCTGTATGCCTGATGACGTGGAAACCGCCTCCCGCGTAACTCTGCCTGCTATTTCGTGGTTCGGGCTGCACTCCATTTCCAGGTCGTTGAGCCGGGCCTGAACCCCCACCGAAGAGAGCAGGGTAAGGCCGAAGATAATGGCTCCTATGGGCAGCAGGATCTCAGGGACCAGCCCGAGGAGCGACAGTACCCCGAGCCCGATGCCAGCAGCACCGCCTATGAATTCGGTCGTCATTCCGACACCTAGCTCACCGACCTCGAAGGAATTGCGGGCTGCCTGCCTCACTACCCAGTTAAACCGAGAGCCTATTGATAGACTTTCCAGGGCGAAAGCTGCGCCCATGGCAACCATCGATACGGCGAGGAGAGACTCCGGCAGGATACCCACGAGCCCGAGGATCGAGAGTACTATCGCGCCCGCTCCCGCAACAGTCTCCGCAAATGATCCACCCAGCAACACTTTCTCGCTTTGATGCGCCTTCTCTATGTTTATCACGGTTCCCTGTTCTACATCAGTGTGTGCCATAGCACACCTCCTTATCCACAACGTGTCTTAGCACTGCCTATCTCGCGCCGGAAAGCGCGAATAAAAGACTGCGCTTCAACACCCTTCTAGTTGCTGCTAAAGGGATATATTCGAGCATATACTCATGATCCTTTCGAACTACAATCTCGGTTTCCAATTTTGTCAATGAAGACAAGGGTTGCCCTCTCTTTTTAACCCTTCGCAACATGGGTTCCGGGTGCCTCAAAGAAACGCGGTGAACTTCGCGCCATACGATTTTGGCTTTCTTGGCTCCCTTTTCCTGCGTGCCGTGTTATAATTATTGATAATTCTATACTCCATAGTATGAGCTTGTAGATAGTCGGCATTTCGGTTGGGCAGTACAAATCGAGGGAGGTGGCTGGATGTTTACAGAGCTGAGCTACAAATGGGCCAACGGCGCGCGGGCCCTCCGCCGCTGGGTCATCCCCTACGTCTATTCCAGAGTCTATGCCGGAGAATTCAGGCCGGTGCTTTGCTATCTTTACACAGAGTGGAAGTGCAACGTCGATTGCCACTACTGCCATCAGTACGACAACAAGAGAAAGGGGATGGACCTGGAGACCGCCAAGGCTGCCCTCGACTGGCTGAAATCAGTGGGATGCAGAGTCGTGCCGCTCATGGGGGGAGAGCCTCTGGTACGGAAGGACTTCACGCTGGAAGTCATCCGATACGGGGAAAAGAATGGGTTCTTCATGTATCTGCCCACCAACGGCTACCTGATGGATGAGGCCTTCATCGATGAGATGGGAGCAGCCGGGGTAGCCGCGGTCAACCTGGCCGTGGACTGTGTCGCGCCTAGAAAAGGGCTGCCCAAGGCCCTGCTCCCCATCGAGCCCCAGTTCAGATACCTCGTGGAAAAACAGAGGGAGTACGGTTATCTCGTCTTTTTCAATATCAACATTTGCCGCTCCAATATCAAGGACGTGAAGCTTCTCACGGAAATAGCCCATCAGAACAGGATCGGCACCGACTATCATCTCAACGAGCCGCCCCACAGCTTCACGGACCAGACCCACTACAAGCATAGGGATGACGGCCTCTTCGTTACCCCGGACGAATATGAAGAGGTAGACCGTCTCCTCGATTGGCTCATCGAGAGACAGCGGGCCGGCTGGCCCATGGTCAATTCCATCGCTCACCTCGAGTCTTTCAAGCGGCGGATGCGCGGGGAGCTGGGCCAGTGGGATTGCAGGGCGGGCGTTAACGGGGCCCTCATCAGGCCGGACGGTACCCTCTCCCCCTGCTTCGACATGATCAATTACGATCATGATTGGGGGCGCATAGGGGATGAGCGGTTCAACCAGGAAGGGCTGTCCGCCCTCAAGCAGAACTGCATGAGCCTCTGCTCTTCCACCTGTTTCCACACTATGGCGCACTACTACCGTCTCAGCAGCCTCTCCGAATGGGTGCGGAAACACACCCGCGTCGGGTGAGGCTAACCCCGCCGACTCTTGCGATTGACAAGCCCTGTGCGGCTGTGGTACACCAAAAGGCTCCATGGCGGAACCCCTAATAAAGGCCTTCAAGGGCTTACGGTACAATAGAGAGAGGATCGACGACATATCGGCGTGTGTCTGTCCTCCCTACGATGTCATCACAGACCCTTCTTTCTACTACGGGCGCGCTCCGTGCAATGCCGTCAGACTGGAATTGCCCATGGGGCAGGGGGGACTCGACCCATACGGGGCTGCCCGGAGAACCCTTGACACCTGGATCGCCGACAGGACCCTTTCTTTTGATGACGAAGATTCCATGTACGTCTATGAGCAGGAGTTTTCCGTCCACAACGCGCATCTCCGGCGGACGGGCTTCATTCCCCTCGTGCGGCTCGACAGAGAGCGCATACTCACCCACGAACAGACGCTGGAGTCGGCAAAAAAAGACAGACAGATGCTGACGGAGGCCCTCAAGACTTTTACGAGCCTCATCTTTGCCATGTACGAGGATGGGTCAGAGGAGATAGGACCGCTCCTCGAAGGGGCGACCAGGGAGAAGCTGTACGATTTCGTGGATGAGCAATCCAACAGAAACAGGTTCTACCGGATGACCGATACAACGGAGATGGCGAGGCTCGCAGGCCTCATGAATGAGAAGAATCTCTACATAGCCGACGGCCACCACAGGCTGAGCGTCTCCTTCAACCTCGGTCTGCCCTATGTTGCCATCTACCTGACGGATATGCACGCCTCCGGGGTCAGCGTGCTACCCTACCACAGGCTGGTGAAGCTTACCCGCCCCAGGGGCATCGAAGAAATCCTCGCGCCATTGGAGCCCTTCTTCGACTGTTCCGAGATAGCTGTCGATCACGGGCCGGTCCTGGAGCGACTCATCGCCGGCATCTCCTCTTCCCCCGTTCCCTCCTTTCTCCTATACGGTGCCCGGGAAAAGCCAACTCTTCATGTCCTCAGGCAGAAGAAAGCCATCCCCTTTGACCTGGAAAACAACGAGGCAGTGCGGCAATTGCGGGTCAACGTGGTGCACAGCGGCGTGCTCAAGTTCCTTCTCGGGATCGAGGACAAGGAGATCTCTTTCCTCAACGACCCGGACGAAGCAGTGAGGCGCGCGGACAGCCGTCAATACGACTATGCCTTTTTTGTTCCGGCCACCACCGTCGACGAGGTCAAGGCCATTGCCGAGGGTGGCCTCTGCATGCCCCCGAAGTCGACCTACTTTTACCCCAAAGTGCTGACCGGCCTCGTGTTTCACAAATATGGCTGATCCTGTCCGGAAGGATGAGACCCTCGATGTTCTCTGCAACGAGAAGGTGCTGGTGATCCAGAAGAAGAAGGGGTATCGTTTCTCCATGGACCCCCTTCTCCTTGCCAACTTCGTTCGCTTGAAGAAACACGAAACCCTTTTGGATGTGGGCACAGGTTGTGGTATCATACCTATATACATGGCAAAAAGGGGCTGCGGCAACCGGCTCGTGGGCATAGAGATCCAGGACGAGCTGTACGATCTGGCCCTCAGGAATAGGGACCTTAACGGGTGCGGGAACGTCGAGTTTTTCAAGGGAGACGTGAAGAACAGTGGACGAGGGCTAGGCAGTTTTCACGCGGTCGTGTCGAATCCTCCTTACGTAAAAGAGAAGACGGGCAGACGGAGTCCGGGCCCTTCCCGCCTCATCGCCCGGCACGAGTCCGAGCTTGATCTTGTTCAACTGCTTTCCGTCGCTTCCTCGCTCCTTGAGACCCGCGGGCGGCTCTACCTCATCTACCCGGCGAAGAGGCTGGGAGAGGTCGTGCATGAGTCGAAATCCCGGAATCTCGAGCCTAAGAGGCTTCGGCTCGTTCATTCGAGGGCAGGAGAGCCGGCGAAGCTTCTGTTGCTCGAATTGCTGAAAGGGGGCGGGATCGACTTGAAAGTGGAGGCCCCCCTATATATATACGCCGACGGCGACTACACGGAGGAAGTAAAAGCCTATTATGCGTGAAGGGCCCGGGATGGAAGGAGTCGTCAGACTCATCAGGGAAGATCTCGACAAACTCGAGAATTCCATCGAGAAGCTGCTCACCACGAGGGTCACCTTCATCAGAGACGTGGTGCACCACCTTGTGAAGTCGGGGGGGAAGAGGATAAGGCCGATCCTCGTCATCCTTTCGTCGAAGCTCTGTGGCTACGAGGCGGACGGTCACCTGCCTTACGCAGCGATAGTCGAGTTTATCCATACGGCCACGCTCCTGCACGACGACGTCGTGGATAACGCAGAGACGAGGCGCGGCACCGCAACGGCCAACACGGTCTGGGGCAACGAGTCGAGCGTTCTCGTGGGCGACTTTCTCTTCAGCAAGTCTTTCGATCTCATGGTATCCGGCGGCAACGAGGAGATTCTCAAGGTCATGTCAAAGGCCACGACCGACCTCGCAGAGGGCGAGATCCTCGAACTGCTGAAGACTTCCGACGCCAAGACCCTGGAGGAGGAGTACTTTGAAGTGATCGGATGCAAGACAGCTGTCCTCCTTTCCGCCGCGTGCGAGATAGGCGCGCTCCTGGGGAAGGTCGATGACGAGAAGAGGAAGGCGCTGCGGGACTTCGGCTACCACGTGGGCATGGCCTTTCAACTTACCGATGACCTCCTCGACTACACATCGAGCGGCAAGACGCTGGGTAAGGACGCGGGGAGGGACCTGAAGGAAGGGAAGGTCACCCTTCCCCTCATCCATGCCCTCAAGTCAGCTACCGGCAAAGAAAAGGCGTTCATCGAAGAAGGCCTCACCAAGAAGAGGGTGACAGGAAAAGACTTCCGAACGATAAAGGGAATCATCGAGAAGTACGAGGGCCTGGATTATACGGCCGAATTATCGCGGGGGCACATAAGCTGCGCAAAGGAGCTGCTCGCCATATTCCCCGATTCTCCTTACAAGTCGGCGCTTCTCGACCTGGCGAACCATATAGTGGAGAGAGAGACTTAAAGGGCAGCCAGCTAATCCGATGTTGCGAAAGCCAAAGCACGGGACAACAGCCGTGGGGTGCGCAAGGGAAATATCCGGATTATCAGGCTGACTTATTCGAGGAAGCTTTCCAGTCTCTTCCTTCTCGAGGGGTGTTTCAGCTTTCTCAGGGCTTTGGCCTCGATCTGCCGTATCCGCTCCCGGGTGAGGCCGAACACGTCGCCCACTTCTTCGAGGGTATAGTCGGTCTTTTCCCCTATCCCGAGTCTCATCCTGATCACTTTCTCCTCCCTCGGTGTAAGGGTGGAGAGGACCTTGTCTATCTCTTCCTTGCACGAGATGTTGACGAGCTCCTCGAAGGGGGAGGGCGACTTCGGGTCGGCAATGAAGTCCCCGAGCTTTGAATCGTCGTCGCCGATGGGAGTCTCTATGGAAATAGGCTCGTTCGACACCTTCATGATCTTTCTTACCTTCTCCAGGGGCAGGGCAGCCTTGACCGAAATCTCCTCGAGCGTGGGCTCCCTCCCGAGCTCCTGAAAAAGGGAGATAGTCACCTTAGTGATCTTGTTCATCGTCTCGAGGACGTGAACAGGCACCCTGATCGTCCTCGCATAGTCGGCGATGGCCCTCGTGATTGCCTGGCGAATCCACCAGGTAGAGTAAGTGGAGAACTTATAGCCCTTCTGGTAGTCGTACTTCTCCGCGGCCTTCATGAGGCCCATGTTCCCCTCTTGTATGAGGTCGAGAAAGGAAAGCCCCCTGTTAAGGTATTTCTTCGCTATGTTGATCACGAGCCTGAGGTTGGCCTTGATCAGACGGTTCTTGACTACCTTCAGCTCCCTTTCGACGAGGTCCATCTCGTGAAGGCTCTTCTCCACGGCCCGGGCTTCACGGTCGTCCAGGAACTTGGCCCGCTTCTGTACTTTCCTCGTGATGTCTTCAAGGACCTTTTTCTGCAGGTTGAGGTTGGTAAGCACCTCTCCTATCTTGGACTCGGCAGCCCGTATCTTCTTTTCGGTCTGCTTTCTGGTGAACTCGTCGGCTTTGGCCATCTGCCTCTTCATCTCTTCTTTCTTCTCGTAGAGGCTCTTGAGGCTGTTGGAGAGGGTTACGGTCTTTTTCTTGTACTGTTCCTCGTCTTTCTTCGTGAAGGTCATCTCATCGATGTTCTTCAGGATGTCGATGATGTTCACCGCATCCTTCCTGATCTGGGCCACGAGATCCTGCAGCTCGGCAATCGCCTGAGGCATCTCGAAGAGGAGGCCCCTGATGCGTCCCTCGCCTTCTTCGATCCTCTTGGCGATGTCGTACTCCTCCTCGGAAGAGAGGAGTGAAATCCTCCCGATGTCCTTCAAATACGCCCAGATGATGTTGTCCGTCTTCTCGGTGGGGAAGCGCTCCACTTCCTCCCATTCGTGCTGCTCCTCCTCGGTGGTCTCGATCTTCTCCTTGATCGTCTCGACCACGTCGATATTCGACTCGGACAGGAAGTCGAAGATATCCTCGATGTCCTCGGGGGAGAAGATGTTCTGAGGGAGGAAATCATTTATCTCATCGGGCGTCAGATAGCCCTTTTCCATGCCGATATCAATGAGAGTCTTGATCTGATCGAAATTCTTTATGCTCATCTACCTTTCTCCAGGTGAAAAAAATGCCCTGGCTTTTCACAAGGGCATTTCATACTGCATGGGATGACTTGCAGAACTTATATAAATATTAGCACTTTTTCGGCCTTTGTCAAGCGCGTTCTCGGGTTCCTCTCCCATTGTATCCGACGTTCCCACTAATGTGCAACATACTTTTTTTTCGCCTTGTTTCCCATCACCCGCCAGGTACTTTCGCGGACTCCGAATCCTGCCCAAGATAGAGCGTTCCGCAAAATAAAGTAACCTTTACCCCGGCGTAATCTTTTCCTGAGCGTAGCATGCGGAAGGCTCTCGGGTACCCTCCTTAAGCCTCAAGGGAGCGGTGCGCCGCAAGGCGAGAGGGCGAGGACTGTCTGAGTAGAAAGACCGCGTCTTTTGCGGTCTTTCTACGAGTTCCGAGAGACCTGCCGGAAGGAGGCTTTAGGGAGGGTGAGAGACTGGAGCCTCGCGAAGCGAAGGAAAAGATGAAGCCGGGCGGTAAAGCAGCTTAAACGAGAATGAATTCTGCGGAACGCTCTAGATGGCGGAAATCGAGCCAAAATACCCTTGACACCCCCTTCCGGGCCGTGCTATAAAAGGGGCATGTTCAGGAAAGAAAACAACGCAACCTTCAGCGGCGCTTGGTGGTGGTGCATTTTCCGATTGTGAAACCGCCAAGCGGGGGCCATGTGCGGTTTCGCAACTGCTCATGGCCTTGTATGTGAGGGGTCATGGGCCTGTCCCATGACCCCTTTTTGTTTCTTTCCGGGCAAATCATCCGAATGGAGGGAGACGTGAATACGAAGATACTTCTTGAAGAAAAGGACATGCCGAGGCAATGGTACAACATTCAGGCGGACCTGAAAACGCCGTTGCCCCCGCCCCTCAACCCGACCACGGGTCAGCCCGCAGGCCCGGGAGATCTGAGCTTCTTCCCTATGAGCCTCCTGGAGCAGGAGATGAGCACCGAAAGGTGGATCGACATACCCGAGCCGGTTCTCGAAAAGCTCCTCATCTGGAGGCCGACGCCGCTCTACCGGGCATCCCGCCTCGAACGGTTTCTCGGCACGCCGGCCCATATCTATTTCAAGAACGAAGGCGTGAGCCCCGCGGGAAGCCACAAGCCGAATACCGCCCTGGCCCAGGCGTACTACAACAAGATGGCAGGAGTAAAAAGGCTCACTACGGAAACCGGGGCAGGCCAGTGGGGGTGCGCCCTTGCCTTCGCCGGCAACCAGTTTGGGCTCGAAGTGAAAGTCTACATGGTAAGGGTGAGCTACAATCAGAAGCCGTACAGGAAGGTGCTCATGGAGACCTGGGGAGCAAGCTGCGTGCCGAGCCCCAGCCCCGATACGCAGACCGGCCGGGATTTCCTTGGCCAGAACCCGGAGCATCCGGGCAGCCTCGGCATCGCCATCAGCGAGGCGGTGGAAGACGCCCTTGCGTCCCCGGACACGAAGTACTCCCTGGGCAGCGTCCTCAACCACGTGCTCATGCACCAGACTGTGGTGGGCCTCGAGGCCCAGCAGCAGATGGCAAAGGCCGGTGAGTATCCCGACGTCGTGGTGGGATGCGTGGGAGGAGGCAGCAATTTCGCAGGCTTGACCTTCCCCTTCGTGAGAGACAAGATGAACGGCAAGGACGTAAAAGTGGTCGCGTGCGAACCGGCATCCTGCCCTACCCTTACCAAGGGGCCGTATGTCTATGATTTCGGGGACACGGTGGGCAAGACTCCGCTCATGGCCATGTATTCCCTGGGCCATGCTTTCATGCCTGCTCCGATCCACGCCGGAGGCCTGCGCTATCACGGCATGGCTCCCCTCGTGAGCAGGCTTCTCGGGGACGGTTTGATAGAGGCACGCGCCTACACCCAGAGCCAGACCTTCGCCGCCGGCCTCACCTTTGCACGGACGGAAGGGTTTGTCCCCGCACCCGAGACGAACCATGCCATCGCATGCGTGATCGAGGAGGCGAGAAAGGCTAAGGAAGAGGGGCGGGAGACGGTCATTCTCATGAACTGGAGCGGCCACGGCCTCATAGACCTCGGCGCCTATGACGCCTTCCTTTCCGGAAAGCTCGAGGACGTGGTGCTTGGAGACGACGAGCTCGGCCGAGCTGATGAAGGACCTGGAGAAGTTCCCGAAGCCTAAAGACCCTGGGTCGGCACACTGAAGGCGAATGGCAGCTGCGAGCGTTCTAAGTAAGGGGATGGGTCTGCCCATCCCCTTAGGGACGCTTTTTTTCTGGATTCCTTCGTGGAGAAGCATTAGGCTAACGGGAACGTCGAGGCTTACGGAGGGGGCTGGTGTGGCTTTCTGAGAGGGTGCAAAACCTTCGTCCTTCAGGTGTGAGGAAGATCTTCGACCTCGCCCGGAGCGTCCGGGACCCCGTGGACCTGAGCCTCGGCGAGCCTGACTTCGACATACCCGAGGTCATAAGAGAAGAAGGAATCCGCTGGATAAGGAAGGGCTTTAACAAATACACACCGTCCGGAGGGATCCCGGAGCTCCGGGAGAAGATCCTCCGTCACCTCCACGATAAGGGGATCATCTGCGATGACGTGATCGTCACAGCGGGTGTCACCGGGGGGCTCCTTCTCGCCCTCATGGTCACCCTCAACCCCGGCGACGAGATCGTGATCCCCGATCCCTATTTTGTGCTCTACGAGTATCAGACCCTCCTTCTCGGAGGCAAACCAATCTTCTTCGACACGTATCCCGATTTCACCATAAGAGAGGCAGACCTCAAAGGCGCCCTTTCGGACAAAACGAGGATTATCCTGATCAACAGCCCGAACAACCCGACCGGTGCCGTCTACTCCAAGGAAGAGCTGGACCTCGTGGCGCGCCTCGCGAGGGAAAGGAACCTCCTCCTATTCTCGGACGACGTATACGACCATTTCGTCTTCGACCGCGCCGGTCAAAGGATCTACCTCGGCGGGCTCTACGAGAATACGGTCACCTTCGGCGGTTTCTCCAAGAACTGGGGCATGACAGGATGGCGCCTCGGCTTTGCTGCGGGTCCGAAAGCGATCATCGACAGCATGGTAACCATGCAGCAGTACGTCTTCTCAAGCGTCAATTCTGTTGCGCAGAAAGCGGCTCTCCTGGCCCTCGACTACGACACGACTGCCCTCATCGATGAATTCAGGCGCAAAAGGGACCTCATCTATGACGGGATCAAAGACAGGTTTCGGGTGGTCAGGCCAGGCGGCGCCTTTTACCTCTTTCCCGAAGCCCCCGGGGGAGACGGGGATGCCTTTGTGGAGCGGGCCCTGGAGAAGAAGCTTTTCATCATACCGGGCAGCGTCTTTTCCCGAAAGAAATCCCATATGCGCATCTCCTTTGCAGCCGCTGAGGATGCCATACGCAAAGGCATCGATCTTCTCAACACCCTCGCGTGATCCTGTTGAATCCCGCCTCGAGCAGCTCTCGGGGAGGCGCGACCGGCTGATGCCGGTGGAGGGGGCGCTGAGCCGACGGCAATCGAGCGGAGCGAGGGTTGGGGGCGAGCGATGTCACTGGTCGCTCCTAGGCGAGCGCAGCGAGTCTCTGAGGGGGGAGGCTCGCCGGGCTTTGCCCGGTGAGGGGGCGCTGAGCCCCAGTAATTGCCCGCTTGCGCTCATGCTACCCTTACGATAGGATATACCGTGCTTTCGATCGTCATTATCACGATGAACACGAGAGATCTCCTCGATTCCCTCCTCCGGTCCATCGAGGCCGATGCGGGTTTGCGGCCCATGATCGAGGATGTGATCGTTGTGGACAACGGGTCGAGCGACGGAACGGATGCAATGATAGCCGATGGATATCCGTGGGTCTCATGCGTGAAGAACCGGGAGAACAGGGGATTCGCTGCGGCTGTGAATAGCGGCTATCGCTCATCCAAGGGTAAGCTCGTCCTCCTGCTCAACTCGGATACCCGCCTCATTCCGGGCCAGACGGCGAAGATGGTCGAATTCATGGAGCGGGACCCGCACATAGGCATCGCCGGACCGCAACTGGTCTACGAGGACATGCGGCCCCAGCGCTCCTTTGCCCTTACGCCTTCCATGGCCTTCGAAGTGCTCCCCCGGTCGCTGCTCGAGAGGGTGCTCCCGGGCAGATTCAGGACAAAGGGCATCGGGCTCACCGGGCCCCTCGACGTGGAATCGCTCATAGGCGCCGCCATCATGGTGCGCAGGGAGGTCCTTGACCTCCTGGGAGGATTCGACGAAAGGTTCTTTTTCTATCTGGAGGAGACGGATTTTTGCCTTCGGGCGGGGAAGGAGGGGAAGAGGGTGGTCTTTTTCCCCGGAGCGAAGCTCGTCCATCTCCAGGGGAAAACGGTGGGCCGCTCGTGGGTCAGGGGAAGGATCGAATACTCCATCTCCCTTTACAAGTTCATGAGGAAATACCACTCCACGGCCTACTACGGGGCATTCATTCTCGTCAGGGCAATCAAGGCCATTCTCTTTCTCCTGGCCGTGACCGTGCTGCCTTTCTTCTTTTTCAGTGAGTCAATCAGAAGGAAATACCACTACTACGCGCGGCTTCTGGTCTGGCATTTTCGGGGATTCCCGGACAGCGGCGGTCTCCGCCTCAACTCTCGAGGATGAAGAGCACCTCGAGGGTCACGCGGTACTCGACAATCTTGCCGTCTTCCACTTTCGCCCGCCAGTCTTTTACCTTGAGGCCTGTTATGCCCCTCAGGGTCTTTGTCGCCCTCTTGAAGCCTACCATCACTGCGTCGTCAAAGCTCTTCGGCGAGCCTGCGATGACCTCGGTTACCCTAGCTACCCTGCCATCCATTGGTGTGCGTCCTCCCCCTGTAGATTTCTTACAAGCTAACGCGCCCGTCTTCCCATGTCAACTGAATTTGCGCGCGAACGGCCAAGACGCCCCCCTTCGGCCAACGGGTGCGACGGTCAAATCCCTTTCCTTGAGGCTCTAGGCTGTGCTATATTAGGATAGTGGCGCCCGTGGCTCAGCTGGATAGAGCGTCGGCCTCCGGAGCCGAAGGTCACAGGTTCAAATCCTGTCGGGCGCGCCATTTTCCCCGTCACCTTATCACATGGCCGAGCCTCTGCCATCTCACGGAACTAAGGGGGCTGTCGGCATCGCCATCCAGGGAAAAGTAGATGATCTCCGCCTTCCCCACGAGGTCGTCTGCCTTGAGAAAACCCCAGAACCTGCTGTCGCTGCTGTTGTCCCTGTTGTCCCCCATGGCAAAATAGCAATCCTTGGGGACCTTGACAGGGTTGAGGTTGTCCCGGGGCACCCGGCTCCCCGGGATCACCGTATGGTCCGAGAAGTGCGCGTATCCTTCGTCGACTTTGAGGCCGTTGACGTAGACGATTTTGTCCTTGATCTCGACCGTATCTCCTCCCTTGGCGATGATCCTTTTCACGAAGTCCTTGCTTGGGTCCAGGGGATAGCGAAAGATCACTATGTCTCCCCGCTTCGGCTCTCCAAGGCGGAAAAGAACGACGTCGGTGAAGGGGACCTTCACCACGTAACTCAGCCTACTGGCCAGGAGATAGTCGCCCACGAGCAGGGTAGGCTCCATGGAGCCCGACGGAATGGTGAAAGCCTCGACCACGAAGCTTCTCACAAAAATGGCGAGGAGGGCCGCAATGGCAATCGATTCTACATACTGTCTTATCTTGCTCTTTTCACGCATATCAACTCCTTTGGCCGGTCAGTGCGGTGCCTGTATGCTCGCAATGCTTTCGCACCGGCCAACCGATGGGATGGTATTACATTGTACCTTCATCTGACCCGCTTGTCATCAGCGAAAAGACGCGACCCCCCTTTTTGCAGGCGCATCCTGATGACGGTGCAGCTTCCTTCGGTCAGCTCACAGGGAAAGGCGCACGGTTCCACATGGATGACCGTGTCGAGGGAGGCGATCTTTTCCGCGATCCGGCCCTCTATCTCGTCGCCAGCTCGTGGGCCTCGTCGATCCGGAGCTTCCGGCACGTAAGCAGGTGGAAGTCCACGTACTTCTTGTTGCCCGAGAAGCGGGTCCGGAGCTTATGGTACCCCGCGTACGGGAAGGGCATGTCCTCGATAATCGCCTTTATCTCCCTTTCGACTTCCGGAGGTATGCGCCGGTCCATGAGACCCGATACGCTTCCCTTCAGGATCTTCACTGCAGAAAGGACAATTATGAGACCGGTGATCACGGCGAAGGCGTGGTCGAAGAAAGTCCAACCGGAGTAGTAGGTGAGGACGATCGCGGCAATGGCGGCGGAGTTCGAATAGAGGTCACTCGTGTAATGGAGGGCGTCGGCCTTGAGTGCGTCCGATTCGGTTCGTCGGCCCGTTTTTCTCAGGACGGAGGAAATCACAAGGCTGAAGACGAGGGAGAGACACATGACCCACAGGTCCCAGTACGAATAGGCGATCCTTTCTCCGCCCAGGAATTCCTTGACGGCCTTGTAAATGATGAACGCCCCGGTGAGCACGATCACCACGGCCTGGATGGTGCCTGCAATGCTCTCGGCCTTTCCGTGACCGTACTGGTGGTCGTCGTCTGCGGGCTGGGCCGCCTTCCTTATGGCGAAGAGGTTCATGCCTGACATGAAGACGTCGAGGAGGCTGTCGAGACCGGACGAGACTACCGTCATGGAGCCCGACATGAGTCCCACGGCGAACTTGGCCACTGCCAGGGCCAGGGACGTGCAGACGGCAAAGGCTGAAGCCTTCTGCTTTACGTCCATATGGAATCCTCCGCCATTCCCTTAGTATACACCCTTGGGCGCGTTCCTTACTAACTCCGGGAGCCCACCTGCGGTTTATAGGGAATCAAGGGTTCTACTTTTCTATTGACTTGGCAGGACGGCTGGTTTAAGGTTTGACAAAGTCCGGGGAAGGAGCAAGCGGCGTAATGGAAGACGACCCTGGCGGTCACAAGCACATCAGATGGAGCGAAGCCGCTTCCGCTCGCGGATATCGTCCAGATCCTCTGATCTCTTCGGTCTCCCCTTGAGCCTGGCGGTTCCTTAAGGAGGCCTTTAGTCGCACCCTCTCCTCGCTTCATCTAAGTCGTTACCAGGAGATTCTGCGGAACGATAGTTACAGCATTAGAGTCCAAGGTTCAGACACCGTTCTTTTTCCTGGCCAATGTCGGCCAAGGAGAGGAGGTCCTCATGGCGGGCACCGCATCGGAACCCAGGCTGGTGAATTCCATGGGCCGGGGAGATTTTCAGTTTTTCTGGTTCTCGGAGCTTCTGAAGCGGCCGGTTTGCGCCGGGAAGATCGACAATCGCCTCGGAAAGCTCTCCGATCTCGTGTTCCAGCTCACCGAGCCTCATCCGGAGGCTGCGGGCGTCTATATCGAGCACGGCTGGGGGAAGCCCACGGAATTCATCCCATGGGACAGGGTCATCGGCATCGAGCCCGACGCGCTCCTGGTAATGCCCCCTGAGACCGGCGATACCTACCCGCCCTTTGTCGATCAGCCGGGCTGGATACTCATCAATCAGCACCTTATGGGCAAGACCATCCTCGATACGGACGGCCGAAGGGTCGAGGTGGTCAACGACGTGCACTTGCTCTATTCGAGGGGGCGCATGATCGTTATCCACGTGGACGCCTCATTCAACGGATTCATGCGAAAATGGGGACTGGGCAGCGTTCGATGGATCAAGGATCGCCTCATATCCTGGAAATACGTGCAGCCTTTCTCGGTAGAGGATGCGGTTACGGGGGACACCGTCTCTCTGTCCGTAAGAAAGGAGAGTGCCCTCGACTTGCCCGGGGAAGATCTCGCCGACGTGCTCGAGATGCTTTCGGGAAAGGAGCAGGAGGCCTTCTTTGCCGCCCTCGATTCCGAGAAGGCCGCGGAAACCTTGACCCATGCGGAGCCCAGGGCCAAGAGGCAGTTGTTCGCCGCGCTGCGAAAGGAAAAGGCCCAAAACATACTCTCGGAGCTCTCGATACCGCAGCTCGCCGATCTCTTCTCCGTCCTCCCCTATGAGGACGCGCAGAAGTTCATCGAGCTCCTCCCGGAGAGGGAGGCCAAGAGGATCAGAAGGATCATCTCGGAGCGGGAGATCACGGCCCGCGAGCTGATGTCACCCGACTTCCTCACCTTCGGGAAGGAAGAGCAAGTGGGAGAAGTGCTGGGAAAGATCAGGAGGCGGCGGGTACGAGCACGAAGTCGTCTCCTATGTCTTTGTCCTCGAGGATGCCGTGCTCGTAGGAGTGGTCGACCTTCGCGACCTGGTGCTCGCCCCCGACACCGCGCGCCTCGGCGACATCATGATCACGTCCGTCGTCGTTGCCGAAGAGGAGACCACGAGGGACGACCTGGAAGAGATGTTCGCCAAGTATCATTTTCGGATGATACCGGTCGTCGATGTGCAGGACCGCCTCATAGGGGTGATCCATTACAACGACATCATTCAAGGGCTCGTGATGCGGGCACGGGCATGAAAGAGAAGATGCCCGAACCCGCCGTAATGCGGGCACGGGCATCAAAGAAGGGATTTTAGACCCTTAACGCATGCCGCCCTCATGCATCCCCATACAACCGGACGAGCCCATGCGGCCTTGCATCATGCCCAACGGCCTGCCATCATGCCCATACGGCCCGGCATGCCCATGCCGCCCATGCCTTCGTGATGGGTTAGAAACATCATGTCGAGCTTCTGGAGCTGCTCCGGGGTCAGCACCCCTCTCCAGTCGACCATCATCCGGGCCATGGCGTCCCCGAGTTTCTGCCGCAGGGCGCTCACTTCCCGCTCCTTGGCCATAACTGCGGCCGCGTCTGTCTTGGGGTCGAGGAAGAGACGTCTCAGCTCGATGCGTTTCTCCATAAGGTCGTACCTCAAGCCCCGTGTTTCCGCGTAAAAGCGTGCGTGGATATCCTTGATCTTGGCCTTCTGATCCTCTGACAGGTTGAGGAAGCCGGCCCAATGGCCTTTATGCTCCTCATGGCCTTTTTGACCCATCATGGGCATCGAATGTCCTTCGTGACCCATCTGTCCCTCCATGGCAGGACCCGGGTCAGCGGGTTGGTCCTGCGATGCCATGTCCGCGACTAACATAACCGCCGCTTCGTCATCGACATCCCCAACCTGTGCGTAGACAGGGATTGCGTAGGGGAGGAGAAGAAGCGACAGAAAAATGATGAAATACCATCTGCTCATTGGAAACCTCCTTCTAGCTGAAGCGATATCAAGATCGCTCTTCTTTTCGGAAAGTAACCCTTCTTCTCCCAGAAGGCAATAGGGCGCAAGCCGGGTGAGGGGTACCTTGACTGGCCTTTTGGCCGGTGGTAACATGAGACCGCCTTGACGGGGTTTCAATTGAACGGATCAGCCGGATGACCCATAACGCGAACTCTCCGCCGGCGGGCGGCCCTTCCCCTCTCGTATCCATAATAATCCCAACCTACAACTACGGCCGCTATCTGTCAAAGGCTGTACGATCCTGTCTCGACCAGACCTACGGCAACCTGGAGATCATCGTCGTGGATGACGGCTCAGTGGACGGCACGAGTGAAATAGTGAGGGGATTCGGCGACCGGGTGGTCTATCTATTTCAACAAAACCAGGGCGTCTCGTCAGCGCGGAACACAGGACTCGGCCGGGCCGCCGGGGAGTTCATCGCCTTCCTGGACGCGGACGACTACCTCATGGAGGACTCCGTAGCCGTAAGGGCGGAGGTGCTGAAGAGGCACCCCGAGATCGGCATCGTCTTCACCGATACCTACTCCTGCGACGAAGAGGGCAACGTATACCACGACAAGCGAAAAAGGAGCGACAGGGCGTCGGACAGGTTCTACGAGGATCTGCTGCTCAGGCACCTCAGGTTCCAAACGAGTGCGGCCATGATCAGGGCACCGCTGGCCAAGCGCTTCACCTTCCCGGATCATCTCTCGAACGGCGAGGATGTCGTCTACTTCTCAAAGGTATTTTTTGCCTCCAGGGGCTATTTTGTTGCCAGGCCCACGGTGGTAAACCTCCATCACGGCGACAGCCTGCGCCACGACGTCAATGAGATCATAACCCAAGGCATGGCCTTCGTCACGGCCGTCATCGACGATCCCTTCTATGAAGGGGCCCTGGAATACATGAGAAGGGAGCTTAGCTCGAAGAGGCACCTGGAGCTTTTCAGGAGGCTCTATCGCTCCGGAGAGGGCGCGCTGGCCCGCGAGCACTACCTGAAGGCCCTGTCGATGAGGCCCGCAGCCGCGCTCGACCTCACGTACCTATCCAAAGCTGTGAAGTCGTTCTTCCTCCGCAAGTAGGCAACGCGCCTAAAGGCTTCCGGCTCGAACCACCTCGTAGTAGACCGCCAGCGTCTCCTCCACATTGCGCGAAGGCTTGTACGCCTCCATCCATGAGCGTGTGACGGTCCTGGCGCGGTCCCGCCTCTTTTCATCAACGTAGAAGGCGACAGCGGACGCAAGCTCACGCGGGTCTGCCGGGTTGCCGATCACCCGGCCCCCTTCTTCCGAGACGATGGCGTCGCAGGCGCCGTTGAACCGTGACGTCACCACGGGCAGGCCGCTCGCCAGAGCCTCGAGAACAGTGAGGGAGCACGAGTCGTAGAACGTGGGGTGGACATAGATGTCGCTCGCCGCATAGTAGTGCTCCATGCCGGTGACGCTGCCGAGGAAGGAGACACTGGCGGACACGCCGAGGAGGCGTGAGAGCCTCCGGTATGGCCTCTCGTGGCCCCGCCCGACAACGAGGAGATGGAATTCCTGCCCCGGAAAATCCCCTTTCAGGAACGGCAGCGCCCTGATGAGCGTATCGAGCCCTTTCAGCCTGTAATTGTTGCCCGCAAAGAGCAAGACCAAGGCGTCGTCCGCGACGGCCAGCTCCCTTCGCTTCTTGTCCCTGTAAATGGCTCGGTTGTGCGGATGGAAACGGCCTATGTCGACGCAATTGAAGACCACCGCGATCCGCTCCTCGGGAAAACCGTAATAGCGCACGATATCGCTTTTTATCATCGACGAGATTGCAATGACCTTCTTGAGGCCGCGCTCCCGGTAGAGCGCCGCCTGCAGTCCGACCTCCAGGTAATGGCGGATCGACAGGTACCTCTTCATTAGCTTGTAGACGAGGTAGAGAGGGCTTCTGATGGACGCGAACTCGCCGGCGAGATAGGCCCGCTCGACCCCTCCGTGCGGATTGAGGACGTTGACCGCGGGACTCTCGGCCGCCCCATGGACTATGTCGAATTGCTCCTTACGCAGCATGCGCGTCGAGTTGCGCCGAAAAGAGAGGATGCGCAGGGACCTGGGGTGGTTCCACACGGGAATGAGATGGACCTGGTAAGGAAGAGCGTGCCCGTCCTCCACCTTTGTGGCGAAGACATGGACCTCGTGCCCCCTTCTCGCCAACTCCCGGGCGAGGAAAGAGAAATACCTTTCGCCGCCCCGGGAAGGAAGAAATTTGTCGAGGAGGATGGCGATCTTCAGCGGCCGGCTGTTCTTTTCTCCTTTCATGCTCCTCTGAGGCTGTTTATGCAAGTATGACAAATCGCCCGGGCTTTTGCAACATGACCGGCGGGACCTGTCACTTAGGGTATTTTGCAAATTGAGTGTCGGTTGAACGGGCGCAACCCTTCCTTAAGGGCGGGACCTCTTCTCAAGAATAGGTCCTATAGGACTTCTAAGACCTATTCTCAAGGCTCGAAAAAAGGTTGAAAGGCTATTTACTTCTGCAAGAAGCCTTAAGAGACGAGGCGACGAATCCCTGCCTATCTTCTTCCTATGGCCGAAAGCCTTTCGTAGAACTCCACGAGCCTTCGGGCCTGGGCCTTGTAGTCCCACTTCTCCAGGGCCTTTCTTCGGGCCGCCTCACCGAGGCGGGTGCGCAGGGCCCCGTCCGTGAGGAGCTTCTCCATCCGTTCCGCGAGGGCATGTTCGTCCGGCGCCACGAAACCGTCAACCCCGTCCTCTACCAACTCGGGAAGCATGCCGCGGTCGGAGACGAGGGCCGGCTTGCCCATGGCCATGACCTCCCTGAGCGCCCTTGCGGTGCCGTCAGATCCGGCCCGCATCATCACGAAGACGTCGAAGGTAGAGATCATCGAAAAATAGTCATCAACCCGGTATCCGGCGAGGACGACATCTTTCTCTATTCCCAAGGCCGCAAGGGGCTTCTTGATGCTCTCTTCTATCTGGGAGCTCCGGCCGACGATCACGAGCTTCACCCCGTCCACGCGCTCCCGCAGTCTCTTGAAGCCCTTGAGAATGACGTCATAGCCCCTGTCAGGCTTGAGGCGGCCTATGACGCCTATGACGCGGTCCGTCCCCGTGAGGCCGAGGCCATTCCTCAGATCCTTTGTCGGACCCGTGTGCGGTACCACCCCGGGGGGCAGCACCATCGTCCGGTCTGCGGGAAAGGAAAAGCGGGCCGTATCGAGGTCCTTTATCCTCGTCGAATACGTGACGAGGCCGTCGGTGCGGCCGAGGAGCCGCTTCATGAAGAAGCCGGGGATAAGCCCGTCGCGCTTGTGATCAGTCCTCACGAGGAGCGGCCTCTCCCGATGACCGAACAGGGAGGCTGCGGCCAGCGTGTGATCGTGGGTAAGGTGGCAGTGGAGAATGTCGATCCGCATTTGTTGGCAGTAGGCCCTGATGTTACGGATGTCGAACAACCAGTCGCGGATAGAAAAATAGCGGTTGAGCCTCAAGGCGTCGGACGCGGACACCCCCCGACTGGCAGCCTCCTTCTCTATGGTCCTCTCTTTGAAGTCGGCAGGAGCTTTGCGGAAGGCGAGCTTCACCTCGATCCCCTCGGCCGCAAGATGGGAGCAGAGGGAAACGACCGGCTCCGCAGGGCCGGTCCACTTCCAGTCGCTAAGGAGATGGAGGCTTCTCATCGCGTGTAGAAAGCTTTCACAGCGCCGCTCACGGCGACGACCTCCTCGTCTCTCATGGTGGGATACATTGGCAGGGAAAGTATCTCGCTCGCGGCTCTCTCGGCCTCGGGAAAGGCGCCCTTCTTGTAGCCGAGGCGCTGGTAGACCTCCTGGAGGTGGATGGGCGTTGGGTAGTGGACGAGGGTCCCGATGCTACGCGACTTCAGATAGGAACTCAGGCCCTCCCTGTCCTTGGTGCGCACCACGAAGAGATGGTATATGTGGCGGGCCCAGGGCTTCTCTACCGGGAGCTTCACGGGGGTCTCATTGTCGAGGTCCCAGCGGTAGATATCGGCCAGATGGCGCCGCCTCTCGTTGTCTGCGTCGAGGCGAGCGAGCTTGTAGGAGAGGATTGCCGCCTGCAGCTCGTCGAGGCGCGAGTTGAACCCTTCCACGGTATGGACGTGCTTCTCCGTCTGGCCATAGATGCGGAGCCTGCACACCTCGTCGTGGACGGCCCGCTCGGCGGTCACAACGGCGCCTCCGTCCCCATAGGCGCCGAGGTTCTTGGTCGGGTAGAAGCTGAAGGCCGCGGCAGACCCGAATGTGCCCACCTTCCGGCCCTTGTACAGGGCCCCGTGGGACTGGCACGCGTCCTCGAAGACCTTGACGCCAAAGCGGCTGCATATCTCGAGAATCTCGTCCATTTGACAGGGGTGACCGTAAAGGTGCACGGGGATGCAGGCTTTTATGCCCTTTTCCTTCTTGAGCACCTCGCCTAAGGCACTAGGGTCCAAGTTGTAGGTCTCGGGGTCTATGTCGCACAGAACCGGGATGATGCCGTGGATGGAGAGGGCCATGGCAGTGGAGATATAGGTGTTGGGCGTGGTCACCACCTTGTCGCCCGCCTTCAGGCCCAGGGCGAGACCGCCAAGGCGGATGGCATCGGTCCCCGATCCCACCCCCGCGGCGAAATGGACGCCGATGTACTGGGCAAAAGCCTCCTCGAAAGCCTTGACCTCCTTGCCCATCACGAATTCACCGCCCAGGCAGACCTTGTCGATGATCGTCAGAAGGGCCTCTCTGTTCTCCCTGTACTCGCGCTCCAGATCGAAGATCTTCACCATCACGTCCAGTACTCCTTCCTGTGTGATCTATAGAATTCCGCAGTCTTCCGGATGCCCGCTTCGAGAGGCGTACGGGGCTCCCAGCCAGTGACCCGCTTGATTTTGGAGATGTCCGCGTAGTAGTCGCCAGGCTCCACCTCTTTCCTTTCCTGGGTAAACTCCGTAAAATCGACCTTGCCCGTCCCCACGATCCCAATGATCGTCCTCGCAAGGTCGTAGAAGGAGACGGGCACTCCTGAGCCGACGTTGAAGACCTCGCCGTAGGCCGCATCGGTCTGGGCCGCTCTCAACAGGCATTCTACGAGGTCGTCCACGTAGAGGAAATCGCGCAGTATGCGGCCGTCGCCAAACACGGGAATGACGTCGTCGTCGAGGGCCTTCCTTATGAACCAGTTGAATACGCCGTACTCGTCATGGGCCATCTGGTGGCGCGGTCCATACGTGTTCGTGATGCGCAGGCAGGTCCCCCTGACGCCGAAGATGTCGTCATAGACGAGAACCATCTTCTCCGCGGTGAGATTGGTCACCGCATAGATGCCCTTGGGATTCGTGGGGTGATCCTCGTCCACAGGGAGCTTCACGCTGGAGCCGTACTCCCCCCTCGTACCGGCGAAGATGAGCCGCGCTGCCCTGTTGTGCCATTTCAGGGCCTCGAGGAGCACGAGCGTTCCCTTGCAGTTTATGTCGAGGTCCTGGAGGGGATTCCTCATGCTGTCCACATGGTTTACCTGACCCGCCAGGTGAAAGATATACTCCTTTCCCTTCACCAGGTGGTTCATGGACAACTCGTTTCTCACATCGGAGAAGTTGACCTTGACCCGGTCCTCTATCTCTCTTATGTTGAAGAGATTGCCCCCCTGGCGGGGCAGCATGTTATCCACGATAGTGACGTGGCTGCCCAAGCGCACGAGCTCCATGGCGAGGTTGCTGCCTATGAAGCCGAGTCCGCCTGTTATGAGGACTTCCTTATTCCTGAACCCTTCCATTCTTCCTCTCCAGCTCCCATAGCTTCGCATGCTTCATGAACACGTAGTACATGGTGGAGGCCACGATAATGAGGCCCGGCACGCCGTCGCGGAATCCCCCCTTCGACGACGTAGTCCCTGAAGAAACGAAAGACGGGCCGGCCGATCAGATTGAAAAGATGGAATGTACGTCCGGAAACCTTGAGGTCCTCGGCAAAGGCTCCCGAGTAGCGGTCCACCGTCCGGATCTGGTGGGAGATATCAGTATACGGGGTATGCATGTAGGGCCTTTTCAGGGCGCCTATTCTCCCGTCGACGTGCACCTTCGCGTGGATGCCGCCTTTCCATGAGCCCTTCTCCTTCCGGTATAGCCTGATCTCGTGGTCAGGATACCACCCCCCGTGGCCGATGATCCTCCCGAGATAGAAGTTCTTCCGCTCAGCCAAGAAGCCGTCGTAGTCGGTGCCATTGGCGAGAAGACCCTCGATCTCCCCCTTGATCTCAGGGGTAAGCCACTCGTCCGCATCGATGAAGAGCACCCAGGGATATTCGCATCGGTCCTGGGCGTACTGGTATTTCTCCCTTTGGCTCGTTGTGGCGAGCTGATAGAGCCTCTCCGTGTACCTTTTTGCGATCTCCGTGGTCCCGTCCGTGCTCTCCGAATCGACAACGACGACCTCGTGCGCCCAGCCTGCCACACTCTTGAGTGCCTTCTCGATGGTCTGTCCGTTGTTGAACGTGATCATGTAGACGGAAAGGGGGATGGTCATCGAGGTTCCATCTGGCGCACCAGCTTTATGATATCCCTGGTGGAATGGCTCTTCTCATCGCCCACGATGGCGACCTCGCCCCCGTAGGCCCGGACGATCTCCCGCTCCGGCACGGTCTCGACCGTATAATCGGTGCCTTTCGCGTGAACATGGGGCTTGAGCTCCCTAAGAAGCCTCTCCACCGTCGGCTCCTTGAAGGCGATGATGTAGTCGACGCTTTCGAGGGCCGCGAGGATCTCGATCCGCTCCTCGAGGGGCGTGATGACGCTCTGCCTCTTGCCCAGGCTTACGAGGGATTCGTCATCGTTGACCGCGACGACGAGTATGTCCCCGAGGGCCTTCGCCGCTTTCAGGTATCGTATGTGGCCCACGTGAAGGAGGTCGAAGCAGCCGTTGCCGAAGATGATCTTCTTTCCCTTCGAGCGCTCCCCTTCGATAATCCCCTTCAGGGCCTCGATGCTACGAATCCACTGTCCCATCTTCCTCAATGACCTGTCTCAGCTCTTCCAGGGTGACCACCGCGGTACCCCTCTTCATCACCACGATCCCCGCCGCGCAGTTGGCTATCCTCGATGCGGTGTAGAAGTCGGCACCCGAGGCCAGGGCAAGGGTGACGCATGCAGCCACCGTGTCCCCGGCACCGGTCACGTCGGCGATCTCGTCGGTCCCTGAGATCGGTATGTGGTGCATCGATCCGTCCCGCAAAAAGAGGCTCATCCCTTTGTTCCCCCTCGTGATGAGCAGGGCCGATACGTCCATGGCCGCCATGATGGCTGACCCCACTTCTTCCACGCCCCTTGTGTCATCAAGACCGGCGAGGGCGTAGGCCTCGGACTCGTTCGGCGTGATGAGCGTTATCCCCGCAAGCTCCCTCAGGTTGTACCTCGAATCGCCCACGACGATCTTTTCGCGGGCGCACGCACGAGCGAGGTCCATGATCTCCCGGTCCATAAGCCCGTACTCATAGTCGGACAGGACGACCGCGTCGACCAGCGGGATGGTCTCCGCAAGGCGCCGTTTCAGCTCTGTGCGGACCACGTCGGGGATCGGCCCTTCGCTCTCCCTGTCTACCCTTATCACCTGCTGTTTCGACGTGTGGGTGTCCCCGGCCAGGATCCTCGTCTTGGTCACCGTTCTGCCCTCGTACCTGACGAGGCCTTCCAGGTGGATCTTCTCGTGGGCCGAGAATTGTTCGATGAGCGCGTTCCCCGCCGGGTCCGTACCGACGCAGGAGATGGGGAAGACATGGGCTCCCAGGGCAAGGAGATTGTTGACCGTATTGCCTGCGCTGCCCGGATAGATGCGCTCTTCCTCGTACTTGATCACCAGGACGGGGGCCTCCCGGGAGAGCTTGTGCGGCTTCCCGTAGATATAGATATCGGCAATCACGTCCCCGACGACGCAGATGCGCTTCTGCCTGAACCGCTCGATCAATTGTGATCGGCCCGACACCTTAAGACCTCCTCCGCCTTTCGCAGGACCTCTTCCGGGGTAATGCCTTTCAGGCACTCGTGATCCCTGTCGCAGCGCTTCCTGTTGCAGGGCCTGCACGGGACATCCCTAGCCATAGGATGGGTGCAGGGACTCGGATAGACGGTGTATCGCTCGTCCATCGGGCCCAGCATGACGATGGTGGGAACCGAGAGGGCCGCGGAGATATGGCGGGGGCCCGTGTCATTGCCGACCACCACCGACGCGCGGCTTAAGGCTACCTTGAGATCCCTCACGTCCATCTCTTTCATTTGCACGGACTCTTTGTGCCTCACCCCTTCCAAGACCCGGCGGGCGATCCCTTCCTCTCCCTTTCCCGGCAAGAGATATACCTGTACGGAGAACCGCTCGATAAGGAGATCGGCAAGGGCGGCGAAATGGTCGTCCGGCCACCTCTTGGAGGGCCCGTACTGGGCCCCGACGACGAAGACGACGTAGCCGTTGCCCATCTCCATGAACCGCTCGTCGAACCTGCGCTCCTCGTCCTCCGTGACCTTGAGCACGGGAGCCTCGATGCCCCTCGGGACCCCGAGCGCATCGAGAAGCCGCAGGTAGTGCTCCACCGTGGGCTCCGGCGTGTGCGCCCCTTCGTGGACTGCTTTGGTGAGCATAAAGCCCCTCTTGTTCTTTCCATAGCCTATCCTGGTCTTCACCGACCCGAGGAAGAGAAGGAGGGCCGAGCGGAAGGAATGGGGGAGGACAACCCCGGTCTCAAAAGAGAGCCTTCCCACATGGGTCACCGTATCGAGAAAGGGGACCACTCCCCGGCCGCTGTATGGGATGAAGCGGTTGAAGAGGTCGAGACCGTTGTACAGGTGCATGGCAGAAGGCCTGCCCACGGCCCATATCTCGCCCTGGGACGATGCCCTCAAGGCCTGAAGCATGGGCGCGGCCATCACCATGTCGCCAAGCCAGTTAGGCAGATATATGATCGTCTTCCCAGTCACTCCTCACGCCCATGAACCGGTTGTACCTCACCCTGTAATGGAGCTTCCCTGCCTTCGCCATATCCCCGTCTATCCCCTCGATCTTCCTCAGGACAGCCTCTTTCTCCGTCCTCCACGCCTCTTCGCCGAGGGACTCGATCTCGGAGACGATCCTCTCGTATTCCGGAATGGCCGCGTAGCCGTTCACAAAGGCACAGAACGTATCTTTCACCTTGCTCACGAGCAGATTCACCTCATTCCCGAGGTCCATGCACGTCTCGTCCGTGAAATTGTCGAGGGCCGCCATTTTCCGTAAGTCTATGGCCCCTACCTCCGCGGCGATTTCGTATGCCTTCGTGCCTATGAAAGGAAAGAAGAGGCTCCACCGGAAGCGTCCCGGCCGCACCTTGGAGAGGAGTCTGATCGTTTCCATCACGTCCGCCTTCTCTTCACCAGGTAAACCTATCATAACAAATGCGGACGTGTGAAGGCCAAATTTATGGGCAGCCCCGAATGCGTTTTCGATATCCCGGTTTGTCATGTATCTGTGGAGCGCGTCGCGCCGGATCCTTTCGCTTCCGCTCTCGACGCCGAACTTCACGATCCTGCAGCCCGCCTCTTTCAGAGAGGAGGCGGTCTCCTCGTCGAACATGCGCACGTGGGCATTGCAGACGAACCCGATCCGGGTCGCCTTCCGGTATGCCTGCGAGAATTCGGCGAGCCACTCCTTGTCGAACGTGAAGAGGTCATCGTCGAAGATGAACATCTTGATGCGACTGTACCGCGACTGAAGGTAATCTATCTCCCCCATGACCTGATCGACGCTGTGCCGCCTTATGTAGAGCTTGGGCGAGCAGCCCGAATCCTTGTATACCCGGATGATCTTGTGGTTGAGGCAATAGGTGCAGCGATATGGACAGCCCCTCGACGCAAGAAGGCCGACCCAGCCGTCCTTGGCGTCTATCATCTTCTGGAAATCGAAGATGTCATAATCCTTCGGCGGCAGGGACCTTATGTCTGTATAAGGCCGAAGCGGCTCGAGGATCGCGGCGCCCTTATACTGGTAACCCATGTTCCGCACCCCTTTGGGAGCACCTTTCTCACACGTCTCCAGCAGGGCCTCCTCACCCTCCCCCACGCAGATGTAGTCGACGACCTTTTCGGCGAGGGTCCCGCCGGGGTCCATGGTAGGGTGGATGCCGCCGAAGAGCAGGGGTATGTCGAACCTCGTCTTCAGGGAGGCGGCGATGTCGAGGGCGTACTTGTACTGGTTGGTGAGCACGGAGAAGCCTATGAGATCGGGAGCGATCCTCTCCACGTCCCGGCCGATGCGGTCGAGATCGAGAGGATAGCCGAGCTGCTCGTTGACGTTGAGGAGAAAGGTCTCGATGCCGTGGGTCTTGAGAAGGCCCGACATGTAAGCGATGCCGTAGTTGAAGCCGATCTGCGCATTCAGGTTCGGATAGATGAAAAGAAGGCGCATCATCCTCCTCTCTTGGCGGTCCACGCGCTGATGACTGCCCGGCATACGTCGTCCACGCCTATGGAGGCCAGGCATTCGAGGCTTTTGCAGCCCTTGTCCCTGCAGGGGCTGCAAGAAAGAGCTTTTCTTATGATCGTGTGGCCGTCCCCGAATGGGCCGTTCACGAGATGGTCCGTAGGGCCGAAGATTGCAACAACGGGCACGCCTGCGAGGGCGGCGAGATGCATCACCCCGGTGTCTCCCCCTATGTAGAGGTCCGTCCTCTTCAGGAGGGAGAAAAGCTGAGAGACCGTTGTAGGGCACGCGAGCACTGCCCGGCCTCCCCCCATCTCCCTCAATTGCCGCGCTTCCTCTTCCTCGCCGGGACCCCACAGCACCATCACAGCGGCGCCCGTCTCCTCGCTTACCCGCCTCATCACTGCGCCGTACCGGGCCAAGTCCCACCTCTTGAAAGAGCTCCCTTTGCTGCAGAAGGGGTTCACCGCGAAAAGGGGACCGGTGATTCCAATTGACGCAAGGAAACGGTCCACGTATGCATCCGACTCCGGGGATGTCTCGAGGCTGAGCTCCGGAGCCCCGTCAACGCCGGCCGATGAGGCAAGCAGCATGTTGCGCCTCACCTTATGGAGCCGTCCGTCTTTGCTTCCCGTCTTTTCGTCATAGGCAAGCCAGCTCAGCTCTTTGGCGAAAGTCCGGTCGAAGCCGATCCTTTTGGCCGCCCGCGCAGTCCTCGACAGGAGAGCGCTCTTCAGGATCCCGTGGAAGTCCATGACGAAGTCGAACTTGCCTTGCCTCAAGTCCCGGAGGAACGCGCTGAGCCCCAGGCCGGCAGAGATGATGTGCCCTCGTTTCAGATCGCCTCCCACCCTGCCCCGGGGGAACTCGATGACCCGGTCGACAAAGCGCTGATGGCGCAAGAATCCTGCAACGCTGCCTTCCACGAGCCAGGATAGAGAGGCGCTAGGATTGGCCCGCTTGACCGCCTGGGCCGCGGGCATCGTCAAGAGCACGTCTCCCAGCGAGCTCAAGCGTATCACCAGGATATCAGTAGGGATGGCCATCTTGCAGGGATTCGATGAGAAAATGGGGGAGCCTTCGGGGCTTTCTGTCGGAGGAGACGCATATGTGCCTCGTCTTGGCCCGGACCACGGTAAGGGCATCCCGCAGGATCAGGTACTCGAATGTGACGCCCCTCGACTGTATGCTGAAGACGCTCGTCCGGATGGTGAGAAGGTCGTCGTAGACCGCCGGGTTGTAGTACTTCACCTCCATCCCGGCAACTACGAGAAAGTACCCCAAATCCTCGAGTTTCCTGTACGTAAGACCCTTCTCCCGCATGAACTCACTGCGGCCCACCTCGAAATAAACAGGGTAAGCCCCATAATAGACGATGCCCATCTGATCGGTATCGGCATACCTGACCCTCAGGGGCACATCAACGTAGTCCACTAAAGGGCCCTCGAGTACTCGGGCCTGAGCATGGAGGGATCCTTGCGGCTGAGGACGTGTCTGATCGCCCTGAGCGCCCTTTCCTTGTCCTCGGGGAGCCACACCTTTACGGGCAGGTAGTTGGAGGCATGGTTCGATGCGAAAAAGGAGTGGGTGACATTCGTGTTCTCGATCATTATCGCCAGCTCTTCGAGCAACATATAAGGATCCGGAACCAGGAAGGTCCCCTTCTCCACCTCGTCCGCCAAGGGCGTCCCGGGAACGACGATGAGGCTCAAGGCCCCTATGTACTCCGGATCTATCCTGCTCAGGAACTTGCCGGTCTCCTCCGCGTGTATCGCGCTCCGCTCTACGCCGCCGAGCCCGAGGAGCACGGTCACGGAGAGAACAATGCCTGCTTCTTTCACCCGGGAGGCGGCCTCTGCCACCTTGTCGAGGGTAGTGCCCTTGCATACCCTGTCGAGGGTCACCTGATCCCCTGACTCCACCCCAAGGTAGATGATGCCCACGCCCATCTCTTTGAGCGCCTTGAGATCGTCAACTGATTTCTTCAAGATGGACTTGGCGTTGCCGTATACCCCTATGCGCTCGAGCCTGGAGAAGCTCTTCCTTACGAGGTCTACGATGGGGAGAAGCCGTTTCTGGGGGATGATGAGCGCATCGCCGTCAGCCAGGAAGACTCGCTTGACGTAGCGCTCGTATTCCCTGGCCTCTTCCACGTCCTGCCTGATCTCCTCAAGGCTCCGGACCCGGAACTTCTTCTCTTTGAAGGAACCGCAGAAGGCGCACTTATTGTGGGAACAGCCGATGGACACCTGGAGTATGAGACTGTGAGCCTCGCTCGGAGGCCGGTAAATCATTCCTTCGTACTTCATTTTTCAATCCTGTATACCTTTTCGCCTTCCCTTATGAAGCCGTACTTCTCTCTCGCCATGTCCTCCAGATATTGGTCGTCATTCTGCAGGCGCTCTATCTGGCTCTTGAGGACCGCGTTTTCACCTTCCAGCTTCTTGATAGATGTGTCGACGATATCGATCTGTTTTCTCAGCTTGACGTACTCGATACCCCGTTCTGGGAGAAAATGACCACAAAGCAAAGAGCAAAAAGGAAGGCCACCAACCCATACCTTCTCGCCATATCTTCCAACATGCAGTAATATTAGCTAGTCGCAAAACAAATGTCAACAGAAGAGAACCGAGGAATCTTGCGTCTTTGATGGGTGTTTTAAAGAATGGTCGGGGCGGCTGGATTTGAACCAGCGACCTCTTGC
>CAVVNC010000029.1:0-64647 GCA_963749525.1 uncultured delta proteobacterium
TGTTCTCCATGAAGAAGAAGTGGACCGTCCGCGCAACGGTTATTCCCTGGATGAGATACCATTGGAGTACTGCGTGGGAACAGGCGTCATACTCGATATGCGTCATCTGCGTGACGAGTTCGAGAAGAAGTTCGGCGACGGCTTGAGCAGCGATGTGTGGAAAATACTGACGCCCGCAGATTTCGAGGCTGCCTGCAAGAAGGACAAACTCGAGATCCGCAAGAACGACTGGGTGGTAGTGGATACCGGGTTTCATCATTACTGGAGAAAGAACAACGACAAGTACTACAACTATTATCCCGGAATGGGCCCCGAAGTTGCAAAGTGGCTCATTCACGACAAGAAGATAAAGGGCATAACCGGCACCTGGGGCGCAACCGATTCTCCCCTTTGGCATTATCCTCTCAAAGAGCAGATGCCATGGCTCGATAAGGCGTATCGCCAGGCAACGGGCAACGACCCGGACAAGCTGTATCCCGACTATGAGCCGTGCCACCGTATGTTCATGCAGGCAGGCGTCGCAACAGTTGAGAACGCGGGCGGCGATGTCGACGAGGTCGCAGGTAAACGTATGATTATTGCGGCATTCCCGTTCCGCTGCGAGATGGCCGACGGCGGCTTTGTGAGATTGGTTGCTTGGGACGAAGGCTCTTTCTAAGTTTCGTCTGAGCCGTTATTCTGACCCTTGTTAGAAAAAGGCGCCCTTTGCCCGGAAGCGCGAAAGACTCTCTTGGAGAGCATCAACGGGAGTCCGGGCAACGTCCCCGGTCAGGAGCCTGCCGTCCCTTTTGGCTCGCCGTAATGTTCGAGGCGGGAAAGTTCGCGCTGGAACAGTGCGGCGAGCGGGGAAGGAGATCGTCTGTGGCGCTTTGAGACCGCGGGCCCTCTCGCTTGAGGAGCCGTGCGGGCATCCCGTTAAGATCGGCTGTGGACGAACCGGCGCCTGCTATTCCTGTGCGGGTGTCCCGGTAGCTGCCGTATTTTCCTTTTCGTCGGGGGGAGGCTCGCCGGGCTTCCCCTGTTAGAGGGGGCGCGAACCCCCATAATTGAAGGAGTGTGCCATGAAAGATATGTTTCGGTTGGACGGTAAGGTAGCGGTTGTGGTCGGTGGAGCGGGCGGCATCGGAGAGTCGTGCGCAATCGCCCTGGCGAGCCGTGGGGCGAAGGTTGTGGTTGCGGACCTCGCCGCTGCGTCTGAGAAGCTTGATGGCGTAGTCAAAAAAATTGCATCGGAAACGGGATCACAGGCCTCTGCGATGACGGTTGACGTGACCTCGGAAGAGAGCACCTCGAACCTCGCGGCGCAGGTTGTGCAGAAATACGGGACGGTCGATATCCTGGTCAATGCCCACGGAATCAATCTGAAAGTGGCCGCGGTCGACATCCCGGTTGCCGGCTGGGACAACCTTTTTGCCGTGAACGTGAAGGGTACGATGCTTACCTGCAAGGCCTTCGGCAAGATCTTCGTCGAGAAGAAGAAAGGAAAGATCATCAACCTTTCGTCGATCCGCGGCATTAGAGGGACCGACGGCGGCAACGCGGTGTACGGAGCAACCAAAGGCGCGGTCGATATGATCACCCAGATGCTCGCGGCAGAATGGGCGCCGTATGGCGTCAATGTGAATGCCATCGGCCCTTCCGTGATCATGACGGACATGATAAAGAAGAACGTTGCCCCCGAGCGGCTCAAGATGCTCCTGTCGAAAGTGCCTTTGGGGCGTTTCGCGAATGTTGAGGAGGTCTCGGCCGTCTGCGTCTACCTCGCGTCCTCTGAAGCGGATTTTGTGACGGGTCAGATCCTCTACGTAGACGGGGGACTTACCGCTGTCGGATAGAGCCCGAAGGGAGAAAGGAGAATTCGCCTATGAACAAAGATGATATCAAGAAAGTTGCGGTCATAGGGGCCGGGACAATGGGCCATGGCATAGCGCAATCCTTTGCTCAGGCGGGATACCAGGTATTCCTGATGGCAAGGAGAACGCAGTCTCTGGAGCGGGCCTCCGCGTTGATCAAGTCGAGTCTGGATTCCATGGCGCAGGCGGAGTATATTGACAGAAAGCGCATCCCTGAGATCTTAAGCCGGATAACGTATACCACGTCCCTCGAGGAAGCGGCCAAAGATGCCGATCTTGCCTTCGAGACCGTGGCCGAGGACAAGCAGGCGAAGATAGACACTTTTGCCCGCTTGGACGCACTGTGCCCTCCCCGGGCCCTGCTCGCGAGCAACACGACGTTCATGAATATCTTCGACTTCGTTGAAACGTCCCGTCCCGGAAAGGTGCTTATTGCCCACTGGTACTCCCCTCCCCAGATCATTCCCCTCGTCGATGTCGTGAAGGGACCCCAGACGGATCCGGCCAGCGTTCAGTTGATGGCCGAGGTGCTCAAAGGCGATCGGCAAGAAGCCGGTCGTCTTCAACAGGATGGTCTCCGGCTACGTGGTGAGCCGTCTTCAATTCGCCTTTCAGCGGGAGGTCCTCTGGCTTCTCGACAACGACTATCTGTCGCCGGAGGAGCTGGATGACGCGGCAAAATGGGGCCTTGCCATGCGCATGATGATCGTCGGAGTGGTTCAGCGCTTCGACTTCGGCGGGCTCGACTTGAGCGCTCGTAACCTGGAGAAGCCTTCTTTTCCACCGACTCCGATCGAGTACATGCCGAAGAAGATCTTCGAGTTGGTGAAGGAGGGTCATCTGGGGGTCAAGTCGGGAAAGGGCTTTTACGATTACACAGGGAGAAGCGAGGCAGAGGTGTGCGCCGAGAGGGATACGAAGCTTCTCAAGTTGCTCAAGTTTCTCGAAAATCTCTAACTAAGGGTGTGATTGGGAGGAGAGGATGTCCGAACAAGTTTTTACCAATTGTACTACCGAAGGCCCAATACAGGTGTATGTCCGTGACGGCAAGGTTGTCAGGATACGGCCTCTCGTTGCCGACGAGAAGGATTTCAAGCCCTGGACCATCGAGGCCGGAGGCAGAACATATACCCCCCCGACGAAATTCCATCTCGCCCCTTTTATCCATGCGGAGAGGATACGGCTCTATTCGGAAGACCGGATCAAGTATCCCATGAAGAGAAAGGACTTCGATCCGAAGGGCAAGAGGAACCAGGAGAAGAGAGGCATATCGGGGTATGAGCGCATAAGCTGGGACGAGGCGCTCGACATCGTCTCAGGCGAGATCAAGCGCATCAGAGAAAAGCACGGCGGCGCTGCCATAACCGGGCTCACCTCTTCCCACCACAACTGGGGAATAGTCGGCTACAAGATGGGGCCCTTTGCCCGCTTCATGGACATGCTGGAATACACGCCCGTCTTCGATAATCCCGACAGCTGGGAAGGCTGGCACTGGGGCGCGCCTCATACCTATGGGTTCTTCTGGCGGCTCGGCATGCCGGAGCAGTACGATCTCCTCCAGGACGTGCTGAAGAACACGGAGATGATCGTATTATGGTCGAACGACCCTGACAGCACAAGGGCCATCTATTCTGCTCAGGATGCCGTGCAGTGGCGGCAGTGGCTGAAGGAAAAGGGGGTCAAGATGGTCGTCATCGATCCCTTCTTCAACTACACCGCCGCCCACATGGACCACGCCAAGTGGTTCCCCTTGCGGCCCGATTCCGGCGCCGCCCTGGCCCAGGCCATCGCATACGTGTGGATCACGGAAGAGACCTACGACAAGGATTATGTAGCCAAGAGAACCGTGGGCTTCGAGGAGTTCAAGAACCACATACTGGGCAAGGATGACGGGATACCGAAGACTCCCGAGTGGGCTTCCGAGGAGTCGGCCATTCCCGCGAGAAGGATAAGGGCCCTCGCCAGGGAATGGGCTTCCAAGAGAACGGTCCTTTCCGGGGGCACCCGGGGCGGCGAGGGAAGCGCCTGCCGGCAGGCCTATGCGACGGAATTGGCGAGGATGATGATCCTCCTCCAGGCGATGCAGGGTCTGGGCAAGCCCGGGGTAGCTATTTGGGGTACCACCATGGGCGCCCCTTCGAATACAACCATATTCTTTCCCGGATATGCCGATCCCGATTCACGGATGGGCATGTCGCGCGCGGCAGACAGGAAGATGGCGACCCCCACCAAGCAGCGCCTCTACCGGATCACCCTGCCGGAGGCCATACTCAATCCCCCCATAGAATGGGATGGCGAAGGGTTCTGCGGCCAGTCCATCGAGCAGCAGTTCACCCATTACGTCTATCCCATGGAGGGGTATCCCGAGGTGAAGATGTTCTACCGCTACGGGAGCAGCTTCATCGGGACCATGGTGGACACGAGCAAGTGGGTGCGCATGTACCAGAGCCCCAAGCTCGAGTTCGTGGTGAATCAGGACTGCTGGTGGGGCGGCGAGACGGGTTTTGCCGACATCGTTCTTCCGGCATGCACGAACCTCGAACGGGAAGACATATCGGAAGCGTGGACCTCCGGCGGGTACAGCATGCACGGATGCAGCGGGAATAACTTCAGGGTTCTCGTGCGGATGAAGAAATGCATCGAGCCTCTCTGGGAATCAAAATCCGACTACGAGATATTCACCCTGATCTCGGATAGGCTCGGCATGAAGGATATCTACACCGAGGGCAAGACCGACGTTGACTGGGCGAAGAGAGTTCTTCGAGCATATCGGACGCTCCCAAGCTTATCACCTGGGAGGAGCTCGAGAAGAAAGGCTATTACATCATCAACCCCGAAGAGGACCACAAGCCCACCCCCGCCCTGCGCTGGTTCGCCGAGGGACGCCCCTGCGACACCCCCGACCCGATGAACAAGAAGAGGGGCACTGACAAGGGCGATGAGCTGGGCACTTACAGCGGTAAGATCGAATTCGTCTCCCAGAGCCTTCTCAAGCAGTGGCCCGACGATGATGAGCGGCCGCCGCTCCCCCACCATATTCCGAGCTGGGAGGGGTACCGGAGCGAGCTCTACAAGAAGTATCCCCTTCAGCTCATCAGCCCCCATCCCCGGTTTTCATTTCATACCCACTATGACAAGCACACGAAATGGCTCAATGAGATACCCGGCTCACAGGATCATGAAAGACGGATACGCCTGGTGGCCTGCCCGCGTCCATCCCCGGGACGCCAGGCCAGGGGAATCAAGAACAACGACATCATCAAGCTCTACAACGACCGGGGGGCGGTCCTCTGCATTGCGGTTATCACGGAGAGGGTGCTGCCGGGCATTATCCACAGCTATGCCTCTTCTGCCAACTACGATCCTCTCGAGCCGGGCAAGGCAAAATCGATCGACCGGGGCGGGTGCGTGAACCTCCTCACGCCGTCGCGGATGGTGTCGAGACACGCGCCGGGCATGGCGCCCAATTCATGCCTCATCGAGATAGTGAAATGGGAGGAGGAGTAGAGATGGCCAGATACGGCATGCTCATCAATATCGACAAGTGCAACGGCTGCTACAATTGCTTCCTTGCCTGCAGGGATGAGTTTGAAGGCAATGACTACCCCCACTATTCCGCTGCCCAGCCCGCCGAAGGCAAGTCATGGATGAAGGTAACCGAAAAGGAGCGGGGATCGGTCCCCAAGGTAAAGGTCGATTATATACCAATGCCCTGTCTCCACTGCGCGGACGCGCCGTGCGTCAACAAGTCCATTGACAAGTCCGTCTACAGGCGGCCTGACGGCATCGTCATCATCGATCCTGAAAAAGCGAAGGGCAAGAAGGATATTCTCGTCAATTGTCCCCACCGGGTCATCTACTGGAACGAAGAAAAGAACCTGCCCCAGAAGTGTACCTTCTGCGCCCACCTCCTCGATATGGGCTGGAAGGAGCCCCGCTGCGTCGAGGCGTGCCCGGATGAGGCGCTGGTGTTCGGAGACCTTGACGATCCGGAAAGCGAGATCTCCCGGCTCATCGCTTCTTCCCCCACAGAAGAGCTTAACCCCGCCTTCGCCCTGAAGCCCAGTGTGAGATATATTGACCTGCCCAAGAGATTCATCGCAGGCGAGGTAGCGCTCGCAGACAAGCCGGGCGAATGTGGTGCCGCCATTACCGTGCAATTGAAGAACGGCGCCGCAACAATCGAATGCAAGACGGACAGCTTCGGGGATTTCGAGTTCGACGGGCTAAAAACCTCGGAAACGTACGTGATACGCAGCCCAAAAGGATACAAGGCTGTGGAAAGCCGTGTACTTATGAGTAAAGTGGATGATAGAAAAAAATGCGATCGCCCATAAAGGATACAGGGCTGTGGAAATGCCTGTCGTCACTTACTCCGACGTAAACGTGGGTGTCATCGAGCTAAAGCCGTCGAAGAAGCGGCAGCCCGCGACGAAGCAGTAAGAGAGTAAGGGGGTTGGATTAACCTCCGATGAAGAATGACGACGAATAGAGGAGCAGAGGTAGGAGGGAGAAAATGAACGGACTGAAGAGATTCTTCCATCCCGAGTCCATTGCGGTAGTCGGTGCGTCTGAGGCATTGACTTCGTATGGCACCCGCTATATTCAGGCGCTCATCGACTTCGGCTTCGAGGGAAGAAGGATCTATGCGGTCAATCACAGCGGGAACGAGGTTCTCGGTCGCAAGATATACCGCTCGGTTCTCGAGATTCCGGAGAGCGTCGATCTGGTGTGCGTTTGCGTGGGAGCCCGCTTTGTCCCTGATATTTTGCGTGATTGTCTCAAGAAGGGCGTGAAGGCAGCGATCGTCCTCTCCGCCGGATTTCGCGAGTTCGGGGAAGAGGGGCGTATTCTTGAAGAGCAAGTAGCGGAGATAGCAAGGCAGGGCATCCGGGTGATGGGACCCAACTGTTTCGGGACGTATTGCCCGGCCGGAAAGATCACGGTCGTTCCCGGTGGGGGTTTTCCGAAGCAGTCCGGGGGTACGGCGCTCATCGCGCAGAGCGGTCAGCTGTCAGAAGGCATCACCGGACGCTCTTTTGGAGAAGGCATCAGATACTCCAAAGTGGCGAGCTACGGCAATGCTTGCAACATTAACGAGGCCGATCTCCTTGAATATCTTATGGAAGACGGAGACACCAAGGTCATCGCCTCCTATCTGGAGGGAGTGAGGGACGGTAGAAGGTTTTTCGAGATAGCCCGCGCGAATGCGGGGAGGAAGCCTCTTCTGATCTGGAAAGTCGGTCTCACCAAGTCAGGGGCGGCCGCCGCCTCTTCACACACAGGCTCCCTCGCGGGCGCAACCGCGGTGTGGGATGCCTTTTTCCGGCAGACTCGCGCAACGAGGATAGGCGGCCTTGAGGAGTTGATAGATGCGATGGTCAGTTTCTCATGTCTGCCCGAGGGCTGCGGCCTCAGGGTCGCGCTCGTGAGTGGGGGCGGCGCAGGCGCCGTGATAGGTGCGGACGCATGCGAGGCATCGGGCATGCAAATGCCTGTGCTCGGTCCTCAGACGATTGCGCGGCTTCATGAGGTACTTCCCCCGGTCGGCACGTCTCTCAAGAATCCCCTCGACATGGGTAACCCCCATCCGCCCTTGCAGGTCTTGAGGTCCGTTCTCGAGGCAGTGGCCGCAGACGACGCCGTCGATGTCGTGCTCATAAGACGCATATTCTTTTCAATAAAGACGAGCAAGATATTCTCCGGCACTACATCTGCCACCGAGGAAGAGCAGGAAGAGCTGCTCCGGATACCCGTTGAAGTGATGAACAAATTCAAGAAGCCCGTGGTGATCATACTGCCCGACGAGCTTACCGGTCCGGAGAATATCGATTTGGAGGAAGACAGGCGGAAGATCCGTGACTACTTCTTCGCTCACAATATCCCGGTTTATCTCTCGGAGCTGAGGGCTTTCGCAGCCCTCTCCCGCCTCGCCGCCTTCAAAACAACGCGCGTCGAAGGCGCACGAACCGCTAAAGACAGGCCGGTCGAAGCGTCGCCAAAAGGCAGGGCCGTTTTTTCGGACATCGTCGAGGCATCGTCAACGACTATCCTCGATGAGCTGCAAAGCAAGAAAGTCATGAAGGAATACGGCATCGATGTGACGGAGCCTGTTCTGGCGGAATCAAAAAAAGCCGCCGTAGCAGCCGCTGAGAAGATCGGATACCCGGTGGTGATGAAGATAGTCTCCCCGCAGATTACCCACAAAAGCGACATCGGCGGAGTACAAGTCGGCCTCGCGACCAAAGGCGCTGTCTCGAGGGGCTACTCCGAGATCATGGCAGCAGCCTCTGCCAAGGCGCCGGGCGCTTCAGTCACCGGGGTGTCCGTTCAGAAGATGGCGCCCTCCGGCCTGGAGCTTGTGATCGGGATGAACAAGGATGCGCAGTTCGGACCGGTGCTGATGTTCGGCCTCGGGGGAACGCTGGTGGAGGTCCTCAAGGATGTCACATTCAGGATCGTGCCGCTCACGGGACAGGATGCGAAAGCAATGATCAAGGAGATAAGGGCCTATCGCCTTCTTGAGGGATACCGGGGGCAGCCTGCCGTGGACATTCGCCATCTCGAGGAATTGCTGCTCAAAGTCTCCGCAATGATAGAAGATAATCCCGAAATCAAGGAGATGGACATCAACCCGCTCATTGCTTACGAAAGCGGCGCTATTGCCGTCGACGCGAGAATCATTCTGGAAGAGGATGCAGTCAGAGCGTCGGGAAAATAACGGGACGGGGCCACATACTCAAGTGGCCTATAGGAAAGAGACAAACCAAAAAGGAGGAATGTCATGAGAAAGGTCATAATTACCGTGTCATTGACGGGCGGCGTTCAGTCGAAGAAAGAGACCCCTTATCTGCCGGAACAGCCGGACGAGATCTCGGCCGACGCGTACGCCTGTTATAACGAGGGCGCTGCTGTTGCCCATATTCATGCACGGGACAAGAACGGCGCACCATCGGGTGATGTGGCGATATTCAAGGATATCCACGCAGCGATCCGGGCAAAATGCCCCATGATCATTCAGGATAGCACCGGCGGCGGCCCTGGTCTTACCTTCGAGCAGAGGCTCGAGTGCCTCGACGCGAAGCCCGAGATGGCATCGCTGAACATAGGCTCCATGCTGCGGACCATCGGCAAGACCGCCGGCACCACGTGGGCCAATCCCCGGCCGGAGCTCGAGAGGTTCGCTCAGGAGATGGCCAAGAAGGGCGTCAAGCCGGAGTTGGAGATCTACCACCACGGCATGATCAGGGAGATGAAGAACTTCATCGATAAGGGGCTCATCCAGAAGCCATACTATGTCAATCTCGTCATGGGCATGGCCTATCAGGGAGCAGTCGAAGCCTCGGCCGACAACCTTGTGACCCTTGTCCAGCTTCTGCCCCAGGGCACGATCTTCAACTGCTGTGCGGTCGGAAGGATGCAGGTTCCCATCACCACCATGGCGGTGCTCCTTGGCGGGCAGTGCAGGGTCGGCATGGAGGACAACATCTACATGTCCAAGGGGGTGCTCGCGAAGAACAATGCCGAGATGGTGGCGAAGAGCATCCGCATCATCAAAGACCTGGGCTTTGAGATAGCCTCACCGGAAGAAGCCAGGGAGATCATAGGACTGCCCAAACCGTGAGGACTGACGAGCAGGCATAGGAGAGCCGGGCGCTAAAAGACGACATCCGCGCTCCCTGGTCGTGAGGCCCGAGAGTCCTGACCTTACCGGCCGTCAGCATAGGGGCTCGTATTTGTTGACAAGGGGACGTCGCTCCTATACGCTTTTTGCGGTAGTAGCCGATAGTCGGGACTTTCAGGCTTGCTGAAAAACGAAGGCAGCCCGGACCGGCAAGGGTCTTTTCCGGACGGTTCAGGAACCGTCTGGAAGAGACCCGCTGCTTCGTTTGATTCGAATGGTTTGCCTTCGCGGCAAACGTCGAAAAAGGAGGAAATCCATGAAAACAAAGAGCATCTTTCTGTCGCTCGCCATCTTGCTCGTCGCAGTGTTTTTGCTCTCTCCGGCCTATGCGCAGGAGGGGACGAAGGCAATGAAGAGCGTGAAGATCGGCGTCATCAGTCCCTTGAGCGGCCCCTTACTTTCATAGGGACGAGCATGCTCCGGTGCGTCCAGTTGGCGGTCAAGGACATCAACGAGAGGGGAACCACGGGAAACGGACCGGGGCTCCTTGTCGGCGGCCAGCGCTACAAGCTGGAGATCGTCAATTATGATGATTCCGCGGACCCCTCCAAGAGCGTGGCCGGCATGAGGAAGCTCGCCGAAATGTATAGCGTGCCTGTGGTTCTCGGGCCCCTTTGGCACGCCCCAGGTCTGGGCCACTCAAGAGGTCAACGTGGGGCTCAAGGTCCTTTACAACGGTCTTTCGACCTCTGATCAATCCCGCAAGAAGGGCAATCCCCTCTACATTCAGGAGCGCGTGCCCGGCATGTACTACGGGGATGCCATGGCCGAAGTGGCCGATCGAGAAAGGATACAAGAAGGCAGCCGTGCTCACCGACATCAATGAAGCTTACGTGTCGTGGGGCAAGAGGTTCGGTCAGAAGCTCGCAAGCCTCGGCGGGCAGGTTGTCGCATTTGAAAGCGTCGACATCAAGAACACGACCGATTACCACTCCATCATGACAAGCTTCAAGGCGAAGAACCCGGACATCATATTCGTCGCCACCTATGAGGAGCCCACGGCGCTGGCCGTCAACCACGCCCTCGATGTCGGCTTACAAGGGCAAGTTCATGGTCACGTCTGACTGGGGGATCAAGTCGGAGAAGATCGTCGGTCTCGACAGGATGGAGGGCTCGATGTCCAGGCGATGGTGCACACGTACTACAGAAAGTATCCCGATCAGGACAAGAGAGGGTACGCGACCGCCTTCATGAAGAAGTACCAGGAAACGTACAAGGAAGATTTCGCGCAGCCCGGTCTCTCGGTCTACGATCCTGCTTGGATGTTCGCTCGGGCAATGGAGATCGCCGGCAGCGTCACCGATGCCTATGCCATCCGCGCTGCCTGCCCCAAGGCGCTGGAAGAGGGCAAGCTGCCGATCATCTTCCCCAACAACGACGTGCTGAAGAACGGACTGATGGTGGGCGCTCCCGAGTTGATCCTGGAGGTGAAGGGCGGCCAGTATAAGCTCGTGAAGGAAATCAGGGTGCCGAAGAATATTCTCGAGTAGTTCAGGCACCGCAAGAATCGAGAGTAGGCCGGGGGTTAGCTTTTGGTCGAGTTGGCTCAGTACCTGTTGAACGGGATCTCCCAGGGGTGCGTCTACGTGCTCCTGGCATCGGGTCTCACGATAATATTCGGTATCCTGAACGTGCCCAACTTTGCCCAGGGGCACCTCTACATGGTCGCCGCATACCTGGGCTTTTACATGGTAATGTCCTACTCGACCAACTACTGGCTTGCCCTCGTGCTCGCCACGTTCGCCCTCGGGATTCTGGGGCTGCTCGTCTATTTCCTCGTCTTCTACCCCATAAGGAACGCGCCCGAGGTCAACCTCTTTGTAGCTGCCATGGCGCTCCTCATGATCCTCGAAGGGGGAGCGCTCTTTCTCTTCGGAACGGAAACGAAATGGTTCCTCATCCCGTGGAGCCGGAGCGTCCTGTCAGTGGGGAGTCTGTCGCTCCAGGTGCAGCGCGTGATCGTCATCGTCGGCACGACCGTCGTAATGTTCTTGCTCTGGTTCTTCATCAAGAGAACTGCCCTCGGTGCCGCACTCGAGGCAACGGCGCAGCACAGGGAGGGCGCGCTGCTCTGCGGAATCAAGGTGAGCCGCATTTCCGCCATGGCCTTTGTCGTGGGCACGGCCCTTGCCGGGATCGCGGGGGTCCTTATCGGTCCTGCCGTGCTCCTTGAGCCCACCATGGGCATGGGGCCGCTCCTCGTGGCATTCTCCGCCATAATTTTCGGCGGGCTGGGCAGCATAGCAGGGGCAGTGGTCGGCAGTCTCATCCTCGGGGTGGTGGAGAGTCTGGCATCCGGGTACATCAGCGCCATATACAGCCTCGCTTTTGTCTTCGCCATCATGATCGTCATGCTTCTGTTCCGTCCAAAAGGGCTGTTCGGCAAGGAGGTCTGGAGGCCTTGAAGAGCATCTTTTCTCCGGTACGGACAGCCTGGCTCCTGGCCCTGATTGTTGCCGTACTCCTCCCCCTCTTTGTGGGGGGATACCTGACGAGCATTCTTCTCCTCATCGCCATCTGGGCGATCGTGGCCGTGAGCCTCAACCTGCTTTACGGGTACACAGGGCAGCTCTCGCTGGGCCACTCTGCCTTTCTCGGGATAGGCGCCTATGCATGTGGCATCATCGCGGTTAAGCTCCACGTCGGTTTCTGGCCGGCGTTTTTTGCCGCAATCGCGATCAGCGGCCTCTTCGGGTTCCTGATCGGCATACCTGCACTCAAGCTGCGGGGGCCCTACTTTGTGCTGGTGACCCTCGGTTTCGCGGCTATCGTAGGCGTGATCGTGCTCGGGTGGACCCAGCTCACCGGCGGCGCCAACGGTCTTGCCGGCGTGCCGAGGCCCAACCCCATCCCTCTTCCTTTTGGCCGCACGCTGCGCTTTGATTCGCTCCTCGCCATGTATTACTTCACTCTCTTTTTCCTCATAGTGATAGCCTTGATATGTCACCGCCTCGTGCGCTCGCTGCTCGGGCGGACATTCGTCGCCATCTCGCACGATGAAGATCTGGCTGAATCGCTGGGCATCAACACCATGCAGAAGAAGCTGATCAGCTTCACGATCAGCGCCCTTTTCTCCGGCGTGGCAGGCGCCCTCTATGCGTCGTACAACTCGGTGATAAGCCCGGACATCGCCTATTTTGCGCGCGGCATGGACGTCCTGGCCTGCTTGATCGTGGGCGGCGCAGGGACCATGGCGGGGCCGATCATCGGCACATTCGTCATGACGGCCATACCCGAGGCACTGCAGATCGTGCCCACCCTCAGAACGCTCATCAACGGCTTCATATTGTTGATTTTTATCATCTTCCTGCCGACCGGTATCGCGGGCGGATTCAAAGCCCTCTTTTCGCGACGGGGCCATTCATTGAGATCAGGGATGGGGCGCAATGGCGTTGCTTGAGGTTTCGGGCTTGGTCAAGACGTTCGGCGGGCTCACCGCGGTGAGCAGGCTCAACTTCAGCGTGGAACAGGGTCGGCTCGTGAGCATCATCGGGCCCAATGGGGCGGGGAAGACCACGCTCTTCAATCTCCTCACGGGAATCTACCGGCCCACCGCGGGCAAGGTCGTATTTGACGGCAATGACATTACCGGGTGCAAACCCTACGAGTCAGCCGCGCCGCGGCATGGGGCGGACGTTCCAGAAGACCACTGTTTTCCGAAGCGAGACCGTGCTGGACAACGTGATCATCGGCCAATCCGTTCATCTGAAAACGGGTGTCTGGGGGGCAATAGCGCGAACGGCCGGGGCGCGGCGCGAGGAGGAGAAAGTCCGGAAGAAGGCGCGCTCGGTCCTCGAGTTTGTCGGGTCTGGCGAACATGGAAGAGAGGCACGGCCGGTAGTCTGACGGAAGAGGCGCAGAAAAGGCTGTCCATAGCGATGGTTCTCGCCCCGGACCCGAAGCTGCTGCTCCTTGACGAGCCGACGGGCGGCGTCAACCTCGAAGAGATCGGCGGTCTCATCGAGCTGGTCAAGAAGATTCAGGAGTCGGGCATCACTGTCTGTCTCATCGAGCATAAGATGCGCATGGTGATGAGCATGTCGGACCGCATCATCGTTCTCAATTATGGGACCAACATCGCAGAAGGCACGCCGGCTGAAGTGGCGAGCAACAAAGAGGTGATCGAAGCTTACCTGGGGGCGCGACGTGTTGCTTAGCGTGGATGCAATACAGACCCGCTACGGAACGTTCCAGGCCCTTCGGGACGTATCGCTTGAAGTCGACGCCGGGGAAGTGGTGACGATCCTCGGAGCAAACGGTTCCGGGAAGACGACGCTGCTGAGGACCATATCGGGCCTCGTCTCGCCTGCCTCCGGAAGCATTCAATTCAACGGGGAACGGCTCGACAGGGTCGCGCCTGACGCCATCGTCAAGCTCGGGATCTCCCTTTGTCCGGAAGGAAGGATGCTTTTCCCGGAGATGTCCGTGCAGAAGAATCTGGAGCTGGGTGCGTACGTGCACAGGAAGAAAGGCTAGCCTCGTCGAAGAGGCGAAGGACGAAGTGTACGGGCTTTTTCCCCGGCTCAAGGAGAGGCGGAAACAGGCTGCGGGCACCATGTCCGGCGGCGAGCAGCAGATGCTGGCCATAGGAAGGGCGCTCATGTCGAGGCCGCGGCTCCTCATGCTCGATGAACCCTCCCTCGGCCTTGCCCCGCTGGTGGTGATGAATATCATGGATACCCTTCTCGAGATCAAGAAGCGGAAGACGTCAATCCTTCTCGTTGAGCAGAATGCCGCCGAATCGCTGAGAATTGCCGACCGCGGCTACGTGCTCGAAACCGGAAAGGTCGTCCTGTCAGGGGACAGAGAGAGCCTGATGAACGACGAGAAAGTCAAGCAATCCTACCTGGGCACGTAACGTACACAAGCCCACATTCCTTCCGTCCTGCCCAACCCGAAAAGCGGGCGTCAGCAATGGGTGGCAATTCCAAAAAAACCGAGGTTGTGGTAGCCTATAGGGGTAAACGGGCCATTTCGAAGGCGCAAAAAAGAGGAAAACGGGGTCGATCCATGTTTCACACTGCGGACGGGGACGAGATCAGGAAAGGCAGGATCACGGACGTCTATTTTAACCGGACCCTCGAAGTGCTGAAGGCCAAGGGCATCGACAAGAGGGTCCGGGCTGAGTTCATCGTGAAGTCTCTGCCCGGCAACATCCCCTGGGCGATCTTCGCGGGTCTGGAGGAGCTTTCCGAGGTGGTGCGCGGCCTCGACGTAAAGATGAGGGCCATGAGGGAAGGTACGGTATTCAGGCCCTACGAGCCGGTCCTGGAGATAGAGGGCATGTACACCGAGTTTGCCGTCATGGAGACGAGCATGCTCGGTCTCATATGCCAGGCTTCGGGCGTGGCCACGAAGGCTGCCCGGTGCAAGAAGGCGGCCGACGGAAGGCCGGTCATCAGCTTCGGCGCTCGAAGGATGCACCCTGCCATCGCGCCCATGGTAGAGAGAAACGCCTTCGTGGGCGGTTGTGACGGCGTCTCCGTCCCCTTCGCCGCGGAAATGATCGGGGAGGAGCCGTCCGGCACCATGCCCCACTCTTTGATGCTCGTCATGGGCGACACGGTCGAGGCGGCCCTGGCCTTTGATGAAGTCGTGGACAAGGCGATAAGGCGCATCGTGCTCATCGACACCTTTAACGACGAGAAGGTGGAAGCCTTGAGGGTGGCGGAGGCATTGAAAGAGAGGCTCTATGGGGTGAGGCTCGACACGCCCCATTCGAGGAGGGGCAATTTCGCAAGGATCCTCGAAGAGGTGCGGTGGGAGCTGAACCTCAGGGGCCACGGACACGTGCAGATATATGTGAGCGGCGGCATCGACGAGGACCAGATGGCGAATCTCAACCCGTACGTCGACGGCTACGGCGTGGGAACGACCATCTCGAACGCCAGGGTCCTCGATTTTGCCATGGATATCATGGAGGTGGAGGGCACGGCCTTTGCCAAGAGGGGAAAGATGTCCGGCCCTAAGAGGGTACTCCGGTGCACGCGATGCCGCCATGACAGAATAATCCCCTTCCCCGGGGAGCCTGCGGGCACGTGCCGGTGCGGGGGCCCCATGGAGGACCTCCTGGTCCCCTGGTACGACGGAGAGGAGTTCCTTTTCGAGGATGAGGCGCCCCAATCGATCAGGGAGCGGGTCCTTTCGGAGCTGCCCTATTTCGGGCTCGATTCATGACCATATGCGTTATTGACGGACAGGGCGGCAAGATAGGCAGTGTCATCATTGCCCGGCTCAGGGAGCGGCTCAGGGAGAACGTCGAGATCATCGCCCTGGGCACCAATTCCTCCGCCACGGAGAACATGATGAAGGCCCGTGCCAACAGGGGCGCATCAGGGGAGAACGCCATCGTGGTCACTGCCCGCAGGGCAGACATCATCATCGGCACCTTGAATATCCTCATGGCCGACTCCATGCTGGGCGAGCTTACCCCCCTCATGGCGCGCGCGATAGCGGATTCGCCTGCCATCAAGTTCGTGCTCCCCGTGACGCAGGAAAGGGTAGTGGTCGTGGGGAAGACCGACCTGTCGATCCCCCAGATGGTCGGTGTCCTGATCGACGAGGTGGAAAAGGAGATTGGCAGATGTGTGAGGTAAGGGTGTTCAAGCATGAGTTGGGCGAAGAGAAGCTCCTTCTCAGGGATGTCTACCTGATACAGGAAGAGCGCGACGGGCTCAGGTTCGAGACGATCTTCGGCGAGCAGAAAGTCTTTGATGCGGAGATAGAGTCCGTCTCTTTCTCGGAAAACAAGGTCGTCATCCGGGAGAAGGGCTGATCGGCTTATTTTCGATCTTTTCGAGAGGAACAGCGTCATCTGCCGCGACACGCCCTTTCCTCTCGGAAAGCTGGGGCCAGCTCATGACGTCCTTTTAGCTCGTGCGCCTCACCCGGCGATTGACAAGCGAGGCCAGGCCTCATGCTCGATCGGCTTATGCTCGATCATTTTCTTAAATCCTTCATTCCGGTCTTTATCGCCCTCGACGTTCTCGGAGTACTTCCCCTCTACGCCGGCTTTTCCATGGACCTCGACGAGAAGAGGAAGAGGAGGGTGCTCCGGGAATCGATCATCACCGCCTTCTTCGTTGCCCTCGGCTTTGTCCTCATAGGGAACCAGATTCTCATCTACCTCAACATAGCCATTGAGGATTTCCTCATCGCAGGGGGCGTTATCCTCTTCATCATCGCGGCGAGGGACCTCATCGGCCTGAGCCGGGAGGACCTCGCCGGTCAGGACGACCTCTTTGCCGTCGTGCCCCTCGGGGTACCGCTTCTGGCGGGGCCTGCCCTTCTCGCCACGTCCCTCATCATCTTCAATACTTTCGGCTTCGCCTATGTGCTCGTCTCCCTGGTGCTCAATCTGCTCATCGCGGGCGCGGCCTTCAAGTATTCCTTCCTCATCCTTCGCTTCGTGAGCCGGCGCTGGGTCGTGGCGATGTCGAAGGTCTTCCTGTTGCTTCTCGCGAGCATCGCGGTCATGTTCATCCGCACAGGCCTGCAAGGATTGAGGCCGCCGCACTAGCGGCATGAGAAAAAGGCTTCGGGTAGACATGCAAGCCGGGACGGTGCGCATGAAGGAATCGCACCGCCCCCTGACCACTGCCCTACTGGCCTCGGATATACATCGAGTATTATCCTCGGCCAACCCGGTTCAGATTGCATCCACACCTCACGCGATCGTTTTTTCCAAGGCGGGAAAAACGATCCTTGATCCCTCCATGCGGACCGTCCACACAATTACTGGGGCTCAGCGCCCCCTCCACAGGCAAAGCCTGCGAAGCCTCCCCCCTCAGCCTCGCTTCGCTCGTGTCGCCGGGTCTATCAGCCGACCGACCCGGCGATGAAAATGCAACATCCTAGGACCAACAAAGACAAGGTGGACTTTCTTGGGGCTGCGCGGCACTGGGGGATTGATGGCACCGCCGCCCGGCAGGGAAAAGGACTCTCGTAGGTTCCTTGAGTCTTTGAACCGAAGCCGCATTTTGCCTTTCCCTTTACCCCCACGCTCTCCGTCCGGCGGGCATGAGAAAGAGAAGAGGAATGGAGACCACAAACGTGAGACCCAAGACGATGAAGACAATCGTGAAGCCGGAGGTGAGGTCATGGCTCACGTGAAGGATGAAGGTGACCAGCGAGATGCCGAGGGCGGCGCCGACATTCCTGAACATGTTTCTGAGCCCGACGACTGTCCCCACCTTCTCGGGCATCAATTCTATGCAGGCGTTGTTAGAAGCGGGGAAAACCATTCCTCCGGCGATTCCGTTCACGAAGAGGAGGATTGAAAGCATTCCTACGGTCCCCATCCGGAAGCCCGAGGCACCCCACATGAGCAGTCCCGGCGCCTGCAGAATGGTCGTGATGGCGATGAAGACGAAACCGAGCACCATGGGCCAGCGGTAACCCCATCTTCGCAGAAGGAAAGCCGTGACGGTGGCTGCTCCAGCCATCGCAACGGAGCGTGGGGTGAGAATCACTCCGCTCATCAGGGTGGAGAGCTTATACTAAGTTGCCATCTTAATACCACTTATGATCCAGTCGAACCCGGTGAGTCCGGCAACCTTTTCAGAGCTGCGCTCCAGTGTGGCCAGGGCTTCCATGAGCATGTCTTCCACGGCGGTAATGTTCCTAAAGACAAGATTTGGGAACCACTTTTCTCTGATCTCCTCCCAAAGGTGTTCCGCGGGATTCAGCTCAGGGCTGTAGGGAGGCAAGTTGAGTAGCCGTATGTTGGGGGGAATGACGAGAGCCCTGGCTTTGTGCCAGCCGGCCTGATCCATGAACATAAGGATCGTTTCATCGGGATGTCTTTCGGAGACGACGGAGAGGAACAGTGACATCGAGTCCGTATCGACGTCGGGAAGGATAAGAGAATCGAGCACGCCGTCAAGAGGGCTTGCCGCTCCGTAGGCATAGGTATATTCCCGGACAAGCTGGAGGGGTACTGCGGGCCTTACCCCCTTTGGCGCCCAGCAGCATCGCGGGTCACTGATCCGGCCGAAACGCGCCTCGTCCTCGAACATGATCCGTATCCTCGTACTGTCTCCGGCAGCCTCTTTCACTACTTCGGAGAATTTTTTTTAAACTCCTCTTGAAGGAGCACATCCGCTTTCGGATGGTGAGGGCGGGGAGTGATCTTTCTCCACCCGTGACGGGCGAGCATTCGATAGATTGTTGATTTTGGCACGGCGTGTTCCACGGCTTTTTCATAGGCCCTTTTGACCTCACCTACCATGAGGATCTCCCCCCTGGCCGCCTTCTCGAGAAAGGACGAAAGAAAAGCATGTTCCTCATCCGCCGTCATATTCGCCCGATACCTGCCGCCACGCCTGGACGCCCGAAGCGCCTCTTCACCCTCCTTAAGATACTGGGCTTGGAGATGACGGACCGAGCTTGTATGCCAACCTATGGCGACGGCGACGTCATGGGACGACAGCGCTAGAGACGCCCGTAGCCATAGACACTGCACCCTCTGGAATTGCGTCTTTGTTTTCACCTTCTTCAGCAACTGCCCCAAAGACTCTTTGGAACCCGGTGGCAAGGGTGCGGGTCTTCTCATAGGACCTCCTGAAGGAGAAATAGACTTCAGGAGTCATTCTATCATTAGTGCTTAATAGATAGCAACTACGTATTACAGACCGATATCACGTAGAGCGGTACGAACGAAAAGGCGCCCATCATCGTCATGCCCACCACCAGATTCACTAGGTTTGCCGCCACGAACGGGGCTGACTCGAGCAGGGCAAGGTCGAGGATCGGCTGGACTGTCCGCCTTTCCTGCCGGAGAAAGAGGGCAGTGAGCGACAGGCTGACCGAGACGGCGAGCGCGGCAAGAAGGATCGAGCGGGTGGAGAGGCTCTCGCCTGCGAGATTGAGGCCGAACATGAGGAGGAGGAGCGACCCGCTCAGGAGCCCGACCCCGGCGAAATCGAAAGGGGCACGAGAGGAAGTCCTGGAGTCCTTCAGGAGGAAGCTGCCTGATGCCATCAAGAGAACGCCGATCGGTACATTGATGTAGAAGATGTAGCGCCAGGAATACTGGCTCACGATCCAGCCCCCCAGGTTTGGCCCCAGAACGGCGCCAATACTGAAAATGCTGGAAAACAGGCCGATGGCAGCCTCTCGGTTCTTGGGGAATTGATCGCTCACGATCCCCGACGCCGTGGGAATAAAGCAGGCGCCTCCGATGCCCTGAAGGAACCTGAAGGCTATGAGGGCATGGATAGTCGGCGCAAGGCCGCACGCGAGGGAACTGCCGGTGAAGAGCGCGAGAGAGGCGAGGAAGACCTTCTTGCGCCCGTAACTGTCACCCAGATTTCCCGCCAGCGGTACGGTCATGGTGACGGCGATGAAAAAGATCGAGATGGTCCATGCAGACCAGAGTACATTCGAATGCAGCTCCCTCGTGAAGCTGGGGAATGCGACCGCTACCACCGTGGCGTCGATCGCATACATCAGAAGGCTCAGACTGGTGGTAACAAAAACGAGATAAGGGCGCATTTCAAGAATCCATAGGAGAAAAAGATGGGAAGCTCAGGAAATAGCTTTCCCTTTAATTAACATCATGTGACGCGGCTTTGTAAAAGGAAATATCAGACCCGACATAGTAAAATGTCACAAAACCCGACAGATTTTTAAATATGCTTTTACCCCTTTTCCCTTGGCTATCCGCGCCGGGACACGTTGTGCAGCCGGTTCCTTCAGGGGAATGAGAGATGACCAGTGGCTGCTTTCCGAATTCGCCCTGCCCATGCTCGTTGACTTGAAAACGGGGGTAGAATTAGGAGAGAATAGGTCTGATGCCACCTTAAAGGGCGCAAGGGGGCAGAACAGACCGATTCGTCCACTTTAGCCATCCAGGGAGGATAGTCGAAACATGAAGATGAAGGCAGCAGTCTTGAGGGAATTCAACAAGCCCGTGGTCATTGAGGAGGTCGAGCTCGCACCGCCCAAGGAGAAGGAGGTGCTCGTCAAGACCTCCTTCACGGGTTTTTGCCAGTCCGATCTCCATTTCCTCAGGGGCAAGGTCAACTTCGGCCTGCCGGGGGTGGTCGGCCATGAGGCGGCAGGGATCGTGGAGGACGTGGGACCCGGTGTCACCTCCGTCAAGAAGGGAGACCACGTGGTGACCACGTGGATGGTCCCGTGCGGGACCTGTCCCGAGTGCGTGAGCGGTCGTGGGTATATCTGCAGGGCGAGCATCAATACATTCCATGAGGGCGTGCTCCCTGACGGAACCTCCCGGCTGAAGGATTCGAAAGGCCGCCAGCTCGGCCACCAGACGTACGTTTCGGGCTTCGCGGAATACATGGTGGTCCCCGAGAAGGGGGCGGTGAAGGTGAGGGACGATCTGCCGTTGGAGCAGGCCTCCTTTCTCGGCTGCTGCCTTCCCACGGGGTTCGGGGCCGTATTCAACGGAGCAGGCGTCAAGCCGGGAAACTCCGTGGCCATATGGGGTATGGGGGGCGTCGGGCTCAACGTAGTCCGGGGTGCGAGGCTGAGGTCTGCCTATCCCATCATCGGCATCGATCTCGAGGGGAGCAAGGAGGCGATCGCGAGGCAGTTCGGGGCCACCCATTTCATCGACAGCAGCAAAGAGGACCCGGTCCCCCTCGTGAAAGAGCTCACCGGAGGCGGCGCCGACTACACCTTCGAGGTCATCGGCGATCCCGGTGCTGTTCTCCAGGCATTGTGGGCAATAAGCCTCGGGGGCAAACACATCCAGATCGGCATCTGCCCCCCGGATCAGATGGTGGGGATACCGCTCACCTTTCTCACCGCCCACTGCAACTCGATCGTGGGCACCCAGTACGGCATGATTCAGACAGACCGGGACATACCGGCGTTCGCGGATATGGCAATGAGGGGAGACCTTCTCCTCGACAAGCTCGTCACGAAGATGTTCAAGGTCGAGGAGATCAACGACGTCGCAGAGGCCATGAAAGCGCGCCAGATCAAGGGACGCTGGGTCTGCGAATGGTAAAGGACAAAGGAGGTTTAGGGGCTGACACGGGAGAGGGTCTGCGCGGCCCTCACCTGGGGGCTACTTGAAGGGCCGGACAATGGATGAAGGGAAAAGACGCGAACATACTGACATCACAAGGGAAGACAGAACAGGTTGCGTAACCGGTAAAAAGCGGGCGCAACGGATAGGTAAGGAGGTCATATGGAATCGATGAGATTGGGCAGAACCAACATGACGGTCTCCAGGTTGGGGTTTGGAGGCATTCCCATTCAGAGACTGCCCGAAGAGGAGGCCGTGGCCGTGGTGAAGAGGTGCCTTGACCTTGGGATCACCTTTCTCGACACGGCGAATGGCTACACCACGAGCGAGGAGCGCATCGGCAAAGCCATCGCCGGGCGCCGGCGCCAGGTCATATTGGCGACCAAGTCGGGAGCCCGCAATCGGGAGGATCTTGCGAAACACTTGAAATTGAGCCTGAAACGCCTCGGTGCCGATTACATTGACCTCTATCAGTTCCACGGGGTCAATGATTTCAAATCCCTCGACGGAGTGCTCGCGCCCGACGGTCTCATGCCGATCGTGAAGGAGGCAAAAGAGGCGGGCCTCATCCGGCACATTGGCATCACCTCGCACCAGATCGATGTGGCAAAGAAAGCCGTGCAATCGGATCGCTTCGAGACGGTCATGTTTCCCTTTAACTTCCTGACCCCCGAAGCCTCGGACGAGCTTTTTCCCCTGTGCCGCCAACATGACGTAGGCTTCATCGACATGAAGCCCATGGCGGGCGGGATGGTCGATAATGCCTCAATAGCCATCAAGTTTCTCCGAAAATTCCCGGAAGTTGTTATGATTCCGGGCATAGAGAAAATAGGGGAAATAGAAGAGATAGCAGCCATTCTCGAAGGCCCGATCGAGATGACCGAGGCTGAGTTGAGGGAAATGGACAGGATAAAGAAGGAGCTCGGCACGAGGTTCTGCCACCGCTGTGACTATTGCCAGCCTTGCCAGTCCCAGATTCCGATCTCCACGGTCCTGGCAGCCGGAAGCTTTTACAGGCGTCTCCCTCCTGAAGGGTTTTTCGGCAGCTTCGTGGCCCCGGCGATGGCGAAGGCGAAGGACTGTCTCGATTGCGGCGAATGCGAGGAGCGGTGTCCCTACAATCTCCCCATCAGAGAAATGATAAAGGAGCAAGCCGAATGGTATGCCCAGATAAAGCGGGAATATGAGGAAAGGGTAGGCCGCCGATAGATCCTGCGCACGTGAGCTTAAGGAAGGGGGCGAAGCCGTCCGCTTTAGGCGATCAGGCTAACCCCTTTCCCGGTGCCTTGCCGTTACCGGACCTCATCGGTACCTAAGGCAACCGATCCCCACGTTTAAAAGGCCAATCAGGTCTTCACGACCCGGCAGAGGAGCGCCGTGTGAGGCCAGCTGCCGATCTCAGGGCTGCAGAATTCGGGTCCGTCAGGACAGAGGAGATTGGCATTCGATTCGAACACGCTGAAGAGGCTCGGCTCGGCCTCTGACGTTTCCGGGAACCACCATCCATGGTCCGCGTCGGCCATGCGGGGATCGATTGTGTCGGAGATGTTGAGGCGCATGCGGGCGCTTCCCAGGGGGGTCTCCACCTTTACCCAGTCACCTTGGGCCAGGCTTAAGCCCCTGGCGGTCTCGGGGTGAAGAGTCACGAGCGGGTCGGGCCTCCTTTTTCTCGCTCCCTCGATCTGCCTCTGCTCCGAGTGGTACATCGGCATGAACCGGCTCCCTGTAATGAGAACGAGGGGAAAAGCCTCTGCCAGCTCTGGGTCGCCCGCGGGACTGTGCGCCATCTCGCGGTATACGGGAAGGGGCTCGCAGCCCAAAGCCTCGAACGTGGTCGACCGCAGCTCCACTTTGCCCGAAGGGGTGCCGAAGCCGTATTTCCTGTACCGTTCGAATTCAGGCTTCCCGAAGAGGCCGTTCCGTTCGAGGAGCCGATCGAACGTCAGGCCCACAGGCGCTAGTCTGTAGTCCCACACCTCGTCGACGGACTCCCATGGCCACTCATCGGCCTGCCCGAGGCGGACGGCCAGACCGCGCCAGAAGTCATACGTGTTGCGACGCTCGTAAAGGGGCTCGATCCCCCTGGGGCAGGCCACGCAGAAGGAGCCCGTGAGCCAGAGCTCGGTCGTCTCTACGGTCGAGCAGATAGGAAAGACGTAATCCGCGAGGGCTGCCGAGGGAGTCAGATAGTATTCACCGACGGCATAGATATCCAGGCTCTTCAGCGCCTCGTACGTGCGCCGCGCATTGGCGAGGGAGAGGAGCGGATTGCTCGCCACGGAAATGGCTGCGGAGACCGGATAGGGCTTGCCGGTGATCATGGCTTCGAAGACCGACCGCGCGTGGGCCGTGCACGTCATGTCGGCATTGGGCGGATGCATGTACTCGTGGGGCAGGCGGCGGTTTGCCTCCTCGTTCCTCGACCAGCCGGGGAAACCGAAAAAGGGATAGAGGTCCGCGCCCAGTTGTTTGGCGCGCTGCTGGCGCGATATGGCGTCGTTGCGCTGCATGTCCTCATCGGCCACGATCCTTCCGACGGGATCATTGCAGCCGAGCGTCTCCCCGCCGGGAATGTCCAGATTGCCCGTGAGGGCCTTCAGGCAGCTTCTCGCCCTCGCTGCCTGGGTGGCATTGACGCCCTGCTTGTCCAGGCCGAAGCCCCATGTGATGACCGCGGGCTTTGTCGCGCCGTAGCAGCGGGCCGAATCGACCACCGCTTGAGAAGTGAGCCACGTGATCTCCGCTACCCTCTCCGGCGTGTACGGAGCGGCCGCAGCCTTGAGATCCTCGAATCCCACGGTCCAGCTCGCCACGAAATCGCGGTCGTAGAGCCCTTCTTCGATGATGACCCGTATCCAGCCGAGCATAAGCGCCACGTCTGTGCCGGGCCTTATGGGCAGCCACATGTCGGCGTTTTCCGCCTCGGCAATGCGGCGAGGGTCGACGACGATGAGCTTTGCGCCGTTCTTTTTTGCCCGGAGGATCATGGGATAAAGGCCGATGGGGTCCGATTCCGAGGGACCGTGCCCCCAAAGGACGACACACTTGGTGTGCATCACGTCGCCCCACGTAAAGCCACCGTAAGTTGCGTATTCGACGGCCTGGCTTGGGCACATGCAGACGTTGTTTGCGCCGCACACGTTCGGCGACCCGAAAAGGTTGAAGAACCTGCGCTCGTCCCAATGATAGGTTCGTCTCGTGCCGTGGGTGAAGGCCAGGGTCTCCGCCCCGTGCTTCCCGCGAAGAGCTTCGAGCTTCTCCGCCACTTCGTCGAGGGCCTGGTCCCAGGTGAGGCGCTGCCATTTTCCGGAACCCCTTTCCCCCTGACGTTTCATGGGGTAATTGATCCTGTCCGGGTGATGAACGTGCTCGGCCATCAAAGCCCCTCGGGCGCAGATCCCACCCCTCGTTATGGGATGTTCCGGGTCCCCCTTGACCCTGACGATCCTGCCGTCTTCCACTTCGAGAAGGAGACCGCATTGGGGGTGGCACAAGCCGCAGTAGGATCGTCTCTTCTTAACCATGGCAGAACCCTCCTATTCTTGAGAATCAGGAACGCCGGGCAAAGGCACTCGATCCAGCGGACGAACGGTAAAGCCTGAAATGGCGCCCCTTAAGACCAGTGTAGCAGCATGCCGTGGCAGATTCTACAGATTTCCTCGAAGCTGCAAGCAAGGCCCAGTGTCGTGTCAGGCTTGTAAGTTCGGCCCGACGTAGCGGGGCAGGCGGAGCGATTCTTGGGCGGAAAGAAAAGGCTTCGGGTAGACATGCAGGTCGGGCCAACCGCATGTCCAGAATCGCACCGCCCCCTGACCGCTGCCCTACCGGCCTCGGACATACGCGAGTATTATCCTCGGCAAGCACGGCTCAGATGGCATCCACATCTCAGCTATTATTGGGGCTCAGCGCCCCCTCCGACAGCATAAGCCGCCGGAGCCTCCCCCCTCAGACTCGCTTACGCTCGTGCGTGCCGCCGGGTCTATCAGCCGACTGACCCCGGCGATGAAAAAGCAACATCCCAAGCATGCCCAGGAACAATCGTGCGAACGGCCTCTTCTGCCGAACAAGCTACCGGCAGCTACCGTCCGCTTACTCCAGGCCTACTTCCTTATTTATTCCAGTCAAGAGTTTTCTTCTCAGTTTTTAGGCACCGTCGGTTTTTCGTGGTAGGCGGGGTTCCCCATCATACTGCAACATCCTACCCGACCCTTATATTTGAAAGCCGCCCTGATAGCGCTTTTACCTTGCTTAATTGGGGTTAGGATGTTGACGGGGAGTCATGTATTCTGAAATGGGAGGTCGCATACGCGCCTCAATGGAAGAAAACGATGATCCCCCCGTCTACCGTGATCATACCTTACGCAGCCTTTTTTATCATCCTCCTTTTCGGCGGGCTGTACACTCCCGCGTAATCCCTGTCATCCCTCATAATCGCGTGGATGATGCACAAGAGTTTCCTTGATACGGCGACGAGCGCCCTCATCCGCACCATGCCTCTGCCGGTAAGCCTCTCGTAGTAGTCGTGCATGATACCGTTGTTCCTGACCATAAGCACAGCGGCATAGTAGAGGATCTTTCGCATAAGGCTCCGTCCCCTTTTGGATATCCTCCGCTGTCCTTTTCTCTTTCCCGAGCTCACTTCATAGAGATCGAGGCCGGCAAGCTTCATGATTTCCGACTGGGTCTTGAACTTTGAGAAATCCCCCACCTCACCAATCAAACCGGCAACAGAGACGACGCCCAACCCTTTTATTGAGAGAAGTCTCATACTGCATGGTATGCGTTCCAGCGTCAGCGCCATCTCCGCTTCAATCTCGGCGATGAAGCGGTCGATGGCATCGAGTTGAGCAATGATGTGCCTTATGTCCAGGGCGACTCCCGGCACTCCTTCTTTTATACCTACTGTTCCCCGTGCAAGATTAATCAAGAGTTCCGCATCCTTTATGCCGAGCTTACCCATGCTCCGCCTGCGCATCTCTTCGCCAAACTGTCCCTTATCGAGGGTCCTTATCGTATCCGGCGTCGTATACTTGTTCAAAATCAATCGAACAGTTTTGCCCCTCATTTTCTTGATGACCTGCTTGAACTCGGGGAAAATGATGAAGACGAGTTGCTGCATTTGATTAAGCAACGCTGTTCGCTCACACACGTGTCGCTCCCTCGCGTTGTTGAGCCTTCGGAGATAGGCGGCCTCACCTTCTGGAATGACTATCGTTAACGCACGGCCAAGCCGTATGACGTCGGCGATCACCCGGGGATCCTTGTCGTCCGTCTTGCCCGGAGAATTGTCGTTCACCTCTTTCAGCCTCTTCGTATGCATCGGGTTCACCTGGACGATCTTTACTGGCTTATCCGTGAGGTAATGAACGAGAGGCTCGGCGTAGGGGCCGGTCGATTCGTAGCCGACGATCACCTCGTCACAGTGAAACCTGGTCTTGCTCGCCGCAATGAGGCTCCAGAACTTATCGAATCCTTCCCGCGTGTTGCCGAACTTGAAGACCTTTATATCCCTGCCATCTATAGTAGTGCAATACCCTGTATTCATGGTCATACCGATGTCGACCGTCGCAATCAGCGTGCCTTCCTTCATCGTCCTTATTCTCTTCGCCCTCAGTCCTCTCATCGTAGGTCTCCTCCACTGGATTATCAGGAATAAATGAGCTGCAATGAAGGAGGATATCCTTACTCGTTCGGATGACTCAACCATCAACTGCAATATAGCAAGCTGAAATTCTCATCTGAAGGTTGCATCTCGCAATACTCGCTTTCCCGCGGCAATCGTGGTATAATAGATGTGGTCCGCTGGTGACTATCACCAACCAACCTACGTCCAATCAATTCTGCGTATTTCTGAAAAGCCGCACCGAGGCTCGGGGTTGTCCGCTGGTAAACCCCCTAACAAAGGACCGAGTGCCGTTGTGGGCTTGCGAACGGCCACCTCGCATAGTGGTCGTGGATAACGATGCCACACAATGGAACCGGAGAAGGAGTCTCAGATATGGAAAACAGCACGGGTGCAAAAAGTTTCAACGGCCAATTTGTCCAGAGTAGGAGATTCATACGTGTGAAAGAAAAGCCCTTCCGCTCGAAGAACTACCTCGACTTCTTAGCTCACTATGATGCGGAGTTAGTGCAGATCGATGGGCTCACAACCGTCGCTCGGTGCAAAACCGGCATTGAATTGCCCTTGGAGCAGAAGGGCAAACGACTAATGGTGACGCTACTGCTTGATGAATTCAGGACCATCGCTGGGGCCAACGAAGCGATAGGGAACTACAAAGCCTCACACTCTTGAGTCTTTCTTCAAACCGGAGAAACGGGGGAGAATAGGCGCGCGTTACACAAACGAGATGTTGGTCGGCCCTTGCCGCCGCACTTCCTCCCTTGGAGGGCCTTTGGGCCGTTTCTTGCTGCGACGCTCCTTTCACCGGCTTCGATCCGGAGCGTCATCTATCAGCCCCGTTACGGGAAGGGATAATCAACTGCCGTTGAGCCACCGTAGTGGCATATTATCCGGGCGCGCAAACGAAATCGCTGGACAACCACACATCTCTTCAGTTTTTCGAGGGAAAGCGATTCGTGACCCGGGACATGATACAGGCCAGCCTTGTGCCTAAAACATAAAGGCCCCGAGAAGGGGCCTTTATGTGTATTCAGATGATAACTTAGGCTGTTACGACGTTTGTGGCTCTTGGGCCTTTTGGCGTCGTTTCGACGTCAAATGTGACCGCCTGACCTTCAGACAAAGACTTAAAGCCGTTGCCGCTGATCGATGTATGATGGACGAAAACATCGTCGCCGTCTTCCCGGGCGATAAACCCAAAGCCTTTGGACTCGTTAAACCATTTTACGGTTCCTTTTGTCATGCTTGAATACCTCCTTTCATAGATTGAAAGGTTACGAAACGCAATAAAAAAAGCCACAAAGCTCAAGAGTCTTTGCGGCCTTCAGTACGGCAAAAACGTAAACTTTATGGTGTATTATCTCATAACAGCCGGGGAAAGTCAAGCGGTCTAGCCGACTACCGGGGGCACACCAAAGTGGTGTCTGTCGTTCGGCCTTTCAGGACTTTGCACCCCACGGTCCGGAGGGCATCTTCCATGTAGAGAAGTATCAGCAATTTCATCAGATATGCCCATCATCATGTGTACTGGCTTTAGCCATGTGGTGAATGCAGATGGGGCCACGGCCGTACGCGTCAGGGCCTTATGAAACCTTTGACGAAGCGGGACATTGCAAGGACGATCAGACGAGTGCTCGACGAGTAAAGTCGGTTGCACCTTTCCTCTGGCAATCGATAGAATGGCCGGGCTCTCTTCATTCAAGCTTCGTTAGGTGTTCTCGTTTACCGACATGCTGATCTGATCGTTCCCTAATCATCGACCACTCGAACAATCTGTTCTTCCATCATTACGCATCACAATAGATGCCTCTATTAGGTCGTAGCCCGCGCGGGCGCGTGGGTTGAAAGAGGCATGATGGACTACTATACTTTTTCCAGAAGCACGCGTCATTACGCGGAATGTTTGGCGCGCTGCGCGCGCCTCGTTCAATGATCGAGAAAACATATTCGAACGTCAATGCCGGTGCCAGGACAAACACAGTGTTGTCAATCTCGACACTATTTCTTCAGGGGGGGAGTCACATGCCAAAGTATCTATTGGAAGTATCCTATACCTTAGAAGGTACGAAAGGACTTATCAAGGAGGGCGGCTCCAGCCGGGAGAAGAAAGTCGGCGAGACCGTCAAGAAACTGCATGGAAAGCTGGAGGCTTTCTACTATGCATTCGGAACATCCGATGTGTTTCTCATCGTCGATTTGCCGGATGCGGTAACTGCGGCAGCCCTTAGCCTGGCAGTCAACCAGAGTGGGGCAGTACACTTGAAGACGCATGTACTAATGAGCCCGGAAGAGATCGATCAGGCAGCGAAGAAGTCCGTGAACTACCGGGCGCCCGGAAAATAGCGCGAAATAGCCGCTTGCCCGCCGTCCTACAGGTCCGCGGAGCCATCTGGACACAGTCGTTAGCTGCGGGGCCCGCCAGTGTGGACCGGCCGCCTGCGACCAGCATTCTCACTTTCAACCGGCTACACACTCTGGTTCGTCTGGAGAAACTGTTTCTATACGACAGCGATAACGCCCGGTCCGCTCTCGTCCTTCGTGAAATTATCAATGCATAGCAACGCCAACGCGTCCATGGGCACAAGCGGCAATGCTTAGCCCGGTGGCGTGCCGATTCCGGGCACCTCCCGTCTTTAAGGCCGATTCTCTCTTCATTTCGGGGAACTTGAAATGCGCAGATAGGGTTCCAGTATTTTGTTCTTGTCTGCCTGCGTTCCGTCGTAGGCTATGGAGACGATGGGAATGGATAAATCTCTTTCCACCTTTTTATAGATTGCTTCACTGATCAGCCCGGGGCAGCAGAAAAGAGGGTATACATGGACGATGAATTTCAAATCGGGGTAATTCTCATGCAGGTAGTAGACCTTGAGAAGATTTTCTGATGTCTCCCCCCCGTGCCTGATGGATAAGCCATGGTGCTGCAGGTACGTCAAAGGATCACGATTGAGGGTGGACCCTTCGTCTTTTAGAAGGGGGCGGGCAATCCTGGTCAGCTTTCGGCCGAGTAGGCTGAGCGTACCGTAAAGGGCTTTGTCCCGAAGCAAACCCAAATAGCTGCCGTCAAGCCACTGGCTCTTGAAGTATGTCGTGATCAGAAGGCCCATCGTGTCGATAAAGGGTATGGTGACGGCTTCGGCGCCGGCCCGCTCCAGTCCCCGGATAAGGTCTTGATTGAAGATCTCGTTGTCGCGCACATATACGTCTCCCACGATCCCCACCTGGGGCAACCGGACGTCGGTCTTCTCGATGGCCTCAAGATCTTTTACAATCTCCTGAAAAACCTCTTCCCTGGAGGTTCCTTTTCTGAAGGCCGCAAACAGGCTTCCCTCCGCTTTTTGGACCAGCCGGTCCGTTGCTCCGGCAGTCTTTTCCCGCGGCCTGACCTGGCGCGTCATCTTCTGCAGCAGTCCTGAAAGCAGCCAGGCTCGGTAAAGGTCAACCAGGAGCTCCAAAGGCAAATCTGTGGGGAGATAGGGACTGACCCTTACTTCCACCTGTTCCAGGCCATGCCCCATCTTTGTCAGGGTTTGCTTTAACATAACCGGATACTGGGGGAGGTTGCATGAAAGCCGGCTGTCCGCGTTGCAAAAGATGGCGACCTGCTCCGGACGGAGAGACAGGGTCTGTATCGTGCTGAGGATCCCCTGAGTGAGGATGCTGATCGGCAGACACTGTCCGTCATTCAGTTGGATGCTGCGCGATATGGTCTCCGGGGTTTGCTCAATGAGCTCAGCCTTGATACCGGAGCGATTAAGTATTGCCTGCATCAGGCGTGAGTTGAGGTGATCGTAGTCTGACAGCAGGTAGGTTTTGTCGGCAAAGGACCTTTTGAGATCTATCCTCGGGCGGATTTTCTGCGTGGCCGCGCCCCGAAAATTGCGGAAGGTCTCGATGGCCGCTTCCAGGCGGGTATCATAGCCTTCGCCTGCCTCATGCTCATCCAGTTGCAGGATCAGGTAGGGTTTGCGGTAGTAATCCATGATGTCTTTGAAATAGGAGAGGACGAAAGAATCGGGTGAGCATTTGAACGCGGTCAGGTAGATGGGGAACAGGCCTTTCGTTTTAGCCACGATTTCCGCAGTTTTTATGATCCTATTGCCATAGTGCCAGTGGTTGAGCCGGACAAAATCTCGCGCCGCATCGATCTCACGCTCATCAACAGGGATCATATCCATATAGAACGATTGAACGCCTTTTTCGGCCAGGCGGTCAGGAATTCCCTTGTTCAGAGATTGATTCAGAATCAGGTACGGCCGTCCCATCAGGGCAACAGCGATATCATTGGTCGCGCCGATCTGGTCCCGAAACAGTTCCTGTAAGTCCTTTTTGCGTTCCTGAAACCAGTCCCAGGCCAAGGAAAATGCTCTTTCAACCCGCTCAAATGATACCTGTTCCTTCATCGCCTCAGGAAACTCCAGATAGATCAGCCGGATCATCTCGTCGAGGTTGCCGTTCACGGCCAGGACGGGGGCGATTACTTTTCCTGCAAGCGGAAGGGAGGGTATGTTGTGAACGACCGGGATCGCGTAGTGGGAATAGTAGCAGTAGCTTTTGGCTTCTTTCCCAGAGGCGTGTTCGAAGAGCTGGGGACAAAAGATAAAATCGACCTGCGGCGTCAAATTCCTGATATGGCCGTGGAATTCCACTAAGGGCGTGCAGTATTCTGCGCCGGTTATCTCCTTTCCCCGCGTCATGTGTTTGGGGTCGGCAGAGGTTACGACCGGCGTGAACCCCAGCCGCTTGAAAAACAGCTCCCACAGCGGTAGGTATTCGACCATGGTCAGGGTCGCCGGCAATCCGATCTTCAGGGTAGAATCCGCCCCCGGTTGGTGGCGGGGCGCAATTCCGGAGGAGAATAGCTCCCTTCGCAGCTCAAGCAGATTGAAATGGATGTGATTCCGCAAGCGGGCCAGTGAAAAACCGGGACGCCTCGCTACCGAGAGAATTCCTCCATCCTTAAATTCCCGGAACGGGTTGCCCTCGCCCTCAAAGCTTGGCGCGCCGGCTGCGGCGGAAACATCAAACACCCTGCGATGGCTGCGCAACAGATCAAACCCAGAAGCGACTTTCTTCCGGTAACCCGAATCGTGCTCATCCCGGCCGCACAGGTACCCCCATCCCAGGGTCTCTCCGTCAAGGTCGATGCTTTTGATTTTGCAGTGATTCTTGCAGTACTCGCAGACGTATTCGTCCACCACGACCTGTTCGGCGTGGAGGTCTTTTCTGAAACGGGACTCTCGGGCAAGGTCGGCATCGGCCATTTTGAGGCAGACGCCGAATGCGCCGGTGAGATGACAGAATTTTGAGACGGTGATGGGTTTCTGCAACTTCTGCTCAAATGCCTTCACCAGGGCGTAGTTCTTTGCAGTGGCCCCTTGGAAGGTAATCCGAGTGCCGATCTTGTTGACGTGGGCCACTTTGGAGAGATAGTTGTCCCTGACCGAATGGAGGGCTGCGGCAAGCAACTCCTCGCGGCTGTACTGCAGGCTAAGGAGGTGATTCAAATCCCTCTCCATAAACACGGTGCACCGGTCACTGATCAGGGGGGCGGGAGCCCCTATCGCCAGGGCCGCATAGTCATGCAGAGATACCCCGAGCCTCTTGGCCTGCTCTTCGATAAAGCTTCCCGTGCCTGCAGCGCACGCGTAATTCATGACCGAAAAAGTTACGCTGCCCTCCTTGAGCACGGTAAATTTTGCATCCTGCCCCCCGATTTCGATGATCGTGTCCGTCTCCGGGCCCAGATGATATGCCGCCCGGGCATGGGCAGTGATTTCATCGACCGCATAGTCGGCCCGGACGACCTTTTGGATGAACTTGCGACCGGACCCGGTCGTTCCGGCGGCAAGAATCCTGAAGTGTACGGAAAAGCGTTGCTCCAGCCCGGCGATGGCCCTGGTCAGTTTCTGAACCGCTGAAATCGGCTGACCGCCGGTTCGGGCATAGAGTCCCACCAGGACCGCCTTCTCGCGATTCATGAGGGTTGCCTTGGTGCTGGTAGAGCCAATGTCGATTCCAAGATAGCACTCGATTTCCTCACCCAGGCTCAGAGGCTCATACACGTCGATTTCCACGTCATCGGTCACCGATGATTCCCAGGTGTCAAAATCGGGGACCTCCGATACCACGCTCGACAGGGGCGGATATCCGTAGGACCTGATGGCTGCCGTGGTTCTCTCGAGCAGCGCATGAACAGGGATCACTGCCGGTACTTCTCCCTCGTTCCGCTGTTTCAAAGCGATCAAGGCAGCGCCGATTGCCCCCATGTACTCGCCGTCGGTGAGTGCCTGCAGCGGGCGGCCCACTGCTTCCTGCAGGTACTGAAGAACCTTCCGGTTCTTACTGACACCACCAGCCACAACGACAGGATCTAATAATTCGACGCCGTGAAACAGGGTATCGTAAATATTCTGGGCAACTCCGCGGGCCAGTCCGGCAGCGATTGCCGGCAGGCCATAGCCCTGCTGCTGCATATGGACCAGGTCCGTCCGGGCAAATACCGCGCAGCGGGTGGCTATCCGAGGTGGGTCTCCCTGATAGCCCTCGCCGATGCTGCTCAGCTCCTCGCTGCCGGAAAGCCCGAGGCGGGATGCCTGCTGATCCAGAAAAGAGCCCGTACCCGCCGCGCAGGCAGAGTTGGTTATGTATTTGTGGTAGCGGCCCTGCCGGTCGAAAAGGATCAGACCGAAGGTTTCTCCGCCGATGGTGATGATGGCTCCCGGGTTGGGGACGAAGTGCTTGACTCCGGCGATAAGGGCTACCTGTTCATTGACCTCGACTCCGGCCCGGAAGAATTCTCGCCCTTTCTCCGTGACGACCCCGAAAACACTCGGCCGTTGCGCGGGCAGTTTGCCGAGCATCGTCTGGAGTGTCGCATAGATATTGCCCCTATGGAAAGAGTAATCCCGGTAGGTAGGCTGCCCTGTGCTATCGAGCAGGACTATCGCAATGGAGACCGTGCCAATGTCAATACCCGCGACGTGGCCCATGCGCATGCTCCTTACACCGCATTTGCCTGCTATTAGCCCGTATTCTCAGCGCTGAAAGGAGCAATGGGAGGCAAACAAGTCTGATGTTGCGTCTAATATAGACCAAAAAGGAGGTTTATACAAACGCGGTTATTATACCCGGGGGCGAGGCGTTACCCCCGTGCAGGAGCAAGTAGGCCCCTCAACAAAGATGATGCTCCACGGTCTATCCTGGTTGCGGGGAGGGTTTTCCCATTTCCCGGAGCCAGCGGTAGTGTTCGGCCAGTCCCGTCCAGAAAGAACGGTGCTGGGCGTATTTTACGCCGAATTCGCCGCACGTCTCCTCGACGATCTTCGCCATTCCGGGGTAGTTTATGTGACAGATAGAGGGAAAGAGATGATGCTCGAGGTGGAAGTTCAAGCCTCCGAAGAACCACGTCCTAACCCGGCTGTGCCGGTCGTAATCGAGCGTCACCTGGGCCTGGTGCACAGCCCATGGGTTCTCCATCATATGAGAGGCTTTGTCGGGCAAGGGGAAATCGGAAAGGCCCGTGCAGTGCGGCAACTGGAACACGACGGAAAGCGGTATGCCCATAATGAGGACAACTACCGCGTAGTAAAAGAGGATAATCGAGACGGGGTGGCGGGATAGGGGCAGCACGAGTGCCAGGGTAAAAAAGAGCGCCTTCCCTCCGATGAAAACAACAAGATTCCCACCTTTGGGCCGGGGCGTCGGATGCGTGTGGATCCTGCCGGATACGGCGTGGTGAAAATCGCTGTACAGATGGAATTTCACTACGAGGAAAGCGTAGAGCGCCCACACATATAGATGCTGCCAGCGATGGAACCATCGCCTTTTCTGGTGCGGCGCAAACCGGGTAAGCTTGCCCAAATCGATATCGGGATCGTAGCCCACTATGTTGACGTAGTTGTGATGATACATGGCGTGCTTCCAGTGCCACACATAAGAACTGGCGCCGATCAGGTCCAGCGTCATGGCCGCCAGTCTGTTGACCCACCGGCGCTCCGAAAAGGCCCGATGCCCTCCGTCATGCATGATGTTGAACCCTATCGCCGTCATGGAGAAGGCAAGCACAACGGCGGTTATCAGGCCCTGCCACAGGTTCTGCGCCCAGAACACCAGTGCCAGATATGAGAGAAAAAAGCAGGATAGGATGATTCCAGATTTCAGATAAATTCGCCGACCACCGCGTTGTGGCCGGCCCACCGTCCGAAAGTACTCGTTCACGCGGCGACGCAACTCGGTATGAAACTCCGCGCTGCTGTCGAACTTCAGGCCCTGGACGGCCGGCGGATAGCGGCTTGGATTTCTATCGGCTCTCTCGAACCCTTCCTGCTTTTCCGGCATAGCTCGCTATCAGTATAACATAAGCAAACGGACGAGGTTAGGCAAAGACCATTCGCTTGCCCTCGATAAGCCGATTGTTGTCTTGGCTTTTTTCAGCACGTAATTCTCGTATGTCATTGGGGCGCCACCTCACTGTTTCGTAGAGTATGAAGACGGGCATCTTCCCGTAAGCACAAGTCTCCGTTCCGACTCCCGAAAGGCATCTTTCGGCCGGCAATCGTTATCCTGTGATCAGTAGGCCCCCTGCGAAGCGCGGGAACAAGGGAACACAAACTCTGACATCACCCCGAGAATCGGCTGCGCTGGTCTTCGGGATCCGGGGTTTCCGGAGGGGCACTACTCAGTTTTTAGATACGCGCCGCAAATACTCGATCCTGGGCTTTTAGGGTAATCTGGCCGGTCAAAACAGGGAAGATCGTTTTCCGAGGGGTGTTGGTTTCCCCAGGGTCATTTTGAGATATTCAAGCATAAGTTCCTGCAACATCTGCTCTTTTGATGTGTCGACAAAGGATTGTTTTTCGTCTGCTTGGGCCTTGTTTATCTTACCGGCTTGGATAGCGGAAGATCGTAGCGCCTGCTGCAAAGCAGCATATTCGCCGGCCAGTCCTGTTGCCGGCATGTGTGAAAGCGATTGGTGGACCAAGGCCAACTGACTCGGAGCAGGAAGACAAGGCGACTCGAGAACCATTCTGAAATTCTGAGCATAACGTTTCATGCCTCCCATCATGTGACCCGGTTTCACAAAATTGATACCTGACCAGCCGGCTCGAAGCCATTGAAAAGTTCCAGTCCTGACCATGGCAGCCGAGCCCTCTGATTCGACATAGACGACAACCGAAGAATAGTCGTAGATGTAAGTCTTTGCCCATCCGAGCCCGGTTTTCATGGTCCCTGGTTCACTTGAATAGAAGTAGGTCCAGTCATTGTCATTGCCCAGAATAACCCCCTTTTTCCCGACTTGTGATGCATCGATCAGTGCCGATATGGAAACTAACACCTCTTGGCCCTTGTGGTTAAAGAGGATAAGGGTCCTTTTCAGGTCATATTCATGATAAACGCCGGTAGAGAGATCAGGAGTGCTGGAGTCATGCTGCAGACCGCGAATGATGACCGGAGCCCCGTCAGGAGGAACCACGCCCCACCTGCTCGGCATTTCATGCATGTCACTTTGAGGATTGGACCAGATCGAGTAGCGTAGGGAAGATGGTCTCGTGATGTTTGACGGAATGAGAGAACTGTAGCAGTACTCCATGAATCGGGGAAAGGCGACCCTTGTGTCGAATTCATAATAGACCCCGTAACACCGATTACATTCTGGGAGGGAGCATTCCCTGCCATTCTTCGAGATCATGACGTAGTCCGCCAGGGTAGCAATCGCCTGTAGATCAGGATCGGTTTTGGAATCGCCACAATACTGGACGAGACGCACTGCAGCGTCGCTCACAAGGCGGGGGATGTCCGTGAGAGAAGCAGCGGGAGCGGGCGGGTATGCCGCGAGGAGCGAGAACCCGAGCAGAAAGCAGCGCCATATCTGCGAAAACTGCCAAAAATGAGTCTTTTGATTCACGTTGAGACATTCACCGTTAATGGTCTATTTTGCTAAAAGCATAAGAGCTGAAAGCTCTTCGTGTCAACGGAATATTGCGTCGTATCACCGCCTGGTCCCGGGCATGAATTTTTCCCGGTACGTTTCTTTTTGAATGGCGTGTGGGGCAGTCGATGCCTTTCGGGCAAGACGAGGTAACGGTTTTAGCCATCGGGTCGATGCCCGGATAGATGCTGCTGTCAGGGAAGTCTTCCGCATGCCGAGAGAACGGCAATCTCTGCCCTCACCCGCTGTCGGCGCGAGCTATCTGCAGGGTATCAAAAAACAGGTCGAAGAGTTTTGGATCCCGGAAATCTCAGCATTGCTGGATGAATTCAGCCGGCCGGGCTCAATCAAGGATGGTCAGCAGTTCCACAAACTCATTCAGGGGGCTCAAAGAATTGCTGGGGCAGTTGTTGGCAGTCCGGGCAGTTTGTTCCGTTACCAGATGCGAGGGTTTCCCGTAATTACGGATCAGAAAACCAACCAGACTCTCTACGCACCTCCCTTTCCCGCAATAGAGGTGATCAGCTACCCTCTTGAACTTATTCTTGGAGAGGTGGTTAGGTCGGCTAAGACTTTGCAGGACAATCTGGTGGACTGGAGCAGGCAGCGTCGCGAGATGAGAAAAGACTACGTCGCTTATTTGACCGCAGTCGAGCAGACGCGATCAGCAAGGCTTCTTAATTACTTTTAGTACTTGTAATTGCTTTCACGGTCCTATTGACTTTGTCATCTGGCAGAATTGTCCATCTGGCTCGTCTGCTCCTCGCTCTGATTCGAGGCTAAGGAGGGGTAAACAAAGAAGATTACGGAGCCTATGCGATGGACCATCGCAGTCTATTTCAAAGCGGGGCCGATTCTCCCTCACGATATCGCTTCTTAATGGCAATCGTCGTAGATCCCGACTGCCGACGCACCTGCACTTGTAGGTGAAGCTCTCGGGTCTTTTTCCGATGCCCACACAGCCCCGCGATGAATAACGAATGCCCTCTCAAGCTTTGCGTGGGGGATGGGGGCGTGAGGGCCTAAAACGACGAGCGATGCAGTTCTGCTGGCTCGGTGAGTCACGAAGGAGGTAAAGCCGGGACCGGCACTGGTAGGGAAAAACCCTCTCGTACCTTTGTTGAGCCTCTGAACAGCTCGAATTTTCATTTGCCGAACAAGCCCGGGCGACACCACAGGCTTGAGCTGACACCGAAAGGCGCCGCCTAAAAAGAGGACGCAGATCTAGGTCGGCGGATGTTGAATCCGTCCGGACAATTGCCCTTGACCGGGGCATCCGGGCTCCCTATACTCCTTATCATGAAGGGCAGGCCTTATCGTGGCGATGCCGTGAGCCAGCCTGATCAGAGGATAGTCCCGATGGCCGGAGCAAGGCGCGAATTCCAGGATTTTGCAAAGCCGGCCGGTCCGGTGTGCAATCTGGAGTGCCGCTATTGCTACTATCTGAAGAAGAAAGACCTCTACGAGAAGGGCGACCCGCTCCGTATGTCCGACGACATCCTGGAGGAGTACATCGTCCAGCACATCGATGCCTCGCGGGGTGAGGTGATCAGGTTTTCCTGGCACGGCGGGGAAGGGATCGCCCTGAAAATCCGATGCGTCTCACATAAGGAATCTGACAATTCAATGGGCGTCTTGCCTTACTATGGCGGGAGCAATTTGATAGCCTCAGAAGCGGTGCTTACTTTTCGGGGATCAGATGCACAGGGTGCCCCCAACTCCCACCATGGGAGGGAAGTCACTGTCGCGGCAGGGCTATCATGATCTCAAGTCCTCTTTCCCTGTTTGCCGCGTCAATCGTGCCTCCGAGTCTTTCGACGGCTTTCTTGGCGATGGTCAGACCCAATCCCGAACCTGCGGCAGCAGATCGTTTTGACCGGTGAAAGGGATCGAAGATTCGAGAAAGGTCTTCCCGGGACAGTTCTTCAGAGGTATTCGTGATGCGAATCTCGGCCGCATCAGGCTTCCACGCCACATGGGCAGAAATGTCTCCTCCATCAGGACAGAATTTGGTTGCGTTATCGAGAACGTTTATGAGCGCAAGGCGCAGCGTCTCTTTGTCTGCAAGACAGGATCCGCCCTGGGAAAGGTCGGCGGCGACATGAAGGCCCCTTCGTTCTATGACAGGACGAAATTTCTCCATCAACTCTGTTATCAGATCAGATGGATCGAGAGGTTCAGGTCGGAGCGGGGATTGCCCCATGTCCAGCTTCGACAAATCCAGGATGCGACCGATTAGGCCGTCAAGTTCATCTATGTCTTCCCGAATTCCGTCGAGATATCCCGCCAAATCCTTTGTGTCTGCAACTCCCCGCGCCGCCTTCTCATGAAGCACTTCTTCCGCAATCCGAATTCTTGTCAGGGGCGCTCGTAGTTCATGGGATATGTTTGCGGTAAGCTCTTTTCGGCCCTTTATCATGCCTTCGACCTTGTCCGCCATGTCGTTAAACGTCCGGGCAAGATCGCTGATCTCATCCTTGCCCCGCACGACAACCCTGTGAGAGAGATCCCCTTCCGCAAGTCAGGGCGGCAGATAAGCGGAGCTGCCTGATCCGTCTGGTGATAAGCCGGGAAACGGGAATTGCGGCCAGGGCGACAATAGTGCCTATCATGAGCAGACCTAGGGCAAAAAGGCCCCTGGGAGGAGAGAACGCCGGTCTCTTGAAGAGGATGTGGAGGTCTCCTGCGTATTTTCCCGAAGGCTCCAGGGGAATAACAGTGTGCACATCGACATCTCTGAGGGCATGGAGCCTGAAAAACCTGTGCCTCCGGGGGCGGCCTTTTCCTGAGACCTCAGACAGATCAGGGGGTTCACCGGAAAAAGATTTCAGCGCCAGCCTGCCGTCACGTCGTATCAGCCATACCTGCGCCCCGGAAAGCCTGCCGAAATCTGTAATAAATTCTTTGAGAAGGGTATTTTCAGACAATTCGGTATCAGGAGAGGACAGGATCTTGTCCTCGGCAATTCCTTTGACCGACTGGACCTTTGATTTGACGAATTCCTCGAACCGGACTGCAAAATGGCGCGCAGGAAGCATGATGAAGAGAAAGAAGACGAGGATTTCCGTGATAAAGATAACCACAAGAAAGGACAGGAATATCTTTGTATACGTGGACCTGAGCTTCACGGAGAATCCACCAGCATGTAGCCTGCCCCCCATATCGTCTTTATTCGTTTCGGCGCACTGGGATCGGCCTCTACTTTGGACCTGAGCTTGCTGATGTGAACGTCAATACTTCTGTCGAAGGCGGTGAAATCACGCCCGCGGGCAAGGGTCATGAGCTGGTCGCGACTCATCACCGTGTTCGGGTTCTTCATGAGCACTTCGAGAATCCTGAACTCCGCGGTGGACAGTTCCATTTCCCTGCCCTCTACGACGGCGGTCTGTTTTGCCGTATTCAGCGAGATCCCGGCAGCATTGATAATGTTGTGTCGGGTCTTTTCGCCGCCGCCTCTGTCAACGTTTGCGGATCTTCTGAGAACCGCCTTCATTCGGGCAAGAAGCTCCCTGGGATTGAACGGCTTCGGCAGATAGTCGTCCGCGCCCAGTTCGAGCCCTAACGATGCGGTCCGTATCGTCTCCCCTGGCCGTGAGCATGATAATGGGCAACCCATGGTCCTTCCTGATCTCTTTGAGTACTTCCAACCCGTCTCTTCCCGGCAGCATGATGTCCAGTATGACCAGATCGGGTGAATCTGTCGACAGGACGCCCAGCACGTCGGCGCCGTCCGCCCGGCACGTGGTGTGAAATCCGTGATCTTTCAAATACTCTCCAAGAAGCTTGCGCAGTTTCTCGTCGTCATCAATGATTAGAACTCTGTTCCCCACGGATGTCACCCCTTTTTGCACTCTTTTACATCTATCTTACACTTCTTTTCACATCCGCAAAACTGTCTTAGCATTCTGCCGTTATCCTGTTTTTAGCGTGGGCGACGGCCCATAAAGAAATCAGGAGGGAGCAATGAAGATACAAAGACGTTTCGCGGTTATCGGCGGTGCAATAGTCATCATCATGGTCTTTGCGGGCCTGGGGATTGCCGAGGTATTTGGATCAGGAGGAAAGTTTTGCTGCAGCCCGCATTTCGGCCCGAACGGCTGCGGGTTCCGTCGCTGCCACGGGTTCGACGGAGATATGCCCGGTTTCGTGTTGAAGCGGCTGGACAATAAGATAGAGGAGCTGAACCTGACCCCCGCCCAGAAGACAAAGTACGATGAGCTCCGCGCCCACTTGGAAGAACACTTACTGGCTGCTAAAGAGGACAGGAAGAAGTTCAAGGAGATCGTTCGCAATGAACTGGCAAAAGAATCGCCCGACGTTGCGGCTTTGAATGCCATGATGAAGAAGAAGATCGAGGGCGTTTCCGCAAGCATGCAGAATGACCTCGACCTCTTTGCATCCTTCTATTCGACCCTTGACGAAGGCCAGAAGCAACGGGTAATGGCCGGGATTCGGAAAAGGATAGCTGCTATGGACGCTTGCCGGGAGGAAACACGGTGAGAGATTTCACGAGGAGAGAGTTTGTGCGGGCGGGCTCGGTGTTGGTGGGGCTTGCTGCGAGTCTTCTTGTGCCGGGCGGCAGAACCCTGTCCGTAGGGAAGGCAAATGCTGCCGGAGCCGACTTGGCCGAATCGAGCTGCAACTCCAGGGACAAGGTAGGCAAAAAGGTTCTTGTTGCTTATGCAAGCCGCTGCGGGACTACCGGCGGTGTGGCGGAGGCTGTGGGGCAGACCCTGCGCGCAACAGGGGCATCGGCAGACGTACGCTTGATAGGAAATGTGGATGATCTCGGTCCCTATCGGAGCGTGATCGTGGGGAGTGCCATTCGCGCGGGTCGATGGCTGCCGGAGGCGGTGGATTTCGTGAAGAAGCATCGTGACCGGCTGGGTCGGGTGCCTACCGCCTACTTCGTCGTGTGCGTGACCATGAAGGATGATACGCCGGAGAACCGCGGCAAAGTCTCGGCCTACCTCGACCCGGTGCGCAAAGAGGCGCCGCAGATGCAACCGGCGAACACGGGCCTTTTCGCCGGAGCGGTCGATTTCAGCAAGCTCTCCTTCGTGTACAGGTCGATGTTGAAGGCAAAGGGAGTCCGGGAAGGCGACTTCCGCAACTGGGGCGCCATCGGGGCCTGGGCTGCCGATGTCGCCCCGGCACTTCTCGGGACGTAGCTTTCCAATGACCCTACGTGGCTGTCCTGGTCCGAATTGACAGTCCTCACAAAACCCGTGAGGGACCTTAGCAAGGCGCTCCATGGGTTACTGTCCGGACCCGCTGCGCCGTACTCACTTTTCCCGCGGAATGAGACAGGGCTATTCACCGTTTTGAGGGATATTCCTTGACCGGTCCCTGCCTCTGATCATAGAACCGGAACAGCAAGGGGGCACTGATGGACGTGGTATCCGAGAGCTGGTGGCGAATCCTGGTTGTGGGGCTTGCTTGCCTTGATTGCCCGTGTGCCCATGCTTCAACTCCTGCCGCTAAGTATTAATTATGAGAAGGAGTTTGCGGAAGGGGCCACCATAGGAAGGCTCCAGGTGGATTCTAAATATCCTTTAGAACCTTTCTTTTCTGCCTTTCTAAAATTGACCTTTTGATATTAATACCAACTAAATTCTTAAAACTAAAAAGGAGGAAATGATTATGACTACAAGAAAATCTAAGTGGATTATCTTCGGGATTTTTGTGATCTCAGCCTGGGTTCTGGGGTCTGCCATTCAGGCGGGGGCACAGACTGCGGTCATAAATGATGTTCTGGCGGCCTGGAATTCACATGATACGGAGAAGACGGCTTCCTTTTACACGGACGACATCGTCTATGAGGATATAGGCTTCAGTAAGACCGTGCGCGGCAAGGAAGAGCTTAGAGCCTTCATCAACGATTTTTTCGCTACATTCCCGGACCTCGATTTTGAACTGAAGTCCTCTTTCATCTCCGGCAATTGGTACTGCGCAGAATGGGTTTGGAGCGGCACTCACAAAGTCGACATGCCCGGGTTACCCGCCACCGGCAAGAGATTCTCAATACGGGGAGTCTCTGTCGGAGAATTAAAGGAGGGTAAGATCAAGAGGAACTCTGACTATTATAATAAGATGGATTTTTTGCAACAAGTCGGTATCAAACTCGTACCCGCATCCCCTCCTAAATAGCACTATCTCGCCATTGAGAGGAGGCCGATAGAGGTAACGCTGATTGCGAACACATATCCTACACGGGGTTGCTGATTTCAATAAGGTTAGTATCCCCCCTGGCGACTTCGGCAACCCCGGTGACGCTATGCTCCCTTTCTTATCTTGTGACGGTGGGTCAGCATGAATATTTTATTCAGTAATCGTTAACTTTCGGAGCGACCTCTTTGGAATAGTTGATGGACTCTTGAGCCTTTTCCAATGCCGTTACATTCCCACGATGAGCCTTACGGGAATGGATAAGCTATTATGGGGACTCGTGTAAGCATGACGCTCCCAGCGAACAGCCGAGAAACCAAGGAAAAGGAGACGGCTCGATGATAAGCCGTCCCCTCGGATTCCGATGTGATTTCTACAGATTTGACACAGCCGTGATGGGAATCATTACGCCAAATTGTTTTGGTGCAACAGTACGAGAGACCTCTTCGGTGAGTAAAGCAACCGGTTAGAACCGCCCGCCTTTTGATCACGCAAGCCCGGGCGTCATTGCAAGCTTGAGATGACACCGGAAGGCGCCTCCTAAAAAGAGAACGCAGATCTAGGTCGGCGGATGTTGAATCCGGCCGGACAATTGCCCTTGACCGGCGCATCCGACCTCCCTATACTCCTTATCATGAAGGCCTGCCTTATCGTGTCGATGCCGGGGCCGGCCTGATCAGAGGATAGTTCCCATGGCCAGAGCGACCCGCGAATTCCAGGTTTTTGCAAAGCCGGCAGGTCCGGTGTGCAATCTGGAGTGCCGCTATTGCTACTATCTGAAGAAGAAAGACCTCTACGAGAAGGGCGACCCGCTCCGTATGTCCGACGACATCCTGGAGGAGTACATCGTCCAGCACATCGATGCCTCGCGGGGTGAGGTGATCAGGTTTTCCTGGCACGGCGGGGAGCCGACCGTCCTCGGGCTCGACTGCTTTCGGAAAATCGTGGCGCTCCAGCGCAAGTACCGGCCTGAAGGCAAGCGCATCGCCAACGGCATTCAAACGAACGGCACCCTTCTCGACGAGGAGTGGTGCCGTTTTCTCGCGGTGGAAGGTTTTACCGTAGGGATCAGTCTGGACGGCCCGAAGGAGATGCACGACCAATACCGCGTGGGCAAGAGGGAGACCCCAACTCACGAACAGGCAATGCGCGGATACAGGCTCCTTCGCGACCATGGAGTCCCCTGCGATGTGCTCTGCGTGGTCCACGCGGGAAATGTGCGATATCCCGTCGAGGTATACCGGTTCTTCAGGGAGATAGGGGCCGCCTACGTTGGATTCCTGCCTCTGGTCGAGCATTCGCCGGACAGGCGGACCGGAAGCGACCTCACCGTGCCCCCTGAGGCCTTCGGCGATTTCCTCTGCACTGTCTTCGACGAGTGGCTGAGCGGGGACGTCGGGCGCATCAACGTGCAGATATTCGAGGAGGCTATTGCAACGGCCTTCGGGCGGGAACACGGGCTCTGCATCTTTCGGGAGACCTGCGGCGACATCCCCGTGGTAGAGCATAACGGCGACTTCTTTTCGTGCGATCACTTTGTCGACGGGGAGCATTGCCTCGGGAATATCAGGGAGACTCCTCTCACCCGATTGCTGGACAGCCCGGCGCAGAGGGAATTCGGACAGGTCAAAGCGGACAGGCTGCCCCGTTTCTGCAAGACCTGCGAGGTCCTCTCCATGTGCAACGGAGGCTGTCCGAAGGATCGCTTCCTTTGCACACCGGACGGCGAGGAAGGCCTCAACTATCTGTGCGCCGGATATAAGCGCTTCTTCACCCATTGCCGCCCCTTCGTCGCCCAGGTGGCGGCCCTGTCGCGGGTGCAGAATATGGAAGGCGAAATGACATCGGCGCGCGTAGGGACCGCGGGAGGCGGCGCCAAGACGGGCCGCAACGATCCGTGCCCGTGCGGCAGCGGTAAGAAGTACAAGAAATGCTGCATGCCCAAGTGATCGGCTCACCGCGTTTATGTCGGATCGGCCGACCGCATGGAGAAATCGCGAGCAATTAATGGGGCTCAGCGCCCCCTCCGGCAGCATAAGCCGCCGGAGTCTCCCCCCTCATCCTCGCTTGCGCTCGGTTCGCGCCCTCTTCACCACGTGGCCGCAGATATACGAAAAGTATCATCTTCGGCCGACGTGGTTCAGATTGCATCCAAACCTCACGCGATCGTTTTTTCCAAGACGGGAAAAACGATCCTTGATCCCTCCATGCGCTCATCCATCCGTGCCGGGGGTATCAGCTTACGCTGCTGATACCCCCGGCAGGTACAGAAGAATGCATGTATGATCCCGGGGTATAGGCTCCGGGGAAGCTCTTGTCATCTCGGCCCGTGCGTGGGCCAAGATGACAAGAGGCAACATCATGTTTCGGCATATAGGAGGCGCTGCCTTGTCTCCATGAGATAGCTCCCCTATCAGTTCCTCGGCGTATGGTTCCTCAATGAGCGGATCATCGTGGAGGCTCCGGGGACCCGTCAGCGGAAAGGCGAGCGGTGCCGGAGCACGGGCGACTGACGGCCGGGCTATGCGGTCATGGTAGGGCGTTCCCGGATTCACTCCTTGGGGAGCCAAAGCCCTTCTCGGCCGACCAATGCGCGTCTGACGTAATACGTTCTATGTCTTAAGCTTTTCCTTGAAAAAGTCTATGGTTCGCTTCCACGCGAGGTCGGCGGCTTGCTTGTTGTACCTGGCGAGGTTCGTATCGTTGTTGAAAGCGTGCTGGGCGCCTTCGTACATGTAGAGCCTGTAATCGACCGAGGCTGCTTTTAGCGCCTCGACGTATGCCGGGATGCCCGGGTTGATCATCTCATCGATGCCTGCGTAATGGAGAAGCAGAGACGCCTTTATCTTGGGGACATCCGCGGACGCGGGCTGCCTCCCGTAGTACGGGACCGCTGCCGATATATCGGGTGAGTTAACGGCGAGCTGGTTTGCCATGCCTCCGCCCCAGCAGAAGCCTACGACGCCGACCTTCCCGGTAGACATGGGATGGCTCTTCAAATACTGAACCGCTGCAATGAAATTCTTTATCGTCGATTGCTGGTCCAGTTCGCTAATCAGGGCTATCGCCTTGTCCTCGTCTTTCGGGGTCCCCCCGACAGGAGAGAGGGCATCAGGGGCCAGCGCCAGAAAACCCTCCAGGGCTACGCGTCTCGCGACATCCGCGATGTGTGCGTTGAGGCCCCGATTCTCGTGGATGACGAGAACGCCGGGGAGTCTCGCATCTCCTTTGGGCCTCGCGAGCTTGCCGCGCACTTCCCCTGTGGCGCCTTGAAATGTGATGTCCTCCGTGTAGAGGCGGGGATCGTCCTTCGGAACCAGGTCTGCCCTCGCGTATCCCTTCTCCAATGAGACGAGAAGAGCGTTCGCCGCTACGGTTCCTCCCATGAGAACGGATAGCCGTTTCAGGAATTCGCGGCGATCCAGGGACCCGCGACTATGCTCGTCGTAGAGGTTCATGGCTTCCCTCCGGTGGATGGTCAATTCTTGGAGGAGCCCCTCCATATCTAAGGGATCCGGGTTAGCCGGCTTGGCTCTCTCCGTCCTTATGAATTTTTCCGCCGCCTCACTGAAAGGTCTGTTCTCGGCCATGGCGAATTACCTCCGATCGGGTTTAGGAGTCTTCGACTATCATAGCAAACCACAGTCAAACAGTAAAGAGCAGGGCCCGAAAGGCTTCCGCATCTTTTAAGGGAAAGGACCGATCGCGCCGGAGGCGGGGGACTGCACTAGGCATGCGCTGCTTTCGCCCGTTTCAGTCCTTCCAGCAGCCTGTGGACGAGCCCATCGGCATCCTCTTTCGCACCTTCCGCTCGATCCTTGAAGATGATCCGCCCGTCTTCGGCGCCGAAGACCGCATGGAGCGTCACGCGCCCGCCTGAGAGGGCCGCGTTGACGCCAAGGGGCACGCTGCAGCCGCCGCCCACGCCCGTCTGGAACGTGCGCTCGAGGCCGACCTCGAACCTGGTGGAAGGGTCGTCAAGGGGCCGCACCAGCTCGGATGCCCCATCGGCCTGTCTCGTCTCGATGCCGATGGCCCCCTGGCCGCTCGGAGGCACCATGACCTCGAAAGGCAGCATCTCCTTCACCCTGCCTGCGTACCCCATCCTCTTTAGCCCTGCGTAGGCGAGAACAACTGCGTCCAGGTCCTGCTCCGCGAGCTTCCTCATCCTCGTATCCACATTGCCCCTCAAGGGGACTATCTCTAAGTCCGGCCTTGACGCGAGGAGCTGGGCCTTGCGGCGCATGCTGCTCGTGCCGATCCTCGCGCCCTGCGGCGTATCGGCGAGCCGCTCGTGCTTCAGGGAGACGAACGTGTCGTGGGGGTCCTCCCTTTCGAGGATGGCGCCCAGGACCAGCCCGGGTGCGAGGTCCGTGGGCAGGTCCTTCATGCTGTGGACCGCGAGGTCTATCTCCCCCCGGCTGAGGGCTTCCTCTATCTCCTTGATGAAGAGGCCCTTCTCTCCGATGAGATAAAGGGGGGTGTTCCACACGGAATCACCGGTGGTCTTTATGATCAGGGTCGTAAACGCACAGTCCGGATAGAGGGCCTTAAGGCGTTCTATCACGAGATTCGTCTGGGTCAGGGCGAGCTTACTCCCCCTTGTCCCCACTGTCCATATCTTTTTCATTCTCCGCACCTGTGAGCAAAAGGCTCCTGATGAGATCGAGGGTTGCGGGGCTTCCGTTCTTCTTGATCATGACGAGGTGGGGATGGATGATCTTGTTGATGATCGAACGGGTGAGCGCGTCGAGCTGTCGCTCGGTTTCCGGGTCCGCCCCTTTGAGCTTCTGGAGCGTTTTTTTCAGCTCCCTGTGGCGCATGGCTTCGAGATTCTCCCGGATCTGGGCGATGAGAGGGTTCATCTCGAGCTGTTTGAGCCAGAGGCCGAACCTCTCGACCTCTTCGTCCACGATCGCATGGGCCTTCTGTGACTCCTGCATCCTGTTCAAAAGGTGGGCCTGGGCGAGCCCCTTGAGATCGTCGATATCATAGAGGTAGACGTTCTCCATGTCGTTCACCGATGGCTCGATGTCCCTGGGTATGGCGATATCGATGAAGAAGAGGGGCCGGTTCTTTCTCAATTTCATGGCATGGGTCACCATGGCCTTGTCGATGATGGGCTCGTCCGCCCCGGTGGAGGAGAGGACCATGTCCGCCTTGAGGAGAAGCTCCGGTATCTCTTCGAAGGGATACGCGCTGCCGATGATCTCCTCGGCGAGGCGCTGTGCCTTCGCCAACGTCCGGTTCGTCACGAAGACCTCCTGAAGCCCTCCTTTCTTGAAGTGCTTGAGGGCGATCTCGCACATCTCACCCGCCCCTATCACGAGTATCTGCCGGCGGCCGAGGTCGCCGAAGATCTTGCGTGCCAGCTCCACCGCCATGCCGCTGATGGAGACAGGGTCATACCCTATCCTCGTCTCCGTGCGCACCCGTTTTGCCACCTGAAAGGCCCGGTGGAAGACTTTCTGGAAGAAAGGACCCGACGCGCTTAAGGAGCAGGCCGATTGATAGGCTTCCTTGACCTGTCCGAGGATCTGCGGCTCCCCCACGACCATTGAATCAAGGCCGGAAGCCACAAGGAAAAGGTGCTTGTACGCCTCTTCGTCGCACATGGTGTACGTGTATTCCTCAAGCCACTTCCGGTCGACGTTGAAGCGGCCCGTCAGGGTCCCAACGACGGCAGCCTTCAACGCATCGATGTCGCCGCTTGACGCGTAGACCTCGGTCCTGTTGCATGTGGAGAGGACCATTGCTTCCTCTGCTCCCCTCTCCGTCAGCTCTTTGAGCAGGTCGCCGAGGACCTCTTCGGAAACGTAGAGCCTCTCCCTCGCTTCGACGGGCGCGGTCGTATGATTGAGACCGAGGATTACCAGATGCATAGGTGGCCATTCAGATGTATGAATGGAGTCCTCCCAAGAAAAAGCTGACGCCGATGAAGGTGATGAGGACGGAGACGAAGCCGGCGATCATCATGTAGGCCGTCCTTCTCCCCCTCCAGCCGATGGCGAGCCTGTTGTGGATGAGCACCGCGTAGACGATCCAGGTGATGAGGGACCACGTCTCCTTGGGGTCCCAGTTCCAGTACGAGCCCCATGCCAGCTCAGCCCAGAGGGAGCCGGTTATTATGCCGAGCGTGAGAAAAGGGAAACCGTAGGACATGCATTTGTAGTTGATGCGGTCGAGGGTCTCGAGGGAAGGGAAGCGCCCCGATATCTCCCGCATCTTCTTCCTCTTTATCCCCCTCTCGATGAGGAGGTAGACGATCGACACGAGAAACCCCGCAAAGAAGATCGCGTTGCCCAGGAAGGCGAAGGACGTGTGGATGGGGAGCCAATAGCTCCTCAGCATGGGCGAGAGGGGTCTGATCTGCGTGGGAAAGGAGAGGGTGACGATGACTATTACGGAAAGCACGGGAAGAAAAATGCTTCCCAGGATCTCTATGCGGTAGGCCTTGCGGAGAAAGATGAAAAAGCCGGCAATGCAGAGGGCAAAGAAGGAGAGGGATTCGTGGATGCTGGTGATGGGCGTGTATCCTTCGGCCCCATAGCGCACGGCTATGGCAAGGACATGAAGGCCGAAGCCTGCAAGGAGGGCATAGTAGCCCAATTTCTCCAGGCTTTTCCTGCCGCTCGCGAGCGTGGCGAGATAGCAGAAGGTCGATGCGAGATAGAGGAGAAGCACCGGGTACAACGCGAATTGGACGATCATCCCGCTCCTTAAGATGCGCTATGCTGAAGTATTGTAAATCATTAGGGGGCGCGGGGCAAGATTAGGAACAAACCAGGGCTAGCCGATCCTGCGATAGGCCTAGTGCCATGGCAAGCTTGTAGTGTCGTCTAAAGCCGGCCGGACCTGCACGTCGACCCCAAGCCTTTTCTTCCCGACGCTAGTACCGAATGGAGAAGCCCTTAAACGCTCCGGAAGGCTCTTCCCAGTTCACGTCCACGCGGTCGACCCGGGCCCCCAGGGGACCTTGCCTGCACCAGTCGATGAGGGCCTGTATCAGGCTGTCCTCCCCTTGCGCCACTACCTCCACATCCCCGTTCGGCAGGTTCCGGACCGTGCCGCCGAGGCCGAGGGCGTCGGCCCGATCCTTAGTAGTGTAGCGGTAGTACACACCCTGAACGATCCCGGAGACGACTATGACTGCCTTGCGTATCATGGTTTTTTTGTTGAAGAGGCAATCTTTGTATTATAATCTAACTGTGCCATAAGTGGCAATCAACAGGAATCTCAGAAAATTCATTGTCCGGAGCTGAGTTGGAGGAAACCAATGGTTAGGATTGGCCTTGACATAGGTTCTGTAAGCGTGAACCTCGCCGTGGTCGATGAAAAGGGAAGCGTAGTTGAAGACAGATACGTCCGCCACATGGGCAAGGCAATGCACAAGGCGGCCGAGTTGCTTGAGGAGATGCAGACCGTCTATGGTCGCGAGATCGAATTCGTGGCCACTACCGGGACCGGCTCAAAGACATTCGCCCCTCTCGCGGGCGCCTCTTTTACGAACGAGATTATCGCCCTTACGAAGGCCTTCCACTACCTCTATCCCCGTGTGGGAAGCGTGATAGACATAGGGGGGGAAGACTCCAAGTTCATCATATTCGACAAAGACACCCGCAATGGGGCCTTAAGGATCAAAGACTTTTCCATGAACACCCTCTGCGCGGCAGGCACGGGCTCCTTCCTCGACCAGCAAGCATCGAGGCTCGGCTTCACCATCGAGGAGTTTGCGGAGGTTGCCCTGAAATCGAAGAACACACCGAGGATCGCAGGGCGGTGCACGGTCTTCGCGAAATCGGATATGATCCACCTCCAGCAGATAGCGACGCCCGACTACGACCTCGTGGCAGGCCTCTGCTTTGCCCTTGCCCGTAATTTCAAGAGCAACATAGCCAAGGGTAAAGAGGTGAGAAAGCCCGTTGCCTTCATTGGCGGGGTGGCGCAAAACGCGGGTATGCTCAAGGCGATAAAGGGAGTCTTTCTCCTGGAAGACGACCAGCTCATCGTGCCCGAGCATTTCACCTCCATGGGCGCCCTCGGGGCGATCTACGCCGTCCTCGACGATCCCGCGTTGAAGCAGCAGTTCACGGGAGTGGAGAAGGTGAGGGAGCACCTGGCAAAGACGGAAGTCACGGAGTCCCACGAGCCCCTCGTCATATCGGAGAGGAACCTCAATATCGTCTACGAGGTGAAGAAGCCGAAAGAGAAGGTAAAGGCGTATCTCGGCGTCGACGTGGGCTCCATCAGCACGAATGTCGTGGCCATCGACGAGGATTGGAATGTCCTCTCCAAGCGGTACCTCATGACTGAAGGGCGGCCCCTGGAAGCGGTGAAACGCGGCCTCGACGAGGTGGGGGCGGAGATAGGCGATTTCGTCGAGATCATGGGTGTGGGCACCACGGGCTCCGGCCGGTATCTCACGGCCGATTTCATCGGCGCGGACCTCGTGAGGAACGAGATCACGGCCCAGGCCGAGGCGGCAATAGCCATAGACCCCGAGGTGGACACCGTCTTCGAGATCGGCGGGCAGGATTCGAAGTACATCAGCATCGACAACGGGGTGATCGTCGATTTCGAGATGAACAAGGCCTGCGCCGCAGGCACTGGCTCTTTCCTCGAAGAGCAGGCGGAAAGACTGGGCGTCTCCATCAAGGAAGAGTTCTCGAAGCTCGCCCTCTCGGCGAAGGGCCCCACGAGGATGGGGGAGAGGTGCACGGTATTCATAGAGTCGGACGTGATGCACTGCCAGCAGGGAGGTGCCCACACGGACGATATCGTTGCGGGCCTCTGCTATTCCATAGTGCTCAACTACCTCAATAAGGTGGTGGGAGATAGAAGGGTGGGAAAGAAGATCTTCTTTCAGGGCGGGACCGCCTTCAACAAAGGGGTGGTTGCAGCCTTCGAGAAGGTGTGCGGCAAGCCCATCACCGTGCCCTCCCATCATGATGTGACGGGCGCCATCGGTGTTGCCATACTCGCCATGAAGGAGAAAGACTGGGAGAAGAGCACCTTCAAGGGCTTCGACCTGAGTAAGAGGCCCTACGCGATCGATACCTTCGAGTGCAAGGGATGTGAGAACCTGTGCGAGATCAGGAGGGTCACGTGCGAGGGTGAGAAGCCCCTCTACTACGGGAGCCGGTGCGAGAAGTACGACGTGGTGAGGCACGTGAAGACAGTGGAGAAGACAGACCTCTTCAAGATCAGGGAAGAGCTGCTCCACAACATGTACGACCGCAATGTCGACGGCGAGAAGATCGGCATACCGAAAATCCTCAACATGCACGAGCTGCTGCCTTTCTGGCGCAGTTTCCTGACGGAGCTTGGCTTTTCCGTCGTCCTTTCCGATTCCACGAACAAGAAGGTGATCAAGGACGGCGTGGAGAATATCATCGTCGAATCCTGCTTTCCCATCAAGCTTGCCCACGGCCACATACTGAACATCGTGGGCAAGGGGATCAACAGGGTCTTCATGCCGAGCGTCATAGACATGAAGAAGCCTTCCGAGAGCGTGGCGGGCAGCTTCGCCTGCCCGTATGCCCAGTCGCTCCCCTATACGGCGAAGGCCTCCATCGACTTCGAGGAGCTGGGGGTCAAGATGGAGTCGCCCATCGTCTACTTCGGTCAGGGAAGGAAGAAGACCCTCTCCAACCTCGTCGCCTTCGGGAAGAGGCTCGGGAAGTCGAGGAAAGAAGTCGAGCACGCCTACAACATCGCGAGCGATATCCAGGACCGTTTCGCCCGCAGGTGCCTTGACGAGGGGATGAGGTTTCTCGCGGACATTAAGCCGAACGAGAAGGTGATGGTCCTCGTGGGGAGGCCGTACAACAGCATGGACTCCGGCGCCAACCTGAACGTGCACAAGAAGCTCCTCGACCTCGGCGTCGCGTCCATCCCGATAGACATGCTCCCCCTCGACAAGGTCGAGGCCGACGAAGACCTGAAAGACATGTACTGGGGGTACGGCCAGAAAATCCTGAGGGCGGCAAAGATCGTCAAGTCCCATCCCAACCTCTACGCGGTCTATGTCACGAACTTCGGGTGCGGTCCCGATTCGTTCATCACCCATTTCTTCAAGAAGATCATGGACGGAAAGCCCTTCCTCCAGCTGGAGATCGACGAGCACAGCGGAGACGCAGGGCTCATCACCCGCCTGGAGGCCTTTCTCGACAGCATCAAGAACGCGAAGGTCGAGACAAAGACGGAAAAGAGGCAGGTATCCCCGTTCATGACCGACGGACGGGCCCGGAAGGTCTACATACCCTACATGTCCGACCACTCCATACCCTTCGTGGGCGCGTTCAAGGCATGCGGCGTCGATGCCGCGGTGATGGAGGAATCGGACGAGGAGACGGTGCAGATCGGACGGAAGCACACGCTGGGAAAGGAATGCTATCCCTGCATCCTCACCACGGGCGACATGCTGAAGACGAGCAAGCGGGCCGATTTCGACCCGGAGCGGAGCGCCTTTTTCATGCCTTCCGGCTCCGGACCGTGCCGGTTCGGCCAGTACCACCGCTTCCACCGAATGGTGCTCTCCGAGCACGGCTTCGACAATGTCCCTATCTATGCCCCCAATCAGGACGATAAGCTTTACAATGAATTGAATATTCTCGGCGGCAGGTTCATGAGGCTGGGGTGGAGGGCCATCGTGGCAACCGACCTTCTCATCAAGATGCTTCACGAGACGCGTCCGTACGAGAAGAACCCGGGGGACACGGACAGGGTTTATAAGGAGCATCTCTTCAGCATCAAGGCAGCCATAGAGAAAGGCGGGGACGAGGTTTTCGGGGCCCTCGAGAATGCGGTACAGGCGTTTCTCGCCATCCCGAGGACGGGCAAGCAGAAGCCGGTTGTGGGCATCGTGGGGGAGATCTACATCCGCTCCAACAGGTTCGGCAACAACCAACTGGTGAGAAGAGTCGAAGAGTTCGGCGGAGAGGCCTGGCTCGCGCCCGTCACCGAGTGGGTGACCTACGTCAACTACATGGGCAAGAAGAAGAGCATGAACAATGCAGGCATGAACAAGGCAAGTCTCTCCAGTCTCTTCAGCATCGTGCTCTCCGATTACATACAGAGGAAGGAAGAGCACCGCATGGAGAAGATCTTCGAGCATTACCTGAGGCATGGGGAAGAGCCGGCCATCAGGCAGGTGCTCAACCAGGCCATGCCCTACATAGACGAGAGCTTCGAAGGGGAAGCCATACTGAGCGTGGGAAAGAGCATCGATTTCATCCACAAGGGGGCCTCCGGCATCATCAATGCCATGCCTTTCACCTGCATGCCGGGCACCATCTCGAGCGCCATCATGAAGCTCATCCAGAGCAAGTACGACGTGCCCGTTTTCAACGTGGCCTACGACGGTCAGGGAGAGACGAACATCACGACGCGGCTGGAAGCCTTCATGCACCAGGTGAAGGAGTATCACCGGAACAGCGAATAGGGGGCCAAAACCCCAGCCACAAAACCGAGCGAAGCGAGGCTTAAGCGGGCAGGCCGGGGCACCCCGAAGCGGGTCGTGAGCCTTGCCTGTGGAGGGGGTGCTGAACCAGGACAAAACGAGCGTAAGCGAGACTGAGCGGGGAGGCTCCGCAGCTTTGCCTGTGGAGGGGGTGCTGAACCCCAACGACTGTCCTTAGCCTCTGAGCTTCCTGCTGCGAGAAGATAGATGAATATCCTCTGGGCGATCATCGTCATCATTCTTCTTATCATCATCAACGGCATCTTCTCGGCCGGCGAGTTTGCCATCGTCTCCTCCCGCAAGAGCAAGATCAAGGAGATGATCAAGGAAGGTGGCGGGAAGGAGAAGCAGGCCCGTAAGCTCCTCGAGATGCGGGAGCAGCCGGAGAACTTCCTTTCCCTTATCCAGATAGGCATCACCATCGTCGGCACTCTTGCCTCGGCCATAGGCGGGGTCATCTCCGTTACCTACGTGGCGCCCCTCATAAGGCAGATCCCTTATGCGGGTCCGGTTTCCGAGACTGTAGCCCTCATCCTCGTGGTCATCGTCCTCACCTACTTCATCATGGTCGCAGGGGAGCTTGTGCCGAAATACATCGGGATACACTACCGGGAGAGGGCGGCCCTCCAGCTGGTGCCTGTTTTCACTTTTCTCTCGAAGATACTCTTCTTCCTCGTGTGGGTCCTCAACCGATCGACCTCCTCCATTATGCGCATCCTGAAGCTGAAGAAGACGGATGAGGTGATCGGCGAGGAGGAGATCAAGGTGCTCCTCGAAGAGGGAAGGCTTCAAGGAGTCTTCGACCGGACGGAGGAGGAGCTGATCCACAGCGTCTTCGAGTTCGTGGACCGGTCGGTCAAGGAGATCATGGTGCCCCGGCCGAACATCTACGCCCTCGACATGGAGAAGCCCCAGGAAGAGACCGTGCGCTTCATCGTGGAGAACGAGTTTTCCCGCTATCCGGCATACAGGGACCACCTCGACAGGATCCTCGGCATCGTCTATCAGAAGGACGTGATGAGGACCATATGGCTCGAAAAGCCGCTGGAGCTGGAGAAAATACTGAAGAGGGCCTATTTTGTCCCGGATACCATGAAGATCAGCGTCCTGTTCAAGGACATGCAGAAGAGGCGGGTGCACCTCGCCATCGTGGTCGATGAGTACGGGACCACGGCAGGAATCGTGACCCTGGAAGACATCATGGAGGAGATCTTCGGCGAGATCATGGATGAGACGGACGTGGACATCCAGATAGAGAGGAACAAGGACGGCTCTATCATGGTGGACGGCTCCTACTCCATCCGGGACCTGAACAACTCCCTCAACATGAACCTCCCCGAATCGCCCGACTACGAGACGCTCGGGGGCTTTATCCTCTCGGAGATCCAGGGCATTGCGCGGGGCGGGGAGATAGTGACGTACAACGACTACAAGCTCACCGTGGTCGGCATCCACGGCAGAAGGATCGCCAAGGTGAAGATAGAGAAGACGAGCAGGAAAAGGGGTGAAGGTGATGTCAGATCCGGTCCTTGAAGTTTTTTCCGACTATGGCTGACCGTGGTGCTATTTCAGTACGGAGCGTACTGATCGGCTGAAAAAGGCGCGCGGAATCGAAATCCAATGGCTCGCCTTCCCCCTCCATCCGGAGATCCCCGAAGAGGGTCTGACGCTGGATGAGTTTTTTGCCGGCCGCCGGATGGATATCCGGGCTGCCCAGGAGCGCCTCGAAAAGGTAGCGGCTTCGCTATCTCTGCCTCTCGCCCCCCGCACCAGGATCTACAACACCCGCCTGGCCCAGGAGCTGGCCAAATGGGCAGAATCCCAAGGAAAGGGGGATGATTTCCATCATGCGGCTTTCAGGGCCTATTTCGCGGAAGGAAGGAACATCGGCGTGATTGAGGAATTGGCGGCCCTGGCCGCGTCGACGGGGCTTCCGGCGGACGAGGCCCTGCAAGTGATCCGGCAAAGGAGCTTCCGGCAGGCGGTAGATGCCGATTGGGCCCGAGCCCACGGCTTGGGGATTTCGGCGGTCCCTACTTTCCTATTCGACCATCGAAGAATGGTCGGCTTTCAACCTTACGAGGCCTTGGTGCAGCTCACCGAGTGAGTCCGCGTCACGGGCCTTCTTCGAAGACGCCCATGGCCCTGAATTGCAGCGTCACGGGCCTTCTTCGAAGACGCCCATGGCCCTGAATTGCAGCGTCACGGGCCTTCTTCGAAGACGCCCATGGCCCTGAATTTCCGGTATCTCTTCTCCTTCAGCTCCTCCACGGAAAGTTCGAGCAGCTCCCCGAGGTGTCTCTCCAGGGCCCTGCCCACGTTCCGGAATGTCTCCTCGTGGTCCCTGTGGGCTCCGCCGAAAGGCTCGACTATGATCTCGTCGATGACGCCGAGCCGGTAGAGGTCCTGGGCCGTCGGTTTCAATATGTCCGCGGTGTGGGCAGCCCTCGAGCTGTCCTCTTTCATGACGCCGATATAGCCCTCAGGGGAGATGACGGAATAGATCGAATGCTCCAGCATCCCTATCCTGTCGCCCACGCCTATGGCGAGGGCGCCTCCGGACATGCCCTCTCCGATCACCGTGACGATCACGGGCATAGACAGGGCGAACATATACTCTATGTTCGATGCTATGGCTTCTGCCTGGCCGCGCTCTTCCGCGCCGATGCCGGGAAAGGCGCCCGGTGTGTCGATGAAGCAGAAGAGGGGAAGGCGCCACCTGTCGGCCAGTTCCATGATCCTCCGGGCCTTCCTGTACCCTTCCGGGTTGACCATGCCGAAGTTCCTTTGCGCCATCTCCCGGAGGCCGTTCCCTTTCTGGTGGCCGACGATGGCCACGCCACGGCCGTTGAACCTGGCGAAGCCGGTCACGATGGCGGGATCGTCGTTGAACCTCCGGTCTCCGTGGAGCTCAACGAAATCGGTGCAAAGGTGGCCGACGTAGTCCAGCGTATGGGGCCTATTCACATGACGGGAGAGCTGGAGCCGCTGCCAGTTGCTCATGGTCCCGTAGATCTCCCTTTCCGCCTTTCGGACCTTATGATGGAGGCCTTCAAGCTCCGAGGCATAGCGGGGATCTTCCACGTCGTGAAACTTCCGTATTTCTTCAATCCTGCGCTCGAGGGGCTCGAGCTTCCTCTCGAAGTCGAGATAGTATCGTTTCATCACTTCGCCACCTCAATGGTTATGCCCGAGGCAAAGTATTTGAGGACCACATCGGTCTTCCCCGCATCGATGCGTATGTCCGGCACGTCAAAAGTCCTCCGGTCGCCGTTCTGCCTAAATTCGAGACAGACCCGGGAATCTCCCTTTATGCCCGCGAGGATGTCCCTGAGCTTCCGCAGATGCTCTTTCTTGAAGAGATTGCAGTCGATCTTTATGTGCACCACCTTCCGAAGCTCGTTATGGATTTCTTCAAGGGGCGTGATCATCTTGCCCCTGATTCTCCCCACCCCATCCTCGGTCTTCTCCAGGGTACCCGTTACCACGAGAGGCCTGTCGCTTTCAATCACGAGCCGGTTCTTGGCCAGGAGGTCCGGGAAGACGACGACCTCGATCATGCCCTTGGTGTCTTCGAGCTTCACGGTGGCCATGCGGTCGCCCCTCTTCGTGGTGATCTCCTTGATGCCGTTGACGATGCCTACGATGGTCACGTCTTCCGAGCCTTCCGATTCCTTGACACTCGCCGTGTCCAGGGAGGTGATCTCACCGATCACCTTTTCATACGCCGAAAGGGGGTGCTCGCTGAAATAGAATCCGAGGGCCTCTTTCTCCCCTTTCAGGATCTCCGCGTAGTCGAGCTCCTCCCCTTCGGGGATATCATCTTCCCTGGGGGCGAACGCGTTTGCCCCGAATATGTCCATCTGGAGGCTGTTCTTGCCGTTCTTCTTGGACAGCCTGTCCCATTTGTCCTGCACGAGCGCAAAGAGCTGGGAGCGCTTGAGGCCCATGCAGTCGAAGGCCCCTGCCTTGATGAGGCATTCAACGACCTTCTTGTTCACTTTCCGGGAATCGACGAGGCTGCAGAAATGGGTGAACGACGAGAAGCCGCCGCAATCTTGCCTCGCCCCCAGGATGCTGTCGAGGGCTGCTTCGCCCACCCCTTTGATGCCGAGGAGGCCGTACCTTATCTTGTCACCCACTATGGTGAACACCTTGGCGCTCTCGTTGATATCGGGCGGGAGGATCTCAACGCCGCTCTCCCTGCTTTCCGTGATGTACCCGATGAGACTGTCCGTATCGTTCACCTCGTTCGTGAGGATGGCCGCCATGAAGGGAAGGAGGTAGTGCGTCTTGAGATAGGCGGTCTGATACGTGACGAGCGCATAAGCCGCGCTGTGGGACTTGTTGAAGCCGTACTGCCCGAACTGGAGGATGACGTCGTATATCCTGGCGGCCGCCTCGGGCTTGACGTTGTTCGTGGCGCACCCTTTCTTGAATTGTTCCTTGTACGACTCTATCTGCTCGGGGACCTTCTTGCTTATGGCCTTCCTCAGGGCATCGGCTTCGGCCTTGCTGAAGTTTGCAAGGTGGGTGGCGATCTTCATGATCTGTTCCTGGTAGACGATGACGCCGTACGTCTCCTCCAGGACCTCTTTCAAAAGCTCCGTCTCGTACCTGACGAGGCTCGGATTGTGCTTCCTCTTGATGAAGTCATCGATCATCCCGCTCCCGAGGGGGCCCGGCCGGTAGAGGGCGTTGATGGCGATGATGTCTTCGAACTGCGAGGGCTTGAGGCGCGCGAGAAGCTCCCTCATGCCCCTGCTTTCAAGCTGGAACACGCCGGAGGTATTGCCCGAAGTGAGGAGCTTGTAAGTCTCAGGGTCATCGAGGGGAATCGCGGATAGGTCGAGGTCTATGCCCCGGGTCTTCAGCATCTTGACGATGTTGTCGATAATGGTGAGGGTCTTGAGCCCGAGGAGGTCGAACTTCACGAGGCCGATCTTCTCGATGGTCTTCATGGAGTATTGGGTGACCGTCTCACCCTTCTGCCCCCGGTAGAGAGGCACATACTCCCTGAGGGGCTTGTTCGATATGACTATGCCGGCTGCGTGGGTGGAGGCGTGGCGGGCGAGGCGCTCGAGGACCTTGGCATTGTCTATGAGCTCCTTTACTGCCTCGTCCTTCTGGTACATTTCTCTGAGTCTCGGCTCTTCGCTCATGGCCTGATCGATGCTGATGTCGAGGGTGGTCGGGATGAGCTTCGCGATCTGGTCCACGGCCGCATACGGCATGCCGAGGGCCCTCCCCACGTCCCTGACCGCGGCTTTTGACTTCATGGTCCCGAAGGTGATGATCTGGGCCACGTTGTCCTTGCCGTATTTCTGCGTCACGTATTCGATGACGCGCTCCCGTTTTTCGAAGCAGAAGTCCACGTCGATATCGGGCATGCTCACGCGCTCGGGGTTGAGGAAGCGCTCGAAGAGCAGGTCCCATCTGATGGGGTCGATATTGGTGATATCGAGGCAGAAGGCCACGAGGCTGCCCGCGGCAGAGCCCCTTCCCGGGCCGACCGGTATGTCGTTGGACTTGGCGAAGCCGATGAAGTCGGAGACGATGAGAAAATAGCTCGCAAAACCCGTTGTCTTGATGACATCTATCTCGTAGGAGAGGCGCGACCTGTACTGTTCGAGCATCTCGTCGGTGAAATTCTCGTAGGACGCGGCAACCTTCTTCATCTTCTTGTCGAAGCCCTCTATGCAGAGCTGCTCGAAATGCTCCTCAGGGCTTCGATTCCCCGGCAGCGAGACATTGGGGAAGTGGTAGACCCCCGTCTCGATGGTGACGTTGCACATCTCCGCTATCTTCAGCGTGTTCGAGACGGCCTGCGGGTAGTGGGAAAAGGCCGTCGCCATGTCCGCGGGCGACTTGAAGTAGAATTCTTCGGTGGAGAGCTTCAGGCGGTCCGTGTCCGTGATCTTCTTGCCCGTCTGTATGCAAAGGAGGAGCTCGTGGGCTCTCGCCTCCTGCTTCCTCAGGTAGTGGCAGTCGTTCGTCGCGACGAGGGGCAGGTTGTAGTGGTCGGCGAGCCTGACGAGGCCCTCGTTCACCTTCCGCTGCTCCATCATGCCGTTGTCCTGCAGCTCGAGGAAGAGGCGGTCCCCGAACATGGACATATAGTCCTCCACGTTCTCCCTTGTCCCGCTTTCATCGTTCTTCAGTATGGCCTGGGGTATCTGTCCCTTCAGGCACGCAGTGAGACAGAGGAGGCCGCCGTTGTACTGCCTCAGTATCTCCTTGTCGATGCGGGGCACATAGTAGAACCCCTCCATCTGGGCGATGCTGATGAGCTTGAGGAGGTTGAAGTATCCTTCATTGTTCATGGCGAGGAGCACCACGTGGAAGGCGTTGTCTTCGTGGCGCCCTCTGTCGAGGCGCGACTTCGGCGCTATGTACGCCTCGCACCCTATGATGGGCTTGACTCCCGCTGCCCGGGCCGCGAAGTAGAAGTCGACTGCCCCGAACATGTTCCCATGGTCGGTGATGGCGCACGCGGGCATGCGGAAAGCCTTGGCCGCGTCGAACAGGGAATCGAGCCTGATGGCGCCGTCGAGGAGGCTGAACTGCGTATGGAGATGAAGGTGGACGAATTCGCTCACTCTATTCCCACTCTATCGTGCTCGGCGGCTTCGACGATATGTCGAGGACCACCCGGTTGACGCCCGGCACCTCGTTGATGATCCTGCGCGAGACCACGTCGAGCACTTCATAGGGAAGGCGAGCCCAGTCAGCGGTCATGCCGTCCTGGCTTTCGACCGCGCGCACCGCTATGACATGGGCATAGGTCCGCTCGTCCCCCATGACCCCCACGGTCCTGATGGGTATGAGGATGGCGAAGGACTGCCAAATGTGGCCGAAATCTGCCTTCCGCTCGATCTCTTCCCGGATGATATGGTCCGCCTCCTGGAGCATGCGGACCTTCTCCCGCGTGACCTCCCCGATCATCCTGATGGCGAGCCCGGGGCCGGGGAACGGCTGCCTGTGGACCACGTGGTCGGGCAGGCCCAGCTCCTTCCCCACTATCCTCACCTCATCCTTGAAAAGCTCCCTGAGGGGCTCGATGAGCTTCAGCCTCATCCGCTTTGGCAGGCCGCCGACGTTGTGATGGCTCTTGATGGTGGCCGAGGGCCCCTTGAAAGAGACGCTCTCTATCACGTCCGGATAGAGCGTGCCCTGGGCGAGGTATCGCACGTCGCCAAGTTTCAGGGCCTCTTCCTCGAAAACCTTGATGAATGTCCGGCCGATGATCTTACGCTTCCTCTCGGGATCCCTCACGCCCTTCAGGGCGGTCAGGAACCTCTCTTCCCCGTCGACGTATTGGACGTTCAAGTGAAGCCGGTCCTTGAAAAGGTCGAGCACTTCCTGGGCTTCGTTCTTCCTGAGCACGCCGTTGTTCACGAAGACGCAGGTCAGCCTTGAGCCTATTGCCCTGTGGACGAGGGCGGCAACGACCGAGGAGTCGACGCCGCCGCTGAGAGCGCAGACTACTTGTCCGTCTCCCACCTCGGCCCGTATCAGTGCCGTGGTCCGCTCTATGAAAGAGCGCGTGGAGAAAAGGCCTTTCGCCTTGCATATGTTGTAGAGGAAGTTCCTCAGGATCACCTTGCCCTTCGGCGTGTGGTGGACCTCAGGGTGGAACTGGACCCCGTATATGGTGCCTTTCTCGTTCCTGATGGCGGCGAAAGGGGAGTTCTCCGAGTGGGCCAGGGTCCTGAAACCCGCCGGCATGGTCATGATGGCGTCCCCGTGGCTCATCCAGATGGTATCGCCGTTTTCCATGCCCTCGAGGAGGCCGTCCGCGACATCGATGAAGATGTGTGCCCTGCCGTACTCGCGCTTCTCCGATCGCTCGACCGTGCCGCCATTGACCTTTGCCATGAGCTGTACGCCATAGCAGATGCCGAGTATGGGGACTCCCATGTCGAAGACTCCGGGGTCGCACACGGGTGCGTCCGCGTCATTGACGCTCGCCGGTCCGCCGGAAAGGATAATGCCCACGGGGTTGAGCGATCGCAGGCGCTCCGCCTTTATGTTGTAAGGGAATATCTCGCAATAGACATTGAGCTCCCTCACCTTCCGCGCGATCAACTGGGTGTACTGGGAGCCGAAATCGAGGACTGCGACGATTTCAGTGTGATAGTCGCGCACGCCGTTCATGGCCAAGCCCCTTTTACTCGATCCTGTAGTTCGGAGCTTCCTTGGTGATCATCACGTCGTGTACGTGGCTTTCCTTCAGGCCGGCGTTCGTGATCCTGAGGAACCTGGCCTTCGTCCTCAGCTCTTCGAGGCTGGCGCAGCCGAGGTAGCCCATGCCCGAGCGCAGGCCCCCGATGAGCTGGTGGAGCGTAAAAGAGAGGGAGCCTCTGTAAGGGACCCTGCCTTCGATCCCTTCAGGCACGATCTTCGACTCCACCTCGTCCTCGCGAACGTTGTAGCGGTCCCTCGTCTTGCCTTCTTTCATGGCATCGAGGGAGCCCATGCCCCGGTACATCTTGTAGGTCCTGCCCTGGTAGAGCACCATCTCCCCCGGGGTCTCGTCGGTTCCCGCAAAAAGGTTGCCGATCATGACCACGTCCGCCCCGGCTGCTATCGCCTTGGTGATGTCTCCCGAGAACTTGATGCCTCCGTCGGCGATCACCGGGACGCCCCGCTTCCTCGCCTCCCTGGCGGCCCCGAGGATGGCGGTGATCTGGGGGACCCCTATGCCTGCCACGATCCTCGTGGTGCAGATGGAGCCTGGCCCCACCCCAATCTTCACCGCGTCGCACCCTGCGTCAATGAGGGCACGGCACCCCTCTTCAGTGGCGATGTTCCCCCCGATGATCTGGAGTGACGGGAAGGCGCCCCTGACGGCTTGAATCGATTCTATCACGTTCTTCGAATGGCCGTGGGCAGTGTCCACGACGATGACGTCGCACCCCGCTTTGACCAGGGCATCGACCCGGGCATCCCTGTCAGAGCCGGTCCCTATGGCTGCCCCGACCCTCAGCCTGCCGAGGGAGTCTTTGCAGGCAGTAGGGTACTTGATGACCTTTTCTATGTCCTTTATGGTGATGAGTCCCTTCAGGTTGTATTCCTTATCGACCACGAGGAGCTTCTCGATCTTGTGACGGTGGAGCACCCTCTTCGACTCTTCGAGGCTGATGCCCTCTTCGACCGTGACGAGGTTCTCCTTGGTCATCACGTCCTCTACCTTCTGCTCCAGGTTCGTCTCGAACCTCAGGTCCCTGTTCGTGATGATGCCGACGAGCTTCCTTCCCCGGGTGACCGGGATGCCCGAGATCCGGTACCGCGCCATGAGATCGAGGACGTCCTTGATCTGCTGGTCCGGCGATATGACGATGGGGTCGACGATCATGCCGCTCTCGGATTTCTTTACCTGCTCCACTTCCTGGGCCTGCGCCTCAACCCCTAAGTTACGGTGGATGATGCCGAGCCCCCCTTCCTGGGCCATGCAAATGGCGGTCTTTGCCTCTGTGACCGTGTCCATGGCAGCGCTGATGAGCGGTATGTTCAATTTTATCGCGGGCGTGATATAGGTCGAGACCTCCGTTTCGGAAGGCAGGACTTCACTGAAGGAGGGGATGAGAAGGAGATCGTCAAAGGTAAGGCCCTCCTCAATATGCTTTTCGCTCATGTCTCTCTCCTCTAGCCTGTGTGACGGATGCGACCTGCGGAGCAAATCCCTACGCTGTGATAAGAGTACATTTTCGCCACCGGCACGAATGCCTTGACGGAATAGGACGATACGGACACGTCCAAGACGGCCTGTTCTCTTAAGACACCACTATACCACATTTGGGTAAAGAGGTGGAAGAAGGAGGCGAGAGAGGGCGCGGAAGAAGCGGAAGAGCGGAAGAGTGGAAGGATGGAAGAGTGGAAGGATGGAAGAGTGGAAGGATGGAAGAGTGGAAGGATGGAAGAGTGGAAGA
>CAVVNC010000030.1:0-30762 GCA_963749525.1 uncultured delta proteobacterium
TGGTTCCGCATTCGTCGTCCCCTCACTCTGCTGTTGAGCGAAAGAATTGGAAAGGGGCACGAGGAAGACTAACACCAGGAAGAATAGGATGGAGCTGAAAGCTCGGCCATGGCTTGTCCGCATATGCTGCCTCCTTAATGATTGTAGCTCAAGGACACGCCTTCGGAAAGGCCCGGGAATTCTTCCGGCTTTGAGTCCCCTCATCCGGGGCCGCCTCAGCGCGAACGGGCGCAACGCCGCCGTTACCCTTGAGGTCGCGCGCCAACCGCGTGAGGAGAAGAGCCCTCCCTTGCGTGCCTTTACATACGATCCTTGTCGCGTCATATTTATATAGTAGAACGGCTTTTGTTGTAAAGGGCTTTTTTTGACCGGGTATTTTTTTCTGTGGGTCGGCCTTCTTCGGCTACGGATCAGGCGGAAGCACTTAGTGGCGCGGTTTCGGTAAGTCCCTCACTCCCACGTAAAGCCCTTGATGAGGAAGAGGTCGAGACACGCCCCCACCACGGCCGCATCGTATAGAATACCGCTCTTCGCCCTGATTTCCTCGAGAGCCGCGTTGATGCCGAGGGAGGCTCGGTAGGGCCGATGGGACGACATGGACTCAACCACGTCTGCCACGGCCAGTATTCTTGCCTCCATGGCGATGTCTTCCCCGGTGAGGCCGTCAGGGTAGCCGGAGCCGTCAAGACGCTCGTGGTGCTCGAGGATCGCCAGGGTTACCGGCCAGGGGAATCGTATCCCGGCGAGAATATCGTGTCCCACCCTCGGGTGGGTTTTGATGATGCCCCTTTCGTGCTCATTGAGGTTGCCGGGCTTGCTTAGGATGTCGGCAGGAACAACGATCTTGCCGATATCATGGAGGTAGCCCATCACCTGAATTCCTTGGATGCGCTCTTCGGAGAAACCCATTCCTCCCGCTATAGCGCCGGCAATCTGGGCGACCCGTCTCTGGTGGCCCGCGGTGTATGGATCCCTGATCTCCATGGTACTCGCGAGGGCTTCAACCGTTCCGTCCAGCATGTGGCGAAGATTGCCGAGGCTCTCACGCAGGGCCCGTTCCGCTTTCTTGCGCTCTGATATCTCCGCCTCAAGAGAGCGGGTCTTCTCTTTCACCCGTTCTTCGAGATAATCGTTCAGCTTTCTCAACTCCCTCTTGGTGTCCATGAGCTGTTTATTCTGGTCCATCAGGTTTTCGTGGGTCGAGAAGAAGAAGTTGAGCACCTGCTGAGGAAACGCGCTGAACGAGCGCTCTGTGCCGTTCACCAGGACTTCGAAGACCTCCCTTCGCGTCTGGGGAAGGTCAGGCTTCCGGGTCAGGACAGACTCTATCATGGAGAGAAGCAGGTGCTCCTCGTAGGGCTTTGTCAGGTAGTAGTCGGCTCCGCTCTCGAGGCCGTGCACGATGCTTTCGGTGTCGGTGAGGCCGGTAACGAGTATCACCGAGATGTCGCGCAGGCTCTCGTCGCTTTTGATTGTTTGACAAAGCTCGTACCCGTTCATCCTCGGCATGGATATGTCGCTGATGACGAGATTGGGTCTCGCACTCATGACGCTGTAAAGGCCTTCAAGACCGTCGCGTGCCCAGTTCGTCGAGTAGCCGGCCTTTCTCAGCATGTTTGTCAACATGGTTGCCTGGAGCTTGCTGTCCTCTACAAGGAGTACGTTTCCTTCCATGCCCTACCTACGCATATGGAGTAAACCTGCAATCTCATGAAGGGGCGCAACCCTATCTACCCCGCCGAGCTTGATGGCCTCTTTCGGCATGCCGAAAACGACGCACGTCGCCTCGTCCTGGGCTATCGTATAAGCCCCCTGCTCCTTCATCTCGAGCATACCCTTGGCGCCGTCGTCACCCATGCCCGTCATGATGACCCCTATGGCGTTCCTGCCTGCGTATCTGGCTGCTGAGCGGAAGAGTACGTCTGCCGAAGGCCTGTGGCGCGATACCAGGGGACCGTCCTTCACCTCCACGTAGTACCTCGCGCCGCTCCTCTTCAGAAGGCAATGCTTGTTCCCCGGGGCTATGAGCACCCTCCCACTCATCACGGTGTCATTCTCCTCAGCCTCCTTTATCGACAACTTGCACGTCGAGTTGAGGCGATTCGCGAAAGCCCGGGTGAAGTTCTCGGGCATGTGCTGCACTACGACCATGCCGGCCGAATCCTGCGGCAGGGCCTCGAGAAGGTCCTTGAGCGCCTCTGTTCCCCCTGTGGAGGCGCCTACGACCACGACCTTTTCCGTCGTCTCCAACATAGCGTGGGAGGCTGTGGGCTTCGCCAGAACGGCGTCTGCGGTCAGCTTGGGGGCGACCTCGAGGGGGCGGTGCACCATCCCCTTCCGGCCCGTGAGAAATGCCGCCTTGACGGCGTCGCAGATGCGTACCTGCGACTCTTCGAGAAACGTCTTTGTGCCGAGCTTCGGCTTTGCGATGATGTCAACCGCCCCGTACTCGAAGGCTTTGAACGCCGTATCAGAGCCGTTCTGGGCGACGGATGAGCAGATGACCACCGGGATGGGATGCTGGCTCATGATCTTCTGCAGAAAAGTGATGCCGTCCATCCTTGGCATCTCTACGTCGAGGGTAATGACGTCGGGTACTGCCTCCCTCATCTTCTGGGCGGCGATAAAGGGATCCGCCGCGACCGCCGCCACCTCTATCTCGGGGTCCGCAGAGAGGATATCATTCATGGTCTGGCGCACAACCGCTGAGTCATCGACGATGAGAACCTTGATCTTCTTCTCCACGATTCACCTCTTGGTCATCTTGTCTTCCTGTAGACTGTGGGCGCGCATTGGGACAAAGGCAGGGTCATGCCGTTGAGTATCTCGGAATGGCCCGTGAATAAGTATCCGCCTTGGACGACATGGCCGCATAGCTTCTTGAGCAATCTCTCCCGGGTCTGTCTGTCGAAGTAGATGATTACGTTCCGGCAGAAGATCACGTGAAAAGGCTCCTTCATTCCATAATCCTCGTCCATGAGGTTGACTCTCTGGAAACGGACGAGCTGTCGCAAAGGCGAAGCGATCTTGACGAGCTTCTTTCGGCTGTCCCTGCTCCTCAGGAGATACTTCTTGCGCAGGGGCATGGGGACTGGCTCAACCCTCTCCTCCTCGTAGACCGCGCTCGCGGCCTTCTCGAGTACCCGCGTTGAAATGTCCGTTCCAAGAATGGAGAACCGGTAGCCGGCCCGGCTGCTCGCGAATTCGCTTATGGCCATGGAGAGCGAGTAGACCTCTTCCCCGCTGGAGCAGCCCGCGCTCCAGACGGAAAGGCTCGTGCGGACGCCTACGCCGCCCAGGGCCATGAGAGCGGGGAGGGCAGTATTGGTGAGGTAGGCGAAGTGGTGGGCTTCCCGGAAGAAATCGGTCTTGTTTGTGGTGACGACGTCTATCATCTTGAGGAGCTCTTGCTGCCTGCCCCCGGGGCTGAAAAGGAAATCGCAGTATTCTCGGAAAGAAGCGAGGGCCAGGGCTTTCACCCTCCTGCCGAGCCTCACCTCGAGCATGGCCTTCTTTGCTTCCGGCATCCTGATCCCGCATTGGCTGTATATGAGGTCGCTCACGCGGAGAAAGTCTTTTGGGCTGAGGAAGCCGAACGTGTTGTAAGTATTCGTCTCGATCTGCCGGTCTGAGGTGCTCATCTTTCCCAAGCCGCCGAAGTCTGCCCCGGCGCCCCTATCAAAAGAAGCCTGTACACCGATTCGGGCCCCTCACAATCCCCAGGAGAATCGGATGTTATTCGTCCGCCGGTGCCCCTTGATCTTTGCATGGGTCTTCCGGGCGGGCTCGCGCCACCCGGAAGGGAGTGCTCGCGCATCAGACCGCGTTCTCCAGGGGTTGTGTGCCCATCCCCTGGGCTATGTCGAGCTCTTCCATCGAAAACACCTTGTCGATGTCAAGGATGATGACGAACTGGTTGTCCCGCTTGCCCATGCCTTCGATGAACTCGGTTTTCATCCCCAGCCCGAGCCGCGGCGGCGGCTCTATCTGCTGCGCCTCCAGCTCGAAGACCTCCTGCACGGAATCGACGAGGGCCCCGAGCAGGGCCTTCTCGCCGTCAATGTTCACCTCTACCACAATGATGCACGTGTTGACCGTCTTCTCCGTCTCGGACATGCCGAACTTGAGCCTCATGTCCGTCACCGGCACGACGCTGCCCCTCAGGTTTATCACCCCCGTCATGAAATCAGGGGTGCGGGGCACCTTCGTGATGGGGATGAACTCAAGAATCTCTCTCACGTTGGCCACCTCGAGGGCAAACACCTCTTCCCCAAGCTTGAACGTGAGGTACTGTCTGGTATCTGATATCGTTGCTGAAGCCATGGAACGACCTCCTTGACGACCTAGTAGGCGGAGAACTCGTCGTCCGACGTGTTCTTGGCATTCCCCAGATCGAGGGTGATGCCCGACGCGGTTACCTCGCCATCTTCAACTCTCTTTGCCGCCGGGTGAAAGCCCTTGTCTTCGCGGGCTGCCGGGATTCTCTGTTCTCTGTGGAGCGGATGTTTCCTCCCGGCCGGGTGAGCCTTGGCGCCGTGGGTCTCGCCCGTGTTGAAGAAGCCGATCGAGTCGTGGAGCTGCTCCGCTTGCGAGGAGAGCTCTTCGGCAGTGGAAGCGATCTCCTCAGTTGCCGAGGCGTTCTGCTGGATCACCTGATCAAGCTGCTGAATCGCTTTGTTTATCTGCTCCGTTCCCGTGTTCTGCTCGTTGCTCGCGGCATTGATCTCCTGGACCAGCTCCGCCGTCTTCTGAATGTCGGGAACGATCCTCGTGAGCATCTCTCCCGCCTTCTCCGCGACTTCGACGCTCGAGGCCGAAAGCTCCCTGATCTCAGCGGCTGCGGTCTGGCTTCTCTCGGCGAGCTTCCTCACTTCCGATGCCACGACAGCAAAGCCTTTTCCGTGCTCGCCGGCGCGGGCCGCCTCGATTGCCGCGTTAAGGGCCAGGAGGTTGGTCTGGCGGGCTATCTCCTCGACTATGGAGATCTTCGTGGCGATCTCCTTCATGGCCGCCACGGTCTCCGTTACCGATTTTCCCCCTTCCCTGGCGTCCTCGGCCGCCTTCAGGGCGATTTTTTCCGTCTGGTGGGCGTTGTCGGCATTCTGTTTGATGTTGGAGGACATCTCCTCCATTGAAGACGATACCTCCTCGGCCGACGCAGCCTGTTCCGTGGCGCCCTGCGACATCTCCTGGGTACTGGAGCTCATCTGGCGGCTCGCCGATGCCACATTGTCGGAGGCGGTTCTCACGCTGTCTACGACCGATCTCAGCTTCTCCACCATGTTTTTCATGGACTGGAGCAGCTGTCCTGTCTCGTCGGAGCTCGTGATATGCAGTCTCGCCGTGAGGTTGCCCTCGGATAAGTCGTTCGCCACAAGGACAGCCTCTCCCAGGGCCAGCTTGATCTTGCGGGAAATGAAAAAGGCGATGCAGAGTATGAGGACCGCGCATCCCAGGGTTCCCAAGATCAACTGCCACTGGATTTTGGAGGTCTGGGCGTGGACGTCGTCCACGTAGATGCCCGTTCCTATGATCCAGTCCCATGCCCTGTGATACTTCATGAAGGAGATCTTGGGCACCGGCTTGGCGCTACCGGCTTTTGGCCACAGGTAGTCGAGGAACCCCTCCCCCTTCTCCTTTCCCACCTGTGCCATCTCGCGGAAGATATACCTCTTGCCTTCCGAATCCTTCTCGTTCGAGAGGTCTTTGCCTTCCATCTCCGGCTTGGTGGCGTGCATGATCATTTTAGAGTTCGAGTCAAGGATGAAGAAATACTCGTTGTCGCCGTACCGCAGGCTCCTGATGTCCGCGATGGCCCGCTGCTTTGCCTCATCCACCTTCATCTCCCCCGCCTTGGCCTTTCCCTCGTAATAGTTCGCGAGGGCGTAAGCGGCGTCTACGAGGTTCTTGGTAGCCATTTGCTTTTCGTTCATGAGCCTGTCCTTCAACAAGGGCAGGAAGTAGGTGAGCATGCCGACCATGATCATCACGATGGTGAACAAAGAGATGCTCATGATCTTCGTTGAGATAGACCAATCCTGAAACCGTTTCATACCGCATCCTCCTTCGGACGATTATTGCAGTTAAGTTTTGTGAATCCCCCCAATTCCTTCCTTTCCTCCATCTATGAAACTGCCTTCATGCGGCCTACGCTTTAGAATCAACGCAGGCGATCTTTAAGTCCCTTTCTCAGTTATTCGTCGTAATCTCATAGGACTGCGCCCCGTCCACGAGCCCCGGGACATCCATGATGAGGGCGACCGTTCCGTCCCCCAGGATGGTGGATCCCGATACGCCCTGCACGTTCCGGTAGATCCTTCCAAGCGACTTGATGACCGTCTGATGTTCCCCGATCACATTGTCAACCACGAGACCGATGCTCGTTCTCTGGATGTCGGCGATGACGATCTGCTCGATATCGGGCAGGTCTCCTTTGATTCCGAACTTCTCTCGCAGCCGGACGTACGGCACGATCTCCCCCCGCACGTTCGCGATGTGCCGGCCGTGGGAGTGCTCTACGTCTTCCCTCGTCAGCTCGACGCATTCCTTGACGAGAGAGAGGGGAAGGACGAAATGCTGCTTCCCTATCTCCACGAGCAGGCCGTCGATGATCGCGAGGGTGAGCGGGAGCTTGAGGGTTACCGACGTGCCGGTGCCCTCCTCGCTGCTTACGTCGACCGATCCCCTCAAGCCGTCGACCGTCTTCTTCACCACGTCCATGCCTACGCCCCTACCCGACACACTGGTGACTGCGGAGGATGTTGAGAAGCCGGGGGCGAAAATAAGGGAGAAGATCTCCTTCTCCGACATTTCCGCGTCCGGAGAGATCAGCCCTTTCTCCACCGCCTTCTGGCGGAGCTTCTCTTTGTGCAATCCCTTGCCGTCGTCGGTAATGTCGATGAGCACGTTTCCGCCGGAGTGTTTTGCGGAAAGGACAATCGTCCCCACCCTCGGTTTTCCAAGCTCTTCGCGGACTGACGGCTCCTCTATGCCGTGATCTACCGAATTGCGGATGATATGGATCAGCGGGTCGTTGAGGCGCTCTATGACCGTCTTGTCCAGCTCTGTCTCGGCGCCCTCGGTATAGAGCTCGATCTCCTTGCCGAGCTCCTGCGAGAGATCGCGGACGAGCCGTTTGAACCTGCTGAACGTACTCCCTATGGGAAGCATGCGGATGCTCATCGTGTTGTCCCGCAGCTCGTTCGTGAGCCTCTCGACCTCCTCGGCCACAAAGAGCAGCTCCGGGTCTTTCCCGTTCGCCGCCTTCTCGGTGAGGCGGGCCTGTATGGTTACCAGCTCCCCGACGAGGTCCACGAGCTTGTCGAGCTTTTCCGCGGAGACCCTGATGCTCGAAACCGCCTCTTCGACTTTTCGTTTTTCCCGCACTTCACGGACATGTTCCTGTTCGCTGAGGGCGGACATCACCTTGGCGGATGTTGTCACCCCCGATTCGACGAGCAGTTCTCCGATGGGCTTTCTATCCTGGAGCACCCTTTCCACGTCCTGCCTGTCGACGTCTCCCCTCTCGACGAGTATCTCCCCGAGCCTCTTTACGTCCCCCTCTCCGGATGGGTTCTCGTCGATGACGTCGATGCTTACCTCTGCGTCGTTCTCCACGAAGATGAAGACGTCCTTGACGGCGTTCAGGCCCTGGGAGGTCGTGAGGATGACGTCCCACTTGGCGTAGCACGATTCAGGGTCGATCGCTTCCAGGGGAGGGATCGCACCGAAGTACGTCGTGACGCTGCACTCCCCAAGGCTCCGCAGCTCGTTGAGCAAAGGAAGGGGGTTGGTGCCCGTGCGAAAGAGATGGCGCGCCGGGGTAAAACGGATTCTGTATGTCTGCGATCCTCCCTCGGCTGCTGCGGGCGCGCAACTCTCCCCGCGAATCGCTTCGGCGGTCCCCAAAAGGTGCGTATCGGACTCATCGCCGCCGGACACGAGGGCGCGGAGCGAGGAAAGAATGGCAGCGGCCATCTCCTCACTGGATTTGTTGTCCGGCTCGTCGAGCATCAGACGGATGCAGTCCCTCGCCTTGAGGGTCAGGTCAATGAGATCTCTCGTCACCTGGAGGGTCCCGTGTCTCACGTTGTCGAAGACCGTCTCCACCTCGTGGGTGAAGGCAGCTATCTCGTCGAAGCCGAACATGGCCCCCGAGCCCTTGATGGTATGCATGGCCCGGAAGATCCTTCCGACGAGTTCCATGTCCCCCGGAGAGCCCTCGAGCTCCAGAAGGGACGATTCTAGCTCCGAAAGCAGCTCGTGCGCCTCTTCCCTATACGTGTCTACGTGTTTCTCTTGCATGATGACTCCCGTCTTCTCCTCGCGCCCGCCTTGGTCGTCTTCTCGTTATCCGAGAACCTTCTTCACTACGGTGAGCAGTTGTTCAGGTTTGAAGGGCTTTATGATCCAACCCGTTGCGCCCGCCTGTTTGCCTTCCATCTTCTTTGCGTCCTGAGACTCTGTGGTGAGCATGATGACGGGCACGAACTTATGGGAGGCACTTGAGCGGACCTCTCTGATGAGACCGATGCCGTCAAGGTTGGGCATGTTCAGGTCCGTGATGATCATGTGCACGGAAGAGCCTGCCAGCTTGGAGAGGGCGTCCTTGCCGTCCACGGCCTCGACCACCTGGTAGCCCGGCGCTCTTCAGCGTGTAAGCGACCATCTGGCGCACGCTTGCCGAATCGTCTACCGTCATTATGCATTTTTCCATGCCTTATACCTCCCTCCAGAGACAGTCCCCGTTCAGGTGGGGGCCGCACTCCTTTCGGCAGGCAAAGCCCGCTTCCCGCGCCTTCCGGGTCAACGGCTCGGAAAGTGCTCCTTCCAGGGCGAACGTCTTCCCGGCATTGGAGGCGCTCTTGTGGGCCGCGCAGAGGAGCTGGAGGAAGGAAAGGTCCACCTCGTCTACGTTGCTGAGATTCAGGAGAAGGCCGTTCTTCTCAGCCAACTGCTCCATAAGGAGCGCTCTTATCCTTCCTGCCTCTTCGATGGTGCACGTCCGTTGCACCTCGAAGGATGTCTGCTTCTCGGGTACTTGTTTGGAAGGTTTCTTCTTCTGCATCCTTCCCCCCCTGGCGCCGGTCCGGTTCGGGTGCCTTTTGAAGGCATCCGCTTGCGGACTCAACGCATCCTCGATGGTTTTATCGACCCGCCCCTTCGAAAACTTTAGGAAACTGCCCTATGTCAGCCCGTCATGAGCTTGACCGATCCGCCATGTGCTCCCAGCAGGTGAACTTGACGGTTGACGGAGCACATGGTAAAGTTTACATGGTCGTACGACAGGTTGCCCTTCTTTGGCGGGGCGAGATGGGAACCGGAAAGGGAGCCCGCGATGAATAAGTCACTTCAGAAGCTCAACAAGGAAGAAGTCGATCGGCTGCGGAAGTTCTACGAGTACGGGCCTATGGTAAAGAGGCCGATTGATGAAGAATTAGCCCGAAAAGGGTGGCTCCAACCGAACGATATCGTCGACGGCGAGGTCCGGACGTATGAAGCATCGGACGCGGCCTACCGAAAGGGGATACCGATACTCTTCGATGAGGCAGGCGCCGTCAAGGACCATTGGCTGCTCGAGGACCTCACTTAGAGCTTCTTGCAAAAGTAATTACCGCTTCAACCTTTTTTTCGAGCCTTTGAGAATAGGTCTTATAGGTCCCATAGGACTTATTCTTGAGAACTCGAACCTCGCGACAATCCGGCACACCACGGGCAGGGAGTTTTCCCCCTGCCACCACGGGCAGGGAGTTTTCCCCCCTGCCACCACGGGCAGGGGAGTTTTCCCCCTGCCACCACGGCTTAGGGCAGCTTTCCTCCCCGCCGCGACGGCCCATTATCCGCAAGACTCTCCCGTTTTTTCCCTTCTTCCCCTCGATGTTTCCGGATCTTCCCTTTTCTTGACCTAGGTCAAGGCGCACCTCTCCCCTCGCTGCTTATACTGGATGTATGGAGAAAACAGCACAAAGGAGTAAAGCCGACGCGTGAAACCACGAGAGTCAAAGAAAGGAGGAACATATGTTTTGTTATCAGTGTGAACAGACGGCAGGCGGAAAAGGATGCACCAAGGTAGGCGTGTGCGGGAAGCAGCCCGATGTGGCGGCCCTTCAGGACCTGCTTGTCTATGCGCTAAGGGGGCTGGCGCAGGTCGCCCTGGAAGGACGGAAAGCAGGTGTCAACGATCCCGCAATAGGCGGCTTTATCTGTAAGGCCCTTTTTTCGACGCTCACGAATGTGAATTTCGATGCCCAGAGGATCTCGGGCCTCGTCGACAAGGCCGTCGCCCTTCGCGACGAGCTCAAAGGAAGGGTCAATTCGGCGGTCTCCACGGCCCAGGCGACCTTTATGCCGGAAGGCTCCATCGAGGCTCGCGTTGCCCAGGGCGAGAAACTGGGCCCCCTCGAGGCAATGGACCGGGACGAGAATATCCGCTCCCTCAAGCACATCGTACTGTTCGGCATCAAAGGGGTCGCGGCCTATGCGGACCACGCGAGGATTCTTGGTCAGACGGATGACAACGTCTACAAGTTCATCGAGGAGGCCCTCGCAGCGATCGACAGGACCGACATTCCCCTTAACGATTGGGTAGGGCTCGCCATGAAGACAGGGGAGACGAACATCCGGGCCATGGAGCTCCTCGACGCGGGGAACACGGGGACCTACGGACACCCCAAGCCCACAAACGTCCCTCTCGGCGCGAAGAAAGGCAAGGCGATTCTGATTTCCGGCCACGACCTGAAGGACCTCGAGGAGCTGCTGAAACAGACCGAGGGGAAGGGGATCGCTATCTATACCCATGGGGAGATGCTTCCCACCCACGGCTATCCGGAGCTGAAGAAATATCCTCATTTCTACGGCCACTACGGCACGGCATGGCAGAACCAGCAGAAGGAGTTCGCCGAGTTTCCCGGGGCAATCCTCATGACGACGAACTGCCTCATGAGGGTGCCTTCGGCCTACCAGGACAATATCTTCACCACAGGCATCGTCGGCTGGCCCGGCGTGCCCCACGTCACCAACCTCGACTTCTCCCAGGTGATAGCGAAGGCCCTTGCAATGCCCGGCTTCTCCGAAGACCGGAACGGAAAATCCGTGATGGTCGGTTTCGCGAGGAACGCGGTGATGGGCGTAGCCGGGGCTGTCATCGATGCGGTAAAGGCAAAGAACATCCGCCACTTCTTCCTCGTGGCAGGCTGTGACGGCGCGAAGCCCGGCCGCAACTACTATACGGAGTTCGTCGAGAAAGTCCCAAAGGACTGCGTCGTCCTCACCCTTGCCTGCGGGAAATTCCGCTTCTTCGACAAGGACCTCGGGGACATCGGCGGCATCCCCCGCCTCCTCGACGTGGGCCAGTGCAACGACGCTTACTCCGCGGTGGCCATCGCGAAAGCCCTGGCCGGCGCGTTCAACGTCGGCGTGAACGACTTGCCCCTTTCGATGGTGCTCTCATGGTATGAGCAGAAGGCGGTGGCCATCCTGCTCTCGCTCTTTGCGTTAGGGATCAAGAACATCAAGCTCGGGCCGTCCCTTCCCGCATTCGTGACGCCCGCGGTGCTCGATGTGCTCGTAAAGACCTTTAACATAGCCCCGGTCTCGACGCCGGACGAGGATCTGAAAGCGATCTTAGGGTAGGACAGCCGACGACGGTGGGCGGGCTAAAAGAGGCTCCGCCCACCCGTCTTAACGAGGATAGGGAAATGAAGTGTCCTGGACAGGATACGAGGTATTGGAAGCCGGGAGACATCTTCGATGTCGGCTGTCCCCATTGCGGGAGCAAGGTGGAGTTCTTCAAGGATGAGGCGACGAGAAGATGCAGGGGCTGCCGGAAGACGGTCGTCAATCCAAGGATGGATTTCGGATGCGCCGCAAACTGCCAGCATGCGGCCGATTGCCTGGGGGAGATAGGGCCTGAGCTTGCGGCAAAGCGCGTCGATCTCCTCAAGGACCGCGTTGCCCTGGAGGTGAAGCGCCTGCTCGTATCCGACTTTCAGAGGATCGCCCACGGCTTGAAAGTGGCGAGGTACGCAGAAGAGATCGTCCGGGAAGAGGCGGCGGTTGCCTGCCCTCGTGCTCTGCGCCGCCCACCTCCACCTCCTTTTGGAAGGCCCTGAAGAGGGGGGGAGCCAGAAGGCTCTCGATATCCTGGAGAGGCTCGGGGCAGGCCGGAACTTCAGCCGCAAGGTGCTCGACGTCATCGAAGATTTCCGGGTCGGCACAACCGATTCTCTTGAGGCAAGGGTCCTTCTCGATGCCCATCGCCTCGCCCTCGTGGGACAGACAAAAGAGGGATTCGCCGATGCGGGCAAGAAGTGTTTGACTGCCGGCTGCGCAAAGCTCGCGTCGAGGCTGGCTCAAGAGAAGAGCTAAGAAGCCCTCACCCGGGCCCCCTCGCCGGGCATTGCGAAGTTGAAAGCCGGGTAGGAGAGGAAGACATCGTTCGCACGTGGTGAATCCCGGGTCTTCCGGCGGAAGCGTGATTATATTCTCTAGACTCCGATGAATGTGCTGTCAGACCCCCTTCTTTTGTCACGGCTTCAATTCGCCGTGACCATAATGTTCCACATCATCTTTCCCACCGCCACCATCGGTCTGGGCCTGTACCTCGTGATCATCGAGATCCTCTGGCTCTTCACCAAAGAAGAGCTCTACTACCGGATGTGCAGGTTCTGGGGCAGGGTATTTGCCATCAACTTCGGAGTGGGCGTCGTGAGCGGCGTGGTGATGGAATTCGAGTTCGGCACCAACTGGGCCCGATTTTCCGCGCTCGGCGCGAACGTCTTCGCACCGCTCCTCTACTTCGAGGTCCTGACCGCCTTCTTCCTGGAGGCGGGATTTCTGGGGATCATGCTTTTCGGCTGGATGCGGGTGAGCCGGTCGATCCACTTCCTGGCGACCTGCCTTGTCGCAGGGGGGTCCATCCTCTCCGCCCTGTGGATCGTGGCCGCCAATTCGTGGATGCAGACACCGGCCGGATTTCGCCTGGAGGGCGGGCAGTTCGTGGCCGCCGGCTTCAGGGCCGTCATCTTCAATCCATCGACCCTTGTCCGGTTCAGTCACATGGTGGCGGCAGCCTTCGAGACATCGGCATTCGCCGTCGCAGGCATCGGGGCGTTCTTTCTGCTTAAAGGACGCAATGTTGCCTTTTTCCGCCGGTCCATGGGGGTCGCTCTCGTGAGCGCCGCCCTTTTCGCCCCGCTGCAGGTCTACCTGGGAGATGCGAGCGGCAGGGAGGTCTTTCACTTTCAGCCGGCCAAGCTTGCGGCCATGGAAGGCCTCTGGGAGACGAATACCGCATCCGGCGCACCTTTCGCGCTTGTTGGCCTCCCCGATGCGGACAAGGAGAGAAACGCGTTCGAGATATCCATACCGTCGGCTTTAAGCCTTCTCGTTACCCATACGCTGTCGGGCCGCGTCCCCGGGCTCAAGGCATTTCCCAGGCAGGACAGGCCGAACGTGGCGGTTCTGTTCTTCTCGTTCCGGCTCATGGTGGCCATAGGCTTCCTTTTTCTCTTTGTCATGATATGGGCCGCGGTCCTCTGGAAAAGGAAGCGCCTCTTCACCCAGAGGGCCTTTCTTTGGACCCTCGTGGTGATACAGGCTTTTGGGTGGGTCGCCGTTGAGATGGGCTGGGTTACGGCCGAGGTGGGACGGCAGCCCTGGCTGGTCTACGGTGTCATGCGCACGTCGGAAGCGGTCTCGCCTATCCGGCCGGGCAATGTGGTCTGGTCCCTGGCACTCTTCGTCATCATCTTCTTTTCCATCGGCGCGAGCTACGTCTATTACGTGCTCAGGGCATTCTGGAGGGGCCCCGACATGGCGAGTCCTATCCCGCATGTCCAGAGGCGGGCCGGATTGAGGATATTGGAGGATTCGCCCGCTCCACCGGCGGATGCATAAAATGGCCCGGTCCTTTTTTAGGCTATCTGCACGGAAGGAAAGCGCCATCAGCGGGAATCCCGCGAAAGGAGGGGTCCGGTTGTGCTCCTGATCGATGTATGGGCGATCCTCGTGGGCCTCGCCATGGTTCTCTACGTCGTCCTGGACGGGATCAGCCTCGGCGTGGCCATGCTGTTCGGTATGTTCGTCCACGGGAAAGAGCGCTCCGTCCTGATCAATACCATCGCCCCCGTGTGGGACGCAAACCAGACCTGGCTCCTCTTCGGCGGAGGGGCCATCTTCGCCGCTTTCCCGGTGGTCTACGCGGTGCTCTCCAGCGGCCTGTACGTCCCCTTGATTACCTTCATCGCGGGCCTCATCTTCCGGGGCGTCGCCTTCGAGTTCAGGGGCGAGAGCACCAGGAAGGGTGCGTGGGAATGGGCGTTCTTCCTGGGCAGCCTCGTCGCCGTCTTGAGCCAGGGAATGACCCTGGGAGGCGTTCTCACCGGGGTCGCCGTGCGGGGAAGGGAGTTTGCCGGAGGCCCCCTCGATTGGCTCAACCCCTTCTCGGTCATGGTCGGCATTGCCATCATCCCGGGCTACGTGATGCTGGCGTCGGCCTATCTCGTGGTCAAGACCACGGGGAGCATTCAGGATCGGGCATACGCAATAGCGCGCGGGTCGACTCTTGTCGTCCTCGCCGTCATGGCGATCGTGACCGTCTGGATGCCCTTTCACTATCCCCTGATTCTGACGCACTGGACGGGCGCGCCCCGGGCGTACTTCGTCTGGACCTTCCCCGTCCTCGGCCTGCTCGCAGCCTGGGCCCTGTCAAAAAGCGTGAGAAAGCGGCGCACCTTCGCCCCTCTCGTCTGTGCGATCGTGCTTTTTCTCTCGGGCTATCTCGGGGTCCTGGCGTCACTCTACCCTTACGCCATCCCACCCTCTATCAAGATCCGTGAGGCAGCCGCCCAGCCGGAGAGTCTTCTCTTCACGCTCTGGGGGGCGCTCATAGTCCTTCCCCTGGTCCTTGCGTACACGGGCTACAGCTATTGGGTGTTCCGGGGAAAAACGGGCGAGGAAGGAGAAGGATATTCGTGACCGTATGGTGTCGTATCAGGCCTGTAGTATCGGGTTGATCCGGTGGGGTGGTCCTTACCTTGCCTGGGCCTTTACCCGGGTCGGGGCCCGCTGCCAGCTCAGTATCCGATCCCGGCCGTTCTGCTTTGCCGAGTAAAGGAGATCGTCGGCGAGCTGAATCAGCAGCGATGGGGTCTGCCCGCTTTCCGGCACCAGGGTCGCCACTCCGAAGCTCAGGGTCACGTGGTCGGCAGCGGACGAGTAGTAATGGGGTATGCTGGCCTCTGCCAGCCTGTCCCTCACGGTATGTGCGATGTTCATGGCGCCGTTGAGGTCGGTGCTGGAGAATGCACATGAATTCCTCTCCGCCGTACCGTGCCGCAAGGTCTCCCGGCCTCCGTACAATCTCGCTGAGCACGTTCGCGACCTGACGCAGACAATCGTCTCCCGCGAGATGGCCGTAGTGGTCATTGAATTCCTTGAAGAAGTCAATGTCCATCAGGATGAGTGACAGGAGCGATTGATCCCGCATCGACCGCCGCCATTCCCGGTTGAGGAACTCGTCGAACCTCCGTCTGTTGGGCAGCTCAGTGAGCCCGTCTGTGGTGGAGAGGCTCTCCAGCATGTCCCAATACCGTCTCAGCTCGGTGACGTCGCGGAACGTCCATATGCGGCCGTAGTAGCTCCCGTCTTTGCCCAGGACGGGGCAGGAATAAACGTCGAGAACGGTGCCGTCCTCGAGTTTGACCTCATCGCGGCTGGTCTCGTTAGGGTGGCGGTGGAGGAAGATCACTTTCTCCTTGAATAATTGGGGGAACATGGTCATGGAAATGTCGTGCTCCAGCTGCGCCCTATCCTCCCGACCCGGCGCGAATTCCTTGGGATGCTTCCAGATCTCCCTCATGCGCTGATTGCGCAAGATGGTCTTTCCCTGCCTGTCGACGACGAGGATCCCATCAGGGGAGGAGTTCACCTGAGCTTCGAGGAAGGCCGTCTTCCAAATGAGTGCCTCCTCAACGCCCTTTCTCTCGGTAATGTCCTGGTTCGCCCCTATGGTTTTTACGACCCTCCCGTCCGCGTCGCTGAAGAGCTTCATCCGTGTTACGATGTGAATGACGCTGCCGTCCCGGCGGATGACCCGATGCTCCAGTTCTTCGGGAGTACCGGGTGCCCACCTGTTCACATCCCCTTTTCGCTTTGTTTCCACAACGTCTTCAGGGTGTACGAACCTCCCGAAGTACTCGTCCCTGCCCATCCTGTAGCCGCCTTCCTGCTCCGCGGTGGTGCCGTACAGCGCGTAGAAGGCATCGTTGAAGATGAATTCCTGGTTCACCACGTCGTGCTCCCAGTAGACTATCTTGGCGAGATTCGTTGCATGGGAGAGGCGGACTTCATTCTCCCGGACGGCCTCTTCAGCCTGTCTTCTCTCGGTCAGGTCGAGCAAGGTGGCCACCGTCGCCGGTCTGCCCCCATGCGTCGTGGGGGAAGCATAGGCCAGGACCGTTCGCACCTCCCCTTGCTTTGGCGTTATTCTGAACTCCATCGGTCCGTGGCCGCCCGAGGTGTCTCTCCCGATGACCTCGGACACGTGCTCCAGATCTTCGGGGTGGATATACTCCAGCTTAGCCGGCTTGTCCGTCATCTCCTCGACTGTCTGACCATGGATCGCGGCGAATTGAGCATTCACGTACCTGAAGTACCCGTCCTGAACAAGAGAGATGCCGAGGATCGATTTTTCGGCGAGGTCCCGGAACATGTTCTCCGATTCTCTGAGTGCTTCCTCGGCGCGTTTTCGCTCTGTGACATCGTGGAAAATCCAGATTCTCCCATACTGAGTCTCTTCTCTTCCGAAAATGGCGGAAGAGTACATTTCGAGGACCGTCCCGTCGATGACTCCACTTCGTCGCGGAGAGACTCGTGGGGACGGGAAAGAAGGGGGAGAGCTTTCTCCTGGAACCAATGCGGGTTCCTGACCCTGCTCGCCACGAACCCCGTCCACTCGTCCTCCTGCTGAAGGTCCGTCGAATCATCCGCTTTCCACAGCTTGGAGAGTCTTTTGTTTCCGAGGATGTTCCTGCCCCGGCTGTCCGTCACGAGGATTCCATCCCAGGATGTCTCCGTGATGGCTTCCAGAAGGGCTGTCTTACGGCTGAGCGATTCGGTCCGCTCCTTCACCAGATCTTCGAGGTGCTGCTCGTGGGCGCGCAGTCGGCGGTCCGTTCCTCGACGGTGCGCTCCATTCGCCTCCATTGAGACATGAACGATCTCCGGTATAAGGCCAGGAGGAAGGTGAGCGCAAACCCGGGGGGCAGGATGAGCCAATGACTCAGGCTGAGGTATTTTTGTATATACTCCCGGCTGGGGATCACCTGTATTCCCCACTCGCGTCCCCCAAAGGAGGCCTTGAACAGGAAGGGAGACTGGGAGGGAAGGAGCGCCCTGACCCATCGGCTCGGGACGCCTCCGTCCGACAGCGACCGGCTGTAGAGCATGACCCCTTGCTTTCCTGCGGACAAATCGAGGAACTCCACGGTAAGGCCGTCAGGCTGGATTGTCGCGAAGACATAGGCCATCACGGGGTCTAAGTTTACCAGACCGACGAGAAATCCTTTAATGGCAGACCTTCTCTCCCTGATCGTCGCCGGGGCTCGTCCTTTGCCGTAGGCCGGAAGAAGAATGAGGAGCTCCGGCCGTATGGTCCCCTTTTCGGTCGCCATCCACGTGCATGCAGCAGTCTGTCCCGTGTCCCGGGTTCGCTCCAGGATAGAGCGGAGTTCAGGCTCGGCGCCGAGGTCAACGCCCTCCATCTCTCCCTTCAAGCCCACGGGCTCTGCGAGAGAGATTCTGTAGGGTCCGTCTTGGGGGGGAGCCCTTTCAGGAGGGCTGCGCATCGACCCTCCATGGCTCGCGCGCCGGGGAACCATTTCTCCCGGGGCAGCCTTCGACCCGGGGAATCCCGGCCTGATCCCGTTCGTCGCAGGCACCCAACCGAGCGCCTTCAGGTCGCTGCGGGCCAGCAGGAATGGGGTGGCCAGGGCGCGGAACTCGCGGCCGTCCATCTTATCCGCCGTCAGGACGAACTGTGACAGGGCCTGCATCACTGAGAGGACCTCGTTCATCTCGTGGATGATGCGGGTCCCGCGGGCCGCTGAGCTTGCCGCGAACCTGGAGCGGAAATCGTTTACGTCGGCTTTGCGGATCTCGAGAAAAAGCAGCGAAGTGAGGAGGAGTCCCGCGAAGACCACGAGCCAGGGGTTCCGGTACAAGCTTCGCAGTATGGAGAGGGTTCGCATCCGGTTCTCAGCCATGCGTTTCCCGCCAATTCAGCGAACCGGGCCCGGATGCCCCAGGGGGCACGTTTGAGAACTTCAGAGACATGCCAATATGTTCGGCAGGACATACAGAAACGTTAAGCCTTCCCTGCGATCTTTTCAGGCGCCGGTGATCCCGTTGCCTGGTTTTCAGGGGGCCTTGGGCCCTTTCTCGGTTTGTTGGATCGAGGGTTGAAGATCGCTTTTCGCCCCGGCTTTTTTATGCGTGGCCCATCATTTTCCCCCACGAATCCCTCAAAGGGACGATGCGGTTGAAGACGAGCTTTCCGGGAGAGGAGTCTTTCGGATCGAGGCAGAAATAGCCGAGCCTTTCAAACTGGTATCTGCTCCCCGCACGTGCGCCCTCAAGGCTGGGCTCGACCCTGCACTCGGGGAGGGTCTCCAAAGACCCGGGGTTGAGGTGCGTTGTCACTTCTCCTTCTGCGCCCGCTGGATCGGGGATTTGGAAGAGTCGATCGTAGAGCCGGACGTCCGCGCGGATAGAATGGGCTGCAGACACCCAGTGGATCACGCCCTCCACCTTGCGGCCGTCGAGGGGAGGCCCGTTCCTCGTCTCGCGGTCGTAAGTGCAATGAATTTCCTTAACCTCTCCGGTCTTTTCGTCCCTCACGAGGCTCGCGAACTTCACCACGTAGGAACCCCTGAGGCGCACCTCGCGCCCCGGGGCAAGGCGCCGATATTTCTTCGGAGGGTTCTCCTCGAAGTCATCCCGCTCTATGTAGAGGTGTTTCGAGAAGGGTACCTTGCGGCTCCCCATCTCCGGCTTCTGAGGGTGGTTCGGTACATCGAAATCCTCCACGCCGTCCTCGGGATAATCGTCGATCACGAGCTTCAGAGGGTGGAGCACGGCCATTACCCTGGGGGCCCGCTCGTTCAGATCGTCCCGAACACAGTGTTCGAGAAGGCCTATGTCGACGAAGCTGTCGTTCTTTGCCACTCCGATCTTGGCGCAGAAGTCCCGGATCGCCTCAGGCGTATAACCCCGCCTCCTCATGCCGGCAACAGTGGGCATGCGAGGATCATCCCACCCTGTGACGCGGCCTGCGTCCACCAGTTCGATGAGCCTGCGCTTGCTCACTACCGTGTAGGTCAGGTTGAGGCGTGCAAATTCGATCTGCCGCGGCTTGACGCCGCGGATCAGCTCATTGACGAACCAATCGTAGAGGGGCCGGTTGTTCTCGAATTCCAGGGTGCAGATAGAATAGGTGATCCCCTCGATCGCATCGGAGAGGCAGTGGGCAAAGTCGTACATGGGATAGATGAGCCAGTCCGATCCTGTCCGGTAGTGGGGCGCCCGCTTTATGCGATACATGATGGGGTCCCGCATGACCACGTTCGGCGAAGCCATATCGATCTTTGCCCGCAGCACGTGGGCCCCGTCCTCGAATTCTCCTTCGCGCATCCTGCGAAAAAGGTCAAGATTCTCTTCGATGGAACGATTGCGAAAAGGGCTTTCCTTTCCCGGCTCGGTAAGGGTACCCCGGTACTCCCTTATTGCATCGGCGCTCAGGCTGCAGACATAGGCCTTGCCCGCCCGGATGAGGTCTTGGGCAAACCCATAGAGCCGCTCGAAGTAGTCCGACGCGTAATAGAGGCGGTCGGCCCAGTCGAAGCCGAGCCAGTGGATATCGGTGATGATGGACTGCACATATTCCAGGGATTCGCCACTGGGGTCCGTGTCGTCGAGCCGCAGGTTGCAGGTGCCGTTGTATTGGGCGGCGATGCCGAAATTGAGGCAGACGGACTTGGCGTGTCCTATGTGGAGGTAGCCGTTGGGTTCGGGGGGAAAGCGCGTGGCGACCCGGCCGTCGTTCTTGTTGGTCTTAAGGTCATCCTCGATGATGTCGCGAATGAAGTCGCCCGATGCAGGAGCGTCAATAGGGGCCATCTGTTCACCTCGAAGCGCAGTGAAGACCGATCGATAACGGCTCGTTTGCCCTTTCGCGAAGTCCCATGACCGCCGTTCCATCAGCGGGGGCCTTCGCGCAACGGACCGATCGGTCCACGGACCGCTTGCGGAAGTTTAGCCGGAAGAGGTCTTCTGTGTCAAGACAGACGAGGTGTCGAGGCGTACCATGCCCCATGACCGGGAGGCCTCGGTCAAAGGCAGGAAGATAAGGCTTCGGGTTTACATGCAAGCCGGGACGGTCCGCATGAAGGAATCGCACCGCCCCCTGACGACAGCCCGTCTACAAGCCCTGCGACGTGTGGGGACACTCCTCCGAAAACAGAAACAGCGAGAGGGGTGTCCCAATTCGCCTACGGCCGACGAGGTTCAGATTGCATCCACACCTCACCCGATCGTTTTTTCCAAGGCGGGGAAAACGATCCTTGATCCCTCCATGCGGACCGTCCATTAGCCGCCGAAATTGAACCAATGGTCGCCAATTTCGGCACATAGCGGACGCTTGAGCGACTATTGGATCGGCGGCCTGCCGGTATACCAAGCGGGAGGGCCGCCTCTAGATTTTGAAAAGACAGTGTCGTCTTTATTTGGGCTTCGCGGCAGGGTCGGATTGATAGGGCATTACCATAAGGCGGTCCCGTCCTTATCTCGTCGTGCATAGTCCGAGGACGGGATAGATTAGCTCGCGACGATTCCGGCACGAATAACGAATGCCCCCGCAAGCTTTGCGTGGGGGTTGGGGGGAGTGAGGGACTTAAATGAGGACCGATGCTTTTCTTTCGGCGAGGCGAGCACGCACGAGGTAAGGATAGGGCCGCCTGCCGGTAGGAGAGAAGAACTCTCGTATTCTTGTACCTGTACCTTTTCTTCGTCTCTGAGCAACTCAGACTTCCGTTTGCCAGAACGAAGCCGGCCCGACATTACACGCCTGATCGGGCCTAGAGCTGCTGTCCGCTTGTTGCGTCTATCGTGGTGCCGGTGATCGACCGGGCGTCGTCTGACGCGAGAAACGCGACTACATCGGCTATGTCCCGCGTTTCCCCGATCCGGTGGAGGGCACATATGCCCTCCACCTCCGCAGCGGCTGCGTCATTGTCTTTGAGCCAAGAGGCGGTCATGTCCGTGAGAACGACGCCCGGGGCCACTGCATTGACGGTGATTCCCCTCGGCCCGAGCTGCAAAGCCAGGATCGCGGTCAATTTTTGAATTGCGACCTTTGTCATCGAATAGACCGTGTGCCGCGGCGCCACAACCCTCGCGAGACCGGAAGACAGGTTGATAATGCGCCCGTTATCGCGGATGCGCGGCAGGGCCCGCTGAGTCAGGAAGAAGGGGCCCCTCAGGTTGGTATTGAATATCGCATCGAATGCTTCAGGTGTCACCTGTTCTATAGAGCCGAAACGATCGGTCCCGGCATTGTTGACGAGTATGTCGAAGCGCGCCTCCCCGGTGAGCGCGGTGAGGCGTTCGTCGAGGGCCGCAAACATCCGGTCCAGGCCGTCCGTGTCGCCGTCGAGGCGTGCCTGGACAACGAATGCCCGTCCGCCGGCATCGGTAATTGCCTTCACCGTCTCGGCAGCGGCATCGGCTCCTGATCCGTAGTGGACCGCCACGATTGCCCCGTCTTTCGCCAACCGTACGGCGATCGCCCGCCCTATGCCGCGACTGGCGCCTGTTACGAGCGCCGCTTTTCCTGCAAGAGTCATGATTTCTCTCCTTCTTCCGAACGCTTCGTGCAACCGATGGACGAACAGTCCTCCGGATTTGTCTCGTTTCAGATGATACTGTCGTCAAAAGACGTCCGTCAAGACAATTTGCGGATCTCTTCGAGGATAGAGAGCGCTCAAGATGCCGTCTAGCTCTTGCATATGCCGCAGCTATTGCACCTGCTCTCTCCTCCATCGTCCAGGTAGGTTCCCCGTTCCCCGTAGATGTTCTCCACGTGGAGACGGTCGCCTGCTTTCGGTCCCAGGTATGGGCCCTCGAGGGGTATCTTCCCGAGGCCGCCCGTGATATCGAGGGCATACTGGGGCATGCACAGGCCTGATACGGAGGCCCTGAGGCCTTTCATGATGGACAGGCCCTCCTCTATGCGGACCTTGAAGTGTGTGGCCCCCGTCACGTCGTCGAGCTGAAAGAGATAATAGGGTTTGACCCCGGCATCGACGAGCAGCTCGAAGAGACGCGCCAGAACGTGACGGCAGTCGTTCACCCTTCGCAGCAATACGGTCTGGCTGACGCACGATGCGCGCGCGTCACGGAGACCGTTTATGGCTTCGATGAATTCGGGGGTCACTTCCCTCGGATGATTGACATGAACGATGAACCAGAGGGGGGCGTGCCTCTTCAGGACCTCCCTGTGCAGCTCGACCCGCTCGGGAAAGACGACCGGCATCCTCGAGCTCACCCGAATCACTTTTACGTGGCCTATCTTTCTCAACCTCGAGAGTATGTAGTCGAGCTCAATCGGGTCGAGCATCAACGGATCACCGCCGGACAGGATGACCTCCCTCACCTCCTCGCATTCTTCTATGAAAGCGAGGGTCTTCTCTCTGAAGACGGCGGGGTCGAAATCCCTGCCCACCAGTCTTCTCCGGTTGCAGAAACGGCAGTACATGGCGCACTCCGCTGCCGCGAGGAAGACGCCCCGCCCTGGGATACCGCTTGAAAAAGGTGGGGGTCAGGGCGATTCTCTCCTCACCGAGAGGGTCGGCGACGCCGGTTCCGGAAAGCTCTTCGATGGTGGGGATGGCCTGAAGACGGATGGGGCAGAGGGGATTCTCCGGGTCCATAAGACCCGCGTAGAAGAGCGGTACCCTGAAGGGAAAGACCCTGGAAACCGCCTCTATCTCCGCTTCCGACGTGCGGTCCAGCCGTATGACCGAGGAAAGGGATTCTACGTCCGAAAGAAAAGGGAGGGTAAGAGGGCTTACCCTCCGCATCTCTCATAACGCTGTTTCATTCTTCTTACTGAAGCGGGGTGAAATGGTCCCGCCTGTTCTTGGCCCACGCTGCCTCGTCATGGCCGGGGTCCACGGGCTTTTCTTTTCCGTAGCTGATTGTATCTAGACGGCTTGCGTCAACTCCGAGGTTCACGAGATACCCTTTTGCGGCATCCGCTCTCTTCTGGCCAAGGACGAGATTATACTCGACGGTTCCCCTTTCGTCGCAATTACCTTCGATCCTTACCCGACCGGAATTGGAACCAAACCACTCATAATCCTTCTTCAATATCTCTGCGTCGCCAGGCCTTATGTTGTACTTGTCGAAATCGAAGTAGATTTCTGCGAGTCCGGCGGCGCTGACCTCTGCGGGGGCCTCTACCCGCGGGCAGCCGGGGCTTCTCCGACAGGCATCTCCTTCTTCTCCTCGGGGGCAGCGACAGCTTTCTGCTCAGGCGCAGGAGGAGGTGCCTTCTCTCCTCTCATGGCCTGCTGGAAGCATCCGCAGGCTCCCAGAGAGAGAGCCAGTGCCGCAACGACGAGCAGGAGACCGAGTTTTCTCAGTTTCATAGTAATACTCCTCCTTAGAATTTGGGGGGTATGTCCCGACGTCGGAAATACCCCCCCAACAATAACAACTTACTTCGCGGGCGCAGGTGCGGTACCTGTAGTTGCCGGTGCAGGTGCGGCCGTGTCTGTAGCCGGGGCTGGGGCAGGGGCAGGAGCAGGTTTCGCCTCCTCCTTAGCCGGAGGGGCGGGTGCCTGTTCCGAAGGACCGCAAGCCACCAAAGAAAAGGCTGCAAAAAACGAAATAGCGACAAACAAAACCAAAAGCTTCTTCATAATGTTCACCTCCTTTCTATTGGGCATTTTCAATTTTCAATTTCGCGCTCGCGCACATCTTTTATGCATATACTACAATATAATAATCAAAACAAGAAAATTATACATTTTTCACCGATACTTCCTTCTTAATTGCATACACGTCGTCCCTCAAACAAAGGGCCGAGCCCGCGTTGAGGGTCGATGCGGTCCCACACGCGACCCCGAGGCAAAGGGCGTCCTTAAAGCTCGCCCCTTCACTCAAGGCGAAAACGAGGCCGGCCAGGAGGGCATCCCCGGCGCCCGCCGCGCTCTTCACGCTCACCTTGGGAGGGACCGCCAGACATCTCTCTTTACGGGAGATCCCTATCGCCCCCCGCGCCCCCATGGAGACAACGACTGCATCGACGACATCAAGATAGGGCGCCACACGCTCAAGAACGCCGTCCTGGTCCTTGACGTTTCCTTCGATCAGTCTTCCAAACTCATGGATGTTGGGCTTGATGAGATACGGCCCTGCCTGTACGCCTGTCTTGAGCGCATCTCCGTCCGCGTCGAGGAACGCCTTTACCCCCTTCACCTTGAGGCCTGTGATGATCTGGGCGTAGAAATTCTCGTTCAGACCAGGAGGGAGGTTGCCGCTCATCACGACGTAGCTATCTTTGGGTATGTGCTTGATCTTACGGTAGAGCGTCGTGACATCGAATTGGGTGACCTGAGGGGCAGGACGAGCTCAGGAGGGTCTGAATCTTCTTCCTCTGCTGGTGGATGACGAGGTTCGTCCTCGTTTCGCCGCTTACCCTGGTGAAATCGCAGAGTATGCCTTCGTTGGTGAGCCTTCCCTCTACCTCGAGGCCGTTGTATCCCCCCATGAAGCCGAGGGCTATGCTCTGCCCCCCGAGCTCCTTGATTACCCTCGATACATCGATGCCTTTGCCTCCCGCGGAACGATCCTCTCCGAGAATCACGTTGACGTCGTCGTACATAAGCTCCTCGACGCCCACGGTCTTGTTGAGAGAAGGGTTTAGAGTGATGGTGAATATCATCGGTTACGCCGCAATAATTAGTCGTTCTTCCAAGTCTGGCCAAGAATATAGCACAAAACGCGAATCCCGGAAAAGAATTATCCCGTCTTGGTAGTGGGTCGGTTTGATCAAACTGACCCACTACCCCCGTCCTCTTCTATGCTACCCTGTTTTTCGTGCGGGCCACAAAGCAGATGACAAGGGGATTGGGAGGCGCTATAATCTGGTCGAATCTGCCGATCTGGAGGATATATGAGAAGATTGTTGGTCCTTGTTTCCGCCGCCGTGATGCTCCTCGGCCTCTTCGGCTGTGGATACAACGAGATGCAGAGAAAGGAGGAGGCTGTCTTCGCCGCCTGGGGGGATGTGGAGGCCGCGTACCAGCGCCGGGCGGACCTCGTGCCAAACCTCGTGGAGGTCGTGAAAGGATACGCCAAGCACGAGAACGAGACGCTCGTCGCAGTCACCGAGGCCCGGGCCAAAGTGGGCTCCGTTCAGGTGAGCAAGGAAATGCTCGCCCGGCCGGAGGCCGTCCAGCAATTCCAGCAGGCCCAGTCGCAGCTCGGCGGGGCCCTTTCGCGGCTCCTTGTGGTTTCCGAGCAGTACCCTGCCCTGAAAGCCGATCAAGGGTTTCGTGACCTCCAGAATCAGCTGGAGGGCACGGAAAACCGCATAAACGTCGCCCGGGTCCGTTACAACAGGGCGGTTCAGGACTTCAACACCAGCATAAGGATCTTTCCGAACTCGCTCACCAACTCCTGGCTCCTCCACCTTACGCGAAAAGAACCCTTCAAAGCTGAAGGGGGCGCGGCAAATGCCCCCAAGGTGAAGTTCTAAGGATAGTCATGAGATACAGGCAATCCATTCTCCTTGTCTTTCTCTCCCTGGCGGCTCTCGTGGGTTTGAGCCCTCGTCCGGGGCTCGCCCTCGACGTGCCCCCTCTGGTCGCCCATGTGAACGATTACGCGGGTGTGATGTCGAAGCAGGCAGCTGGTGAGCTGGAGGCCGATCTTACCCGATTCGAGAAGAGCGATTCCACGCAGATCGTGATCCTCACCGTCCCCAGCCTCGAGGGAGAAGACCTCGAGACCTTCTCGATCAAAGTCGCGGAAAGCTGGAAGATAGGACAGAAAGGGATCGATAACGGCGTCATTATCCTTCTTGCCAGGAATGAGCGAAAGGTGAGGATAGAGGTGGGCCGCGGGCTTGAGGGGAAGCTGACGGACCTTATGTCCGGCCGCATCATCAGGGAGAGGATCATCCCCAGGTTCAGGGTTGGGGACTTCGATGGGGGCCTCAAGGAAGGGGCTCAGGCAGTCATGGAGGTCGTGAGGGGAGAGTACAAGGCGAACGCCGAAGAGCCGGTCCGTGGGCGCCGGGGCGCGCCTCCGATCCTCACGCTCCTCATCTTCCTTTTTCTCGCCCTCGTCTTCACCGGGGCCATATCGAAGGTATTCGCGGCCGTAACCGGGGCCGTTGGGCTGCCCGTCGTAGCGAAGCTGGCCTTTTCCGCGCTCTCCCTTCCCGTGCTCGGGGGCCTTGCCGGGTTGGGTATCGTTATGGGCCTCGTGCTGAGCGTTCTTTTTTCCGGGGGCGGGCGTTCTGGCGGGAGAGGGGGCGGGCCCTGGCTCGGCGGATTCGGAGGCCCCTTTTTTGGCGGCGGCTCTTCGTCCGGAGGGGAGGGCGGCGGCGGTTTCTTCGGAGGCGGTGGCGATTTCGGAGGCGGAGGGGCCTCGGGAGGCTGGTAGGCTCCCGCCAAAAGAGATGGTCCCTCCCATGCCCGGCCATTTCCGCCGGATGTTGGCGTGTATCGCAGGGGTTTCGAGAAGGGCGCGAGCCAGGTTGAGGTGCTTGAATGAAGATCAGGGCCAAAGACTTCTTCAGCAGCGCGGAAAAGGATAGTATCAGGCAGGCGGTCGAGGCTGCCGAAGCCGGAACGAGCGAAGAGATCATGATCACGTTCGTTCACGAGAGCGACCCCTACCGGGAAGCACAGCTCGCGGGAGCCTTCTGTCTGGCCGGCCTCGCGGCGCTCGTTCTCTCCCTCAGCCTCCGCTACGTTACCATCTGGTTCTACATCCCCGTCTTCTGCCTCCTCCTCTATCCATCCCTCTACCTATTCAGACGGTTCCCCCATCTGAAGCTCGCCTTTCTCCACAAGAAGCGGATCGAGGACGCGGTGAGGGAGCGGGTGGTCTACGGCTTCTATCAGAAAGGCGCGCACAGGACGGAGGGGGAAACGGGCATCTTCATCTTCATCTCCCTCCTTGAGAGAAAGGTCTGGATCCTCGGTGACAGGGGCATACACGGCAAGATCAGAGATGATTTCTGGCGCTCTCTCACCAGGGAGCTGACCGAGGGCATCAAGAAGGAGCGCACCACGGAGGCGCTCCTCAGCGTCATTGAGAAGTGCGGCGCCGAGCTGACGCGCCATTTTCCGGGACGGACCGGCATGAAAAAGCATCCTAACGACGAGGTGATCTTTTAGGGGCGTCTCATTCCGAGGTGCCCTGCTCTCGAGCCTCAAGCCTGCGGTGCACTTTTTCCGACCGGCTGATGAGCAGCCAACTCGCACCATAGAGAAGAACCGTCAGGGCCGCAGAGAGGGACTCATCATAGTTCAAGCGGGTGGGTCTTACTATGTCCCATAATCCCGCTAGCCCGTCAGCTCGAACTTCGTGGATGAGGAGGATAAGAAAAGCGAGGGAGAAGAACCTTGTGACCCGGCCGGTCTCTTTCCAGGTGACCCGCCTCCGGCTGAACCCGTCAAGAACCGTTCTCCAATCCCTCAACGACGCCCTATCCGGAAAGACTTGCGGAACTCGCGCGCTATGGCTCGCGAAAGCGGCTTCGTGGAGCGAGCCGAGAAGAGCCTCTTCTTTTCGTAGCGTTGGCCCGTAGGCCCAGAAGAAGAGAAAGGGATAGATGAGGAGCAGGTACGCGTTGCCGCTCAGCACGCAAAAACCCGAATCGATGAGATAGTTTGCAAGATAGTACGGATGGCGGACAAAACCGTATATGCCCTTATCGCATAGGACCGTGTTGCGCACCAGAATGCCTTTGGAGAGAACGTGGATCAGGGAGCCGATTACGAGCAGGGCGAAACCGGTGACGACCCTGCCCGTTCCGGCGTGCCAGAAGAGAGCCGAAGCGCAACACGCGCACAGGACGATGTCGCGAAGGGTGCTTCTGGTTACCAAAGGCTTCATGCAGATCCCTCGCTTCTTCCTTCTTTTTCCAATCCGAAGTGCGGGCTGCCTCCCGCATCTCTTAAGGGGTCGCTGATTATATCATGCGGTTCCATCTTCGCGCAAATCTCGCCGGTCTTTCGGCTTTTCGCCGTTCTCCAAAGGGCTCCGGAGAATCGATTCCTATTTGAGCCCCTTTGTCCCTTGGCTCCACAACCTCTCGCAGGGTCTGAGCGCCGGTCTCGCACCCTTTCCCGTCAGCCCGCCTCTTTCTGCCAGGGCAAGCGCATTTGGAAAGAGTCGCGGTAGAGCGGGTGGACGCGCATTACCTCCTCGTGACAGCCGAGCCGAAAGAAAAGCATCGCTCCTCACTCCGTCCCTCACTCCCCCCAACCCCCACGCTTCGCTAAGGGGGCTTCGTTATTCGTGCCGGATTCGTCGCGAGCTTTTCTAAGCCGTCCTCGGCAATGCACGAGTCGCCAATGCGCGTCCGCCCTTTGCCTTGCCCGTTCGATGGGGAGGTGATGAAGGTAGGGTTTCCAATTGCCCATGCCCTGTCTTTCTGCTTGAATCATCGATTCCAATATGTAATGATCGTATGTCGGCAAAGTCCTGACCGACAAGCGGCCGAACGTCGCTTATCGTGAAGGCAATTCGTGGCGCAATGCAAAGGAGAAGATGATGGTGCCTCTATCGAAGGAAGATATCATAGGTATGTACACGAAGATGTTGACTGTCCGCCGATTCGAGGAAAGAATAGCGGCCGAGTACGAGCGGGGGTGCATCCCGGGCTTCATCCATTCCTCCATAGGCCAGGAAGCGGTGGCGGTCGGCGTCTGCGCCAACCTGGAGCTGGACGACCGTATCGTGAGTAATCACAGGGGGCATGGCCACTGCATTGCAAAAGGCGCCGGCATCAAGCGGATGATGGCGGAGATCCACGGGAGGACAACCGGCTACTGCAAAGGCAAAGGCGGCTCAATGCATATAGCCGACTTTAGCGTCGGGATGTTGGGCGCCAACGGGATAGTGTGCGCAGGCCTCCCCATAGCGGTCGGTGCTGCCCTTGCCGCTCAGTTGGAGAATAACCACCGCGTCGTCGTGGTCTTCTTCGGGGACGGGGCGAGCAACGAAGGTGAGTTCCATGAATGCCTCAACCTCGCGGCGATCTGGAAACTGCCCATAGTCTTTGCCTGCGAGAACAACCACTATGGGGCCAACACTCCCATCGGGCGCGTGCTTCCCTCTTCGAGCATAGCCGAAAGGGCCGGGGCGTACTCGATTCCCGCGATGATAGTCGATGGAAACGACGTCTTTGCCGTGCACGAAGCGGCCCAGGAGGCGGTCTCCAGGGCCAGGTCAGGATCAGGGCCGAGCTTTCTCGAATGCAAGACCTATCGCTGGCACCATCACTTTGAGGGGGGCTACTTCCCCGATCTCAGGCCGAAGGACGAGATCGACGACTGGAAGGAGAGATGCCCCATCAAGAGGCTCGAGCAGAGGTTGGAGGAGGGCGCCATCCTGGACCGCGAGGGACAGGGAGCAATCAACGCGGAAATAATGGCGCAGGTCGAGGAAGCGGTCACATTCGCCGTGAACAGCCCTTACCCTGATCCCGAGGACGCCCTGAAGGGCGTGTTTTCGGACTAGACGAAAAGGAGAACGAACGTGAGGAGCATCACCTATCAAGAGGCAGTCCTGGAGGCGCTTCAGGAGGAATTTCGTCGGGATGGGAAAACCCTGTTTATGTCGGAGCATCTCAACATGCCCCTGAGAGACGAGTTCGGCGACGCCCGGGTGAGGGAGACGCCCATAAGCGAATCCGCCTTTGTCGGCTCCGCCGTCGGTCTCGCGGGCTCGGGCTTCAGGCCCGTGGTCGACATCGGCATGGCCACCTTCGCCTTCGTTGCGATGGATCAGATGGTGAACCAGGCCGCGAAAATCCACTACATGTTCGGGGGCCAGGCAAAGTTTCCCATCGTCTACCAGATGACGGTGGGCACGGGCCTGTCCATGGCTGCCCAGCACTGCGTCAGCCCGTACCCGATGTACATGAACGCGCCGGGCCTCAAGATCATTCTGCCGAGCACCCCTTACGATGTGAAGGGACTATTGAAAGCGGCAATAAGGGATAACAACCCGGTCGTCTCCTTTCAGCACATGGCATTGGGGGACGTGACCGGCGAGGTGCCCGAGGAGGAATACATAGTCCCCCTGGGCAAGGCCGACGTAAAAAGAGAGGGCTCTGACGTGACGGTGGTTGCCCTGGCGAGGATGGTTCACGTTGCTCTCGAGGCGGCCGGCGAGCTGGAAAAGGCGGGGATCTCTATCGAGGTGCTCGATCCCCGGACCCTCGTGCCTTTCGATAGGGCCGCGATCAGGGCGTCGGTCGCCAAGACGGGGAGACTGGTCGTCGTGGATGAGGCGTGCCAGACGTGCGGGGCCGCGGCGGAGATTATCTCCATGGTCGTCGAAGACAGGAGCACCTACAAGCTGCTCAAGTCAGGACCCAGGCGTGTCTGCGCGCCCGATGTGCCCGTGCCTTTCAGCCCTCCCATGGAGCAGTTCGTCGCGCCGGACAAGGCCAAGCTG
>CAVVNC010000031.1:0-20033 GCA_963749525.1 uncultured delta proteobacterium
AAGCATCAAGCTGTAGGTTTCAATAAAGTTTGGCGCCAAACTTTATTGAAACCTACGCAAGAAGTGCCGGTGACTTGGGAAGGAAGAGGCGCCGGGGATCACAGCGTCCGCCCCGGAAGCCTGAAAAGCCCCGGCGAGGGCGGTCTCGTTTGCGGGCTCGGCTATGAGCCCCATGGGACTTATCCGGTGTGCTGTGCGACCCGTCACCTGACGGGAGACGACGGCTTCTATGAAAGCCTTGTGAAAAGGGCTCAAGAGAGCATCGTCGAGGGCCTTCTCCAGGTTCTCGACCAATCGCGAGATCATTCTCCATCCCGTCGAATACCCTCCGCCTCACATATTCATTGAGCATGGCGATCTCCGTCTTCGGCACGCCGAAGACCCTGTCGAGCCCTTGGCCGTTCCGAAAGTCAAACCCATGAACGCTCAAGGCCGCGCGGAGGATATCACGACCCCTCTTTTCCACGATCTCGGTGAGAAGGTCCCGCGCTACCACGGAGCCGCTGAGGATCACGATCATGGCTCTGTCCCTGTTGTCGAGGCCGGGATCTTTCAGCACGGGAGAGTCCATCATGATCTCCACCGCCATGGTCGGACAGGCCCCGGCGACCTGGACGATCTGCCTGCCAAGGAGGAGCGCTTTCGGAACCAGCTCACCGATGATCGTCTCCATGTAGTACCCCGTCGCCTCTGCCACGGACGTCGCCTCATGGTTGTACTCCGCTTTTCGCAAACCCATGGGAAACCTCCTCGCGCTTCCTCTATGACTACTAAATGTAATGCCTTGGCAAAGATCGTGCAACGAAGGCACTTAACTCTTACGGTCCATGAGGCGGTTGACAACCCTTCGGAAGGGGTATACCTTTTAGTTGCAGAGTCTTGCGAAAGAAGGAGGAATTATGTTCGAAGGTCTTTTCCAGCCCAGCCATCTCATTATCATCCTGGTGATCGCGTTGATCATTTTTGGGCCCGGTAAGCTTTCCGAGGTGGGAGGATCCTTAGGGAAGGCTGTGCGCGGCTTCAAGAAGGCAATGAGCGATCAGCCCGATGAGGGCCCAGAGAACAAGCATATCGAAGGCAAGACGGACGATGTAAACCGGCCCTCCCACTAGAGTCTTTCGCTTACCACGCGTGTCGGGCCTGTCCTGTCTTTCCGTCCACCGAAGGGCATGCTTTTCGAACCGAGCCCCACTGTGCCGTAGCCTTGTGAAAACGAAAAGGCCGCGTCCTTAAGTCCCGGCCGCAAGCCTCGCGACGACGTCAAGGAACCCCCCCGAGTCAGGATTGGTTACGCTTCTCTTGAGAAGAATGTCAGTGGGCGTCACGATGCCGCCGTAGTAGGCATTGTTCCAGTCCTGCCTCGTCTTCACGATAGCGCCGTCTAGTGACAGACCGACGTAGAGCCCTTTCGAGCGGGAGAAGCTCAGGATATCGGCGCTCAGATTGGCGGTCGATGCTGCTGCCCCTACGCCTACGGGCCCAGCCGCCACACCGACATTGGCGCCGAGTTTTGCACTCGTTTCAAGAAGGGCGTTCACCCCCCGGTCGGTCATGGCGAGGAGCACCACCTCGGATGCGCTGCCGCCTATCTGGAGGCCGAAGCTCACCTCCCCGATCGTGTAGAAGGCGGGACCGGCCCATTGCCCTTTCAGCCTGTCACGGGAGACCAGCACGCCGCTTCCCCCGGCCGCTCCCACAACGAACGCCCCTTTCAGCACTTGCGGCGCCACAAAGACGCCTCTTGCGTCTCTCATGAGATTCCGAAAAGCCTCCATCTCAGGCGCGAGAGAGAACGTCTCCAGGGTAAGCTGTGCCTGTTCCATGAGATGGCGGGCCTCCATTGCCTCGTCAGCAGCTGCGGGCCCAGGGAAAAGAGCGGCCGCTAAGGCCAGCACGAAAAGCGCCAGAGAGGCGCACGCGATTCCTGACTTTCCAAAAAACCTTCGGATTTTCATCTTTACCCCCTCGTCTTGAACTTCGCTTCATGCTTATCCGCAGGGCGTCGGCTCCAATCGCTAAAAGGAGAGCCGCTCACCCGGCCTTGTCATTCACCTCGTTTCCACGCTCCTGGCGCTTCCCTTAAGCCCGACCGTATGTCTCCGTAAGGGACCGGAGCCGGTGGCCGATACCTTCCGTGAGCTGGGCCGACTCGAATCTCCATTCCCAGTTTCCCCTCGCGACGGAGGGCCGATTCATCTGGGCCTCCTGGCCCAGACCGAGGATATCTTGCATGGGCACGATCGAGATGTCCGCAATCGACATCATGGCAAGCCTTATCAGCTCCCAGTTGACCTCTTCCGGCTGAACATGCCTTCCTATGTAGCGAAAGAGCCTTTCTCTGTCCTCCGGCCGGGCCTCGTGATCAAACCAGCCCCGGGCCGTGTTGTTGTCGTGCGTCCCCGTGTAGACCACGAAATTCCTCTGGTAGGTGTGGGGCAGATAGATGTGCATGGGATTGTCCTCTCCGAAGGCGAAGAGGAGAACCTTCATGCCGGGGAAGCCAAGACGCGTAATCGCCTCCCGGACGTCGGCGGTGATGATGCCCAGGTCCTCGGCGATGATCGGCAGGTTGAAAAAGCGCTTGAAAAGGGCGTTGAAGAAATCGTCGACCGGCACCCGCACCCACTGGCCGTTGACGGCATTCTTTTCGTGGGCAGGCACCTCCCAGAAGGCCACGAGACCGCGAAAATGATCGATCCTCACCACGTCGTGAAGGGTCAGGATATGGCTCAGCCGCTCGATCCACCACGCATAGCCCGTCGATCTGAGGACGTCCCAATTGTACACGGGATTGCCCCAGAGCTGCCCCGTGGCGCTGAAGTAGTCGGGTGGAACCCCTGACAGCGCAAAGGGCCGCTTCTCCCCATCCAGCTTGAAGATGCTCGCATTGGCCCAGGCATCGGCGCTGTCGTAGCTCACGTATATGGGCATATCTCCCATCATTTGCACGCCCCGGCGGTTGCAGTATTCCTTGAGGGCGCGCCACTGGGTGAAGAAGAGAAACTGGCTGAACTTCTCCTTTTCTATGTCGGCGGCGCTCTCGCCTCTGACCTTCTCTATCCCGCCGGCGCTTCTATCCCTCAATTCCGGGGGCCACTCGTTCCACGGACGCCCCTCCTGGCGTTTTTTGAGGGCGATGAAAAGGGCATAGGTGTCGAGCCACGATGCCTGGTCCTCGCAGAATTGGGCGAATCGATCACGCATCTTGCCGGACTTGACGAATTCCTGATAGGCCCGAGCCAGGAGCCTTTCTTTGTAGGGTATAGCCCCATTGTAGTCGCAGCGCCCGTCGGGAAAAGATGGCTTCGATTCGATCTCCTTTTTCGGCACCAGGCCGTCCCGGACGAGAAAATCAGGGCTTATGAGAAGTGTGTTGCCCGCGAACGTGGAGACGCTGCTATAAGGAGAGTTACCGTAAGCCTCGGTTGTCGGGCTCAAAGGCAGCATCTGCCAGTAGCTTTGCCTGTTTTCCGCGAGAAAGTCGGCGAACCCGTAGGCCCCGGGGCCGAGATCACCGACGCCGTACGGCGACGGCAGCGACGTAATATGGAGGAGTATGCCCGACCCCCTCTTCTTCATTCCTGTCTCCTGCGACAACTGCTGTGCCTTTCATCATCTCTATTCATATTCCTTGGGAACCGCACAGATGATCACGAACGGGCGGTCGTCGGCCTTGTTCCTGTACTGGTGTACCTCGTCGGGGAGGATGAGAACAAAATCCCCCTTTGCCACGGGCCGCTCTTCCCCGCCCTCGGAGACGACCGCCCCCTTCCCTTCGATCACGTAGTTGATGTGCTCGAAGGGGTGGCGATGGTATGGCGTGTGGCCTCCGGGCTCGATGGTGAACACCCGAACCGAAAAAAGAGGGGTGCCGTCAGCTCCGGAGACGGGAATCTGCTTATACGTCTCCTTTGCCCCGTCCATCCGCATCTCGACCTTTTCCACTTTGTCGAGGCTCGTTATCTTCATATAGTTCTCCCCCTCTTCGTCCCTTATCTTACCAGGGAGGAGAGGCTTCCTGCCACTAGTTTGTTGCGGTCCGGAGGAAGGGCCCAATTGAGAAGGTGCTCCGCATCGGCAACGGGCAATTGTCGTCGTCCCGGCACGGAAGGGCTCCCTCCAAGAGGGGCTCACAGCATGTTCTTTACCCGCAGCTGCAGCTCCAGCAGGTCATGCTTCGAGATTCTCAAAGAGCCGTCCTTACCGGTTCTTTCAGGCGTAACCTTCCTGACGGCTTCGGTAACCGCGTCGGAAACCGTGAGGCTGCTCTTCATGAAATAGCTGAATGCCCAGGTTGTGATCGCGTACTTCTCCTTCTCGGACAATCGGCCGATCCAGGGTAAGCGCCACCAAGGGCTCACGTAGAGGTCCTCCTTCCCCGCACATGGCAAACAGGCGCCATACCCGCGACACCACCCATCTCACACTCCTTTTCCCTTGCGGCGCCCTCTCCGTGGCCTCGCGAACCGGGGAGGGATGAGGACAAAAGTCAGAAGAACAGCCGCCCCGAAGGCGATGTGAAGGACCTCGAAGAATCTGGGGGGCAGATCGTGAAAAACGATTGCCCGCGCGATCCTGCCAATGAACGAGACATGGCCGTGGACCGCCTGGCCGGCGAGCCTCCTCAGATCGTATTCCCAAAAAGTGAGAGGGCACTCCGCCCCGGCACCGGCTTCGATTGCGACCACGGCAATCGCGGCGAGGTGCGCGATCCTAAAAGAGCCGTTTCTCACCCAGCCCCAACCGAGGATCCCCCCTGCGAGTATTGCCGCCTCTCCTCCCACCACAAAAAGGACATAGAACAGGTGAAAGACGACGAGGAAATCCGCACTCAGGGAGAGAAGCCCCTCTTGCGTCGCCATCGGGCTCCCGTACACATAGTTTAGCACAGGTTGATCACCGTGCTCTTCGCAAGCGCCATCTTTCGGACCGGGGGAAGAAAGGCGTCAGGCTGGCTAGAGCTCCCCTCCCCGCTGATAGATATCGTACAGGTTGCGGTAAATCCCGCCCTTCTCCAGGAGCTGCTCGTGGCTCCCCTCTTCGGTCACCTCGCCGTCATGGATGACGATAATCCGGTCCATTTCCGCCATCGTCGAAATCCTGTGCGCTATGACGAGCCACGTGGCTCTCGGGAATTCCTCGGCCATGATCTTTTTGACCTTCTCCTCGAGGTAGCGGTCCACCCTGCTCGTGGCCTCGTCGAGGATCAGGTACCTCGGCCTGTAGGCGATAACCCTGCCGATGGCGATGAGCTGCTTCTCTCCCTCCGAGAGGTTGAGGCCGTCTTCGGCGATCATCCTTTGCACGCCCCCCTCTTTCAAGAACCCTTCCATGAGCCGGTTCACGGCGGGGTCGATCGCGCCTTCTCCCGCGAAGAGATTCTCCCTGATAGTACGGGGAAAAATGAAGACATCCTGGGATACTATGCCGAAGGCCTTCCTTATCCCGTCCAGAGAATAGTCCGCGAGCGGGCGGCCGCCCAGATAAATCTCCCCTCTCGTGGGGCGGTAGAACCCGAGGAGAAGGTTGATGAGAGAAGTCTTACCCGATCCCGTGAGACCCACGATACCTATCCGTTCCCCTTCCTTCACTTTCAGAAAGACGCGTTTCAGCGCATAGGTCTCATCGCCATCGTACGAGAGCCACACGTCCCGCAGCTCGATGTCTCCCCCGGCCTCCGTGAGCGCGCCCCCCTCCTCTTCGCCCTCCATCCGGTGGAGCTTGTGGAGTTTCTCGAGGCTCGATTGGGCGTTCTGAAACAGGTTGTACTTTTCGCTCAGGTCCCGAATGGGACTGTAGAGCTTGTGAGAGTATTCCATGAAGGCGGCGATGGTGCCGAAGGTCACGGCGCCCATGGCGAGCATGGGCCGGCTCGTCCAGAGAATGGCGAGGATGGAGAGGATCCCGATCGACTCGACGAAGGGGAAATAGAGGGAGAGATAGAAGATGACTCTCTGGTAAGCGAACATATAGCCTTCGTTCTTCTCGTTGAATTTGGCCTTCTCCTGATTGCCCCTGTCGAATGCCTTGGCCACGTACATGCCCGAGAGGCTCTCTCCCAGAAAGGCATTCATCTCGGCCACGCTCTCCCTCGATTTTTCGTACGCCTGGTGAAATCGCTTCCGGAAGAAGTTCATGAGGGGAAAGAGGATAAGAAAAAAGAGGATCACCACCGCGGTCAGAGGCGCGCTCAGATAGAACATTACCGCGAGAATCCCCGCTATGGTGATGACGTCTCCCGCGGTCGTGACTATCCCTGAGGTAATGAACTCATTGATGTTCTCCATGTCGTTCGTGACGTATTGAAGGTTCTTTCCGTGGGGCGTCCTGTCGAAATAGGGGACGGGCAATCCCAACAGATGGGTGAAGGTCTCGATCCTCATGTCGCGAATGACGCTCTGGCCGAAGAACTGGGATACATATATCTGAAGGTAAATGGCGGCATATTCGAGGCAGATGAAGGCCAGATAGAGAAGCGCGGCGAGTGAGAGGCCGTAAAAGTCGCCCCGGCTGATGAACCTGTCTATGGCTACCTTGAGGATGTAGGCCGGGGCCATCCTCGAGACGGCCACCACGAGCATGAGGGAGAGCGAGAGGAACACCATGCGTCTGTAGCGGACCACGTACCTGTACAGGAAATCGCGCACCAGGCCCCTGGCCGTGCCCATCATCCCTGCACCTCGTAAAAGAGCTTCATGTAGGAATTCCGCTGGAGCACCTCGCCGGGCGTCCCCTGATCGTCCACCCTGCCTTCGGACAGCACCACGACCCTGTCAAGATCGGCGAGGGGCAAGGGCTTGGACGACACGATGATGAGCGTCGTGCCCGCGAGGAGGGATTTCATCTTCTCCCATATCACCTGCTGGGTATAGCCGTCCACGTGGGTGAAAGGATCGTCGAGGAGAAGCACGCGCGCATCGGCCGACAGGGCGCGGGCGAGGGTGAGCCGCTGCTTCTGCCCTCCTGACAGGGTTACTCCGCGCTCGCCCACGATCGTCTCGAGGCCCTTTTCGAACCTTCCTATCTCATCGGTCATCTGAACGGCGCCGATCAGCCTGTCGATGTCAGAGGGGAAAAAGACGTTCTCCCTGATGGAGGTGGAATAGAGAAAGGGGTCCTGGGGTACGAGGGCGATCCCTCTCCTCAGTGCCGACAGGGAGAGGCTCCGGACATCGATGTTGTCGACGAGGATAGAGCCCGTATACTCCTGCTCGAGCCCGAGGATGAGGTTGAGAACGGTCGTTTTCCCCGCGCCTGTAGGCCCCAGGATCAGGAGCCTCTCACCCGGGCCCACCGCAAAGGCTACGCTGCTCAAGATGGAGCGACCCTCCTTCTTCACCGTGACATCGTCGAACGTGACGCGGCCTGTGAAGGCTCCCGGGTCGATACCGTCGCTCCTCTCGGGCTCGCTCTCGTAGATTTCCTCGATCCTCCGTATCGACGCAACACCACGCTGGTAGAGGTTGAATATCCATCCGAGACCCGCCACCGGCGCCATGAGCGTCATGTAGTACGTGTTGAGGGCTATGAAATCGCCGAGGGTAATGCGATGCTTCATGAGAAAGTAGCCGCCCATCCACATGACGAAGAGGGTACCCAGGCCGCCGAGAAAGCCTATCAGTGGAAGGAAGAGCCCCCACAGCCTGGTGGCGGACAAGTTCTTCTTCATGTAGTCGGTGCTGAGCACCTCGAACCTCTTCCGCTCCTCTTCCTTCAGCAGATAGTTCTTTATGACCCTGATCCCCGACAGGACTTCGTTGGTCCCTTTTGAGAGATTCCCGTTTGCCGTCTGGATGTCGGCAAAGACGAGATGGAGCCTGCCCATGAAGCGACGCATCACGAGGAAGAGGAAGCAGAGGGGAGCAATGGAAAGGAGGGTGATGGGGGGGCTCAGCTTGAACATCACGGCGAGGCTGAGAACGGTTGTGGTTATGGTGCTCGTGAAGTGGAGGGTCACCATTGCGACCATCATGCGGATGTTCCCGATGTCCGCCATCATCCTCGCAATGAGGTCCCCGCGATAGTGCTTCCTGAAAAAGGCGTAAGGAAGAGAGACGAGATGGGCGTAGAAATCCTTCCTCAGCCCGAATTCAATCTCCCTGGAGCTGTTGAGGATCTTCGTCCGCGCCCTGAACTTCAGCGCCGCCTGGGCGATGGCGCACAAACCGATAATGGCGACGATCCGCGCGACACGGCCGCCCGCGCCCTTTTGCAGGCCATCTACGGCGAGCTTGATGAGGAACGGTATGGCCGCCGAGAAGAGGGCCGCGACGACGAGGGCCAGAATGCCCTCGAAAAGAAATCCCCTATACCGTTTGATATAGGGGACGACGAGTCCAAGCTGTCTGCGCACGCGCTGCTACTGCTGTTTTTTCACTGCTTTCTTGATGATGAGATAGCCGTTCCTGGGACCCGGCACGGCCCCTTCGATCATGACGATATTCGTGTCGCCCCGTACCTCAACCACCTTGAGGCTCTGGACAGTGACCTTCTTGTTGCCCATCTGCCCCGCCATCTTTCTGCCCTTGAGGGTCCTGCCCGGGGTCGTATTATTGCCTATGGAGCCTCCGTGTCTGAAGAACTCATGGGTACCGTGACCTCCCGGCGCCCCTGAGAACTTGTGTCTCTTGATGACACCCGCGTACCCCTTCCCGATGGAGACCCCGGTGACGTCCACAAAATCACCCGGCTGAAACAGGTCCAGGGGGACTTGGCTCCCCGCCTCATATTGGCCCATTTCTTCGGCGCTGACGCGGAACTCCTTGAGCCTCGTCATGGGAGGCACGTTTGCCTTCTTGAAATGGCCCGCCCGAGGCTTGTTGACCCGGGAAGCCTTGGTGATCTCCTCGAACCCGAGCTGCACCGCTGAGTATCCGTCCGTTTCGGCGGTCTTTTTTTGCACGATGAAGCACGGCCCCGTTTTTACCACGGTAACAGGGATGATTGCTCCGTTCTCCCCGAATACCTGAGTCATGCCAAGTTTCTTCCCGATAAGTCCCATGCCCATTTCATCACCTCCGGAGAGTATAATTATAGCCATAAAAAGCTCAAAGTCAAGGGCTGGCCAATCGCAACATGATCAGACAGCGTGTAAGGTAGAACCTTTTTGCTTGACAAAGAAAACGCTTCTTGCTATGTGAATGATGTGAATTGCTCGGCTTTTCAATGAAGCCACGGGCTCAGGTTGACCAGGTTGACCAGGTTATTCTTGAGAGCGCGACAAACTACCCTCTCCCGAAGAGTTATGGTGAATCGGCCTGTCGCGCAGTTCCGATGGTTGGGAGGGGCGACATATGTTGACGATTGCCATAGCGAACCAAAAGGGGGGATGCGGCAAGACGACGACAGCGGTAAATATGAGCGCCGCTCTGGCCGCTGTCGGAAGAAAGGTCCTTCTCATCGATCTGGACCCTCAGGCCCACGCCTCTTTCGCATTGCGAAAGGGCAGCCAACCGCCCGGAAGATTCATCTACGACGTCCTGACCGACAATGTTGAAAGGAGAAGCCCACTCGATAGCTGCATAACCAATATCTCCGTCAATCTCGACATGGTGCAGGCGAGTATCGAGTTGAGCACTCTGGAACAGGAACTCAAAGACAAAGAGGATGCCGTTTCCCAACTGCGCAAAACACTCCGAACGTGTCCGTCGGCTTACGAATACATTCTCGTCGACTGCCCTCCAAGCCTCGGCTTCCTTACCTTCAATGCCCTGAGGGCCGCGGACCGGGTCATTATCCCCATCGACATGAGCCCCTTTACGCTTGTGGGCGTCGGCAAGCTTCTCGGGATGATCGAGCTGGTCGGGATGAAGCTCGGCCATTTCCCCCGGGTGAGTGCCCTGCCTACCCTTTTCGACAAACGCACTACTTATTCCGGAGAGATACTCGACGAAGTCAAAACCTTTTTCGGAGATAGAATGCTCCGGACCGTCATACGACAGAACGTGGCGCTCAAGCGGGCGGTGTCCGAAGGCATCTCGATCATCGATTTCGATAGGGCGTGTACCGGCGCCAAGGACTATGCCGCCCTCTCCGATGAGATTCTAAGACTCGGGCCAATCGAATCATCTCGAGCCGGACGAGAGGGAAGCGGCGTTTACCATCGAAGCGCCGGCGGCAAGGGATGTCTACGTAGTGGGCGACTTCAACGATTGGAAAATTGGCGACGAGAGCAGGCTCGTCAACAGGGAGAACGCTTGGTGGGAGAAGCGGATGAAACTGGCGCACGGGAGGTACCGGTACCAGTTTGTCGTTGACGGGGAATGGACGCCCGACTCCAAGAACGGAGAACGGGAGAGAAACGCGTTTGGAACTTTCGATTCCATAGTTGCGATTTGAAGGAGCAAACCATGCCGCTAATCCACAAGAGACGAATCTGGTGGGAGCCCGTCGCCGGAGCCACAGGCTACGTGGTATACGTTCGTCCGGACAGCAAAGGTACCGAGTCCGCCACATTCTCATGGAGAAACACGCCCGGCGTGATTTCCAAACCCGTTGTCGGGAAGGCCGACGTGCTCATCCCGGATGAATGGCCGGAATTCCCCGCAAGACCGGGACTCTATCATATCGCTATCACTTCCAAGAACGAACTGGAGAACGAAAGCGACCCGCTCTTGCTCTCCGGGGTATTCAGTTTCATCGCCCCCGCATCCCCGTCGAGGGGTGGGATCGAGAATCTGCCCATGGTTGACTCGGAGGCAGGAGCGCCTTATCAGCCGCCCCTGTCGCGGGAACGGACGATCATTCAAAGGGGTCTGGAAGAGGTAAGGACCAACAAGGAGGTGGAGAAGGCCTATCTGGGAGCGCATGATGACAAGACATCCGCCCCATAGGGCCTAAAAAGAGCCTGCCCGACGGGGCGTGCGTGGGGTCTGCGGCCTCATGCGCTCAATCCGCACCCGCATTATCTCTTCTTTCTCCTTCACGCGCACCGCTTGGTAGTGTCCTACTTTGAGACTAATTAGGAGACTAGCCACCGCTTTAACGGGGTGCGCTTTTGTGTTATACTCCTCTTTGGCTAAAAACCATCCGGGAGGTTATTGAAAGCCTATTTGGAAGACAAGACGGAAGAAGAGGTCCTCAAGCTCTCCTTTGACGATATCCACCTGGCGCGCAACCTGTTCGGCCCGCGAGACGAAAACATCAAGTACCTCAGGAAGTACTTTGACGTCAGGACAAGCATACGGGGGAACCACCTCACCCTCGTGGGCAGGAGGAAAGAGGTCGAGAGCACGAGCAAGGTAATAACCGAGCTCGCCGGGATCGTCAAGAAGGGATTTGCCATAAACCCGTCGGACATAGATCATGCCGTCCGCTATGTTGCGCACACGGACAAAGGCATGGACGAGCTTTACAAGGATCAAGTCTACATTCCCCCGAGCCGCAAGGTCATCACACCCAAAACAGAGAACCAGAAGTCGTACGTTGAGGCCATAAGAAAGCACGATATAGTGATAGGGATCGGTCCCGCCGGTACCGGAAAGACATACCTGGCCATGGCAATGGCCCTCTCCGCCTATTTCAATAAGGAAGTGTCGAGGATCATTTTGACGAGACCGGCCATAGAGGCCGGGGAGAAGCTCGGGTTCCTGCCGGGTACGATGTACGACAAGGTGAACCCTTACCTGAGGCCGCTCTACGATGCCCTTTACGACATGGTTGACATGGACAGGGCAGCCAGGCTCATAGAGAAGGGCGTGCTCGAGATAGCTCCCCTCGCATTCATGCGGGGCAGGACCCTTAACGATGCCTTCGTGATCCTTGACGAGGCCCAGAATACGGCCTCCGAGCAAATGAAGATGTTCCTGACCCGCCTCGGCTTTTCCTCAAAGACGGTTGTCACGGGCGATGTCACCCAGATCGACCTGCCGGAGAAACGGTCGTCCGGCCTCGTAGAAGTGCAAACGGTCCTGAAGGGCATCAAGGGAATCAGGTTCGTCTATTTCAGTGAAAGGGACGTGGTGAGACACCCCCTGGTGCAGAAGATCATCAAGGCCTACGAGAAGAAGACAATCGCCGAGATGGGAAGCAATGAAGAGCGAAAAGGATAAACCCCCCTCGCATCTTCCCTTGAGGAAGTATCTCATTCTGGTGCTCTTTTCCCTCGTCCTCGCCGGTCTGATCAACGTGAAGCTTCCCCAGCGGATCAACCAGTATCAGGTTGGGGATATCGCTTCGGAAACCATCCGCGCACCCTCCTCTTATGCGCGGCCCGACTTCGATATCACTCTGAAGAAGGGGGAAGTAATAGTCCGGGAAGGGCAGAAGATAAGCAGCGAAGACCTGCAGAAGCTCACGCTCTTGCAGCAGATGGAAAAGAAGAGGAAGGCGATCACCGGGCAAATGCCCCTCCTCTTTCTCATATTCTTCGCGTTCATTGCGATCATCTTCGAGTTCGCAGACAAGAACATCAAGAAGTTCAAACTGTCGGAAAAGGACCTCATCTTCTCCGCATCCCTCACGGCGTTCACCGTCTTTCTCATTCAGCTTGCTCTCATGATCTTTAACCGGTTCGCCCCTGAATATGCCTCGGTGCTCTTCTTTGTCTTTCCTCTTTTTCTCTTCGGCATCGTCATGCGCATCGTGCTTTTTTCCGAGGCAGTCCTCGTCTTCTCGACGATTCTCGCGGTCTCCGTGGCATTCACGGTGGAAAACGGCTTTCCGATCTTTATCTACGCCTTTCTCGGCAATCTCCTGGCGTCCTATTTCTCGGGACGGCTGGAGAGACGGGTGACCATGCTCGGGGCCGGATTCTTTTCCGCCCTCGTCATGGCCTTCGTCATGTTCCTCTTTCACGTCCTTCTGGGCTACCCCTTGAGCGACGTACCCCTGCAGAGCGGCCTCATCCTCCTCGGCGGCGTGGGGAGCAGCATCCTCACCGCGGGGCTCCTGCCCGTGATCGAGCACGTCTTCGACTACACGACCAACTTCAAGCTCCTCGAGCTCGCCAATCTGGAGCACCCTCTCCTCGAGCAGCTCATGGTCCAGGCGCCGGGCACGTACCACCACAGCATCGTGGTGGGCAGTCTCTGCAGGGCGGCAGCCGAAAGCATAGGCGCCCACCCCATCCTCACCAGGGTGGCCGCGTACTATCATGATGTGGGAAAGCTGAAGATGCCCCGCTATTTCATCGAGAACAGGCGGGGATTCGAGGACGCGCACAAGAACCTCAGCCCGAGCATGAGCAGTCTCATCATCCTTTCCCACGTGAAAGAGGGCGTTGAGCTTGCCGAGAAGTACCGGCTCGGGAAGAAGATATACGAAATCATCCGCGAGCACCACGGGACGAGCCTCGTGAGCTATTTTTACAGGAGAGCGAAGGATATGGAGGACCCCGACCTCGCCCCTGCCCAGGAAAGGGACTTCCGGTACTCAGGGCCCAAGCCCCAGACCAGGGAGGCCGGAATAGTGATGCTCGCGGACGCGGTGGAGGCGGCTTCGCGGACCCTGGAAGACCCGACGCCAAAGCGGATAGAGACCCACGTGCAGACCATCGTAGAGCAGATATTCGTCGACGGGCAGCTCGACGAATGCGAGTTGACGTTGAAGGACCTCCACTCCATACAGAAGAGTTTCATTGCCATCCTTATCGGCATTTTTCATCAGCGCATAGAGTATCCCGAGAGGACTGAGGATGACGGTGCTCATAAAGAATACCCAAGGCTTGTTGAGGCTGGACCGAAGGCGTCTAAGAAGCATAGCAGAAGAATTATTGGCCTATTCAGGGCTGCAGGGTAGGGACCTCAGCATCCTACTCACCGATAATAAAGGGATTGCGCGACTGAACAAGAAATGCTTCGGAAGGGACAAGGCCACCAACGTCATCTCCTTTTCCTACCTCGACGGCTTCCCCAACGAATCGGTCGGCGACATCATCATTTCCGTCGAACAGGCAAAGATAGAGGCGGATAAAGCCGCGATCCCCTTTTACGCGAGACTCTGTGCGCTCATCGTTCACGGGCTTGTCCACATCCTTGGGTACGACCATGAAAGGGGCGGCAAAGAGGCGCGACGAATGAAATACAGGGAGCGGAAGCTCACAGACCATGTTGCCCAGCTTGGCGCGTACAAGGAAATCGGTCTATAGCCTGCCCGTTGCAACGGGTGTGCTCCTTGTGCTCTGCCAGCCGCCCATCTCTTTCTCCCTCCTCGCTTACGTAGCCCTTATCCCCCTCTTCTATTCCCTAAAAGAGGGCGAGGACCGCCGCAATTTCCTCATGGGTTTGGGTGGCGGAATCGTCTGCTACGCCGGGCTCGTATACTGGGTAGTCGTCGCGATGAATACGTACGGCGGTATAGGCATCCCCTTCAGCCTGTGCGCCCTGGGTCTGCTTGTCCTGTATCTTTCTCTCTACACGGGCTGCTTCACCTGGCTGACTTCCTTTCTCGATCATAGGCTCCGCATCCGCGTCTACGTGTCGGCTCCTGTTGTCTGGGTCCTCCTGGAATACGTGCGCGGCAAGCTTCTCTCGGGTTTTCCCTGGTCTCTCCTTGCCCATTCGCAATATAACGTGCTGCCCCTCGTTCAGGTCGTATCGATCACCGGTACCTATTTTCTCTCCTTTCTCATTGTCGCGGTCAATTGCGTCATCTTCTATGTCCTGTCAAAACGACGCTTTCCCCTCGCCTACGGCAGCCTGGTGATCGTGCTTCTCGCCGCCTCCTTCGTGTTCGGCGCGATTCGGCTCAGCGAGCCCATGAAGGGAACCCTGAAGGCATCCATCGTTCAGGGAAACATACGCCAGGACGTCAAGTTCGACGAGGCTTACAAGGCGGCCACCGTAAACAAGTACATCGGTCTCACCTTAGAGCAGCTCCCTTGGTTCCGACCTCGTCATATGGCCCGAGACCTCCATGCCCTTCGTTCTTCTGGAGGACGAGGCGAGAAGAGAGATCCTCGCCCTCCCCGCGGCCGTCTCGAGCGACCTGCTCCTCGGAACCATAGCGAGGGACCGCTTGGGGCGGTACTACAATGCGGCCTACGTGATCGGAAAGGAGGGTCTAGTGGAAGGGGAGTACACCAAGGTGCACCTCGTCCCTTTCGGCGAATATACGCCCCTGACAGACTACTTTCCCTTCCTGAAGGACATGAGCGTGGCTACCGGAGACTTTTCTGCGGGACCGGCCCATAGGCCGATAGCCGCCGATGTAGGCAAGATCGGCGTGCTCATCTGCTTTGAAGGGGTCTTCCCCGACATCACCAATGAAACGGTGAGAAACGGGGCCGAGGTGCTCGTCAATATCACCAACGACGCCTGGTACAACCGCACCTCAGCCCCCTTTCAGCACTTTGCGTTCTATGTCTTCAGGGCCGCAGAGACGGACCGATATGTGCTGAGGGCCGCCAACACGGGCATCAGCGCCATCATCGACCCCTGCGGGCGGGTGACCGCAAGGACGGGCATATTTGAAGAGCGCGTCCTGAACGGTTCGTTTTCGTTACGACACGGTGAGACGATCTACGTGAAGTACGGGGACTATTTCATCCTCTTTGCCTTCCTTTTCCTGTGCGGCCTCGTGGCGAACGGTCTGCTCCGCGGCAGGGCGAAGAACGGATAGACTTGAGGATTGAGCGCTCAGCGGAAGCAAAACGGCGGGGTGTGAGGAGGCGCTTAAGCCGCGCGACCTACGTGCCTTGTCGGAAGACGAGCGAAGCAAGGCTGAGGGGGTGAGCGATGCTATCGACCGCTCTTAGGCGAGCGAAGCGAGTCTCTGAGCGGGGAGGCTCCGCAGGCTTATGCCTGTGGAGGGGGTGCTGAACCCCAATAATGGCGTGCTGAACCCCGGTAATAGTTCATGCCGAGCGCCTGAGCATGAACTGCCTGGAGTCCCTCTCGAACCCGTACCTTTCATAGAGGCCGTGGGCATCGCTCGTAGCGAGTATACCGAGCAGGCCCCTCAGCTCCGGGCTTGCGAGGATGCACTCGATGAGTCTCTTGCCCAGTCCTTTGCGCCTGTGCCCTTCATCGATAACAACGTCACAGAGCCAATAAACCGCAGCCCTGTCGGTCACGACCCGGGCGAAGCCGACCTGCGTTCCGCAATGGTACACCCCGTAGCAAATGGCGTTTTCGATCGATATTCGGACGTTTTCCTTACTTCTTCTGCCAGGCTGGCAGTTGGCCGACAAGAGGTGGTACGTCCCGTCGATCGACAGCAGGGAGCTGTCGTCGCTTATCCTGTAGTCCCCCTTTATCCATTCCATGCTTTTAGGCCCCCACTTTCTTTCGGGCGCTGCCGCCTTATACGAGCCGCTCATTGGTCAGGCTCCCCGCCTTTGAAGGGCGAAGAAGAGGGGCTGAAGGCGCGCTCCTTCGTTCAATAGGTCGATCTATCGACAGATATGCCGGGCACGGCCGGCTATGCTTGTTGTCATACCCGGTCGTCGGTACTTGCTCCTATTTTCGCAAAAAAACATGGGTTAATGGAAAGTATTGCAGATTTTTTCACATATGTAAACGGGTTTTGTCAAAGGCCGCCCTCGTGTCCCTCAGGAAGGCCCTCGCGTGAGCCCCGCTACGTTCCGCACGATCCTGTAGAGGTTGATCCTGACGTACTCATCGAGGGCGTCATCCATGCGGGAAGCATCCCTCTCTCTGAGAAGCCGGAGATTGATGGAGGCCATCCTGACAAAGCTCCCCCGCGGTATGCTCCCTCCGGCTCCGGGATTTCTCCCCCCGATCCTTGCCCGAACGGCCCTGAGGCTCTCGTCATCCTCTTTTGACAACGCCTTGCTGAAGACGAATATGACGAGGCGGCCTCGCGCGATCTTCTCCTTGTTCTCGTCGAAGTCGAGGCCCGCCAGGTCGGTGAGAATCTTGTTGATGTGCCTGAACGAGACGCCCAGCTTGGAAAGCTCTTCCCCCACATGAAGGAGGACCGCCTGGTTGAACGTGTAGTCGATCGCGTAGCCCTGCTGTCTGGGGATGTCCTTGAAGACGTCGGCCTTCTGAACGATATTCGTGATGCGGCTCTTCTTGAGGCCCAGGGACAGGAGTTCTTTGAGATGAAACGTTCCAGAGGTTCGTGGTGTCCTGTGCGCCGCCATGATCTAGGACACCCGACGCCGGATTAGCTTGTCAAGTGTTTTCTCCCGTGATTATTACTTGACGAAAGGTTTCGTCAAGTAATAATCACCTTTTCTCCCAGGTGCTGACCTGGGAAAGACCCGTTTCAGGAGGAACGGGAAGCTATGTTCAGTCTTTTGCTTTCATATCGAAGAAGTCTTTGAATTTCTGCTTGAAGCCCGAGGCCGGAGCTTCGCTCTCGGCTAAACCTTGGAATTCTTTCGAAAGCTCCGTGAGCAATTCCTTTTGTCTTTCCGTCATGGTCTTGGGAACAGTGATGTGGAGATGGATGAATTGGTCTCCTCTTCCGTACCCGTTCGTCTTCGGGACGCCGAGGCCTCTCAGCCTGAATACTTTTTCCGGGGATGTACCGGAGGGAATCTTGAGCCCGATCTCCCCATCGAGGGTGGGCACCATTATCTCACCACCCAGACACAGCGTGGGAAAGCTCACTTCGGTGTGGACATACACATCGTCGCCCTCCCGCTCGAAGAGGGAGTGTTCTTTCACCTTGAGCACCACGTAGAGGTCGCCGGCAGCCGTATCGCTCAGGCCCTGCGCGCCCTCTCCCCTCATCTTGAGGCGGGTCCCCGTATCGACACCGGGCGGCACGTTGACTTTCACCGTCTTTTTAGACCTGACGACTCCCCTGCCCTTGCAGGCTTTGCAGGGGTCTGTAATGACCTGTCCCTCTCCTCCGCAGTGTTCGCACGTCCTGTTGATGGTGAAGAAGCCCTGCGTATACCTTGCCTGGCCCCTGCCGTTGCATGCCTTGCACACGGTCGGCTGATGGCCGGGCTCTATCCTCGATCCGCCGCACGCGCTGCAGCGCACCTCCCGGGGGATCTCTATCTCCTTCTCCGTCCCGAAGACGGCCTCTTCGAACTCTATTTCCAGGTTGTAGCGGAGGTCGTCTCCCTTCCGCGCTTTCCTACGCTGGGTGCCCCCGAAGAAATCGCCGAAAAGATCACCGAATATGTCATCGAAGTTCCGGCCGAAGCCGAAATCATAGAATGCTCCCGACCGGTCCTCGGTGCCGAAGCGATCGAAATTGGCCCGCTTTTCGGCGTCACCGAGAACCTCGTAGGCGAGGTTTATCTCCTTGAATTTCTCTTCTGCTTCCTGATCACCGCGATTGCGGTCCGGATGGTACGCGAGGGCGAGCTTCCTGTAGGCCTTCTTTATTTCCTCATCGGTGGCGTTCTTTGAAACGCCTAGAACTTCGTATAGATCTTTCCTCATACGCGTGCAATATTCTACTCCGATTCAGCCATCTTGGCAACCGACACCATGGAGGGTCTCAGAAGCCTTCCGTCCATCAGATATCCCTTCTGAAACTCGGCTATAACGGTTCCCGGCTCGACCTGCCCGCTCTCTTCCTGGTAAACCGCCTCATGGAGATTGGGGTCGAACTTCTTGCCCTTGGCTTCGACCCTGCTTACGTCGAACTTCTCGAGCACCTTGAGAAAGCCATTAAGGGTGAGGGCAACCCCCTCGGCGATGGCTTTAGCCTCCTCTGTCTTGCCTGCGTGCTCGATAGCCCGTTCCAGGTTGTCTATCACCGGCAAGAGCTCCTTGATGAGGGTCTCATTGCCGAACCGCAGGACCTCTTGTTTTTCCTTGGCTTTCAGTTTCTTGAAATTATCGAAATCCGCCTGATGGTAAAGGAGCTTCTCCTTCAGCTCCTCTATTTCCTTTTCCTTCCCTTCGAGATTCGCCTTCAGCTCCTCCAGTGCATCCTCTTTCCTTTTCTTCTTCTTGTGCTCTTCATGCTCGGACTCGCGGCTACCCTCGTCCTTGCCTTTTTCGCCCTCGTCTTGGGCGTTTCCATGCTTTTCCTTTTCCTTATCCGTCATCTTGCCCTCACATCACCCTCAGAAGATCGGTCACCGCCCGGGCCGTATAGTTTACTATTGGGATAATCCTCGAATAGTTCATGCGCAACGGGCCGATCACGCCGAGTATTCCACGGTTCTCCTCGTCGATCCTATAGGTGGAGGTAATGATGCTCATGTCCCGCATCTCCCTGATCTCGCTCTCTGCACCGATAGTCACGTGGATGCCTTCCTGCTCCACACTCCTGTCGAGGAGCTTCAGGAGCTTCTCTTTTTTCTCGAATGCCTGGAACAACTCCCTGAGTCTCGTGATATTCGAGAGCTCGGGCACATCGATGATCTTAGAGGTGCCTTCTATGTAGACCTCCCGCCCTTCTTCATTCCCCATTATCTCCTCGAGGACATCCATTACCTTCGTCATGAGCGAGTGAAAGTCCTCCCTGTCCCGCCTCATGTCTTCATATATCCTTTTTCGCAGGGTATAGAAGGGTGATCCTTCGCAACGTTCGTTCATGTAAACCTTCATCTCCGCAAGGAGATCGGGCGGCAGGTCCTCCTCCGTGTTCACGAGCCTCGTATGGACCATGCCCGAAGACGTCACGAAGACAACGAGTATGGTCGTCCTCGACAGTTTGACGAATTCCACTTCCTTGAAGAACATGAAGTCCATCCTCGGCTCAACGACTATGCCCGCGTACTTGCAAAGGTTGGCAAGCATCCGCGAAGCATCGCCCATGATCTCCTCTACCTGCGAATAGCGATGTGTAGTGAGGCCGTCGAGGATCTGCAACTCCCGCTTTCCCGGAAGACGGGGCACGAGCAGCGTGTTCACGTAGTATCTGAAAGCTTTCCCCGTCGGTATTCTTCCCGCCACAATGTGCGGCTTGTAAAGGAAGCCCTGATCCTCCAGGTCCGACATCACGTTTCTGATGGTTGCCGAGCTCCATCTGTTCGCTATCAGCTTCGACAACGTCCTCGACCCGACCGGCTCAGCCGACGTGATGTAGCTGTTCATGATCAGCTCGAGGACCTTTTTTTCTCTTTCTGTAAGCGTTTCCATGGGACCTAGAATAAGTTAACGATATTGCCAGTTTTTGTCAAGGAAGGTACTTTGAGGCAGGGACGGCCTATG
>CAVVNC010000032.1:0-236961 GCA_963749525.1 uncultured delta proteobacterium
CTTCTCCTCCAGGAAGGAGAAGAGGTCCCGATCACCGATTGCCGCGGTTTTCACGACCTCGGCGACGCCGTTCCTCAACTCGGGCGCCGGCAGCGTTCCGAGGAGGTCGAAGTCGCACAGCACGAAGGCGGGCTGGGCAAAGGTGCCCACGAGGTTCTTGTAGGCGCGGAGATTGACGCCGTTCTTGCCGCCCACGCTCGCATCGACCTGGGCAAGGAGCGTGGTCGGGACAAAGCCGAAGCGAAGGCCCCTGAGGTACGTCGAGGCGGCAAAGCCCGCGACGTCGCAGACTACCCCACCCCCGACTGCTATGACCACGGATGCCCGGTCTATCTCAAGGGCGAGAAAGGCTTCGTAAACCTCCTCGATTGTCCCCAAGCTCTTCGATTCCTCGCCCAAGCCGATCTCTATCACGGGAAAAGAGGGAAAGCGCAGGCCCAGTGCGCCACGGACCTGCGGGTCGGTTATCACGACGCTCCGCGTGCAGCCGCAGTAAGAGGTGAGGCGCTCTATCGATTCCCCCACTGCGATGACCGATGCCCCGGCCGGATTCTCAATGCGCAGCTCCTTCATTGCTGGCTCGCCATGAATTGATGGAGCAACCTGACCTTCTCCATGAGACCCGCAAACTCCGAAGGCGTCAGGGTCTGGTCCCTGTCGCAAAGCGCCTTGTCTCGGTTTATGTCTACCTCGATGATGAGGCCGTCTGCGCCGGCGGCAAGGGCTGCGAGGCTCAAAGAAGGGATAAGGGAGACTCTTCCCGACGCATGGGAGGGATCCACGATTATGGGCAGGTGGCTCAGTTCCTTGATCGCCGGGACTGAGCTGAGGTCGAGCGTGTTCCTCGTATACTTCTCAAAGGTCCGTATGCCCCTCTCGCAGAGTATCACGTGGGGATTCCCCTCGCTCAGGATGTACTCTGCGCAATTGAGCCATTCCTCGATGGTGGAATTCATCCCCCGCTTCAGGAGGACCGGCCTCTCCGATCTTCCCACCTCCTTGAGGAGGGAGAAGTTCTGCATGTTCCTGGCGCCTATCTGCAGCACATCCGCGTATTCGCTCACCCAGAAGACATCCCGCGAGTCGATCACCTCCGTCACGATGGGCAGACCGGTCTCCTCTTTGGCCTTTTTCAGGATCTGGAGGCCCTTCAGGCCCAACCCCTGGAACGCGTATGGTGAGCTGCGCGGCTTGAATGCGCCGCCCCGCAGGGCCTGGGCGCCAGCCTTCTTCACGGCGATGGCGGTCTCGATGGTCTGCTCTTCGCTCTCCACCGTGCACGGGCCCGCTATCATGGTGAACCCCTCGCCGACTCTCAAAGAATCGACGGGGACAACGGTCCTCTCGCTCCCATTCAACGTGGCCAATTTCAGATTCGTCATACCTCCTCCTCTTGACAAAGTGCCGAAAATAAGCAAAAGGCCATGGATCTCCCATGGCCTCGAAACAAAAAAGGCCATGGGTCTTGCACCCATGGCCTCCGCCGCCCGCTTTAGGGCTTAGGGACACCTCGGGTGCATTCCGATAAACCAAAAAAAGAAAAAGCCGGAAAAACTGCCGAGGTTCCTCATAGTGACCTTGAGTTTAGAGCATTGGAGGCGTCTTGTCAAGAAGATTGGAAGCTTCCGGCAAGGAGTTGTTTTTTCATATGCCGGGGATGACAATTAGGAGAGAAGAAAGGGGGGGCTTAAGCGAGGTGCTCCATGAGAGGGTCAAATGCGAGGTGCTTGATGACTGGCGTGATCGCGTCCCTTGTCGGACTTGCCATCGCAGGATTGTCGGCTCGATCGGCCCTTTGTGAGTCCGATCTTGACTCACGGGTATCGCAGTTTCTCAAACAGGCCCGAGGCTCCTGGACCGGCTGGAACGTACCGTACGAGGACGGCCAGATCCTCTACGGCCTCGTACTCCGGGGTAACTACAGAAACATCCTGGAAATAGGCACATCCACTGGCCTTTCCACCATTTGGCTGGCCTGGGCAGCCTCCAAGACCGGAGGCAAGGTCATTACCATCGAGATAGATGAAGAGCGCCTTCGCATTGCCCGGGAGAACTTCAGGAAGGCAGGCGTGGCGCACCTCATTGACGCGCGCCTCGGCGACGCCCACGAGGAGGTACCTGCTTTGAAAGGCCCAATTGATTTCGTTTTCAGCGACGCGGACAAAGACTGGTATCTCCGGTATTTCCAGGATCTGGAGGCGAAAATGAGCCTCAACGGGTGCTTCACCGCCCACAACGTGCTCTGGGAGAACGACCCGGGAATCAGGAGCTTCCTCGATTATGTGAGAAAAGACCCCAAGTTCCGGACGACCATCGAGAAAGGCAGCGGCGAGGGCATCTCCATCAGCTACAAAATAGCCGATTAAAACCCGGCAGGGCCCTCACAAAGCATCAGCCCCCTCAACAAAAGGGGTCATATCCTGAGTCTCTATTCCAGAGGTATTCTATTCCCTTCGATATCCTTTCGGCTGTTTCCGTGCCATGGCGGTCCCCCACGAAACCGAGAGTCATGTCGATGCCTGCGGACACGCCGGAAGAGGTATAGTACTTATCGTCTCTGATCCATCTCGCCTTTCTCTTCCACAGGACCCCCCTATCCTGCTCGACCACCCAATCGAAAGCCATCTTGTTGCTGGTCGCCCTGCGCCCCGAGAGCAGGCCCGTTCTCGCCAGCAGAGCGCTTCCGGTGCACACGGTGAGCACGAATTGAGACCCGCTAGCGATGCTGCGCAGTGCCTCTATGAAAGGCCCGTTATCGACCTCCTTTCGAGTGCCGAAGCCCCCGGGGATCAAGACGATCCCTTTTCCCTCTATCTTTGCCAGAGGGCCCGATTGGATCTTCGCGTTCTGACTGCTGCGGACAGTGCCCCCATCTTCCGAAAAAAAATCGATCTCGTAGTGTTGATCGAGCTTCCCTATCACCTCGACGGGACCGAATACATCGAGGGTCTCGAAATTCTCAAAAAGAATGACGTCGAATCTCATTGGAGCCCCTCCTAATCGATCCGCCTTCGTCGCCCTGCGGGGTCCCTTCACCTCTTTTAGGGGCGGACGATCTAACGATCCGGCCGTCGCATCGGACAAAGGCGAGGAATCAGCCGATCTGAACGGTAAGCATCGAGACCGAACCTCCGTCGAGGCCCCCGACGGGGAAGGTCACATCGTCGGTCCCCCGTTTCAGGGCAAGCACGTAGAGCAAGGGTAGGTAATGGTCCGGCGTAGGAACGGACAGGGTCGCGTCACGGCCGAACGACCGGTAGTCGATGAGTGGGCCGTCCGTTCCCTTGATCAGGCAGCCCCTGACGCGCTCCTCGAACCGCGTTGCCCAGTCAAAGGCTGCCACATCGTGCTGGCCCCAGGCATAGGCCTGCAGGTTGTGCACTATGTTGCCGCTCCCCATGACGAGGACCCCTTCGTCGCGCAGAGGCGCGAGCATCCTGCCTATCTCATAGTGAAAGGACGGGGGTTTCGTCCCGTCTATGCTGAGCTGCACCACAGGCACATCGGCCCTCGGGAAGAGGTGGCAGAGGACCGACCAGGTACCGTGGTCGAGGCCCCATCGATCGTCGCTCTTTACTCCGACGGATGCGAGCAGCTCCTGAACGCGACCCGCAAGCTCGGGGCTCCCCGGGGCCGGATAGCTCACGTCATAGAGCTCCTCGGGGAAGCCGCCGAAGTCGTGGATGGTCCGGGGACGACCCATGGCGGTGACTAGGGTGGCCGGGATATACCAGTGGGCTGATACAGAGAGCACCGCTTTCGGCCGGGGGATTGCCGCGCCCATGGCGGTCCATGCGTCCGTCCATGCGTTGTGCTCGAGGGCGTTCATAGGATTGCCGTGGCCGAAAAATACGGCAGACATGGCCCTTCCGGTACTCATAAAGTCAGCCTCCTCAACCCGTGTGCCTGAAGAATCGCGGATTTTCCGCTTCCTCTGTTTATATACGTCACATCCTCAAGGTGAGGCAAGAGAAAAAAGGGGCAAACAACCCGGAACTCCCTTTTCTCTTGACACCCCTGCGCGTCTGGAGAAGAATTGTAAGAAGCAGCCCCGGAAGCTAAACGCACGCGCGCCGACTTCGAAAGGAGCGTGAAAGAGAGGATTTCCCATGGGAAACGGCTATTTTTTGAAGACTCTCCTGCTCGGGATCGCGGCTATCCTCGTAACTTCCTGCACGGGGATCAGCCTCAAGATCGGCTCACGGTCCGAGGACCCTCTCAAAGAGTACACTTTGGAGGGAAGGGGAAGGGAAAAGGTCCTGGTGATCCCCGTGATGGGTTTCCTCTCCGACGCATCGGAGACGGGCCTTTTGGCAAATCGCCCCAGCATGGTCGAGGAGATCGTCGCCGAGCTCCGGAAAGCGCAAGAAGACCACAACATCAAGGCAGTGCTCCTTGAGATCAACTCTCCTGGGGGCTCGACCACCGCGTCAGACATCCTGTATCACGAGATCCAGAGGTTCAAGGAAATGACGAACGTGAAGGTCGTCGCCGCCTTCATGGATGTGGCTGCCTCGGGCGGCTACTACCTAGCCCTGCCGTCAGACCTCATAGTGGCGCATCCAACCGCAGTGACGGGCTCCATCGGAGTCGTCATGATCACGCCCAAGGTGGCCGGCCTCATGGACAAGATAGGGGTCGCCGTGGAGGTCAACAAGTCGGGCAGCGAAAAAGATATGGGCTCCCCCTTTCGTGCGTCGACCCCGGAAGAGCAGAGGATACTCCAGGAGCTGATAGCAGGCCTGGGCGCGAGATTCCTCTCCCTTGTCGCCAAGCACCGCGGCGTGGATAGCGCCGCCTTGGCCGGAATTTCCACCGCCCGCATCTATAGCTCTGAAGAGGCCCTGGGCCTTAAGCTCGTGGACCGGATCGGCTATCTAGGTGACGCCCTTGCAGACGCGAAGCGTCTTGCCGGCATCCGGGATGACGCCAAGGTCATTGCCTACCGCCGCACCAAGTATCCTAACGACAACGTCTACAACCCCTCCACCTCTTGGGATCAGGGCGAGGGTCTCTCCCTCATAGACATACGTATTCACGAGATTCTCCCCATCCTCGCACCCGGCTTCTACTACCTTTGGATGCCCGGCATGACGAGCAAATAGGCCCGCGTCAGGAGGATGAGCCGCTTCATCCGGGTCGGGCGCAGATGCTTCCGAAAACCCGATGGAGTGAAAAGAGGTGAGTGGCAGCCCCGCTCCTCATCGAAGAGCGGGACTGCCAGAAAGGCGGGTAAGTGCGGCGAGTTTGCTGCGTGAATTTAAGTCTTTCCGATCTTTCGACCGAAAATGGGACCCTCTTGCGGTTCCCGGATAGATTATCGGATTGAGATGGAAAGACTTAAGAGGAATGTGTCACTGCTTTCGAAAGTGAATCCCGGGAGGCTCTATATGCCGACGCTGACCATGGTGGGGTTGAGAACGCGGACCAGTTCACGGGGGTCAAGGCCGACGAGAAAACCTCTCCGCCCGCCGTTGATGTAAATCCGCGGAAGGGCGAGTACGGTCCCCTCCATGTAGATGGGCATCGCCTTGCGCACGCCGAACGGGGAAATGCCCCCCACCAGGTAGCCCGTGTGTCTGTGCGCCGTCTCCGGGGTGCACGGGGAAACCCTTTTGACCCCCATGAGGCGGGCCATCTCCTTGGTCGATACCTCCCTGTCCCCGTGCATGAGAACGATGAGCGGATGTTTCTCCTCGTCCTCCATGACGAGAGTCTTTACCACGCTGTGCTCGTCGACGCCCAGCTCTTGAGCAGACACTGCCGTGCCGCCCTTCTCTACGTACCTGTAAGGGCTTTCAATAAACTCGACCCCGTGCTCCCGAAGCGCGCGGACCGCCGGAGTTACGGATGCCCTCTCTTTGCCCACGATGCTCCTATTTCCGAATGTGCTATACCCCCAGGAATTCCCTTACCTTCTTGAGCAGGGGACGCCTTATTTCGACCTTGAGGTAGAGGTCGCCCTTCCCGGGGGATCCGCCTCCCATACCCTTCAACCTGATCATCTGCCCTTCCCTGATCCCCGGCGGAATGGCGATGCTCAGCTCCTTCGATCGTCCCTGGTCCAGATAGACCACCTTCCCTCCCCGCGCCGCCTCCCGCTCGTCCAGGGTGATGGTCTCATAAACATCCTTCCCGGCCCCTCCTCCGATGCTTCGTGCCATCTTTCTCAGCACATACTGCATGAGTCTGTTGACCGCACGGGCCGCTATGCCCGGTTTTTCCGAGCCCTGAACCACAGCCCGGTCTCTTCGCCTGTTCCCGGCCCCGAAGATGATGACCTTGCCGAACATTCCCGGTCCGCGGAATTCCGCGGTTCTCGGCCGGGAACCGTAGGGCCCCCTGAATACCTCGTCGAAACTCCTAAACCCGAAAGCGCGGGCCATTTCTTCGAAAATCTGGTTGATGTCGGAGTTTCTATAGATGTCCTGCTCCGAATAGTTTTGCCTGAATCGGTCATAGGCATAGGAGCCGTACTGCTGACGGAGCCCATCGTACCTGCTCCGCTTCTCCGGGTCGGAAAGCACGGCATAGGCCTCGTTGATTTCCTTCATCTTCTCTACGGAATCGGCGTCCCCCTTGTTCCTGTCCGGGTGATACTGGAAGGCGAGCCTCCTGTATGCCTCCTTGATCTGTTGCTGACCGGTGCTCTTTTCAACGCCCAGTACCTGATAGTAATCCTTTTCGTTCACGACGAATCCTTTTCCGATCCCTTTTTCAAAGATTATAACCCCTTTGACCCCGGATTGGTAGGTTTGGGGGTTTCATGTTAACTCTTCCGCACAGCGCGCGATAAGAAATATATGTCTCTGCCGCGATCCTAACGAGGGAACCATGGGGAGCAAGGGAGTGGCGTCTCGAGCCGTCGACGCGTTCAAGAGGTGCAGAACCTTCATCGGGAGACACCTTCTCCTGCGCCTTTTCCTTATCAGGCGCGTCCTGAGCGCCCTTTCTTTCAACCCCTGAAGAGCTGCACGGTCAGCGGCCGGTCGTTAATTTGCGGCTGCGACTCGCGATAATACTCTAGGGGATAACGAGAAAAGGGAGGAGCAATAGATGGTTTCCATGGTCATCGTCCTATTCCTGGTAGCGATCCTGGTCTCGCTATTCATAGGGAGGCTCGCAGAGACCCTTGTCGATAGGTACCGGCGGCGTGCGGAAAGACAACAATCTCACCGGCCCCTCGTTCACCGGCCCCTCGTTCGACCCGTGGGAGACATGGCCAAGAACGGCTCGATCTAGGCAAGAGAAACTATTTCATTGCCAATCGTCCGTTTGCGGCTGAGGCAGTTGATAGGACTTGAGGACGTCGATGTAGCGGTCGAAGCCGTCCTTCCCCTCTTTTTCGAGCCTTTCGATCTCCGGCACCACCTGATTCATGACAGCCTGGTCGTTGACGACGCTTAAGGGGTAGCGATAGTAGCCTGAGCGCTGCAGGAGGATATATGCCTGCTTCTGCCTCTCCGAGAGGGCAAGAAACGCGTCGAGCTCCTTGAGCATGAGCGTCCTTCTTCTCGTCAAGAAAGCCATCCACCTGCATGAGGAGATTGAGGCTGAAATCGTTGCAGGAGAAATAGCTGTGCATCTTGTCGAGATGGTCCACCAGGAGGCGTATCTCGCCTATTGTCTCCTCGTCGTTCATGGGGACGAACGTACCTTCCTCAACCATCCGTTGCATAGGTGACTTCGGATGCATGGCAAAGGTCCTGATCCTGATGAAGTGGGGGCGAACCATGTTGAGGACATTCGCCGTCTCGATGGCATGCTCCTGACTCAGCGCACGGCCGCCGATGCCGGGCATGACGTATTCGGAGAGCTCGAGGCCCGCGTCCATCACATGCCTTCCCCCCGTAACGATCTCTTCCGGCGTCAGCCCCTTCTTGATCAGCTTCAGCACCGTCTCTGAGCCACTCTCCAGGCCCGCGTGGACCCTTGTCAAGCCCGCTTCTCTCAAGAGGCGCAATTCGTCGACGCTCTTCCTCTTCAGTGTCCTCGCCCGGGCATAGGTGGTTATCCTGTCTATCTTCGGGAACTTCTCCCTCAAGTATTCCAGGATGGCGATCAAATCCCCGGTAGGGAGGAGGAGGCTGTCTGCATCCTGCAAGAACGCCGAGGTCACACGGACAGCGCTGTATTCGACAGCCATGGCGTCGATATCTTTCTTCACTTCGTCGACCGTCCGCTTGGAGAACTTCGTGCCTTTGTAGGCAGGACAGAAGACGCACTGGTTCCACGGACAATTCCTGCTCACACGGAGGAGGAGGCTCGTCGCTTCGCTCGGTGGCCGGATGACTCCCTGCTCGTACATGCTCCCTTACTCCTTTTTGTCGCCCATCTTTCTGTATATAAGCTAACCCTTCCCCGCGTCTTAGCGCAACAACGGAAGCCTCCATTAGACCAGGGGCCGAGCGTGCAGCCTCCGATCTATCCTGCGAGCGAGCCTCGTGAAGGTCCTGGAGACGCTCATTTTTGCCGCACGAGCTCTTCTACCACGGGTCTGTCTGCCTCGGGAAAATCGTAAAGGCTCAGCTCTTCGGGAAGGACCCATCGTATCTCATTATGGTCGCGGAGGCGGGGCTCTCCCGACACAATCTCAGTCTCGTACGTGACAAACTCGATGGCCATGTGGCTATAGGTGTGCCTCGTGGAGAGAAACAGCTTTCCGACTCGTGCCTCGATGCCCAGCTCCTCGGCCAGCTCACGGGCGAGGCATTCCTCCTGGGTCTCGCCAGGCTCCATCTTCCCGCCCGGAAACTCCCACTTGCCGGCAAAGGTTCCGACCCTCCTCTTGCCGATGAGGATGCGACCTTCTTTTCTTATGATCGCGGCAATAACCCTAACGTATCGACCCTCTGTCATGCTGCCATCCTCATGGAAGACCCGCCCTTCCCAAGCTCACGCTTCCTTTCCCCTTTTACCCCATTTCAGCCGCGGGCCGCAAGAGGAACGTCGACCGCCCTTGACGGCCCCCTCGTATCAATGCGATAAGATAAGGCGGAAGCTCAAGGCAATCCCGAAAGAGCTTTCCCAAAGGAGGCCCCCATGCAAGGGCAGTTCAAGACCATCGACCCCGCAGATCTTCCCGACAACCCCTTTGACCTCGTGGGCGAAAAATGGATGCTCATCAGCGCGGGCAGCAAGAAGGCCTTCAACACCATGACAGCCTCCTGGGGCGGCATGGGGGTGCTTTGGGCAAAGAAGGTCTGCTTCTGCGTCGTACGACCAGGCCGCCACACCTATCGCTTCATCGAATCCGCCCACCTCTTTACCCTTTCATTCTTCGATGAGTCCTTTCGCGATGCCCTCACGTTTTGCGGCAGCCATTCGGGACGGGACGTGGACAAGGTGAGGCAGACGGGTCTGACCCCGGTATTCGCGAACGGGGGCGTCTACTTCGCCGAGGCCCGCCTCGTCTTCGCGTGCAAGAAAATCTATTACCAGGACATAGACCCGGCCCATTTCCTCGATCCCTCCATGGACAAGACCTTCTATCCCCTCAAGGATTACCACCGCATGTACGTGGGCGAGATAAAGACGTGCCTGGTGAGGCAACCGTAGACCCTCCGAGGCACCCCCCTCTACCGTTACATGTCCATCGAGTTCCCTGAGAAAAACGCCGCAGAGGGATATGAACGGGTAAACACAACTATCCCCAGCAGAATAGTTTCTGCAAAAGAGGCGCCCTTTTCTTAAGGCGGCCTATTTCATCTTCTTGTACGTCGAATAGGCTTCCATGAACATCGGGAATCCCGCCGTCTGAATGATGAGGAGCAGGGTGTGCTTGATCTCGTCTTCCGTTGCCCCTGCCGTCCTCGCTTTCGCAATGTGGGTTTCGAGGGCTATGGCGTGGCCGCTCGCCCCCGAAACCGCCACCTTGATGAGCCATCGGACTTTCTCAGGCAGGGGGCCTGATTCTTCGTGGATCTTTTTGCCGAGGGCCTCGTGTCCCTTATAGATCTTGGGAAAATCCTTCTTGAACGTCGTGAATACCTCGTGCAGATCTTTCATCGCGTCCCCCCTTTTCAAGCACTACTTCACACTTTCACAGAGGATAAGACTTGACGGCCCCTGCTGTCAATCTCACGACCTCCTTTGTCCCTACAGGGCTTCCTTCCTCGAATGCCGGCTTAGAGCGTTCCGCAAAACAAAGTAACGATTCCCCCGGCGCAGTCTTTTCCTGAGCCTATCATGCGGAAGGCTCTCGGGTACCCTCCTTAAGCCTCAAGGGAGCGGTGCGCCGTAAGGCGCAGGGCGAGGACTGTCTGAGGGAAAAGACCGCGTCGTCTGCGGTCTTTGACCGAGTTCCGCAGACCAGCGGAAGGAGGCTTTAGGAAGGGTGAGAGACTGGAGCCTAGCGTAGCGAAGGAAAAGATGGAGCCGGGCGGTAACGGGAATGAATTCTGCGGAACGCTTAAGACGGGAGAAATACGTTGACCAGTGTAGGTTTTAAAATAGCCTTGTTAAAACCTACAACCATCATTTTTCGATTGTCTTTTCTCGATGGCGTTATATAATTACCAGCATACCGGTATTCAGGTTTGATTGTTGGAACCTCGACAATTTCACCGGGGCCTTCCGGGTCCCCGTGCGTCGGGCGACCGACTATCGAAAGACGCCGCTCATCTAGAGCGTTCCGCAGAATAAAGTAACGATTGCCCCGGCGTAATCTTTTCCTAAAGCGGAGCCTAGCGTAGCGAAGAAAAAGATTACGCCGGTCGGTAACGGGAATGAATTCTGCGGAACGCTAATATGCATCTCTTTCCTGGAGGAAACAATGAAGAAATCGGTGATCGGACCGTTTCTGGCCCTCTCCCTTGTTCTTCTTTTTGCGGGCTCAGCAATTGCCGCCGGCATCAACCTCTCCGTTGCCGCCAGCCTCAGGGAGGTGGTTACCGAACTCTCCGACAGCTTTGCGAAAAGCCATGCCGGCGTGACGTTCCAGAATAACTTCGGCGCCTCAGGGGTGCTCGCCAAACAGATCGAGAGCGGTGCGCCGGCCGACATCTTCTTTTCGGCCAACCTGGAGTGGATGGACTATCTGAAGGAAAGAAAGCTCCTCGATGAGAAAAGCATCAGCACTTTCGCGCACAATGTCCTCGTATTCGTCGGCAAGCCCGAATCGAAGGTAACGAGGCTGGAGGACGTGATTAAGCTGGAGAAGATTGCCATCGGCAGTCCCAAGAGCGTGCCGGCAGGCGAGTACGCCATGCAGGCATTCAATAAGGCGGGCATCGACAAGCAGCTTGAGAATAAGCTCGTCATGGCGAGGGATGTTCGCGAATGCCTCCTCTACGCCGACCGGGGTGAGGTTGATGGCGCCTTCGTCTATAAGACCGATGCCGAGGAGATGGCCAAGAATGTGAAGATCCTCTTTATTGTGCAGCAGGACCTCTACCCCCGGGTAACCTATCCCATGGCGCTGACAACCGGCGGGAAGCAAAAAGGCGGAAGCAATCGCCTTCTTAAAGTTTCTCCAATCTGCTGAGGCAAAAAGCGTTCTCGCGAAACACGGTTTTGTAGTAAAGTAATCAACCATGTTTGGGTTTACCCCTGCCGATTACTCGGCGATCCTTCTCTCCCTCAAGGTGGCGACGGTGGCGACCCTGCTCTCCCTTCCTTTCGGTTTTGCCGTCGCCTATCTCATGACCTACCGGCGCTTCTGGGGAAAGGTTGTGCTTGACGTGGCAGTCAACCTTCCCCTGACCCTGCCGCCTGTGGTGATCGGCTTCCTCCTCCTCATCCTGCTGGGCCGGGAGGGGTTCATTGGTCGGACAATTCTTCAGCCCCTCGGCATCAGACTGATCTTTACCTGGAAGGCGGCGGTCATCGCCACATCGGTGGTCGGCTTTCCCCTTATGGTGAGGTCCATGCGAACCGGTATGGAGACGATCGACGAGCGGCTTATCCACGTCTCCCGGCTCCTCGGCGCAGGATGGCTCGATACCGTCATTACCGTGATAGTGCCCCTTTCCCTGCGCGGGATCATCGCCGGCTCGGTGCTCATGTTCGCCCGGGGCCTCGGTGAATTCGGCGCCACCGTCGTGGTGGCGGGCAACATTCCCGGACTCACCCAGACCATCCCGCTTGCCATTTACGAATACGCCAGCTCGCCGAAAGGCGACACGATGGCGCTGAGCCTCTGCGCCGTCTCCATCGTCATCTCTATAGTCGTGCTCCTCTTCCATGAATGGCTCGGAAGACGCATGGTGAGGAGCGACTAAGGGATGGAGCTTCGCGTGGCGACAAAAAGGCGCTTCGGCAGTTTCTTCCTCGACGTGGAGTTTTTGGTCCGGGGAGAGCGAATCGGTGTCTTCGGTCCTTCGGGTTCCGGTAAATCGACCCTGGTGGGGCTCATAGCGGGGTTGAGCAGGCCGGATTGGGGCACCATCGCCCTTGACGGAGAGACCCTCTTCGACAGCAACGCCGGGCTGAACGTCCCCGCGGAACATCGACGTATGGGTATGGTCTTCCAGCGCCCCAGCCTCTTCCCTCACTTAAGCGTGAAGGGCAACCTCCTGTACGGCTACAGGCGGTGCGCCCTCGAACACCGCAAGATCGCCTTCGGTGACGTGGTTGAAGTCTTACAGATCGGTCGCCTGCTGGACCGCGGCGTAAAGCACCTTTCCGGCGGAGAGAAACAACGGGTAGCCATCGGCAGGGCGGTTCTCGGCAACCCGCGCTTGCTGCTCCTCGACGAGCCGTTATCGGCCCTCGATGACAACCTCAAATTCCAGATCGTCCCTTTCCTGAAAAACGTCTGCGCGGCCTTCAAGATTCCTTACCTCTTCATCTCCCATTCGCTGCTGGAGATGCAAATCATGACGGACCAGGTCCTGCATGTGGTCGAGGGACGCGTCGTCGAGCAGACAACGGCGGAAGGCCTGGTGCGTGCGCGGATGGGGGAGAGCATGGCAGGCTACATGAACCTCCTCCGGCTGTCACAGCCGCGCCAGGTAGATGCGCTCTATGCTTACACATGGGGCGATCAACAACTGCTCACCTCTTCGGGCGACGAGGAGCCGGAAGGCCTCTTCGAGCTTTCATCTACGGACATCATGCTCTTCAAAAGTCATCCGGAGGCGATCAGCGCCCGTAATCTCCTCACGTGCAGGGTGGTCAGCACTTTCCCTGCGGGCAACAGAATCGGCATCGATCTCGACTGCAATGGTGACGGACGCCTGGTGGCAGAGGTGGTCAGACAGGCGGCCGACGAGTTGGGCATAACGGAAGGAACCGAAGTGTATGCTGCCATAAAGGCGACGGCGTTCAGAAAGCTGGGGTAGCCAGAAGACGGCCCTCCGCCCTATCCCGGTGCTCCGATTGTCGGCAACGGGTGGCATGCTGAACACTATGTCCTTCGGTCGGTTTGCAGGGACCATAAGCCCCGAGCATCATCGTGCGCGGCCCCTTGAGCAACAAGAAGCGACTGCTAAAGGTATTGCGCCACGTTATTCTGCCTGCCTTCAGGAAGAAGCACCTGCGTATCGGGATATGGTATTCTCCGACCTCCGCGTCGAGGACCTGCCGATGTGGCCAAAGTCCGGCAGAGCGGGAATTCGACGCTCCCCGACGTGGATGCGAAAAGGCGGAGGCTCTCCCTCTTCATAGAAAGAGGGAGAGCAAAAATGGCCGAGACCGTGACTTCGGCTAATCGACGGCGATCATCACGTTGCTTGCCTTGATGACCGCATACACCTGCGATCCTTGGGCGAGCTTCAGTTGCTCAGCCGAGGTTTTCGTGATGATCGAGACCACTTCGGCCCCTCCCGAAAGCTCGACGACGACCTCAGAATTGACTGCTCCATGGCTCACTTTTTTCACCGTGCCCTTGAGCACGTTTCTCGCGCTTATCTTCATGATTGCCTCCTATGTTTTTTGTTCTCTCTTTCAGGAGTGTAATCTCCGCAGGGAGACAACGCAAAGATGCAACGCGGGACCCGAACCCCTTATCCGCCCTCTTCGATTTGCCCGAGGAACGCTTTCAGCTTCTCCATATCCTCGTACGCATCCTTCATGGCGGACTGGTTCCTCAACAAGAACGACGGATGGTACGTGGGGAGGACCTTGATGCCCCTGTACTCCGTGAAGGTCCCCCTGATCTTCGTGATCCGCTCGTCCTTTTTGAGAAGCGTGTTGTACGCGTGCCTGCCGAGGGTGCAGATCACTTTCGGCCGCACGATCTCGATCTGCGAGCGCAGATAGGACTCACAGGCCTCCGCCTCCACTACTTCAGGGTCGCGGTTGTTCGGGGGCCGGCACTTGAGGACGTTGCAGATGTAGACGTCTTTTCGGCTCAGGCCGATCTTTTCGATGAGGTGGTCGAGGAGCTTCCCCGCCCTGCCCACGAAAGGGCGCCCCTGCATGTCCTCTTCCTCGCCGGGCGCCTCTCCCACGAAAAGCAGCTCAGCCCGCTCGTTCCCTTCACCGAAGACGGCGTTCCGGCGGGACTTGCCCAAACCGCACCGCGTACACGTCGCCACACGGCCGGCAAGCTGCTCAAGGGTCATCCCTTCGGCTTACCCGACACATAGGTGCGGATGCCCATCCGGGAGAGGGCCTTGAGGAAGCCTTGGGGGTCCCTTATCTCCATGGTCACAGGAATGCGTCCGGGATCTTCTTGAGGCGCATCTCCGCCTCGAGCACCGAGGCGGCCTGCAGGATGAGCGCTTCCCCGAGGGGCCTCCCGATGATCTGAAGGCCGATGGGCAGCCCCTTGCCGTCGAAGCCGCACGGCAGGGAAAGGGCCGGAAGACCGGCGAGATTGATGGGAATGGTGAAAATGTCGGAGAGGTACATGGTGAGGGGATCATCCGTCTTCTCCCCGATCTTGAAGGCGCACGTAGGGGAGACCGGTGTGGCGATGAGGTCGCACTGCGTGAAGGCCTCGTCGAAATCGCGCCGCATGAGCGTTCTCACCTGGCCCGCTTTCCTGTAGTATGCGTCGTAGTACCCCGAGGAGAGCACGTAGGTCCCGAGGATGATCCGCCGCTTCACCTCTTTTCCGAAGCCCTGGGAGCGCGTCTGCTTGTACATGTCGACGATGTCTTTTCCTTCCTTCCTCATTCCGTATTTCACACCGTCGTAGCGCGCGAGGTTCGATGAAGCCTCGGCAGTGCAGATGATGTAGTAGACGGAGACGGCGAATTCCGTGTGGGGAAGGGAGACGGGAACGATGGTTGCGCCGAGCCTCTCGAAGACCCTGAGCGCCCCTTCGACGGCGGCGGTCACCTCCGGGTCGACCCCCTCGATGAAGTACTCTTTGGGCATGCCGATGCGCAGCCCTTTCACGTCTTTGAGAAGATCCGCCGTATAGTCGGGCACGCCTTCCGGAATGGACGTGGAATCCATGGGATCATGGCCTGCGATGACCTTGAGGAGAACTGCGCAATCCTCGACGCTCCTCGTGATCGGGCCTATCTGGTCGAGAGATGAGGCGAACGCCACGAGGCCGTACCGCGAGACCCTGCCGTAGGTGGGCTTCAGCCCCACGGTCCCGCAAAGGGCCGAAGGCTGCCTTATGGAGCCCCCTGTGTCGGTCCCGAGGGTCGCGGCACAGAGCCCCGCTGCCACGGCCGCCGTGGACCCGCCGCTCGATCCGCCGGGTATGCGGTCCAGGTCCCATGGGTTTCTTGTGACCTGAAATGACGAGTTCTCCGTGGAAGATCCCATGGCGAACTCGTCCATGTTGATCCTGCCGAGATGGACGTAGCCGCTCTCGTTCAACTTCCGTATGACCGTCGCATCGTAGGGCGGGACAAAGCCTCGCAGTATCTGGGAGGCGCACGTGGTCTCCACCCCCCGGGTGCAGAGGATGTCCTTCATGCCGAAGGGGATGCCCGTGAGGGCGCCGTCCGTTCCTTCCTTGATCCGCCTGTCCGCATCCGCGGCCATGCGCATGGCCATCTCCTCGGTGACGCGCAGGTAAGCCTTGATACGGCCGTCGTACTTGGAGATTCTATCGAGATAGAAACGCGTCAATTCAACGGACGTGATCTCCCCCTTTTTCAGGAGGTCCCTCACCTGCCGTATCGATTTATGCAGGATTTCTTCCATGCCCTCTCCTCGTTCCTTGGATGCGGGTCAGTCTACTTCAATGATGGGCGGCACCTTGAAGAAGGAGCCCTAGCGCTCCGGCGCATTCCCCACCGACTCTTCCACCTGGAAGTTGTAGTTGACCTCGTCCTGTCTGAACACGTTTCCGAGGGGGACCGCGTGGGTCGTCGGCTCGATGCCGGTGGTGTCGATGGAATTGAGCTTGTCCATGTACTCGAGTATCCTGTCAATCTGCTGCGTGTAGAGCTCGATCTCCTCGGGATCCAGATGAAGCCGCGCCAGGTGGGCCACGTGCTCTACCACCGCTTTATCAATTTTCATGAATATCCTCTTTGTTACTTGTAGTTTTTGTTGCCTTCGGGCGGCCTTTTACCCTTTCAGCAGGCCTTCGAGCATCTCTTTGCTCGCGAGCAGCTTGTCCCGCCTGGCACTCAATTCCTGGAAGTTCAGCCTCTTCCTTCTGGAGGACCACCTCGGGCGCCTTTTCCCTGAAGGCCCGGTTATTTATCTTGTTGAAGACCCGGTCGGCCTCAGCCGCTGATCCGGGCAAGCTCCTTCTCCACCCTTGCGCTCTCCCTGCGGACCACCTCCATGTCCCTGATGGGCACGAAGAGCTCCACGTCCTTGAATATGCCGAGGGCGGCCCTTTCCGGCTTTTCCCCGCTGTTTATGTAGGTGATCTCTGAGATCCGCGCCAGCTCCTTGACGTAATACTCATAGGCCTCGAAGAGGCCGCGGTGGCCGTTCGCCCGGATCTGCACCTCGATCCGCTGCGCCGGAGGAAAACCCATCTCTCCCCGGATATTCCTGATCGCTTCGACGGCACCCGTGATCATGGCCATCTGTGCCTCCCCCTCCTCATCGATCTCGGAAGGCTGAAGGCTGGGGAATGGGGCGATCATGATGCTCTCCGCCTTTGCCCCGGCCATCCTTTGATAGATCTCCTCGGTGACGAAAGGCATGAAGGGATGGAGGAGGCACAATATGTCCATCAGGGTCGCCCGGAGGTTCGAGGCAATGGCAGCGCGGTCGAAGGCAATCATCTTTCCATAGAGGCTCGGCTTCACCAGCTCCAGGTACCAGTCGCAGAACTCGTGCCACACAAAGCCGTAGAGGCTGTGCGCCGCGTCGCTGTACCGGTAGGTTTCGATGGCCTCGGAGACCTCCCCTGCCACCCTCTGCAGGCGCGACCTGATCCATCTGTCCGGGAGGAATGAGGACGCCTTCCGCGCATCCGTTGGGGGCGCCCCCTCCAGCAAGGCTTCCGTGAGCCGGGATGCGTTCCAGATCTTGTTGACGAAGTTCCTGCTCCCCTCGATCCGCTCTTCCGAGAGGAGAATGTCCCTTCCCTGGGCCGCGAGCATGGCAAAGGTAAAGCGGAAGGCATCGGTCCCGTATTTGTCCATCATCACCAAGGGGTCGATCACATTCCCCTTGGATTTGCTCATCTTCTTGCCTTCGGCGTCCCTCACGAGGGCATGGATATAGACCTGCCTGAAGGGTACGTCCCCCATGAAGTGGAGGCCCATGACGATCATGCGGGCCACCCAGAAGAAGAGGATGTCGAACCCCGTGACGAGGAGGGACGTGGGGTAGAAGGTCTTGAGATCGTCCGTCTCATCCGGCCAGCCGAGCGTGGAGAAAGGCCAGAGCCCGGAAGAGAACCACGTATCGAGGACATCCGATTCCTGCCTCACCGGACCTTTGCACGAGCGGCACGAAGTCACGTCCTCCCTGGAGACGTAGACCTCGTTGCAGGCGTCGCAATACCAGACGGGTATCCGGTGTCCCCACCATATCTGCCTCGATATGCACCAGTCCTTGATGTTCTCCATCCACTCGAAGTAGACCTTCTCCCACATCTCAGGGACGATCACCACCCTGTGGCTGCGAACCGCCTCTATGGCCGGCGCTGCCAGAGGCTCCATGCGCACGAACCATTGGAGCGAGACGATAGGCTCCACCACGGTCTTGCAGCGGTAACATCTTCCCACCACCAGGGGATAATCCTCTACCTTCTCGAGGAGACCGAGACCCTTCAGGTCCTCTACGATCCGGCGTCTTGCGTCGAACCTGTCCATGCCTTTGTATCGGCCGGCATGGTCGTTCATCGTGCCGTCATCGTCGAGCACCTTCACCACGTCGAGGGAGTGTCTCTTTCCAATCTCGAAGTCGTTGAAATCGTGGCCGGGTGTCACCTTAAGCGCGCCCGTTCCGAACTCCATGTCCACGTAAGCGTCGCCGATGATCGGGATCTTCTTGTCGACGAGGGGAAGGACCACCTGTTTCCCGATGAGGGAGCGATACCGGGGATCGTCCGGGTTGACCGCAACGGCCGTGTCGCCGAGCATGGTCTCAGGTCTCGTGGTCGCCACCATGAGGAATCCCTGCGCTTCCGCGAGGGGGTACTTGATGTAGTAGAGGTGCCCCTTCGTCTCTTCGTGCTCCACTTCCACGTCGGATAGGGCGGTCTTGCACCTGGGGCACCAGTTGATGATGTAGTCTCCCCGATAGATGAGCCCTTCTTCGAAGAGCCTCACGAACACCTCGCGCACCGCCCGGCTCAAGCCCTCGTCCATGGTGAAGCGCTCGCGGGACCAGTCGCATGAGGAGCCGAGGCGCTTCAACTGCTCGATGATGGTGCCCCCCGATTTCTTCCTCCATTCCCAGACCCTCTCGATGAAGGCCGCCCTGCCGATGGTTTCCGGCCTCAAGCCTTCCTTGGCAAGCTCCCTCTCCACCACGTTCTGCGTGGCTATGCCTGCGTGGTCCGTTCCCGGCAGCCAGAGCGTGTTGAAGCCTGACATCCTTTTGTAGCGCACTATGATGTCCTGGAGCGTATTATTGAGGGCATGTCCCATGTGGAGGACACCCGTCACGTTGGGGGGCGGTATCACTATGCAGAAAGGGCGGCTCGGCAGAGACGCTTCTAGCCTTGAAATAACCCTTCTCAATCCAGTAGGCGTACCATTTCTGCTCTACCTCTCTCGGATCGTAGACCTTGTCTATCACTTAAGCGGACTCCTTCAGTAGCTTGTCGATTTCTTCCCTGATCACCCTCTCGGCAATCTCGAGCAGCATGCGCTTGACATAGTCCTCCACGTATTGGGAGAGGACGGGCGAAAGCTCGGCCGAGAGCGTCTTTCCGGCCTCTACCATGGCAGACGCGAGGGCCGATTGGATTCGGGCCTCGAGCTCGGACCGCTCAAGACCTGCCTGGGCGCGGACCGCTATTCCCTCCGCTGCGTCAGGCAGAGGGCCTCCTCCCAGGCTTTCCATCGCGTCCTTGAGCCTGGCCCCGAACGCGCTGGAGAGGCTTTCCTCCACATGGACCTGCCCGGCTTCACCACTCTCCACCTTCGGCCCAATCTCTGCTGCCTGTTCCTGCTCCACGAGTCCGAGAGCCGCGGGAGGCTCGGGGGTTGCGGGGGGCTCTGGTGCCGCCGGCTGCCCCTCTTCGAAATGCGCCTCCACGACGGGCAAGACCATTTCTTCGGCGGCCGGTGCTTCGGCCTCTTCCGGAGGCAGCGCCTCCGGCTCTTTCGTCAACAGGGGCTCAGCCACCTGTTCCGGGACGCCCCCGTCGGCCGGCCCCTCGATACCCGGGGCCGCGTCCCCTGCCTCCGGCACCACGGCCTCCGGCACCACTGCCTCGGCCGCTTTGTCTTCCACAAGGTCCGTCAGCTCGATGGCCTCATCCTCTTTCGTGATCGTCTCATAGACCCGGAAGAAATTGATCGGCTTCTCTATCACGCCGTCTGCCTGGTATCCCAGCAAGCTCCGTGGCATCCGACTCGTCCTTGAGAAAGAAGAAGCTTGCCGTTTCGAGGAACTTCTGTTTCTGCAGCTTCTTGTAGACTTCAATCCCATTCACCTTGGGAAGGTTGACGTTGACGATATATACATCAGGGTTTATCCTCTCAGCGATCCTCTCGACTTCTTTCCCGTTTGCCGCGTGAATGATCTCAAAATTCGCCTTGGAGAAGACGGTCATGAAAGCATGCTGGAGGCTCTCATCCCTGTCCGCAATGACTATCGTCTTTTTCATGTGTCCCCCTAAACAGGTATCTTCCAGGGCATTGGAAGGAATATCCTCTCGAAGAGATTGAAGGCGTACCGGTCCGTCATGCCCGCGATAAAGTCGCACACACAGGTGGAAGGGTCGTCATAAAACTCTCTCGCTCCCGTCTCCTCAAGAAAGGCATCGGGGTGGTCAAGGAAATAGCGGTAAAGCTCCTCGATGATCATCGAGCATTTAATGAATTCGGCATGGACGAGGTTGTTTTCGTACACCCGCTCGTAGAGGAAACCCCGAAGCTCCTCCATGCGCTCTTCGACTTTCGGCTCTATGGACACGTCGTTGTTCTTCAAGCTCTCCCCAATGACGGCGCGCACCATGCAATCTATCCTTCGGGAATGGGTCTCCCCCAGGTCTCTCCGGCAGTCCTCCGGCAGGTCCGGCAGGGTAATCACATTACCCCTCATGGCATCGTCGATATCATGATTGATATAGGCGATCACGTCGGCTATGCGAATCACCTCCGCCTCTCTCGTGAGCGGCTTCTCTTCTGCGGCCCTTATCGTGATGTCCCCTTTGCCCTTCGAATGCCTCAGGATCCCGTCGCGGACCTCCATGGTGAGGTTGAGACCCTGCCCGTCTCTTTCGAGGAGATCGACGACCCTCAGGCTCTGCTCATTGTGGCGGAAGCCCCCCTCATGCAGCCTGTTGAGCACTTCCTCCCCTGAGTGGCCGAAGGGAGTGTGGCCGAGGTCGTGGCCAAGGGCGATGGCCTCCACGAGGTCCTCATTCAAAAGGAGCGACTTGGCGATCGTCCTCGCTATCTGGGATACCTCCAGGGTGTGGGTGAGGCGCGTCCTGTAGTGATCGTCGCTGGGGAAAAGGAATACCTGGGTCTTGTACTTGAGCCTGCGAAAGGACTTGCTGTGCACGATCCGATCCCGGTCGTGCTGGAACGCCGGTCTGATGTCGCACGCGACTTCCTGCCTGGCCCGGCCCCTCGTGTCGCGGCTCTTCTGCGCAAATGGCGAGAGATATTCATCCTCCCTGTCCTCTAACATCGCTCTGATATTCATATGAACATTGGAAATAATCCGTCGTACTCTATCATAAGCACGGGACTATTTCAACAACGGGGCGGTGAAGCGGGCCTGAACGCAAATGGATAGGGGGCGAAAGGGCATCCTCCTTGACAAAGTCTTCCGTGGGCTTCGTTATTCGTGGGATGCGAGTTTTCTTCGCCAGTCCCGGCAATCCAGGTAACACTTGACACGATCGTCTGTGGGGTCTGATAATGTAGCGTCGGTCCCGAAGGCTCATCACGGCGAGGATAAGGGGCTTAAGACTAAGGGGGAGGCATCGTGAAACCGGCGCTCATCATCGTCGACATGCTCGAAGACAACTACGGGGACAGGTCCAACAAGGACCGGGAAGAGGAACGGATCGTTCCGCTGGTGCGCGACTTTCTAAAGACGTGCAGGGGAATCTCCGTTCCCGTCATTTTCGCCTGCGACAGCTTTCTCGAAGGCGATTTCCTCTTCGGAGGCCGCATGAAGCCCCATGCCATACGGGGAACCGAAGGGGCAAGGGTGCTCCACGATCTCGAGCCTCAGAGCGGCGATACGATCCTCCCCAAGAGGCGGTTCAGCGCCTTCTTCAAGACCGATCTTGACCAGACGCTCCGCACGTGGCACGTCGATACCGTGGCCGTGGGAGGCATCACCACCCACTTCTGCGTCCTGGCCACCGCTTTCGATGCTATCTGCCACGACTTCCGCACTGTCATCCTGGAGGACCTCTGCGCCTCCCACAAGAGGGAGATCCACGAGAACACCCTCAACGCGTACCGGCGCTCCGCTATACACCCTTTGCTCACCGTCGCGACCTCCTCCGAATTCCTTGAAGAATACCGGCGCACGACCGCCGCTGGGCGCTAGGGCGAGCCGGCCCCTTTTTCGCGAGGGGAGTTGCAGGGTCGATGCCGACGATAAGGACGCATTCATCGCCGCGGCCAAGACGCGCCAATGGGCCGGAGAAAAGTCCGTGCGAACGCTGGCGTGATCTTCTCGCGTTCTTAAGGCGCGCGAAGGAAGGGATTGGCCCCGGTTACACGCGGGCCGCGCTCTGCCTCATGGCCAGCAGGGCAAGCCGGAGGTTGGCCTGGGTCCACAGAAGGGGCACGTGATCGTTGGGGACATAGCGGCCGTGCTCCAGATAGTAGGCCTCCGGGCAGCGCAGCTCGCCCTGCGGGCATTCGGGACCGGTCATTTGCCCGAGGGACCGGTTCAGGTGGAGCACCTGCCCCTCCAGATCGATGGGATCGCCCGATCGTAGGTAGCGGCGTCCGAAGATGATTGAGATGATGGGATCGAAGATACACCATTGGGCCTCCTCGCCCGGTCGCGCCAGGGCGTCCCTGGCTTCCTGGCGCTCGCTCACGTCCGCGGTAAGCTCCTCGGCAGGCAGCTTCTCCTTGTAGTCGGCGGTCCAGTAAGAGTCTCCGAGATACCTGCGGATGCCGTAGTCACCCTGAAGGTTCAGCCGCACGTCCTCGAGGATCGTCTCTTCCATAGGCCCGTCCACCACCTCCAAAGGATAGATCAGGAAGAGCAGGGCGGAATCATACCGGCGATACTTGCGGGGATCGGACTGGATGCATTCCGCGGGAAGAATGGAGGCAAGGGCTTCTTCTCCCCGCGAGATCAGGCCATCGAGAAAGGCGGAATTGACCGCCTCGCCCCCGGCCTTGCGGAGGGGGCAGCCCAATGGCGAGAAGCTCACGCAGTCCTTTCAGACCCGCCACTACCGCGCCGATGCTCGAGGCCTCTACCTTTCGTCTTTCCTCCCAGTGGCCGCTGTCCTCATCTTCCCAGTAATGGATGGCGTCGAAATAGAGCGCGAACAGGGCCAATAGGTCCCCGTCCGGCGCCAGGGAGCCCTCGCGCGCCAAGAGGCAATACATCCAGAGGAAGTAGCCCAGGGCATCGTTCTGGGCATGGGCCCAGCGGGCCGGGATTTCGAGGAGGCTCAGCCCGTCGAAGCGGACCTGGGGACGGCTCATCGGCGACTTACTGTCCCCACGTCCCTCCACGATAGCCTCGAAGCGGACGCGGTACTTGCGAAAGAAGGCGGCCAGGCCTTTCACCGCGGCGCTCGCCTCCTTCGTCCGCCCTGCGGCTCTGAGGGCCAGGGCAACGTAGATATTGTCCCTAACCCAGACATTGCCGTAGCCGCTCTGGGAGGCTGCCTTCGGGTCGATGGCAGCGGCGGGATATAATCCGGTGGGCAGAGGGAAGAAGTCGAAGGGCCCCCCGGGCGTCCAGAAACGCGAGAAGGTTGTCGATATCGTCCACGCTGTAGCGGGCTTTTAACCGCTGCCCGATTTCGTCATGATGGATCACGATCATCTCATGCGCACCTGGTTCATTGCGGCGCTACTTTCGGGACATGCGCCGGTCTATGGTTCTTTTCGGTCAGTCAAATGATCAGCGCCCGTGCTTCTCTATCTTTTCCCAACGCCGGAAGTAGCGGAGTCGAATGAGGAACGAAAAAACGATGCCGGCACCTCCTGAAAAGACAAACGAGTAATGCCTGACCCAGTCCGCAAAAGGTGCGCCTCCACCCGTCCTCCCTATCTCCGGAGAGACCAGCACGGTTCCCATGACAAGCAACGCAGAGGACGATCGTCGACCATTCAAGGGCCCAATCCTCCAGGGCGAAGACGTTGAGCCTCTTCCGCTTCTTTCCCCGGGTCTCGTCGACAAACCGCTCGTACTCCCCTTCCTCGTCCCGGCCTTTGAGTCGCAGAAAAGTACCGACCACCATTATGCGGAGCGTCAAGTGCCTGCACATCAGGTCCACGTACAGGCAAGACCGCCGGAATGAGAAGAAGTACGTAAAGAGCGCCCGGCACACTGCCTTTTCCGGTGAAGCCCAGTCCGGCGCCTCCCAGGCCTGAAACGATTATGAGCTTCCATTTCAGAAGGTCGGTCCGGGCTTTTTCGGCCTCGATGATCTCATCGCGCAGAGCCGACATGTCAAGAACCTCCTTGAGGCGATGCTTTTAGGCTATCCGCCGCTTCATTGAGATGCCCTCATGGACGGACCGTCTTATTTAGGCCCTCACTTACCCGGCGAACGCGGCCCGAACGTCGGCGGTCTTTCGGAAGCCGTCTCCCCACTGTCATTATTAGGGAAATGTCAAAAGAGTACAATAACTATTTGGAAGGCTCCCGAGAGAAAGGGCACGCCTTTCAAGGACAGGCTTCTCGTTTCTTCCTAGCCCATCCGATCTTTCAGTTTCCGGTACGTCTCGTAGAGGTGCTCGGAGATGACCTTGGTCTCCCCGACGACGGGCATGAAGTTCGTATCGCCGAACCACCGGGGCACCACGTGGATGTGGATGTGCTCTTCGAGTCCCGCTCCCGCTGCCTTCCCCATGTTGATCCCCACGTTGAGCCCATCTATGCTCATCTCTTGTCTCAGGACGGCCGAGATGGTGCGGACGAGGCGCATCATCTCGAGAAGCTCCTCGTCCGTAAGGTCTTCTATGCTCCCCACGTGCCTGGTGGGGACCACCATCACATGTCCGTTGGAATAGGGATACCTGTTCATGATCGCGAAAGCGGCCGGTTTTCTCACGAGCACGAGGGCCTTATCGTCGCCATCCGCGTCGAGACAAAGGAAACACTTGCCCTTGTCCGGGCGCTTCTCGCTCGCGATGTATTCCATCCTCCACGGCGCCCACAGCCGCTTCATGTCAATCCCTCAGAAACATGTAGTCTTTCCAGTAATCCGGCAGGGTCTTCACCCCGAGATTAAGCAGGAGCACGTGGAAGCCGCTCGGACGGGTAGCCTTCTTTCTCGGCACCATCTCCACTTCTTCGGGCAGCTTGTCTGCCTTTTTCAGATTGCAGTAGATGCAGGAGGTCACTATGTTCGTCCATTCGGTGATGCCGCCTCTCGACCTCGGGACAACGTGGTCGCAAGTGAGGTGCTTCGGCTCGAACCGCTTCCCGCAGTACTGGCACGTGTAGTCGTCGCGGAGGAAGACGTTCCTCCTCGAAAAGCGCACGCTCGCATGGTTGTTGCGGACGAACCTGCGCAGCCGCACCACTGCCGGGAGCGCCATCCGTTGCGAGACGCTCTTTATCTCCCGGTCATATTCCTTGATCACCTCCACCTTTTGGAGGAAGAGAAGGGTTACCGCCTTTTTCCAGGAGACTATGGCGAGGGGCTCGAAAGTCGTGTTGAGAAGGAGCGTCCGGTCCATGGCTCTATTGACAATACCGCTTTTGCCCGGTTCCTGTCAAGGATAGCGCAATGCGAGTGGGGAAGACGTATGGGCCGGACTATTCCTTCCATCCGAGATAGTTGGAAGGGGTCTGCCGGAGCTGCCGCTCGAAGCCCCACGCCACGACCTGGCGGTCCGCCTCTATCTCGCTCTCATGGCCGTGCCACTTCGTACGGCGAAAGTGGTCGAGAAAAACGTGCGCGAACTCATGGGCAATGGTGTAGACAATTTCATGGGCCGGGCACTTGTCGAAGTCGGTCGTGAAAACGACGAGGACCAGATCGCCCTTACCCGGGTCGTAGAGGACAGGATCGAGGGTCACCACGGCATTCGTCGACGCGGCGAGGACGTGCACGTTTCTCTCGTAGGCGATGGCCCTCAAGTCTTCCTCAGGCAGGTGCATGAGGCATTCCTTCAGGTGGTACTTGAAGTTGTGGCTGCTCGACCCGATAATCCGCTGAAGGAGATAATCGGCGATCGATGTCTTGGCGACCATTCCGGCCTTTGGCTTTTCCTGCATTCCGTCTTCTAGGGCAAAGGGAGGCGCATCCATCGTCCCCCCGTTTCTTCTCTACCTCTTCTCCAGGGCATCCAGGGAAAGGTTGAGATCGAGGACATTGACCATTTCTCTGCTTCCCGGTCCGTAGAGGCGGTCGGCCGAGGCCAGGACGAGGGCCGATACCCGCTGCCTCGAAAGCCCCCTTGCCTTCGCCACCCTTTCGCTCTGCAGGAGTGCCCCCTCGAGGCTGATGTCGGGATCGAGGCCGCTCGCGGACGCGAGGACCAGATCCGCCGGGACAGGCGCGGCGGGAGAGAGTCCGTCTTCCTGGCGGATTCTTGCTATCCTTTTGGCGACTTCTTCGATGAACTTCGCGTTGGAAGGTCCGAAATTGGTCCCTCCGGAATTGGTCGCGTCATAATCGCTCGCCGAAGGCCTGCCGTGGAAGTACTGGGGCGTGGTGAACTTCTGCCCGATGAGCGATGAGCCCACAACCTTGCCTCCGGCCAGGACCAGGCTGCCCACCGCTTTTTCCGGGAAGAGGAGGCGCGCAAGGCCGGTGATCGCGAAGGGGTAGGCAAGGCCGGTGAGGATTGAGAGGACGACAAAAACGAGGAGCGCCCGCAAAAATGGTCTCATTGGTAACCTCCCTTAGGCAAGGTGCAGGAAAACGACTATCATGTCTATCAGCTTGATGCCGACGAAGGGCAACGCCAGGCCCCCGAAGCCGTATATGACGAGATTCCTCCAGAGGAGGGCCTGGGCCGTGATGGGCCGGTACTTGATCCCTTTCAGGGCAAGGGGAATGAGAAGGGGGATGATGATTGCGTTGAAGATGATAGCGGAAAGGATCGCGCTCTGCGGCGTGGCCAGGCGCATGATGTTGAGTACGGCGAGCACGGGAAACACCTCAACGAAAATGGCCGGAATGATGGCGAAGTACTTGGATACGTCATTGGCAACGCTGAACGTGGTGAGGGCCCCCCTGGTCATCAGTATCTGCTTTCCGATCGCCACGATATCGAGGAGCTTGGTGGGGTTGGAGTCGAGATCGACCATGTTGGCCGCCTCCCTCGAAGCCTGGGTTCCGGCGTTCATCGCCACCGCAACATCGGCCTGGGCAAGGGCAGGGGCATCGTTCGTGCCGTCGCCGATCATGGCGACGAGATGGCCCTCCCCCTGGTATTTGCGGATGAGCCGCAGCTTCTCTTCCGGCCGCGCCTGTGCCACGAAATCGTCGATGCCGGCTTCCGCGGCAATGGCCGCGGCGGTGAGGGGGTTGTCCCCGGTGATCATGGTAGAGGTGATCCCCATGCGGCGGAGCTGATCGAGACGCTCCTTTATCCCCTCCTTGAGCACGTCCTTGAGCTGAATGACCCCGAGGACCCTCTGTGACTCAGCCACCACGAGCGGCGTGCCGCCCTCGCGGCCCACCCGGGCAGCCGCCTCTTCCACGCTGTCGGGGACCTGGCCTCCGTTCTTCTGCACGAAGAGGGCAACGGCATCGGTTGCGCCCTTGCGTATCTCCCGGCCGTCGAGGGAGACACCGCTCATGCGCAGCTCCGGCGTAAAAGGCACGAAGGCCGACGCATCGGGAGTCTTGATGTCGCGGCCGCGCACGTCGAGACGGTGCTTCGCCAGGGCCACGATGCTTCTTCCCTCCGGGGTCTCGTCCGCAAGGGAAGAGAGGAGGGCCGCCTCCATCAGCTCCTCGTTGGCCACCCCTTCGGCAGGTATGAAATCGGTGGCCATCCGGTTGCCCAGGGTGATGGTCCCGGTCTTGTCGAGGAGGACCACGTCCACGTCGCCGGAAGCCTCCACCGCCCGCCCGCTCAGGGCAATGACATTGTGCTGGATGAGACGGTCCATGCCCGCGATGCCGATGGCAGGGAGAAGGCCCCCGATCGTCGTGGGTATGAGACAGACGAGGAGGGCGATGAGCACGGTGACGGGAACGGCGACGCCCCCGTAAGCGGCAAAGGGAAGGAGCGTGGCGACGACAACGATGAAAAGCACGGTGAGCCCCACGAGCAGGATTTCGAGGGCCACCTCGTTCGGCGTCTTCTGCCGGGTGGCGCTCTCCACCATGGAGATCATATGGTCGAGGAATGTCTCGCCGGGGTTGGCGGTGATCATTACCTTGATGCGGCCGGACAGGATGCGGGTCCCTCCGGTGACGGCGCTCCGGTCGCCCTTTGCCTCCCTGATCACCGGGGCCGATTCGCCGGTGACCGCGGACTCATCGACGAGGGCGACCCCTTCAACTATCTCACCGTCGCCGGGAACAGGGTCGCTGTCCTCCATGAGCACGATGTCGCCCTTCCGCAGGGAAAGGGCCTGAACTTTTTCCTCTCTTCCGTCCGCGCACACCCTGCGCGCATACGCCTCGGTCTGGGCCTTCCGCAGAGACTCTGCCTGGGCCTTTCCCCTGCCTTCGGCGAGGGCCTCCGCGAAGTTGGCAAAGAGCACGGTAAACCAGAGCCAGATGCTTATCTGCGCGTTGAACGAGAAAGGCCGGCCGGAGAAGAGGTTGCTCACGGAGATGACCGTGGTGACCACGGAGACGATCTCGACGACGAACATGACGGGATTGCGCCAGAGGAGACGCGGATCGAGCCGCCGGAAAGAGCCGGTGACAGCCGATCTCATCAGCCCCGATTGCCATATACTGATATGCTTTTCTTCCATGGATGTCTCCTCTTTAGAAAACCCGGCCGGCTGCGAGCAGGAGCTGTTCGAGCACGGGCCCGAGAACGAGGGCGGGGAAAAAGGTGAGGGCCCCGACGATGATGACGACCCCGACGAGCATGCCGACGAAGAGGGCGCTTGCCGTCGGGAACGTGGCGGAGCTCGGGGGGATAGTCTTTTTGGCGGCCAGGGACCCGGCGATGGCCAGGGCGGGCACTATGGTGAGGAACCTCCCAACGAGCATCACGAATCCCATCGTGAGGTTATAGAAAGGGGTATTCGCGTTCAGGCCCGCAAAGGCGGACCCGTTGTTGCCGGCCGCGGAGAAGTACGCATAGAGTATCTCCGAGAGGCCATGAGGACCGGCGTTGTTGAGGCTTGCGAGGCCCGTCTTCGTGGCCGTTGCCAGGGCAGCGAAGATAAGGGACGCGATGGCCGGGGCGATCACGACGATGACCGCCATGATCATTTCCCTCGATTCGAGCTTTTTCCCCAGGAATTCAGGGGTGCGGCCGATCATGAGGCCGGCCAGGAACAGGGTAAGGATGGCGTACATGAGCATGCCGATGAGGCCGACGCCGACGCCCCCGAAGATCACCTCCCCCACTGCGATATTGAACATGTAGACGAGGCCTGTGAGAGGCATCATGCTGTCGTGCATGCTGTTCACGGAGCCGTTGGACGTCACGGTGCTGGCCTGCCCCCACAGTACGGACGGCCCGATGCCGAAGCGCACCTCTTTCCCTTCCATGTTGCCGCCCATCACCCCCAGCTTCGCAATGGCGGGATTCGCTTGCCACTCCGCTGCGAGAGAGACGCAGAGCCCCAGGAGAAAGAGGACCATCATTGCCCAGAAGATGGCTGATCCCTGGCGGCGGTTATTGATCATGGTCCCGAAGGTGAAGCACAGGGCCATGGGGATAAGCAGAATTGAGAGCATCTCCAGGAAATTAGACAGGGCCGTGGGGTTCTCGAAGGGATGGGAGGAATTGGCGTTGAAGAAGCCGCCGCCGTTTGAGCCGAGCTGCTTCACGGCCACCTGGCTCGCCGCTGGCCCCACGGCGATGACCTGTTTTCCACCTTCCAGCGTGTGAGCATGCACGTAGGCGTCAAACGTCTGGACGACCCCCTGCGAGACGAGCACCGTCGCGAGGATGAGGCTCAAAGGAAGGAGCACGTAGACAACGGCGCGGGTCATGTCGACCCAGAAGTTGCCCACGGTCTCTTTCAGCTTCGAGGTGAAGGCGCGGATAAGGGGCAGGGCCACCGCTATGCCTGCGGCTGCCGAGACGAAGTTCTGCACCGTCAATCCAAGCATCTGCGTCAGGTAGGTCATGGTGACTTCGCCGCTGTAGGCCTGCCAGTTCGTGTTGGTCATGTAGGATATGGCAGTATTGATGGCGGTGTCCCACCTGACCTGCCCGAATCCCTGCGGATTGAGGGGCAAACGCCCCTGAGCGAGCTGAAGGAGGAAGAGGGCCACGAGGCTTATGCCGCTGAACCAGAGAAAGTCGCCGATATAGGCTTTCCACGTCATCTCTTCCTTTTCGTCTATTCGGCAGACCCGGTATATGAGGCGCTCCAGGGGTAAGGCCACGGGGCTCAGCAGGTTCCGCCTGCCCTGGAAAACCGCAGCCATATAGCGGCCCATGAGCGGGGCGAGGGCCGCGAGCACGATGAGAAAGATGACGATGTAAACCACGTCCTGGGTCATGAGATAGACCTCCATCCAATGTCGGAATGCTAAGCTTAATGCATCATAAGTAAATTTAGTGTCAAAGTTGGCGGCAGTGCCGTAAAGAAATCATAAAAATGGAAGGCAAGAGCTAAGCAGCCGATGCGTCGGCTCCGGCGTTTGGCCGACGGAAAAAGTGGTCAGGCCTATTCTTTGCCGACGAGCCGGTAGCCCACACCCGGCTCCGTGACGATGAGGCTCGGCTGGGAAGGGTCGGCCTCGATCTTTCGCCGCAGACTGGCCACATAGATGCGCAGATAGTGCGTCTCTGCTTCAGAGTTCGGCCCCCACACGGCCCGGAGCACCTGGCTGTGGGTCACGACCCTGTCCGCCTGGAGGGCGAGATACTTGAGGATCTCGTACTCCGTCGGGGTGAGGTGCACTTCCTCTCCCTTGAGGAGCACTTTTCGACGGAGTAGATCGACAACGAGGTCGCCAAAGGCAAGCACAGGCTCGGTCTCAGGCCGCGCGGCGTGCCGAAGAGCAACCCTCACGCGCGCGAGGAGCTCCCCCATGCTGAACGGCTTCGTGACGTAGTCATCCGCCCCGGCGTCGAGGGCCTTGATCTTGTCCTTTTCGTCTTCCCTGACTGACAGGACGATAATTGGGACCGTGGTCCATTCCCGTAGGCGCCTGATGATCTCCGTGCCGTCGAGATCGGGAAGGCCGAGATCGAGGACGACCAGGTCCGGACGGAATATCGCCGCCCGGTTTAAGGCCTCGAAGCCTGAGGCTGCAGAGTCGACCTCGTAGCCGTGGCTCGGCAGGGCAGTCTCGAGGACCCGGCGAATCTGCCTTTCGTCGTCCACCACGAGAATCCTGGCAGCGGCATCAGCCATGGCTTGTCTCCTCTCCGGTCTCGGGTTGTTTGGAAGGCTGATCAGGCACGGGCAGGGAAAAGGTAAACCGATTGCCCGAGCCGGGGAACGAATCGGCCCAGATCATGCCCCCGTGGGCTTCGACAATGCCTTTGCAGATGGACAGGCCGAGACCCGTCCCACCGGCGTCGCCCGGGCCCCGGAGACGATAGAACTTGTCGAAGATGTGCTGCCGCTCGGAGGCCGGGATGGACGGGCTGCTGTCGGCCACGATCACCACGACTGACTTGTTGCTCCCGTGGGCCGATACGGTGATGGGGCTTTCCGGGGGAGAGTACTTCGCTGCGTTTTCCAGCAGGTTGATCAGCACGTGCTCGATGAGGGCAAAATCGACGTTGACAAGAGGGAGGTCCGGGGGAATGTCGATGCTCAGGGGGTGTCCCTGCAAGGCATCCCTTATCTCCCGCAAGCAGACGCCGACGATATCCTGCACGTCCCACCACTCCCTGCTCAGCTTGAGCACGCCGCTTTGAAGGCGGGTCATGTCGAGGAGGTTTGCCACGAAGCGATCCATGCGGAGGGCTCCCTCTTTTATGGTATCCAAAAGGACCTTTCTTGACGCGTCGTCATAGGCGTTTTCCCCGGCGAGAAGGCCTGTAACCGCCCCCGTTATCGACGAGAGGGGGGTGCGCAGATCGTGGGAGATCGAATCGAGGAGGGCCTTGTGCAGCTTCTCCGACTCCGCGAGCCACTGCGCCTTTTCGGCCTCCTGGCCGAGTCTCACACGGATGATGGCGGCTGCGGCAAGGTTCGCAAAGGCCTCGATGAGCTGTCCCTGATCGGAAGAGAGGGCGCCCCTTTGAGACTCGAGCTTGATGACGAGGGCAGCTAGGGTCAGCTTGCCGGCCTTGACCGGAAAGACCAGCTCGGCGGCCTCCCTGAGGGTCTCCGTTCCCCTCCCGGCCCTCTTGCCCTGCTCCAGGACCCAATGCACCACGGCCCGCTCCTTGTCGCCGTATAGTGCTGCGTCCGGCGGATATGAGGCCACGGGGCTTAAGGCCCCGTCCTCAGCAGCGGGCATGATAATCGACACCTGGCCGCCCACCGTCTCCGCAACTGTCTTCGAGAACGCCTTCAACACCTCGTCAAGGTCCGCCTTCGCGGCTATCTGACGGCTCAGGGAGTAGAGGGCCAGGGTCCTCTTCTCTTCCTGCCTTGTCTTTTCGAGCTCGTCGCGGAGCCTCGTCGCCATGCTCGCGGTGACGAGGCCGACGATGAGAAAGATGACGAATGTAAGGATATACTTGACGTCGTTCACCGTGAAGCTGAACAAGGGGGGCACAAAGAAAAAATCGAATGAGAGCACGCCCAGAAGGGAGGCAAGGAGCGAGGGACCCCTGCCCCAGCGAACGGCGCTCACGAGCACCGGGAGGAGATAGAAGAGGGCAACGTTGGTGATGTCGAAGAAAGGGCTGATCGCCTTTCCCACGGCGGTTATCAAGGCCACGCCGAGGACGGACCAGAGATACTGCTTCGCCTTTTCGGCTGCAGAAGGGAGACCGCTGTCGATCGCGGCGAAGCGCTCCTTCTCTGCGTCCGTTGAAGCTTGGCCCATGTCCGTCATCGGTTCAGTGTCGCCTCACCTATCTGTTGGGGGATGTTCTCTCGGCAACTGCATGCCTCTTTTTGAGTTCTCGATATTGAGAATGTGACGCAGACCGACCTTTGAGCCGGCTTTGAAGGCTTTTCGAGATCATTGCATCTCTTTTCCGGAGTCGGCCCGTCTCCTTCAATGCCAGCCTTTCAAGAGTATCATCATGTTATAAACCTTGATATTGGCCGATCATGTACTATATGTGATGCTCCTGCCCTTTATTGTCAAGGGACATATCGTTTACCCCTCACAGTCAGCTTGACGAAATCTGATGAAATCTGACGGTTTGAAGACATTTTGGCTCAACACCCATGGCAATGGATCGATCTGCCTCGCTTGCGCGAAAATGACCAAAGCGGATATTCTTGACTCGCCGATGCATTTTGAGGCCTCAGGCGCCCCTAAAGCGATACGCCGACGCATCCGGGGATCAGCCGATCTCTTTAGGACTTCCCGCAAAAAGGGCATGAACGAAGGCAACACAAACACCACTAAATCACAAAACCGAGGCCCGGTCAATGCTCCGCCGCCGTGCCCTTTCCTATTCGGGCGGGGAGCCCCGGCCAACTCATGCGCCTTCTCCTCTTCGGATAAGATAGCACAATGCTAATAGCACGTCAACGAGAAAAGTGATGAATGGGATGAAGGCGGGGTGAGGCCCCGGAGCTAACTGGGCAAGCCAAAGGAGACATTCCCCTAAAAGGTCCGAAGGAGGGTACTTTGGCGGCAATAAACTCGGACGGACAAACGTCTACACGGATATGGCGCGTTTTTCGCGCTTTCCTCCGGGATGGTTAGAGCCCGGTGCGATTGAGACGTGAGGATGTGAGGCTGGAGATGAGGAGCCCAAAGGCAGACTACGGAATAGATGCGCCCGCTGTTGTGCGGAACTTGGTCTTTGGGGGAGTGATTGTCGGCATCGCAGGCGCACTCCTCTATGGGATAATGGTTCCAGTCTGGCCGATCGCAGGGACGCTCCTCTCGGTCGCAGCATTCGTGTCGGCAGCCTGCTTGCTCGTCACCGGAGGGTTGATGGTGTGGAGCAGCAAGTACGGGAAGCTCCGCGAGCGGGAGCGCCTCATTGACACTCTGGGACTGGCCGGCAGCGAGAAGGTGGTCGACGTGGGCTGCGGACGCGGTCTTCTACTCATCGGCGTGGCCCGGCGTCTTCGTGACGGAAGGGCCTTCGGCATAGACCTCTGGCAGAGCATCGACCAATCGGGCAACACCCCGGAAGCAACCATGGCAAACGCGAAAGCCGAAGGCGTCGCCGACCGTGTGGACATAAGAACAGCCGATATGCGCGACCTGCCCTTTCCTGACGGGTCCATGGATTGCGCGATATCGAGCATCGCCATCCATAACGTCCCCGGAGAGGACGGACGGGCAAAAGCCATCACGGAAATCGCGCGGGTACTAAAAGCCGGGGGCAGGCTCGCGATACAGGACCTCCGCGCTACCGGCGAATACGTCAAAACCCTGCAAGACCTGGGGTGGAAGGACGTCGAGGTGTCAGGATTGAATTTCATGATATTCCCACCCGTTCGCATAGTAACGGGACGTAAGCCGGAAACGATCCGGAGCAGCGAAGACTTCCGCCTCAGAACTTGATAGCTCCTCGAAAGCTCCGCAATGTTGCAGGTTTGCCTTCTCTTGACAGTGGCGTATGCCATTCTCCATATTAATTGACACGGTGGAGCGGAAAATGAGCCCGATTATAGAGACGCGGCGCCTGGAGATAAGCAAACTGATTGTCGATGATATCGACTTGCTGTACCAACTCACCGGGGATAGGGAAGTCATGAAATTCTTCCCCCACGTTTTGAGTTATGGCGAGACCAGGCAAATGCTCGACGAAATCCTGGATCACTATGAGAGGTACGGTCATTGCTTTTGGAAGGTCCTGTTGAAATCGAGCGGGGATTTCGTCGGTATTGCCGGGCTTCTTCATCAAGAAATCGACGGGGAAGCGGAGACCGAGATATCCTATCGCATCAGACGGGATTACTGGAACAACGGATATGCAACGGAAGCGGCGCACGCATGCAAGGAATATGGAGAGGGCACATTGGGGAAGAAGAGGCTCATATCCCTTATCCTTCCCCGGAACAACGCCTCAAAGCGGGTAGCAGAAAAGCTCGGCGCGAAAAAAGCGACATCAGTCATATTCATGGAGGAAGTACACGACGTGTATGTCTATTATTGGGGTTCAGCGCCCCCTCCACAGGCATAAGCCTGCGGAGCCTCCCCGCTCACCCTCGCTCACGCTCGGTCAGGCCCGCCAAGGGACGGCCCTCTGTCAAGGGTCTCAACCTCGATGCCTTCCCGCCCTAAAAAGACCTAACAGGCGAGGTGCAGGAGCTTTCCGTTTCTTCCCCGTCCTGTTGCCGGCGGCCCGTTCAGCCTCTCGTATTTCTCTTTGATTCTGTTGCGGATCTTTACCACGCTCACGTGCGAGATGCCCAGCTTCTTCCCGATCTCCCTTGTCGTCATACCTTCGAGGCTGAACGAGAGCACATCCTTCTCCCTCTGGGTGATGCCGCCCTCTGCCATGGCCTCTATCTGGAGGCTCCCATCAATCTCATCGTAGGAGGCAAGGGTCTTGGCAACGAGCGTCTCTTCGAGGCGCGCCCCATCCTCGTCGGGAATGCTGCTGAGGCTAAGCAATACCGCGGAATCGCGGGTCTTCCTTATGTAGTTCTTGAGATGGAAATAGCAGCCCTGGAGTATGTAGCTGTCCGTCTTGTCATCCAGATCGCCCAGCTTGAAACGGGACCAGAGGTGGATGAGGGCCTCCTGAAAGAGGTCCTGGTCGTCCACGAACGAGAAGTGGCAGTCGAGCTTGCCCGCGATCCTCCTGAGAGTAGGAGACAACTTCCTCACGAGGATTTCGAAGGACGCAACGCTCGCTTCCGGATTTTCCTGCTTCGCTTGCTCCCCGGGCCCTTCCGCGAATGTCCCTGCCATTGTTCTTCTTGCCCTTGCCAGGGCGGTTCCCAGTGCTGCCATGTCCTTTTGCCCCCTTGGGCAACCACAAAAAAGGCGCCCTAATCTCCACTTTGGAGTTAGGACGCCTCAGTCCTTCAGCTTCGTTTCGCTATCTCTTAACGGTGCCGATAAAAGACATCAGTGTCTTTTATTTCTTCAAGTATAGCCTTGCGCGCCTCTCATGTCAAGTATTGTTCGCGCCTCAACGTCTCTACCGCCGTATGTCGGCCGCCATGATGATGGCTTCGGCCACTTCGCGCATGCTCTTGCGGAGGTCCATGCTCTTCTTGTGGATCTTCCTGTACGCGTCGTCTTCCCCGATGGCGAGCTCCTTCATGAGCACGCCCTTCGCCCTCTCGACGATCTTCCTCGTCTCCAGGGCCTCTTTTGCGGAGAGTATTTCCTGATCGAGACGCGTGTTCTCGATCGCGACTGCAGCCTGGTTTGCGATGGCCTGAAGGATGCCGATCTCCTCGTCCGAGAACTTGTATTCTCTCTGGGTATAGCTGTTGATGACGCCGATGACCCTGTCCTTGATCATCATGGGCACACAGATCATGGAGATCACGCCCTCTTTCCGGGCCACCTCCGGATACATGTAGCCCGCCTCTTTCGTCACGTCCAGCACACTGATGGGCCTCTTTTCGATGACCACCCTCCCGGCTATCGATTGGCCGATCTTGAGGTTCGGCTTGCTTAAGTAGGCCGGGCTCAAGCTCTGTGTGGCTGCGATGACCAATTCCTGCTTCTTCTCATCGAGGAGCATGATGGAGCAGATCTTCGATCCCATCACCTGGGCGGTCATGGTGACGATGAGCTGGAGGATTTCCTTCAGGTAGTAATCCGATACGATGGTGCGGCTGACCTCCGAGAGGAGATCGAGCTGCTTGGCCTTCTTGTTCACCTCATCGTAGATCATGGCATTCTGAATGGCGCTGCCGAGGTACTTGGAGACGGTGAAGAGCAGGTTTATCTGGCTCTGCGGGATATTCGTGCTCCTTCTTATGGTGGACGTTCATCACCCCGATGATCTCGTCCTTGGACAGAATCGGCAGCGCGAGAAAGGCCTCGAACCTGTCCTCGGCCAGATTGGTGAAGCTCTTGAACCTCGGATCTTTGTACGCCATGCTCGACAGAGCGACCGGCTTCTTCTCCCGGGCGGCCCATCCGGTCACGCCTTCACCGAGCTTCAGCGTGATCTCGCCGACAATATCCCGCTGCCCGGCATTGGCCGCCTTCAGGCTTAGCCGATCATTCTGCCCGTCATAGAGGTAGATGAAGCAGGAGTCTGCGCCCGTGACGTTGATGACCATCTCCACGATGTGGGAGAGAAGGTCATTCAGCTCGAGATTGCTGCTGATGTGCTGCGCCACCTGGTGAAGAATCGACAACTCCTGGTCCTTCCAGGTCTGTTTCTGCACTGCCTTTGCGGTCATGAGGTCCCCACGTCGAGGTCGAATCTAAAGAACGGGTGCGTTTTATCTTATTTTATCCATTCATCTTTGTCAACATTTGGCAGAGACGGGTGCGGAAGGTGTGGCCGGCGATGAGCCGCTTCAACCGGGGACAGCCGCCGAAGGAAAACTATTTCATAATGGCTTTCGTTGTGATAAAAGAATAGGCACCAAAGGAAGAAAGAGAGAATGACGCGCGATCATCACGACATGGAGACGCTCCTCGAGGACCTCAAGAGTACGGACTGGGAGAAGCGCTTCAAGGCAACGGAAGTCCTGGGCAAGTTACGGCGTTCGAGGGCGGTGAAGCCCCTGATAGAGGCCCTCAAGGATGAGGACGAGTACGTGAGGGAAGGGGCTGCCTGGGCCCTCGGAGAGATCAACCACAAGTTGGCTGTTGAGCCGCTCATAGAGGCCCTCGACGATCCGGATAGGTATGTGAGGGAAGGGGCCATTGCGTCCCTGGGCAAGATAAAAGACGAGAGGGCGGTTAAGCCGCTGATATCGGCCCTCAAGGATGGGGAAGAATCGGTGAGGAGGGCCGCCGAGGCCGCTGTTTCAGCCCTCGGCGAGATGGCCCTGGAAGGTGTGGTCAAGCTCCTCGATGACCAGGATTGGGACGTGAGATGGAGGGTCACCCATATCCTCGGCGGGATAAAGAGCGCCGCTGTTCTCGCCCCCTTGTGCGCCGCCATGAAAGATGAAAATAAGTATGTCCGGGAAGGGGCAGTGGCAGCCCTTGGGGAGACCAAGGACGGAAGGGCGGTCGAGGCCCTTGTCGAGGCCTTGGGCGACGGGAACAAGTACGTCCGGGAAGAGGCGGTAAACTCTCTGGGAGAGCTTCGAGACAAGAGGGCTGTCGAGGCCCTCGTTGCCGCCCTGGAGGACCAGGACTGGGGCGTCCGTTGGGGGGCTGTGAACGCCCTCGGCGAGATCAGGGACGCGAAGGCCATAGGGCCCCTTGTGCGGACCCTCAAGGACGAGGCCCGGTATGTGCGCGAAGGCGCGGCCCTTGCCCTGTCGAGGATAGGGAAGCGCGCGGTCCCGGTCCTTATCCAATCGCTCACCGACAAGGACCGGAACATACGGCGCTGGGCTGCCTGGACCCTCGGGAAGATAAAGGACGAGAGGGCTGCCCGCCACCTCATCACCGCCCTCAATGATGACGACGGAGGCGTACAATTTGCCGCGGAGATAGCTCTGGCCGAGATGGAGGAGTAAGAAGAGTCGAAAAGGCCAGCCTCGAAGTTGTCCATACCATATCTTTCGAATGCCAAGCAGACAGAAATGACGGACCAAAGGGAGGACCTTGAAGGGTGATGAAGGTACTCAAATGGCTTTTCCTGCTCATTCTTCTGAGCGTCCTCGGGTGCGTCGCCTTCTATTCCGTTTATCCCGATATCGCGCGACTGAAAAGGAAGAACCCCGGGAAGACCGCATTCATGGAGTACAGGGAGCGGGAGTGGAGGAGCAAGGGAAAGGCCATAAAGATTCAGCGCAGATGGGTGAGCTATTCGCATATCTCCCCTTACGTGGTAAAGGCCGTGATCATCTCGGAGGATGACAAGTTCTGGTCGCACAAGGGCTTTGACCTCGACGCCATGGAAAAGGCCCTTGAAAAGGACATTGAGCAGGGAATGTTCAAATTCGGCGGAAGCACGATAAGCCAGCAACTGGTGAAGAACCTCTACCTGTCTCCATCGAAGAGCCCATCGAGAAAGCTGGCCGAGGCAGTGATTACGTGGCGCATGGAAAGGACGCTCTCCAAGAGGCGGATTCTGGAGCTCTACCTGAATGTCGCCGAGTGGGGTGAGGGCGTATTCGGCGTTGAAGCGGCTTCTCTGGCCTACTTCGGGAAACCCGCCTCGTCCCTTGGCCCCGAGGAGGCGGCCAGGCTCGCGGCGGTGCTCCCCAACCCGCGGCGGTACAAGGCGAACGGTGCGGCCCCCTTCGTGGAGAGGCGGGCCCGGTTGATCTATCGAATAATGGTACGGAGGGGCATCGTGGTCAAGGAATATGAGGAAGCGGCGCACGAGGGGGAGAAAGAGTCGCCGTCTCCCACGGGGGAGTATGAGCCTGCCCCGTGAGGACGAGGCGTACGGCACGGTGGCAATACCGGTCGCCGATCTGAGAAGGGAACCGGCAGATGCCCCGGCCACGGATGGGCGTGACGATGGGCGCCAGAGCCAGCTTCTCTACAACGAGGTGCTCCGCGTCATGGAAGAGCAGGGAGACTGGCTCCGCGTGGAGGCCATAGAGCAGCAGAAGTTCCTCGGCCCTGTCGGGTGGGGCGGCTATCCCGGTTGGGTGCGGAAAGGGGCGGTGGCGAAGGTGGAGAAGCCCCCGGGCCACAACGCTTCGATCAAGAACGCCCGCGCCGCCGTTGCGGACGGTCCGTCTCCGAAGGCCGCTCTCCTGTTTTACCTGTCGTTGGGCACGCGGCTGGCGACAAGGGGCGAAACAGAGGGCTTTCTGGAGATCCCATTGCCCGATGGAAAGGCAGGCTGGGTTTCGAAGAAGGACGTAGCCGTTACCGCTCCCATGGGTCTTGCCGGGCAATGCATCGGCCCGGAGCTTATTCGTCTGGCCCGCCTCTTCCTCGGCGTACCTTATCTCTGGGGCGGCCGGAGCATGCCCCTGCCGACATCCCCGACTGACACCGGGGTTGACTGTTCGGGTCTGGTGAACCTCGTGTTCCGCGCCCTTGGCAAGGATGTGCCCAGGGACGCCTTCGACCTGTGGCTCGCGTCCGATCGGCTCGGCGCGGACGAGCTCCAAGCGGGGGACCTCGTCTTTCTTTCCCGCGAGGGAGCGCCTGAGTCCATCGACCATGTCCTGCTCTCTCTCGGGGACGAGGAGCTTATCGAAGCGCCGGCCACAGGCGACATCGTCCGCATACGGTCATTTTCCGACAAGCTGGGATGTGATTTGAGCACGCTCAGGCGGCATGATCATATGATAAAAGGGAGGAAGATCTACTTCGGAAGAATAGGGCGTTCCACAGAATAAAGTAACGATTGCCCCGGCGTAATCTTTCCTAAAGCGGAGCCTAGCGTAGCGAAGGAAAAGATGGAGCCGGTCGGTAACGGGAATGAATTCTGCGGAACGCTACAGAGGGGCCGGCGATGCCCTAAAGAATAAAGGGGGATTCGTATGTCAGTATTGGCGGAATTGACAATGTTTCCGACGGACAAGGGCGAGAGCGTGAGCGCCTACGTGAGCAGGATCATCGCCATGATCGACGACCGCGGGCTCGATTATCGCCTCACGCCCATGGGCACGATAATGGAGTTCGCGAGACTCGACGAGGCGCTCAAGGTAGTGGCCGACGCCTATGCCCTCCTGGAGCCTGATTGCGCCAGGGTCTATGCGACCGTGAAGCTTGACATCCGCAAAGGGAAAGAGGGAAGGCTCGCGCAGAAAATCGAATCGGTGGAGAAAAGGCTGGGCAAAAAAGCGCGGAGCGATTAATGGGGTTCAGCACCCCCTCCAGCAGCGAAGCCGCTGGAGCCTCCCCGCTCAGCCTCGCTTCGCTCGTTATGTCAATCTTGTAATGTCGCCCAGGTTTGGTCCTGCCAACATAAGTTTGAGCTGTTCAAAGACTCAAGGAGCGTACCGGAGTCCTTTTCCCTCACCCGGCAGGCGGTCCCGTCCTTACCTCGTGCGTGCTCGGGCTGCGCCTACCCCGACTACGTCGAGTCGACGTCAGGCGCTTGGGCGGCGCTAGTCCGCCTTTGCCTCCCTTATGGTCGCCCCTCCGAGCACCCTGGTTCCGTCGTAGAGCACGACGGACTGCCCCGGAGTAACCGACGAGACCGGCTCATGGAAGAGGACCTCAAGGAGCCCCCCCTTGACGGCATAGGCGCATGCCTCCTCTCTGGCGGTAGCGGACCTTTGCCCGCGCCTCGCCTGCCGATGCGGAGGAGAGCATGTTCACGTCGTCGGCGAGGAGCCTCTTCCTAAAGAGCTCCTCTTTTGCCCCCACGGTTATCACATTGTCCCGGGTATTGATGTCGATCACGTAGAGGGCACCCTTGGAAGGTATGTTGATGCCCCTTCTCTGTCCGATGGTGTAGAGGTGGACCCCCTCATGAAGGCCTATGAGATTGCCCTCTGTGGTGACGATAGGACCTCTTTTCAAAGGAATGAACTGACCCACAAAGCCCCTGTAGTCGTTTCCGGGGATGAAACAGATGTCCTGGCTTTCCGGGGTTTCCTGGCTGTCCGCGCCTATGGCGCCGATTTCTCTGCGCACCTCCTCCTTGGTAAGGTCGGCAAGGGGGAAGGTGATCATTCCGAGGTCGCCTCGCCGGATGGGTAGAGGAAATACGACTGGTCCTTCGCCCTGTCCCTGCCCTTTCTCAGCTCCATTCCATGCGAAGTCTGCGTAGTGGAGGCGTAGTGGCCGGTCGCCACGAGATCAGCCTCCATGGCTTCCGCCTTCCGGAGGAACGAAGCAAACTTGATGTGCCTGTTGCAGAGGACACAGGGGTTCGGCGTTCGCCCGGCCCTGTATTCGTCAACGAACCGCTCTATCACGTGGCGCTCGAAGTCTTCCCTCATGTTCATCACATAGTGTGGAATGGAGAGACTCTCGGCCACCGTTCTCGCCCTTCCGGTGTTCACGGCTGAACAGCACATTTTCGGGTTGCATCTGTTCCGAAGGCTCTTCGGCAGGAGATCGAAAGTAAATCCGATCACCCTGTACCCTCTTTTCTTGAGAAGATAGGCGGAGTAGGAGCTGTCGATACCGCCGCTCATGGCGACGAACACGGTCTTCACTGAAAGGGAATATAGCACGCCCGAACCCTAATTGAAAGCGAGCGGAATTTGTAGTATTATCAGTAGTCTCACAAATTGTGGAGGGCAAGTCCATGGGTAAGAAGATGAAGGTTTTTCTGGGCGTCCTTTTGGCGGCGGTTTTTTTTCTTGGTTTTCTGGCCGGCGCCCAGGGAGACAAGACGGTTAAGAATGCTCAGGGCCAGGAGGCCTATGAGTATCTGAAGACATACTCGGACGTGGTCGACATGGTCAAGAAGAACTACGTCGACAACGTCAAGGAGAAGGACCTGATTTACGCGAGCATAAAGGGCATGGTGGAGTCCCTCGATCCGCATTCTTCTTTTCTCACGCCGGATCTGTATAAGGATATGCAGACGGAGACCAAGGGGCAGTTCGGGGGAATAGGCATAGAGATAACCATCAAGGACGGGTTTCCGACGGTGATCACCGCCATCGAAGACACCCCTGCCTTCAAAGCCGGCCTGAAATCGGACGACCACATCATCAAGATCGACAATAAGCCTACCAAGAACATGAGCATCGTGGACGTGGTCAAGCTCATCAGAGGGGATAAGGGCAAGAGCGTGATGCTCTCAATCATGAGGGAAGGCTTCAGCGTCCCCAAAGACTACCAGGTGATGCGCGAGATCATTACGGTCAAGAGCGTCAAGTACAGGATGCTCGACGACAACTACGGCTACGTCCGGCTGACCCAGTTTCAGGAAAGGACAGGCAAGGATCTTGACGCCGCGATCAAGGATCTCCAGAAAACCGCCAAGGGCGGGCTGAAGGGCATCCTTTTGGACCTGAGGAACAACCCGGGAGGCCTTCTCGACCAGGCTGTCGATGTCTCCGATGAATTTATGGGCGAGGGTCTCATTACGTACATAGAGGGGAAGAAGCCGGACCAGAGGGTGACGTTCAACGCCCACAAGAAGGATGATTACACGGGGCCCCTCGTGGTGCTCGTCAACGAGGGCAGCGCGAGCGCTTCCGAGATCGTGGCCGGAGCGCTGCAGGACTCGAAAAGGGCTATCGTAGTGGGCACCAAGACGTTCGGCAAGGGATCTGTCCAGACCGTCATACCCCTTGGCGACGGCTCTGCGCTGCGCCTTACCACGGCGCGCTACTACACGCCCAGCGGACGCTCTATCCAGGCGGAGGGCATCACCCCCGACATAGTGGTCGAGGATGACCTGACGAGGAAAAAGGGCGACAAGTTTGCCGCTGTAAAGAGAAGGACCTTGAGAGACACCTCGAAGGGAATAACAAGCCTGTGGAGAAAAAGCCGGACGAGAAGAAGCCTGAGCTGAACACCTCGGTCCTCAATCAGGATCAGGTGAAGAGCGATGAAGACGATTTCCAGCTGGCCATGGCGCGCCAGGTATTGAAGAGCTGGAACGCCCTCAGGGGAAAATAGGCCGCAAGAGCTGAAAGCGCGATCGACGACGAGGGGAGGCCAAAAGCCTCCCCTTTTTTTGCTCACGGGCTTCCGTTTCGAGCGTTCCGCAGCGTACCGATTTTTTTTTTTTTTTTTTTTAGGAAAAGATGGAGGCGGCTGGTAAGCGGGAATGAACTCTGCAAGACGCTCAGTTCTCTTCGAAGCGCGGGAATTACCGAGTCCGCCACAAAGCGGCAGAATGCCGCCCCAAGTCCCTGATATGGGCTACAATGTCTGCCTCGCTCTCATGGTCGGGCGTATCGCTCACGAACTTGAAGAGCACGCATGGTGTGGCCAGCTTGCGCGCGGCCTGAACGACTGCCGCCCCCTCCATGTCTACAAGGTCCGCATGGGGCTCGATGACCTCCCTCGGGCTCCTGTCGATGACCGGTCTGTCCTGGGTCGCGAGCACCGCTTCGCGGAATCCCGGCAGCACGCGCGGAAAATGGAGATGAGGGTCCTCCGAAGACATAAGGGGGCGGTCCCATTCTACGACCTTCGTGACGTGGAATACGTCGCCCAATCCGTGTGAGGCCTTCGTGGACCCGGCAGCCCCAAGGTTGACGATCCACTGGGGATGAAAGGCGAAGCAGCAATAGGTCAGCTATGGCGGCGTTGGCCTTGCCTATGCCCGAGATCACAAGCACGATCCCATCGCCCTTGTAGACGGGAAGGCCGGTCTCCCCGCTTGCTTCAAGGCCCAAGACCTCGATAAAAGGACCAGCCTAGGCGCGTTGCAAGAATGAGGCCGATCAGGGGAACTCTCTCCATTTTCGTCTTCATCTCCTCATGGCACGCTGTCGCCTCTACCCCCCTTCCTTTGCAGGGAGACGCGCGTGCGACAAGAGCTTAGCCCGGATGGGGAAGGGAAACAAGGGCCGAAAAAGATATAGACTATAGGGGGGAAACGGGAGGGGCCTCTCCCTTGCCATCCGCGCTAAACGACCCATGGAGACCGACCCCCTTCTCATAGCCTTTCTCTTGAACCCGGAGAGCTATCCGGAGAAGCCCCAAGGCATTGTCTATCATGAGACGCATATCTCCCACGTCTTCGTCGGCGGGACAATGGTATACAAGGTCAAGAAGCCGGTGGACTTCGGGTTCCTCGATTTCACCACCCTCCAGAGGCGGAGGTTCGACTGCGCCGAAGAAGTGCGGCTCAATTCGCGCCTGGCTCCCGGCATCTATCTCGGCGTCGCCCCCATCTACGGAAAGGGGGGCGCATACTCGTTCCGGAAGGCGCGAGGATGGGTGATCGTCGAGTATGCGGTCAAGATGCAGCGCATACCGGAAGAGAGGCTTCTTTCCCAAATCATAGAGGAGGGTAAGCTCGCCTATGGCGGCCTGGACGAGGTAGGCTCGATGCTTGCCCGTTTTCACGGAAGGGCGAGGGCCCACAGGCACGATCCCTTCGGCACCGTCGAACCCATCCGGACAAACACGGAAAAACAACTTCGCTCAAATCTTGGCTCACCGGGGCATCCGGTAGATCAAGATACCTATGAAAGCCTCGCATCCTATACGAGAACCTTTATCAACGATCGCGGGGGGGCCTTCCCCCAGAGAAAAGAGGGGGGATTCGTCAGGGAAGGCCACGGGTACTCCCATTCCGGGCACGTGTGCCTCATTGATCCTCCGATAATCATGGACTGCATCGAGTTCAATAAGCGGTTCAGGATAGCCGATGTCCTGGAAGACATGGCGTTTCTTTTCATGGACATGGAGTACAGGGGGAAGTTCGATCTCTCCGCCGCGGCATGCCGCGCATACTTTTCCCACACTGTTAGGCAGCAGGCCGCCCCCGGGCTCGTCACGTTCTACAAGGTCTATCGCGCCATCGTCAGGGGCAAGATAGAAGGCTTTACCGCGGACGCCATCCACGACGAGGCGAAAAGGCGCGCGGCCTCAAGGGGCAGGGAGTACTTCCTGCTCGCCCGATACTAACGGAGCAGCTCCAAACAGCCTTCAATCCGGTGGTATTCATGGGGGTCTCGGGCTCCGGTAAGTCCGCCATTGCCGAGGGACTGATCCCGGACGGCGTCGTGGTCAGATCGGACCTGGTGCGCAAAGAGATGGCAGGGGGCAGCCACACAAACATGTATACGTGGGCTACGAAGAGGAGATCTACGCCGACGACATGACGCAGAGGACGTACCGGGTCCTCACCCAAGCCGCCGTGGATTCTGCCCTGCGCGACAGCAGGGTGGTCGTGGACGCGACCTTCCTCGCCCGTTCTCTAGGAGCCGGATTCTACGAGGCGTGCCTCGGGGCGGGCCTGAATCCGTTCTTCATCCATTGCTTTGCCGAGGGAAAGAGGTATTAAGGGAAAGGGTGAGGGTGAGAACGGCTCAAGGAACGGACATCTCCGACGCCCACGTTTCCGTCCTCGAACAACAGCTTCGCGCGCGCGATGAGCCGGACGAGCTGCCCTTTTCAGGGTCCTCAGGCTCAACACAGGGCGAGACACGGTTGAACACATACAAAAGGCGTTGCGGATGTTTCTGTAAGGGACGCCCCAGCCTCCCTTCGCGACGACCATCCGTGCTAATATATTGGACCAACGCTAAAAAAAGAGGGGGTGCTTTCCTAAGAAGTGACCGAGGTCGGCAGCGAGCATTCATTGATTGTGATCGATATTGCCCTTCCCTCCGGCTTCGGCGTGGCCCGGCTGGGGGAGATGGTGGTCTTCATCCCGGGCGGCCTGCCCGGGGATACGATTCGGCCAGGATGGTGGAGCTTGGAGAAGCGCTTCGCCTACGGTGAGGTGCGCCGGGTCGAGGAGGCTTCCCCCTTTTCGCGCCGATGCGCAATGCCCCCACCTCGGAGAGTGCGGCGGCTGTGAGCTCCGAGGCAAGCCGCCTTTACGAAAAGCAGATCGAGATCAAGGAGAACCACCTGCGGCAGGTCCTGAAAAGGATAGGAGGCCCTGAGATAGAGCAGGTTCCGATCTCCCCAATGGTGCCCTCCGTCGACATTGTTCACTATAGAAGCAAGATAGAGTTCACCTTCGGGGAGTCCGGGACGGGATCGTCGTGGGCATGGTAGAGAGGCTCACCCCCCTTCGCCCCTTCATCGGCCGAGTAATCCCTGTCGACGATTGCCTTCTTTTCAGCCCTGTTGCGGCAAGGATAGTCCCGGTGATCCGCGATTTCGCGGCAAAATCGGGACTCAGGGCGCACGACCCGAATACAGGAAAAGGAAGCCTGAGAAGGCTCGTGATCCGGGAAGGCAAGGGGACGGGAAAGGTAATGGTCAACGTCATCGCCGCGAACGACATATCGGGCCAGTGGGGCCCTTGTCGAAGGCGCTGCCCGAGGCAGTGGCAGAGCTCAAAAGCCTTTATGCGGGAAGCAGCCATAACCCGAGGCTGCTCTGGGGAAGGCCTTACATCCAGGAGATCCTTGACGATTTATCGTTAAGGGTCTACCCCTTTTCTTTTTTCAGCCGAACCCGAAGACTGCGGAAGTCCTTTACAGCCGCATGAGGGCCGCATCAGAGATACAAGGAGATGAGCGTGTTCTCGGCCTCTATTGCGGCGCGGGAGCGATCGAGCTTTTCTTGGCGCGTCACGTGAAAGAGGCGTGGGGCATCGATTCGAGCGCCGATAGTATCGCATGCGCGAGGGAGAACGCTGTTCTCAATGATCTGAAGAACGTGCGCTTCACTAGGGACAGGGTTGAAGCGGCTATCGGCCGCAAGGAAGGCGGAAAGGCGGACCTCGTCGTGATGGACCCGCCCAGGAGCGGGCTGAGCAGGGAAGCCCTGAAAGCGGTCCTGAGGGCGGGGGTCAAGAAGGTGGTCTATGTCTCGTGCAACCCCTCGACGCTCGCCAGGGACCTGAAAGATCTGAAAAAGCTCTACGATCCGAAAGAGATCATCCCTTTCGATTTCTTCCCCCATACCAGCCATTTCGAGGTGCTCGCAATCCTGGAGAAACGGGCTCACCCTTTCCATGCGGTCCCTGATCGGTCATAATAAGGGAAACGTCAAAACAGAAGGGAGATCTCTCTATGGACGAAGAAATCAGAAAAGAACTCAGGAAACTGCAAACAAGCTTTTCGCGAAGGGGATCAAGATGGAACCCTCTTATAGGATATGGAAGGAGTTCGACCGGGAACTTGCGAACGACTTTTCCATGTTTATTACGGGGAACCTCTATTCAAGGACTGTGCTGACCCTTCCTGAGAGGCAGATGGCTGCATGCGCCATGCTGGCAGCCTTAGGGGCCACAGAGGAGCTGCGCCTCCATGTGAACGCCGCCCTCAATGTCGGCTGCGATCCGCGAAAGCTCACGGAGGTCTTCTTTCAGCTCGCCACCTACGGAGGCATGCCCAAGGTTAACGAGGCGTTGAAAGTATACCGGGAAGTGCTCAAGGAAAGAGGCGAATGGCCCATGACGTAAACCTGGCGAGGCCGGCAGACCCCGATGTCAGGAAGCGAGATGCCGACATAAATCGGAAAGAAAAAAGGTAAAAGACGCCGTCCCGGATAGGATTCTTTCTCGATCGACTTGCAGGAGCAAGGGTCCGATTCGATGAAACTGGTAAGGGCTTCGGGATGGGGTAAAATCGCTTCGTAAGACATATCTGCTCTTCTTCGCAGCTTACCTGTTTTTGTGTATGGCCGGCGCCGTTTTCGACTACCACGAACCCGCAATGATGCGCGGCACCCGACGTCCGAAAGGCTTACTGGCAGGCGATTCCTTCAGACGGACCGGCCGGACCTGCATGTATGCCGGAAGCCTTTTTTGCGCCCAAGGATCGGCCTGGCCTGCCCCTTCACATCGAGCCAACGCCGCAGGCTCGACGTGACCCCAAGCGGGCGCTTGGGCGCGGCAAGCCCGCCCTACTCGCTGCACCCGAGGAGTTGGTGCGCCTTTTCCAGCCAGTGCAGCATGGGCAGCTGCCTGGCGCACCGGCTCTCGCACGTGCCGCACTTCGTGCACGCCCCGGCATCGTGGCCTTCGTTCCGGTAGATGGATCGGCCTAAGGTAACGTCGCCATACATGAACGCGTCATTATAGATCTCGAAGATGCGCGGCACATCTATTCCCTGGGGACAGGGCATGCAGGCCCGGCAGGAGGGGCAGTTGACGGGCCTCAAGGTCCGGTAGGCCTCTCTGACCCGGCTCACGAGCACCTCCTCCTGCACGGTGAGACATTCCGGCTCCGCACGATCCGCGAGGGCAACGTCCTCGGCAACGTCGTCCATCGTGCTCATATCGCAGACCACGGTGGAGACCTCAGGAACGCTCCAGACAAACGTGAGGCCCCATTCAGCAAGGGTGCGTCTGCCGGCAGCGGTCGACCACAGGTCAGCGACTGACGGCGGCAGTCCCCGGGTGAGGCGGCCGTGGCGGAGGGCCTCGGAGACGACAACCGCCGGCCCCCTTTCAGCCGCGAGCTTGAGCCCGCTGACGCCGGGATCATGGGCTATGTCCATGTAGCTGTATTGGAACTGGCAGAGGGACCACCCGTCATAGGCGTCGAGTATCTCCTTGAGCACATGATAATGGTCGTGAAAGGAGAAGCCGATCCCGCTGATCCGCCCGTCGGCCTTGGCCCGATCGGCAGCCTCGAGGACGCCCAGCTCGCGTAAAGCAGGCCAGTTGTCCCTGGTCAGCCTCCCCAGAAGGCAGAAATCGAGGCCATTGCCAATAAGCCGACGGAGGTCGGCATCGAGGCGTCGATCGAAGTCCTCCCGGGAGTTGATGAGACGGGCGGGGATGATTGACGTGATCCTGACCTTCTGGCGATACCCGTCCCGGAGGGCTAAGGAGAGCACCCTCATCCTCTCCTCGTGGGCCTCGTCCTGGTACGGATAACCGAGATCGATATAATTGACCCCGTGGTCGATCGCATAGCGGATCATCGCGATGGAGGGGGCCTCGTCGATCCGGCCAGCCTTGAGCAGGGGCAGCCCCGCGAGGCCGAAGGCGAGGACCGACACTTCCCAATCCATGGTACCGAACTTACGGTACTTCATCCAGCGTGCTCCTTCCCCTTATCCCGTGAAAACAAGACGGTCGTGAGCCTTTAGCCCTCAGCATAAGGGGAAAGGCTCACGATCCTATTCCATGGGCAAGGGGATTATTGTTTAAGCTTCCACCCAGGGAGAGTCGTGCTCGCCGCTCAGGCAGATAACGAAAAAGCCGTAGGGCTTGTCCACCCACCTCGTAACCAGCGGGAGATGAGGGAACCCCTGGGGGCAGAGCACGACCGTCGGCTTGTTGTAGACGTGTCGCTCGTAGTCTTTGCCCAGGCCCAACTCCAATTCGGCGCCGAGGTAATTGATGTCATTCGGATCGAGTCCGACAAAGCAGAGTATCTCCGCTTCCGGGTGGGTGTGCGCCTCTCCACCCCGGTGCCACTTGCCGCACTTGCTGTAGAGTCCCCAGGTGAAGTTGACGTCCATGCCCTCGAGGTTCTTTCCGAAGAGCCAAACGATCTGGTCGCCGTTCCCGGGGCCTATGCCCCGCTCTGAAGGCCTCATGATGCCGTTCTCGTCAACGACCCGCTCATATCCCATTCCGCTGCCGTCGGTCTTGGGCTCGATCATAGTCCTAAGGTGCTTGATGAGGTGTGCGTGCTTCGTACCCGTTGAAGCCGCTCCTTTCGGAAGGGAGGATGCCTTGTACTCGGGGGCAAGGCCGATAGAATAGTGGATAAAGGGCGTACTTACCTTGTTCACGGTTACCGGGCCGTGGGGCGTTCCCCTGGGGATGAGGACGAGCGAAGGCCTGTCGAAGACGTGCTTCTCCCGCTCCTCGCCGAGCTCGACGGAAATTTCCGCGCCCAGGTGCATTATGTCGTTGTTGGCAAACCCCCCGAAGACCAGGATCTCATCATAGGGGTGCACCACGGCCCCTTCGACCGGATGGAATACAGTCGGCTTCGTGACGAAACCGAACGAGAAGTGCGCGTTGAACCCCTCCAGGTCCTTGGCTTCCATCCAGACGCGGGGCTCGTCATAGAGCCCGTCGGGCGCACTCCTGACAAGCATCGGTTTTACGAGATGTCCATATTCTTTCTTTGCCATTTCAGATACCTCCTCGTTTCACTATGTTTGACCTATCCGGGTCTCCGCGAGACCTAAGAGGGTCTTGCCGATTTTCGCTTGCATAAAAAGCATACCACTCTATTCGCTCTCGTGCACTCTTAGGATGCGAGTGGCCTGTCAGGTGTGATGTGGCTGGGACGGGCAAGGCCGAATCGGTGGTGAGGGTGAAAAGACTTGGGGCCGACATGCAGGTCCGGACCTCACGGGCTACTGGATCGGCGACCTGCAGTATACCAGGCGGGAGGGCCGCCTCCAGATTTTGAAAACACAGGGTGGTCTTTATTGGGGCTCCTTGCCGTACGATTCAATTGTCAAAGAGCGAAAAGCCAACCGGCTATGTTAAGGGAGGCGGGTGAGCCCTATGGATGGACGCGCCGCTCTCTCATCAGTTGACGAAAGTGGACGTTTCTTGATTCTCGAAAATCACTCCTTCCTCCATATTGCGGCATAAACAGGGGAAAACGGAGAATGTGCCTCCCCTTCCCGCGTCTCCCGACACGCGTGCCGTATGTTCGTCTTTCCCAGTGATATCAAGGGACGGAAGCCTCATGCCACCCTCCTGAAAAAGTTGACGAAAGTGGACGAAAGTTGACTCTGACCCGCGTTTACCTGTATCCGCCCTGACCTTTCGCCGGCGTTTCGAGTGAAGGCCCGCCGATGAAAAACCTCTTCCCGCAATGACCTTACTACTGATCAATCGGATCCTTCCCCATCATGGAAAGAGTTTCTCACCTTACGGAAGGGGTGTCAAAGTAGCGTATGGAAAGTAGCGTATGAAGGTAGCGTATGGAAAGTAGCGTATGGAAAGTAGCGCAAAGCACTTTTTTCACATAGGCAAAAAAAATCACAGGCGGAAAAGGGGCGGGGGTTTCAATTCGAATTGAGTAATTGAAGGACACCCCCCATCCGCTCCCAGCCTCGCCGTCTGCTTCAGCCAAGAATTTGATAATTCAATGAACGTCCGTATGCCGTGTAGATCGTATGACTTGCCGGTTGAAGTCCGGCCATGGGAATTCGGTAGTTCACCCATGTAGCTAGAGGGAGGTGCAAGGGGTAACCCGAAGCATTAAGTTCCCTGACAACGGCCCATTTAGTGGGTCAAGCAAACCTGCGGGTTGCAGCGAAAGCGAACCTATACGTAGCCTCGTGATTAATAAAGGAGTCGCCGACCCTCTGGACGTCAGGGGAAGGCTGCTATGTCTGTCCTAACGATAACTACCAGAACCGACAGACAGGCTTCCGGGGTGGCAGGGGTGACACGCAGGAGAAGCCATGCGAGGGAGCACGGGAGACCCTTCAAGATGCCGATTATGGCAACGGGGGGATATAAGGAAACGAAATTTTCCTCGGTCTTGTGAGGGAGTCGGAGTTGCCCATAGTACCGCTCGCATCCCGAAGACAACACAACTTCGGGAGAGGGAAGGGGCAATGCCTTCATCATGTTTCTGAAGAAGGGAAGGAAGAGGAGATTGCAGCAATGCTAACAACTCCGGAACACATTCAGGAACTTCAGAAGAAACTATACCAGAAGGCCAAGCAGGATAGTGAGTTCAGGTTTTATGCCCTCTACGACAAGGTGTACCGCAAAGACATCATTGAGCATGCATACCGCCTTGTCAAAGCCAACAAGGGCGCTCCCGGCGTCGATGGGATCACCTTCGAGGCAATAGAGGAAGGAGCGGAAAGGTACTTAGAGCAGATTGCCGAGGAATTAAGAAACAAGACGTACAAGCCCTCACCGGTAAGACGGGTCTACATCCCGAAACCGGATGGGTCCAAAAGGCCGCTGGGGATACCCACGATCAAGGACAGGGTGGTCCAGATGGCGGTCAAGCTCGTGATCGAACCCATATTCGAGGCAGACTTTCAGGACAGTTCCTACGGCTTCAGGCCGGGAAGAGACGCCCACCAGGCGATGGACGAGGTGAGCCTGCAGCTGCGGTGCAAGAACACGCAGGTCATCGATGCGGACATCACGAAGTATTTTGACACGATCCCGCACGATAAACTGCTCAAGGCCGTGGCAAAGAGAATCGTGGATAAGAACATCCTGAGGCTCATCAAGATGTGGCTGAAAGCTCCAATCGTAGAAGAGGAGGACGGAAAGAGGACGTTTAAGGGCAACGATAAAGGGACGCCGCAGGGCGGGGTGATTTCTCCCCTCCTTGCAAACATCTATCTCAATGCCCTCGACGTTGCCATGAAGATGGCGCGGCTCGTCAGATATGCCGACGATCTTGTGGTGCTGTGCAGATATAACGTCCATAAGACATATGGCAGAATGGCGGACCGTGTTAGAAAGCCTGGGACTCACCCTCAGCACTGAGAAGACGAGAATCATCGATGCAACGCAAGAGGGCTTCACCTTTCTCGGATTTACCCACAGATCGCAAAGAGTCCCCGGACAGGCAAGACGTTCCCTCTCATCGTGCCCTCAAAGAAGGCCATAGGCCGCATCAAGAAAGAGATCAAGGATGCCACGTGCAGGAAGAACCTCGCATTGCCGAAGGAAGTGACCATTGCGAGACTCAATCATGGCGCTCCGGGGATGGGTCGAACTACTTCTATTACATGAACTGCAGCAAAGCCTTTGCACACCTGAAGAACTACACCGAAGAAAGGGTTCGGATATACCTGAGCCGGAAGCATCGTCTCAGGGGCAGGGGATACACCAAATATCCCAATGCGTATCTTTATGAAAACCTCGGGCTCTACAGAATACCGACAACCGCTCCATGGACTCAAGCGAAAGCCGCTGGAAGAAGATGATTGGAAAGCCGTATTCGGGAAAACTGAACGTACGGTTTGATGAGGGGGAGTTGGAAACCGCTAACCGTTATAGGTCTCAGTAGATGCGTGCATCGAAAGGACCAGAAGCGGCTCCAGCCAGGCGCCAGCTCTCTACTCTACCTCTCGCTGCCCCAAGATAGAGGGCCTGACTTTGCGGGTCGAGCAGAGCAAGTTATGAAGTGATTCCTGAGAAGTAAGCCCCGTTTTCAGGCAATCCGCTCGCTCACTCACTCCAAGAGCATGTGACTCTCCGGGAAACAAAGCACGCCATCAAAATCGGCCCACGAGAGCTTTGAAACAAGGTAAATGGAACCGGTGCAGCCATATATGAGCCTTCCCAAGGCAGAAAGGGCCTTGGCCCATCTCTTTATGTTGCAGGCGATCACCTTGCATGCCACGACAAAGCACACCTTTACCAGTCGTCGTACCCGAAGCCTGCCGATGCCATGAGCCCGCTTCAACTCGGAGTTCGTCGCCTCGATCCCTGAACGTATCTTGTACCGGTCCTTCCATGCGGTCGTCTGCTGGAGCGCATACATCTGATCCCGGAGGCGAAGCTCAAACGTGATCTCCAGACGGAAGTCTCCCACGGTATCACGAGGCCCGCAGCCTTTGTCGCGATGGTTGGGAGCCCGTACCGGACAGCGGTCGAGCATGGTGCATGACCGGCAGATCTCTCCGTCGAAGATCGCATGGAGGGACCGACGGGTGGAGTTGTTGCCGGAGAGAACGCGGTGGTCTATGGGGTTATGGCCCATGGGGCATTTGGCGACCAAGCCTTCCGGGTCGAATGAGAACAGGTCCCTGCCCACGACCTCGTCAGATAACCTGCTGCGGTTGACAGGGGTGATGAACTCGATGCCTTGTGCGGTGACCTTCAATACAGAAGGAACGGAAGGGTAACCTCCGTCGGCGAAGAGAGTCTCAGGCTTCAGGCCTGCCATATCTAACCGCTCGATGGACGGAAGGGCTTTACCAATGTCGGAGCGGGCTGCCCCGTGGACTTCGTAGTCGGTGATGATCTCTGCCTTATCATTATTGCAGGTCTCGGTCACATGGAGACTGTAGCCCGGTCCTTTATGTCCGCATGAGGCATCGGGGTCATAAGGGGATTGGAGAGCGGCCCCTTCGCTTTTCTTTTTCACCTCAACGGATTCGTTGTTTATCTGGCACTGTTCCGAGAGAAGACGTTTCATCAACTGGTAGGGCTCTTCGTCTGAGAGGTCCTTCTCGAAGAGCACGACAAGCTCATAGAGATACTGCGCCAGCTCTTCCAGTTTGACCTTCTGTTCGGCCGGGCCTAATCCGAACCAGCCTTCAGGTTCTGTTGCATGCCATTCTTGAATTGCCTTCGGAACCCGCGAGAACTGCTCCTCGCTTAAGCTCTTGAGAAAATGGTCAAGGGTGTGTGAGAACAAGACTACTCTTCCCCGGACGCGTATATTGGAGATAATATGGGTGGAATCGAGGCGCTGGTGGGTCGAAGAGAGACCGAGCCCCAAAAGGGCCGAATCTCTTACATTATCGAATACCGCACGGATGAGCTTCATCTCAGGATCTTGTGAAGCCAACCGTCTTCGGAACTCGACGAGGGAGCGGCGGGAGAGGTAGTCTTCTTCATCGTGTGCGTCCAGGGCATAGCGCCATCGTATGTCAAAGCTGTAGGCATCCAGGGCTTCCTGGTCGCTTACATCGTTCCACTCCTGCAGAAGACAAAGACCTAAAAGACGGGCAACGCTGAAGTTGGGGCGACCTGTCTTCCCATAGAGCATTGCGTAGCGATCTTCGTTCCTGAACAAGATCGGGAGGATTTCGCATCGGAACAGGTGTGCCCATGAGGATTCGAGGCGGGTGCGCAATGAGGGAGATACCTTCGTCTCTATACCGAACAGCTTCATCTGGGGAGAAGTTTTCTTATACATGCATCAGTATACCATTGTACTTACTTAAATACAATATTTAGGTGACAAAAACGTCAAAAAAGAGGGAGTTACTTCTCAGGAATCTCTGGGCGTCCCTGCCCCTCTCCGAGGTGAGGGTTGCCGCAAGAAAGGGTGATTCTGCAACATTAAAGTAAGGCATGAAACAACGTGGCTACGGTCCTTTACTGAGTTATTTACTTATTTACGCCCGTCCCTTCTCCTTTCCCGGGGCGCTACGGCAGTCCCATGTTCTTCATTTGCCTTGGGAACCGTAATCGAATATATGCAATCCGATCTTTCTATCCATTACTGGTCACCAGCGAACGCACAAAGAAGGCATCCTTATTCTTGCTTCCACGGACGCACCCTTGATGCGGGGTCTCGCGTATGGTAGAAACGATCTGGAATGCTCCTGTTTGAGCCCGCATGCTGCAGGTGCTTCGAACAAAACTGGTGGGGGAGTAACTCATGAAGAGAATTGATTTGCGCAGCGATACGGTGACATTGCCGACCGCGCAAATGCGACGAGCGCATGGCGAGTGCCGAGGTAGGCGACGACGTGTATGGCGAAGATCCCACGGTCAGCCGGCTTGGAGGAAATGGCTGCCGAGAAGATGCGGAAAGGAGGCCGCTCTATTCTTGGCTAGCGGGACGATGGCCAACCTGGTAGCCCTTTTGACCTGGTGCGGACGCGGCGACGAGGTGATAGTGGGCGACAGGGCGCACACGTTTCGTCAACGAAGTTGGGGGCATGGCCGCGCTTGGAGGCATCCACCCGAGGACGGTGACGAACCAGCCCGACGGGACGATGCTTCTTGCCGATTTAGAGAATGCGGTCCGCGGCGAAAACGTGCATTGGCCGCGCACGCGCCTTATCTGCATGGAAAACACGCATAATTTCTGCTATGGGTCGCCTCTTTCTCCTGCCTACATGCGAGGAGGTCTCGGACCTCGCGCACCGACGCGGCATAAGGGTTCATACCGATGGAGCGCGCATTTTCAACGCGGCGGTCGCCCTCGGTTTTCCTTGCCATGAATTTGCCCGGCACACGGACACGATTTCGTTTTGTTTGTCAAAAGGACTGAGCGCGCCGGCCGGCTCGCTGCTGTGCGGCTCCTAGGGAATTCATCGCCGAGGCCCGCCGGCAGCGCAAGATGGTTGGCGGCGGAATGAGGCAGGCAGGGATCATCGCGGCGGCGGGCATCGTCGCTCTTGGAGTCCATGATCGATCGCCTCTCTGAAGACCACGAGAACGCTAAGAAGCTGGCGAGAGATATTGCCGAGATTCCCGGCATTATCCTCGATCTTGATCGCGTGATAGACGAACATCGTCTTCTTCGATCTGGAAGCCCGGTGTTTTGACTGCGTCCCAACTCGCCGAAGCGCGCCGAGGCCCGAGGCGTTCTGGTTGGAGTCGTCGGAGAGACGGCGGGTTCGAGTCGTGACCCACTACGGTATTGACCGTGAGGATGTGGAAATCACCATTGGCGCTATCAGGAGTGCGGTAAGAGAATAGCGAGAAACTAAGGGGTGATCATCCGCTTCACGGAGGAGAGCGAATTGCCGACGTCCAGTTCAAGAAACCCCTCGCGCATCGAGAATTGAGATGCCTTTGAAAAAGTTTAACTCACGGTTCTTGCTTGCACCAGGGTAGCACAGTGTGACACAATAGCAGAGGGGGCAGACAAACGGAGCCGTTTCCCATGAAAAGCACGCATAGAAAAACGGCGGGAAAAGAATAGGAAGGAGGAGGGAGCAAAGATATTGACCTTCAAAAAAAGGGAGGAGTAAAAGCATGGAAAATGGGCGGAGCAAGAAAGTTTCCCTTGTTTCCGCAAGGGGGATAGGGTCGCAATTTATTTTGCCCGTAGACCTCATCCTTATCCTGGCGACATTTCATCCCCTGGGGTTTCACAAAGACACCCCACCTTCATCAACGGATGGCTCTCTACAACCCTTCTCTATTTTCTGGATGAGTGCTCGTCGTGGAGGTGGGCTTTGCAGTCATCGTCGAATTCTCGTGGCTCAAGAAGAGGCAAAGAGCGAAAAACCACTAACGGGGAGGAATGACATGGGAAAAAACGTTCTGTCCCTTATCATCATTTTTGGCTTCATTTTCGTCATGATGGTGATCCGGCATCTGGACGTACAGATCCAAGAAAAAGCAGGGAGCGGAAGACTATTATCTGATGCAGCCGCGGCATCTCCTGGTGGCTCCTTTCCATGACCATGATGGACAATATGTTCAGCACCTTTTCACCTTCCTGGGCAGCGTGGGGCTTGGCTATACGATACGAGCACGTCGATCTTGCTTCGTCACCCTGCGGCAACTTGTGGATCGGCATTTACATGATCACCATGGGACAGAGGATGTGGATCCTGGAGAAGGAAACATCACTACGTCCCCCTTGTGGATAACCCTCAGCAACCATTACGACGACAGCAAGTTCCTGGAGGTATTCTTGGCGGGGGGACGAGCCGCAGTCTCTTCTCAATTGCCTACCTGGGCATGATGTACGTGGGCTGCTCCTTCGCGATCAGCACCATCACCGGCGGTCTCATCTCCTATAAGATGGCCCTCGTGCTGATCGTCGTGGCCGCGTGCGTCTACACCGTCATCGGAGGCATGCGCGCCGTCGTCATCACGGACGCGATGCAGTGGGTCCTGGTTTTGATCACCCTGGTGGCAGCGGTAGTGATCATCGCCGGTGTCAGAATGCCGGATGCCGGAGTCGTGCGGGGCTTCCGGACAGTAGCGACGAACACGCCGCGGTTGCTTGGGAAGGTGATGCCCGACAAGGTCTGGATGGAGATGTTCATCCTCATCTTGCATCGGCTGGTGGTGTTCAGCCCGGCCGTCTCGGCGAGGAATCTCGGTACCGGGACCAGCCAGGGCGATTGCCTGGACGGCGGCGAACAACGTTCTTCCATCCCCTTTTCTTCGGGCTCGTCTGCTTCCTGATCGAATGGTCTGCGGATCAGCGGTGTCCAGTCCAAAAGTTCCCCAGACCTCTTGACAATCTTCTTCCAGGACCGTCATGAAGGAGCGTTTTCCCTGGTGGCTCGGCACCATGATCATGGCCGGCGCCGTGGCGGCGGCCAAGTCGGTCATCAGTGCCAGCATGTTTCCCTCCCCAGTTAATCACGAGATACATCGCGAGCCGATCTACGGGGAGCTGACGCCCAGGGGAGCGACCACGTGAGTACGTCGTGCTCGCCTGCCTGGGCATGGTCTCGGTCGTCATCGGCTGGCTGCCACCGGCGTCTATCATCATCCAGTCGGTTGAGTCTTCGAACACGGGCCTCGCTATGATCGCGCGGTCACGTCGCCGCCCTGTACTGGAGAAGGGCCACGACAGCAGGAGCGATAGCCGGTTTTGTCGGCGGCACATCGTCGCCGCGGTTATCCGGTTCGGCGGCTTCCAGACGCCGGGGCTCGCGGGTCCCTTTGGTCCTTCATCGCAATGTCGCCCTATCGTCGTGGTGAGCCTCCTCACCGCGAGAACCTCGGAGGCGAAGTCGAGAAGATCAACGGGTACGTCGATGCGCAGAATTACGGAAAGGAGCTGAAGCCGGAGACAGGAGGCAATAAAGGTGCCCATGACGACGGTGTGAGGCCGTCGGGGACATTCAATTTCTTTTCAGAGGAAAAGGAGATCGTAAAATGAACGACCCGACCAGCAATCCTTACGAATCGCGTCCGACGCCGGATGGATACCTGACCTATCAAATCACCCTATTCCGGAGCACATAGTGATCGAAAAAGACGTGATGGTTGCAATGCCTGACGGCGTCAGGCTGGCGTGCAACGTCTATCGTCCCGACAAGACCGGAAGGTTTCCGGTCATCCTGGGCATGACGCCGTATGGGAAGGTAGACACCCCCGGTACAGCCCCGACGGCTCTTTCGCTCCAGACTCATATCCAAACTATGTCGACAGGCTCCACACGGGCGGGATCGGCCTCGGCCACCAAAAGATATCCGTGCTTACCGCCTTCGAATACGCGGACCCTGCCTTCTGGGTCCCAACGGGATGCGGTCATTATCGCGGACCAAAGAGGCGGCTTCAAGTCCGAAGGAAAGCGGCCGACCGCCTTCGAGGGGGGCGACGACCTGTTTCACCTTGTCGAATGGTCGGCAAGCCAGACGTGGAGCAACGGAAACGTGGGAATGGTCGGCGTCTCGGCCCTGGCCATGAACCAGTATTACGTTGCCAGCCGTCAACCGCCTTCGCCTCATCTCAAGGCCATTATTCCCTGGGAAGGCATGTCGGACGAATATAGGGGACGCATCGTTTTGGGGCGGAATCCCGGAAACGAACTTCACGAGAGGGTCCTCAAGGCTTCGATCCAGGCGCTGCCTCCCAAGAAGCACCCCGACGAAGCCGCGAAGTTCTGGCCGCGGGCATCGACCCTGTGGCGAACCAATCTATGTTGCCGGAGAACGCCAACCTCGAGATCATCTCAGTTCCCGCCTGATCTGCGCTAGTGGACGGACAAGGGGACGCATACCCGGGGCACCTTCGAGGTTTTCAGGAGGATCGCTTCGAAGGAGAAGTGGCTTTACGCCCACGGCGGCAATAAATGCCACCGGTTCCATAGCGAGGATGGATTGACGTACCAAAAGACATTTTTCGACTATTATTTGAAAGGCGAACCAAACGGCTGGCGGAACCCCCAGGGTGCGGCTCAGGTGCGCGAGACGAGGGAGGAGTATGAAGTGCGCTTCGAGAAGGAGTTCCCTCTGGCCCGTACCCGCTACAAGAAGCTCTACCTCAACGGCCCGGAAAGTGCCTTGATTCCGGAAGCCGCCAAAGACATCCCGAACGGGAGAGTCGTCTACAACTCGACGCAAGGAGGCAGCGCTTCCTTTGGCATCACCTTCGATGAGGATACCGATCTGACAGGCTACATGAAGGTTAAGCTCTGGGTGTCATGTGAGGAGGCTGACGATATGGACCTGTTCGTGACAATCAGAAAGTTCTCTGGTCCTTGTATCGCGGATACGCCTCTCTGCAAGTCCCTCAGAAAGACGATGGGAGACGACCGCATCGCCCGGGGAAACGAGATCGCCTTCTGGGGTCATGACGGCCTCTGGCAGGATATGGCGGTAAGGGGCCAGATGAGGGTCTCCCAAAGGGCGCTCGACCCCGCGCTGTCGACTGACTTTCAACCAGTAGAAAAGTTCGAGGGCGAACAGAAGCTCAAGCCCGGCGAAATTGTGCCGGTGGAATCGCGATCCCTCCCTCCAGCACCCTGTTCCGCAAGGGCGATAGTCTTCGCCTCTACGTTCAAGGCCATTGCCCGAACGAGCATTGGGTGACGCAATATGAATGGCTGATCAACAGGGGTAAGCACGTCATCTATTCGGCGGCCCATACGACTCCTACCTGCAAATCCCGGTGATTCCCCGGTGATCGCCGGCTGGCGGCGCGTGAAGAGCCGTTTCTGGAAGGTCAAGCGCGCCGTCGCCTCGACATCATCCGCGAGTTAGGACAAATTGAATCCTCATTCGAAAAACGTACCGGGAAGGAGGCTCCACCGCTGCGAAATCTTGATATTTTGCGAAGATTACGCTCTTAGCGGCTCCACCTGCAAGTCTTCAAGCGCGGTGTGGCCTGCGCCCTCTAAGATTACGGCTGAAAGAAGAGAGAGTTGTCTTCAGGGGTCGGCAAGTGAAAGAAGCGAAGAGCGTTCCCTATGGGCCTGTTCGAAGGAATAAAATGATAATTCAATGTACGTCCCTGAAGCGCCCCTTTGTCGGCATGACAGCATTCTCGCACGACGCCGGCGAGCTCGTCAAAATTAAGTTATGATGTGATTCCTGAGAAGTAACTCGGTTTTCCGGAATAACGGCGGGTGGTGGCTGCACACTTTACCCATGATTGCGCTAAGTTACGAATACTACGATGAGGGCGGTCACCACAAAAGTGAGTTACTTCTCAGGAATCTGATGTTATGGGCGTCCCTATGGTTTCCCTGCCTATGGTTTCCCTGCAGCCTGGATAAGGGATGATAGGCGGCATCTACTGCACGCCGGACACTGATAACGCTAAGGTGCGGATTCGGCTTTTGAGGTGAGAAACTCGCCGACCAATGAAGAGAGCGCGGAAGAAGGCGAGAGGAGAGGTGCGTCGATGAGAAGGGCCGAACAGCTAACCTCTTGGAATCGTTATCGGTGAACTTTGTGCTTGACAGGAGGACTATAGGATGTCCCTGTTGCCCCTCCCTTACTGAGCAGGTGGGTGACAGATCTGAGGGTCGCGAGCCTCCATTACACTTACAAAGGGTTAAGCTGGCTGAGTTGTATACGTCGCGTCCTTGACATCCGATGCCGTCGTGAATATATTGCGGGCGGAGGACGTGCATAGTTTAATTTGAAAAGAGTCACAAACCAACAAGTCAAGAGTGCGTTGAAAACATTGTGGAGAATGGGACGAACACACACTTTTTCTCAACCCTTTAAATGAGGCAAGAAACCCATGAGTGGTGGCAGTGAGGATTCCATATGTACACCCGGGCCAATCACTGGCTCAGTAAATGCTGCTATTGCCCAGCCAAATATTCAAGTGATTTACGTGGGTGGGGGGGGATGGGGGACTGGTAGCTACTGGCCCACGTCTGAGGTACCCCAAATTATCGACGAATTTCTCTCCGAACTTCTATCTTCATCTTACGTTGTCGGATTGATGCAATACGGATTTCTAAACTCCTTTTACAATGGTTCGGTACCGTGGCAGCCCTCTCCCGGCAGTCCTCTCCCAACGACCATAGACGCCAATGATATGGGGAACATACTGTCTCAGATCATCTCCTCCTTCCCGAGTGGATTCGGGTCCGGACAGGTCATTCCGGTCGCCAAGAACAGCATTTTTATCCTGATGATGCCCGCTGGGATAACATTAACCGTCCAGGGTGCCGTTTCCTGCGCCAGCCTCACCAATCTCGGAGGGTTCACCGGTTACCATTCTCCGACAACCGTAAACGGACAGACAACTTCTTTCATCGCCATACCGTGGTGCGATTCGAACACCACCCCAAGCACCGCTGATTATGGCTACGCGGGGCTCACGAGAACTTTGTCGCATGAACTGGTTGAGTGCATAACAGACCCCGACGGCACGTCCGGATGGCACAATGGAACATGCGAACTGTGCGATTTTTGCGAGCTTCCGGGCAACACCGTCACTTCGCAATTCCCGATTCAAAATCCGGGGATCCTGCCGGCTGATTTCCTCAGCAATTGGGCAAATCAGGTCCCTCCCAGCTGGGAAGTTTCGGATTATTTCTCTAATACCGCTGGAACGTGCGTAGCGCCGGTTCCGGGTCCTCCTCAACCAGTCAACCTCCGTTTCACTCCCCAACCAATCGCCCAGCCGGGCTCACTTTCGCAAGGCCAGCAAGTACCGCTGACGTTTTATGCGTCTGATAAATTTGGTAAGCCTACGGCCGGAACGCCGATCACTCTACAGTTCTTTCAGCAATCCGTCGGCGCGACCATGACCGCAAACGGAGTGACTGTCACGGCGGCGGGGATTCAGGCAAATACCGACCAAAACGGCGAGATCACCATCACTTATGCCGCTCCCGCTCCGGTGAATATTGGAGTGGATACTCTTTACGCTTCGCTGCCCGGCAATCCGGGCGCAGGCGTATCTACTTCTTATCAGTTTTTCCCCCTGCAAATAAGTCCCGGATCTTTCGACTTCAATCCTAACCCTATAGCGGCGGCCGGGTCGTTGGCTGCGGGGCAAGTCGTGCCGATCACTTTCGTGGCAACTCAACCAGGGGGACAACCTTGGGCTTCGGTGACCCTTTCATTGGATAATGGGTCTGCAGGTCCGGCGTATGGAACGGCGGTTGTTACTGACGCGACGGGGGTCCCACTTCAGATGACGGGAGCGCAGTCGCAGAGTTTTACGCCTGACAAAAATGGAATCATCAACATTCAGTATACGGCGCCATCAGCGACTACGGTAGCTGGAAGGAGCGATTTTATTTCTGCTTCTGTCCCTACAGGACAAGGATCGCTTTACGCTGATACTGGTTATATCATCACTCCGCAAGGAGGACCACTGGCGACTCTGTCGTTCTCACCCTCCCCGATAGCAGCAACAGGAAGCCTGCAGGCTTGGTCGTGGGTGCCCATTACTCTGACGGCAACGGACGCATCCGGACTGGCTTTAGCCAACACATTCGTCGGTCTGTTCTTTGGGAACGTGGGCCCATCTGGGAGAACGAGTGGTTCTGGAGCCGCGCAAGTAAATGGGGCTTCTCTTCCCATAGGGCCAGGTTTATTTGAAACTGACTCGAATGGAACGATAAAGATCAACTATCAGGCACCCTACCAGTTACCCCCAGGTGGCGTGGACACGATAACCGCACAAGACCAGCTATTTAGTCCGTCGGTCGTAGCGACCGATACGTACGGCGGTACCCCCCATTTTATTGTCATCTTGAGGAATTTCTTCACCGACCTTCTTAATTTCTTCCGTGCGTATTTCTGAGGTTCAGAACCTGAGCCGTCGATCGCCGAGGGGTGAGCAACCGGGACCGCTTCCCGAATACTTCTCACTATGTCCACATATGGACCATCCATGATCGAAGTCCTCTGACTTAGCCAGGCTGAAGTTTATTATCACAACCTGTCACCGGTAACGATTGCCTTTGTCAATGTACGTCGGAGGGCACGAGGTGAAGAGGGCGCCCATGACGAGCGCACGCGAGGGTGAGGGGGGAGGCTCCACGGGCTTATGCCTGTGGAGGGGGCGCTGAGCCTCAATAATTGCTCGCGATCGCTTCATGCGGACCGGCCGTACCTGCATGTCTGCCCGAGGCGGCCCTTTCTCGCTTTGAGGTTTTCTATTTCACCACGAAGTCGAACGTCATTTTCTCCGTGCTGTTTTGCCGTGCGATCGAGATAATGGCCTTCCACTGCCCCTTCATGGTGAGGTTCAGGGTCGCGCCGTATCCGTCGCCTGAAGGGTTCGCGGGCGTGTGGTAATCCATCATCGGGGGTTTTCCCGGCAATGAGGGCATGAGGTACTCGATATCCACCTGTGCATCCTTCACATGCCGGGATGCACTGTCCGTGACGGCAATCCGGAGCTTGTTCGTCCCTTCAACGGGTTTCGCCTGATCGAACGTCGCAACCACTCCATAAGGACCTGCCTTTCCTTTTGTCTCGTAGCCGCCGGCCCAACAGAGCCCGGCAGCTACGAGAAATACCACAATGGTTTGAATTGCCCATTTCATGAGCCTTCCTCCTTCTGTGCTCCCTCTATTCCATTCTCTCCATGGCTGCGGCTGCGCCGTGTCTCCTGAACTCCCTTCCCTTCCAGAGCATGTATATGGCCGGATAGATGATGAGCTCGAGTATGGTCGAAGTGACGACCCCGCCCACCATGGGGGCCGCGATCCTCTTCATGATGTCCGAGCCGGCGCCGTGGCTGAACATGACCGGGATGAGGCCCGCGAGGATGACGCTCACCGTCATGATCTTGGGCCGTATCCTCTTTACTGCGCCGTGCATGACGGCGTCCTTAAGGTCACTCAAGGTCCGGAGCAGGCCCTTTTGCTCCCATTCGGTGTGGGCGAGCTCCAGGTAGAGGAGCATGACCACCCCTGTCTCGGCATCGAGGCCTCCCAGGGCGATGATGCCCACCCATACGGCCATACTCATGTTGTAGCCGAGCAGGTAGAGGAGCCAGAACGAGCCCACGAGGGAAAAGGGGATCGCAGAAAGCACGATGATCGTCTTCGTCACTGACTTCGTGTTGAAGAAGATGAGGACGAAGATGATGAGCAGCGTGAGGGGAATGACGAGCTTCAAGCGTTCGTGCATCTTCACGATGTACTCGTATTGGCCGCTCCACTCCAGACGGTAGCCTGCGGGGATCTTCAGGGAGGCTACCCTCTGCTTCGCCTCGTTCACGTAACCGCCCACGTCTCTGCCGGAGAAGTCGACGTAGACGTAAGCCGTGAGGAGACCTTCCTCGCTCTTGATGCTCGTGGGGCCCCGGACGATCTTGATATCCGCAAGCTCGCCCAGGGGTACTCGCGCCGACTGGGGATTTGCCAGAAGATTCTGGGGGGCCTGATTGCCTCCCCCTTCGGTGCCCATGGCGCCTTGCGTAGAGGCGGCAGCCTGGGACGGGCTCATGCCCTCCAAGGGCACGAGCACCTTCTTGAGCTGCTCGATATCGCCGCGCAGCTCTCGGGCGTAGCGGACGTTCACGGGGTACCGCTGCCTGCCTTCAATGGTGGTGGTGAGGTTCATACCGCCAATGGCGGATTCGATCACCTCCTGCACGTCTTCCACCGTAAGGCCGTATCTCCCTGCTTCCTCCCGCTTCACGTCGATGTCGAGGAAATAGCCGGTCGTGACCCGCTCCGCGTAGACACTCCTCGTGCCGGGGACGTCTTTCAGAAGGTGTTCGATGTCAAGGCCTATGCGCTCGATCTCGTCGAGGTTCGGCCCGAGCACCTTGATGCCCACCGGGGTCCTGATGCCCGTGGCATTCATGTCGATCCGCGCCTTGATCGGCATGGTAAAGGAATTGCTGACACCGGGGATGGTGAGGGCATCGTTCATCTCGTCCTGCAGCTTCTCCACGGTCATGCCGGGACGCCAATCGGAGCCTGGGAGTCTCTTCCCGCGCAAGCGCGCGAGAAACCTATCGACAGCGGAGAACCTGTTTTCAGGCTTCAGGTTGATGACGGTCTCGAACATCTCGAGGGGCGCCGGGTCTGTGGCCGTCTCCGCCCTGCCTGCCTTTCCGAAAACGCTCTCCACTTCCGGTATCCCTTTGAGTATCTTGTCCTGCATCTTCAGGAGGTCCGTGGCTACCGACACGGAAGCTGCAGGCACGGTGACCGGCATGTAGAAGAGGGTACCCTCATAGAGGGGAGGCATGAATTCCGAACCCAGCTTGGTGAAGGGGTATACGGAAACTGCCAAGACGAGGAGGGCCGCGATGATCACCGCCACCTTGAACCGCAATGCGAATCGCGCCACAGGCTCGTACACCCAGCGCAGGAAACGGCTCACCGGATTACGCTCTTCGGACCGTATTTTGCCCCTGATGAAGAGGGTCATGAGCACGGGGGTTAGGGTGATTGCGAGAAATGAAGAGAAGAGCATGGCAAAAGTCTTCGTGTAGGCGAGGGGCTTGAAGAGCCTGCCCATTTGTGCCTGAAGCGTGAAGACCGGCAAGAATCCCACGGTGATGACGAGAAGGGAGAAGAAGAGGGATGGACCCACCTCCTGGGCCGCGCTGATGATCACGTCCGCCTTTCGTCCCGGGCCGCCCTCTGTCTCCCATTCCTCCAGCTTCTTGTGGGCGTTCTCCACCATGATGATGGAGGCGTCCACCATGGCGCCGATGGCGATGGCGATGCCGGAGAGGCTCATGATGTTGGAGGTGACGCCCATGTAGTACATGAGGATGAAGCTCATGATGATGGCGACAGGCAGGGTGAGGATGACGACAAGGGCGCTCGGAAGGTGGAAGAGGAAGACGAAGCAGACGACGCTCACGGCGATGGCGAGCTTGACGATCTCGTCCTTGAGGGTCGAGATGGAGCGCTCGATCAGGTCGGACCGGTCGTAGGTCGTGATGATCTTGACTCCGGGCGGCAGAGAGGGCGCGATGTCCCTCGTGATCTTTTCTTTCACCCTGTCGATCACGTTGAGAACGTTCTCGCCGAACCGGACGATGACGATGCCTCCCGTGACCTCGCCTTTGCCGTCAAGGTCTGCCACGCCCCTGCGTATCTCCGGCCCGAGCTGGACGTTCGCCACATCCTTGAGAAAGACCGGGGTCCCCCGGCTGTTCGCCCCCACGGAGATGTTCTCGACATCCTCGATCCGCTTGATGTATCCCCGGCCGCGGACCATGTACTCGACGCCGGAGAACTCGATCACTCTGCCCTCCACATCGAGGTTACTCCGTCGTACGGCCTCCATTACTTTGGTGATGGGGATGTTGTACCCGAGGAGCCGGTTGGGATCGAGGGTTATCTGGTACTGCTTGACGAAGCCCCCCACGCTCGCCACCTGGGAGACACCGGGCACGCTTTCGAGGGCGAGCTTCAGGTTCCAATCCTGGAGGGAGCGGAGCTGGGCGTTGTCAAGCTGCCCCATACTCATCGACGATGGCATACTGGAAGCCCCAGCCGAGGCTCGTCGCGTCAGGGCCTAGAATTGGGTTGACGTCGGCGGGAAGCTTGTTCCGGACCGCCTGGATGTATTCGAGGATACGGCTCCTCGCCCAATAGATGTCCGTCCCCTCATCGAAGATCACGTAGATGAAGGAGCTGCCGAGGAACGACATGCCCCTGACCGCCTGCACCTTGGGAGCGGCGAGGAGGGTTGACGAGATGGGATAGGTGATCTGGTCCTCCACGAGGTCGGGGCTCCGACCGGCCCACTCCGTGTAGATGATGACCTGGGTGTCGGAGAGGTCGGGAATGGCGTCCAGAGGGATATTCTTAAGGGCGTAGTAGCCCCATGCAAGGGCAAAGAAAACGAAGAGGAAGACGATGAACTTGTTTTTGGCGCTGTACCCTATGATCTTGGCTATCATCTTTGGCGGCTCACCTTCGCGTCCATGACTTCGTTGACCGCGTGGTCGCTCTTCTCGACGCACGAAAAGTACGCCTTCGGCGGCTCCTCCTTGTCGCCTCGTCCTGACCGCGAATTCGAGCCGCCAAGGGTTCTCATGCTCATAATCATGCCATCCACCGTTTCTGTCTATTGCGCGGCTGCCTGTCCCGGAGCCTGCTGCCGGGTTCGCGGCAGGGGCTCCACCCCTTTGAGCTTCGCCTCGGAGTCGATGAGGAAATTGGCGGATGAGGCGACCCTGTCGCCGGCTTTCAGCCCGGCAATGATCTCAACGAGGCTGTCGGTTTGCACGCCTGTGATGACCTCCCGGGGCTCGAGATTGCCTTCGCCCTTGTCGACATAGGCAATGCGGCGCACCCCGGTGTCTATAACCGCATCCGTCGGCACCGCGAGCCTGCTGCCGAGGCTTATCTTCAATTCGACGTTGGTGAACATCTGGGGCTTGAGCAGACCGCCCTGATTCGGGATGCTGAACCGCGCCTTGGCGGTGCGGGTCCCCCCTTCGAGGACAGGATAGATATAGTCGATCCGCGTAGAGAACTGCCTTCCCGGGAAGTAGCTCAGCTGAACGACCGCGGGGTCGCCCACCTTCACGAGGGGCAGCTCGAACTCGTAGATGTCTGCCGTGATCCACACGTTTGAAAGGTCCGCCACGTCGAAGAGCTTCTCTCCCGGCATGATGCGGCTGCCCTGGTTGACATATTTCTGGAGCACGTAGCCGCTGTAAGGGCTGTATACGGTGAGGGTGCGGATGGGCTGTTCGCTCTCCTCGATCTTCCTGATCTGGCCGTCGCTGATATCCCAGAGCTTGAGCCGCTCGTCTGGCCGCATCGACGAGGGACAGGGCGTCCTCTGTCGATCATCGAGGCGACGTTGGATCGTCCTGGCCGCTCGCCGGCTTCGGCCGGTCCCTCGGTCCTCGCCCGGGCGCTCTTCGCCCATCGCACCATGTTGATGAACTCCTGCTGGGTTGCCCAAAGCTCGGGGCTGTAAATGTCCGCCACGGGCTCGCCCTTTCTCACGTACGTCCCGGTGAAATTGACGTAGAGCTTCTCGATCCAGCCCTCTATCTTCGTGTTGATCGTGTTGAGCCTTCGCTGGTCGTACTCGACGAAGCCCACTGTTCTGATGCTCTTCGCGAGGGGCTGTACCTGCGCAACTGCGGTCTTTATCCCGATGAGCTGCTGCTTTTCCTTGGGGATCTCGACGGTCGGGGCTTCGGCCGTCCCCTGCTCGGCCGCTGCCTCTTTCGCAGGCGGCCTCTTGGCGCCGGGTTCTCGGCCGTTCCTGCCGCGATTTCGCCTGGGTCCCTCAGGGCGGAGCCGCGGGCGATCCGCCTTTTCGAGCCTGGGCTTGGGCAGCCTTGGCTCCATGGCCGCAAAGGCCCGGTTTTCGAGAGATAGAGAAATGACGACCAGGGCGACAACCGCTCCTGCAACGACCGCTATCTGCTTCTTCATCTTGTCTCTCCCCGCTGCCACTCACTCCGGGTGCTCCGCCAGGCGCTTCTCCCGCGAAGCCTCATGGAGCCTCGCTATCGCCTTTTCCCTTTCCACGAACTGGTTCCAGTAGAGAAGGTCGTAGTCAAGGAGGTTCTGGATCCGCGTAATTGCGGTGAGGGCTTCGATCTTGCCCGTGGCGTATCCCGAGAGGGCCAGTTCACATCCTGGTTTGCCTTGGGGACGAGTCCTTCCCGGTAAAGCTTCATGAGCCTATCTGCGGCGCTCAGCATGGAGAAAGCGTCTCTTATGTTCGAGGAACCATGAGCTCCGTTGCCGCCAGCTCCCGCTTTGCCTCCGCAAGACCCCAGCGGTCGCCTCGGCAAGGGCCTGGCTCTGCTTCGTTTTGGAAAGATGGGGAGGTTGACCGTCGCGGTGAGGTTCCACATGGTCCGGAAAGGCGCCTCCCCGAGGGAAATAGCTTGCGCCGATAGCAAAGTCCGGATAATACTCCTTTTCCGCCATCTTTACTTTCGCCTTGGCCCCTTCCACCATCTTTTTCTTCGACCGAATCTCCGGCGAATGATCCTGGGAGGCGGCCAGGGCATTCTCCAGCGTCATGTTGAAGGGGCGTGGGGCCGGACAGTACGGGTCTGCCGAGGGGGCGTTACGTCTCTTCCGACGGCGGCATTGAGCATACCCTGAAGGGCTTCGATCTTCTGCCTCTCCATCTCTTCCTTTTCGAGGAGCATATACTTTTCCGTCTGGGCCATGACCACTTCCTCCTGGGACCCCATGCCTGAGGCGTAGCGCGAGGCTGCCGCATCCTCGATCCGTGCATAGAGGCCGGCTCTCCTTGAGGATGTCGATGGTCTTATATGCAAGGAAGAGACTGTAGTAAAGCTGTCTTATCTTGGAGGCCACCTGGAGATCGTCTGCATCGTACATGGCGGCGAGGCTTCCGGCATCCTTCGTGCCATTTCGCCTTTAAGAGCCGCTTACCCGGATAGTAGAACATGCTGCGAGAGGGAAGACATGCCCATGGGAATTTGAGTTCGGCGGCCGCCCACGTTGAGTTTTGTCGAACCCCTCGTTCTGGTAGCCGAACATGAACATGGGGTCAGGCAGGCTCTTCGCCTGGGGTATCCGAAAGCCCGCTGCCTGCGGCCCTGGCCTGGGCCGCCAGTATCTCCGGGCTTTTCGCGACCCCTTCGGCGACGAGCTCATCGAGGTCGAGGGTGTCTTCGGCCCTGCTTTCCACCTGTCCACAACGCCGCAATACCGGCGACGAGGGCCACAGGAAGAACGATCCGTGCGACAACATCCCGGAGCCATCCGGCATGTACCTTCATGGGCATCTCCTCCCCTCGCGTCACTTCACATCCATGGTGTATTTCGCCGTCTCCGTCTTTCCCCCGCGACTTATCTTGACTGCCACGTTCCATGAACCCGACATGGAGGGCTCGATAACCGCTTTATACGTGTCGCCCTTTAAATCCGCGTTCGTCTTGTAGTTCATGGCAGGCATGCCGGACATGGCCGGCATGGAATATTCCACCACCACCTTTGCGTCAATGACGGCTGCGCCCGCGGCATCCTTCACCGAGACGTCCACGTTGTTCTTACCCATAACAGGCGGGTTCTTCTCCATGGTGAGCCCCACCGTGTAGTCCCCCGCCTTCTTGGTGAGCGTGCTTGCTCCAAATGCCGCGCTGATTGTCACTGCCACGAGGATACTTACTACTGCAATGATTGCTGACTTACGCATTTACTACCTCCTCCTCATTTATTTTTGAGTGCTCAACGCGAGCCGGCTCCTGATGTGCTCGATTCCATCATTCTGTCTCCCGCACGCCTTCCTTGCGCTCCCGGAAGACCTTCGCACTCCATATTCTCCAATTATAAGTCCCCCTGCACATATTCCCAGGAATTTTCACGCCGGAGGGGCTTTCGCGCACCCCGGGGGTTTTGCGCCCGTACCCCCGCAGTCCGGTCGCGCGCCGACTAAAAACGGAAGACTCCTCGCCCAATGGACTTTCGACAGATCATCCGTTGGCCGGACTAAGAAGTTGTGCAGGCGATTCCGGGAATGGAATGGTCCTTGGCCATGGCGCGGCCAAGGGAGGGGCTCAACGGAGGAGAGTGAGGTTTGCGAGATAGACGGTTTGGCTTTTGAGGGAGATATTCGGCCGGTCAGCTCGCGTGGGGAGGACTTTCAGGGGACAGAGCGGAGAGGGCCGGTCCGAGACCCGGTGAGCCGCCCATCACGCTGCTTGGAAGCGAGACTGCGGCCCGGGCGCTCCAGTTCGACGCACAGCGCGCCTTCACGTCGATGCACGGCCCGCCCTGGGCTGCCTGCCGGTTTTCGCAGCAACACCCGCGCGAAAGCAGCTCCTTCCCCGTGGGACCTGTTGCCTTCGACATCCTGCATGCGTCCCCCAATCCGCTTGCCGCGCCGTTTCCCACGACAAAGAGGGAAACAGCCAAGCTGATAAGGAGCAGGAAGGGGAAACTTCCTCTTCGTGTGGGCGAGCGAAAAATCATGACTATTTTAGTGTAGTACCCGGCGCACCTATTGTCAAGAAGAATAGTATGGTTTAGTGCGTCATGCTTGATACTTCAAGTAAGGAATTGAGCAGCCCAGGAAGCTCAAAACCGTGGGCGCACCTGGCTTAGGCCTCATGGTCGCGTACGAAAAACCACATCGGCAATTACGGGACGGTGCTCAGAGGCATACTTCGTTCCTGCCCAGCAGGCACGCGCCGTGAGCTGCGGGGCCAACATGATGTGATCGATCCGTACCCACGAAGGATTACGCCAGTGGAGCCTGTGCCAGAGAAGGAAATGTCCGTATGTATAGCCGTAGCCCATTCCTGCTTCGGCAAAGGCATCGTGAAGCCCTGCGCGGCGAAGGGTTGCACACGCGAGCGATGCGTCCGGTGAGTTTAGGTCACCTGCGACGATAACCGGTTCCTGCTCTTGCTCGATGAGCTTTCTTAGGGCACGCGCCTGTGAAAAGCGGGCCTCCGCGTTCTCGTCAAGCTCCTCAATCGCTCCCGGCAGATACCGGGGTTCCCGTCGCGCCCGCATGAGGGCACCGAGCCCCTGCCTCGGCGACTGAAAATGCACGCTGTACAGGATGACGGTCTTCGTGCCGATGTGCAGCCGACACCGCAGGCACGTCTGCTCCTCTCCGGAGAAAGGGTATCCGTCGAACCTCCGCTTCGTCTAAGGGAAATTTGCTCGCGATGATATATTCAGAGTCAGAGCGGACATTCCATCCCTGGAAGTAGCTTCCGATGGGCCCATTCAACAAATCCCACGCATCCTGCATAAGGACCACATTGGGTCCGACCGCATCAATATCGAGGGCGATTGCCTGCTGCGTTATCTTGTTGAAGCCTCCGTACTTCACGTTCCAGGTCATGATCCGCACGTCCACGGGTCCCGAAGGCCCTTGTATGGCCCAACAGAAGCCCATGACTGGCCCGAGAACCCACGCGACGCACAAGAGGGGCGCCCATACCCATTGGCGGGCTACCTTGAGAGAGAAGACCGTCAAAAGAACCCCGGGAGTCGCCCATACTATCTGCGGCAAATAGAGGTTCAAGGCTCCGAACCACGTGCGATCTGCGCCGACCCGGTTCAGCACGGTCAGCGAGGCGAGAATCGCCCCATAGAAACAGGTAACGATGAGGAACCACATCGGGGTTTTCCGTCGAAGTCTCTTTGTCATCTGGGGTCCGGGCCATCTCCTTGGGGTAATATCAACTGCTATTATATCAGGGGTCCATGACTTTCGCACGCGAGGTGTCGCAAAAAGGCGCTTGCTCATGGTGTGTAACAAGGGGTGTTTCCATCGCCTGTCCGAACTCCCCAACTCTCGAACAGATCGTAATAATACTAACGGTGGATAGGGGAAAATGACTATAATACTAACGAGGGCTTCCAAGTGGTGCCCATAGCCTCTTTCGAAGCCCTATGGTTGGAATGACGCAGGTAAGCAGGGTTGCGGATAACTTTTGACATATGGCTACAAGACGTCATCCGGGGACATTTCCTCCTCCATGGCTTAAGGAAAGGTGACGAACGGGCGCGTCTGGAAAGAAACGAGGGCAGACCATGGGTAGTAAATACAAGGAATATCCGAGAATAGACAGAACACAGCTTCGGGACGGATACAGAAGGTGCGTGGAAAACGCCGGTCGGGTCACAAGCGATGCAATGCTCCTCAAGGAAGCGGGCCGATTCCGTTCGGCATACCTTGTTCTGCACGCAGCAGTCAATGAACTGGGAAATGCGATGCGCCTGTTTGAGGCCGGCCGCTCGGGGGTCCAGAACTGGGAAGAATGGTGGGATGCAATATTAGCCCATCACGGGGAAGGGAACCTACTTGAAAACCGGGAAGCCGGGGATAGTCCGCAGAAGTTCGACCGGGTCCGTCAGGAACTCATGTATGTGGGCTTTGACAGGAAGGATGAAGTCTTTCTGACGCCCCGCGAGGACGGAGATAGCGAGTTGCGCGAACTGTTCGACAAAGAGGCGGCGTATGTCGAAAGCATGCTCTTGGCGCTGCCCTCCTATGGATTTGAACTGTTGGAATTCAGGGAAATCGTTCAGCACTCCCCGGAGCTGGCACTTCCCGTCCTCTACGCCCGGATCGAGGAGATCATGGGCGAAGAGTCTGCCATCGACGAAACGGACCTGCTCTTCGCCGTCGCCGCAGACATGGGCATGCCCCCGGAAGACGTCACAGCCGGCTTCGGCCAATGGAAAAAAGCTACGCCCAACGCGCGAGCCTACCTTGACCTTCTCCGACGGGGCCAAGGTACACGGAAGAGAAAAGAGGAAAAGAAAGAGGTTGAGCCCAGAGTGGGGGTCTATATGGACCTTCTTCGCCGTGTCCAAGGAAAGCTGAAATCAAAATAGGTTGGGACGATCCGGCAGGCCTTTAGGGCGTCCTCTCTTTGAACGTGATGTCGCCGTACCAGGCCGTCGCTTGCCCGCCCATGTTATCGGTGTTGGTCATGATGGCGACACCGGTGATGCCTGTGGGATTCTCCCCGAAGGCCTTCCGGTAATCTTCGTAGACATCGCGCTCCTCGGTTATCCAGTTGTTCACCGGTGACGTAGCGTTTTCAACCACTAACTGCTTGAACCATCCTGTGTACGGCATGGGGACGATGCTCTCTCTCGGAGTTTTGTTTCCCCACGTATAGGAGATCGCGCGGAGGGGCAGCGATTGCGTGTAGATACGCTTGGCAGCTTCGTATTTGAGCCTTTCAAGAAGACCCACTTTGCGTATGTCATAAGCGAAAGCAACGTAGACCCGGGCAGGAGAGTCGTTACTCTCTTTCCGCGAAACATCGGCTGTTTCAATAATATTGGCTACTTTCCAGCGCCACTGAAGGATGGGATACTCCTGGGGGTCGATCATGATGTTTCGCATGAGTCCGCTTGCCGAGGCATCCGCTACCGCTTTGATTACCGTGCCGTCGTCTCGTACGAGCATGTAAGCACTGTGGCGTTTAACGTTCTTCAGGATCCACGGATTCCAATCCAAAGGCAAGTGTCCGTCTACGCTGCCGGAAGAGAAGGTTCCCACGACGACAAAGGGGAGATCGGCGTACAATAATCCGGCAAATAGAAATGTTATCAAGGCCAATAGCAATACTGCTCTCATTGGACTAAGTTTCATGGGTCTCCTTGCCTCTTACTTAAGAAGCGGGGTGATGTCACGGAAGAGGGCATACGTTCAGACAGGTGAATTTTAAAGGAAATAGAGACGACTAGTCTGCCGGCACTCTGGTGACAGAAAAATAGGGGGTGGTATTTCCCCAACCCCCTATAATCATTAGGCAAATTAATGGCGGGGACGACGAGACTTGAACTCGCGGCCTCCGGCGTGACAGGCCGGCGTTATAACCAACTTAACTACGTCCCCGCTTACTAGCTTTGTTTCCGGTATGGTAGGCGGAACAGGGATTGAACCTGTGACCCCCGGCTTGTAAGGCCGATGCTCTCCCGCTGAGCTACCCGCCCGGCTTACCCTAATTTTTATAGCAGGATCGCGCCCAAAAGTCAAAGACTCACGCGATTTCGGCTTCTTCCTCGTAGATCAGGATGGGCTTCTCGTGATTGTTGATGACCTCTTCGCTGACAACGCATTCCTTTACGTTCGCGATGGAAGGGAGCTCGTACATGACGTCGAGCATAACCTTCTCCATGATCGACCGCAATCCCCTCGCCCCGGTCTTCTTCTTCATCGCCTCCCTGGCGATCCCCCTCACCGCGCCTTCGGTAAAGGTGAGCTTCACGTTCTCCAGCTCGAAGAGCTTCTTGTACTGCTTTACGATGGCGTTCCGGGGCTTCTTCAGGATCTCGACGAGGACGTCTTCGGCCAGTTCCTCGAGGGTCGCCGTGATGGGCAGCCTCCCGATGAATTCAGGGATCAACCCGTACTTGAGCAGATCCTCGGGCTGCACCTCCCTGATGAGCTCGCCGTACATCTTGTCCCTGCCGCCTTCCACGTCGACGCCGAAGCCGATGCTCTTCCTGCCAATCCGGTTGGCGATGATCGATTCCAGCCCGTGGAATGCCCCGCCGCAGATAAAGAGGATGTTGGTCGTGTCAACCTTTATGTAGTCCTGCTGGGGATGCTTCCTGCCTCCCTTGGGGGGCACGTTCGCCACGGTCCCTTCGATGATCTTGAGAAGGGCCTGCTGAACGCCTTCTCCTGAAACGTCACGGGTAATGGACGGGCTGTCCGTCTTTTTCGAGATCTTGTCGATCTCGTCGATGTAGACGATGCCCTTCTCGGCCCGCTCGATGTTGTAGTCTGCCGACTGGAGCAGGTTGAGAATGATGTTCTCCACGTCCTCTCCCACATAGCCCGCCTCTGTCAGGGTCGTGGCATCGGCAATGGTAAAGGGCACATGGAGTATTCTCGCGAGGGTCTGAGCCAGGAGGGTTTTTCCCGACCCGGTGGGTCCCACGAGCAGTATGTTGCTCTTCTGAATCTCCACGTCGTCGAAAGTCGTTTTTGACTCTATCCTCTTATAGTGGTTATAAACCGCCACCGAGAGGACCTTTTTCGCGAAATCCTGGCCGATCACGTACTCGTCGAGGATCCGTCTGATCTCGTGCGGCTTCGGTATGGAGGTCTTGATATACTCAAACCTCTCCCGCTTCGCCTCTTCCTGGATGATCTCGTTGCACAGCTCGATGCACTCATCGCAGATATAGACCATCGGGCCTGCGATCAGCTTCTTCACCTCATCCTGGCTCTTGCCGCAGAAGGAACAATGGAGCTTCATCGTCCTTCCGTTGTTTTTCTTCATGACTGTCATACTCTTTTCTCCACTATTTGGTCTATGATGCCGTACGCGAGCGCCTGATCTGCCGTCATGAAGAAATCTCTGTCCGTATCCTGCCTGATCTTCTCCATGTCCTGTCCCGTATGCTTGGTAAAAATCGTGTTGATCTCTTCCCTCATCCGCAGAATCTCCCGGGCCTGTATGTCTATGTCCGTCGCCTGCCCCTGGGCGCCCCCGAGGGGCTGGTGGATGAGCACCCTTGCATGGGGGAGGGCATATCGCTTGCCTTTGGCGCCTCCCGCGAGAAGCACTGCGCCCATGCTCGCCGCCTGACCGATGCAGATGGTGGCAACCGGGGGCTTCACATACTGCATTGTATCATAGATTGCCAGTCCACTGGTAATCAGCCCGCCCGGTGAGTTGACGTAGACATATATTTCCTTTGCGGGGTCCTCGGATTCGAGGAACAAGAGCTGGGCGATGATGAGGTTGGCCACGATATCGTCGATCGGCATGCCGAGGAAGACGATCCGCTCCTTCAGAAGCCTCGAGTATATGTCGTACGCCCGCTCTCCCCGCCCGTCTTTTTCTATTACCATGGGTACTAGGTTCATGCTTTCTCCTTCACTGCTGCCTTCTCTACGAGAAAGCCGACCGTTTTTTCTTCGAGGAGATTCTGCTTCAAATTCTCCCTGAGCCCGTATTTCTCATAGAAGTCCTTGATGTAATCATAGCTCCTCTTGGTCTCCTCCGCAATTTTCCTCAGCCTCTCGTCGACCTCGCCCTCCTCCACTATTATTCCTTCCTTTTGGGCGATCTTGGCGAGTATCATCCCCATCTTAAGTCTCTTAGCTGCCTCGGGCTCGTATTCTTTTTGGAGGGCCGCGTTGAAGCTCCTCTCGGCCTCGCCGGCCAAAGCACCGGTCTTCATGCGCGCCCGCGCGTCCTCAACGAGCGCCTCCACCCGCTTTTGAAGGAGCCGTGCGGGCACGGGGACATCGGTTTCTTTGAGCAGGTAATCGGCTATCTGCTCGGTCACGAGGTTCTTTTCCTTCGACTCCTGCTCCTTTTCCAACCCTTTCCTTACTTCGTCTTTCAGCACATCCGTATTCTCGAAGCCCAGGTCTTTTGCAAATTCGTCGTTGACCTCGGGCCGCTTCTTTTCCTTGATTTCCTTGACCTCCACTTTCATGAGAATCGGTTTCCCCGCTATATCCTTATCGGGATAATCGTCCCCGAATTTAAGCTCGATCTCTCTTTCCTCGCCTATTTTTGCGCCCATGAGGCCTGCTTCAAACTCGGGCATGACATGAGGGTCCCCGAGGTCGATGGGGTAGGAATCGGACTTCACGTCCTTCACCGGCTTACCGTTGTGGAAGCCTTCGTATCTTACGATCACGAAGTCGCCCTTCTCCACGGAATCTCCCCCTTCCTTGGCCACGAGCTGCGCGTGCATCTCCTTCATGGTCTCCAGGCGCTTCGTCACATCCTCTTCCGTTACCTGGCCCTTTTCGACCTCTGCCTCGATGCCAACGTAGGCCGGAAGGTCAAATTCCGGCTCCACCTCGCACTCCATCTTGTAACCGTGCTTCTCTTCCAGAAACTCGATGCGAGGCTCGCTGAGCGGCTCGACGTGGGTCTCGGAGAGGGCATCGCCCATGGTCTCTTCCACCATCTTCCGTTTCGTTTCCTCGTCGACGTAGTCTTTGTAAAAGGACTGAAGAACCGATCTCGGTACTTTCCCGGGCCGGAAGCCCTTCACTTTCGCGTGCTTCTTCAGCTCCGCGTAAATCCCTTCCCGGATGTCGCTGATTTTTTCTTCATCGAGGATCACCTCGACGTTCTTTCTCACCCTGTCCAAGCTTTCAACTTCTACTTTCATGCAACCTCCGAGATCGAGAAAAAGGGAGAATTATGTTTTCTTGATGAGTTTTCATTATAAATGGAAATTGGGAAATTATCAAGCCCACTGCACGGGAGAAGGGAACCATAGGCAGACAGCTTGCTCGCCCTTCATTGTATCCAATGAAGCCTCTGCTGAAGTCCCTGTGAGTCATAGATCGCTGCCGCGCGGAAAGGGTATGGCGATAGCCTTCACCTTGCACTCGGCGGCGCAGAAGCCGCACTCCTCACAGAAGTCCTCTTCGACGCGGGCCGATCCGTCCCTCATGATGATGGCCCGGGGCGGACAGACTTCCATGCATCTTCCGCAGCCCGTGCACGCCTCCTCGTCGATGATCGGTATCATATCCGCATCCCCAGCCTGTAGGCTTCGTGAATGGCGTTGTGAAGACGCCTCGGCCTCCTGGCATCTCCTATGAGAAAGACCTCCGCGGCTGAAGATGCAAAGGCCTCGCCCACCTCAGGACGGGCGAGCCTCGATGCGACGACGACATCGTCGACTTCGACAACCCTGTCTCCTTTGGCGGAGGTGATGGAGGCCGTGCCGCCCTCCCATCCCTTAAGGAGGGCCCTGGTCAGCACATCGACCCCTCTCTGTCTGAACAATTGCAGGTAGCGCCAGAGGTAGAAGGGGCTCACATCGCGGCCGAGCCTCCCCGATTCCTCGACGATTGTGATATCGTGCTCGCCTGTCCGGAGCAGATAGACGGCAATTGCCAGCCCCACACCGTCGCCCCCTGCGATGAGCACCCTTTTGCCGGGCCGCTTGTTCCCCATGATGATCTCGTCGGGCCGCAGATGCCCCGAGCCTTGTTCAGGCCCGAAGAGAGAGCCCACCGAGAGAACGAGCACGTCGAGGCCCAGCCCTTTAAGCATCTCCGGCGTGCACGTCGTTCCCGTCGCAAGCGCAACCCCCGCATCCCGGCACTTCCCCTCCAGATACGCGATGGGCCGGAGCAGCTCGTCCTCCCCGTCATCGATCCTTGAAGCGAGAAGGATCGATCCGCCGAAGGCAACGTGCCTTTCCCACAGGAAGACCTCGTGCCCCCTCTCGGCAGCCACGGCTGCGACCTGGAGGCCCGCAGGGCCCCCTCCCACCACGCCGATCCTCTTTTTCTCTTTTGCCGGCGCGAACCCGTAGTAGCCCCACGTTGGGTCCCCCTCGTGGCCGAGGGACGGCCGGACCGTGCACATGATGGGCTGGTGATAGTAGAGCCGGGAAAAACAGAGGTTGCAGGCGATGCACGGGACGACCCCGGATATCCTTTCGCCGGCAGCCTTGTCCGGCAGGCCCGGGTCCGCTATCATGGGCCGGCACGCCTCCCAGAAATCGATCACATTGTCGGCGATCGCCTTTTCCGGTATCTCGGGCAGGAAAAGGCGAAAGGCCATCATGACGGGCTTTGTCACGGCCTGACTTACCCGGTCGGCCACCCAAAGCCATCGACCCATGGGCACATCCCTCGTGATGACGGAAGACGACGACTCGTGCCAGCCCACGGTGACGCTCACGTAATCGGCGCCTGCTTTTTCGGCGATGTGGAAGCTTTCGATGCTCTCTTCGAGCGAATTGCCGCCCCGGTCGTCGAGGAGCTCCGCCCCGCACAGCCTGATGCCGACGGGCACCTTATCGCCTGTCTCAGCCTTTATTGCCTCGAGGATCTCGACCATGAGGCGGCACCTCTCCTCGATGGTCTCGCCTCCGTATTCGTCCTGCCTCTTGTTCGTGTACCGGGAGATGAATGTGGAGATGAGATAGCCCACGATGCCGGAAAGCTCGATCATGTCAAAGCCGGCGTCTATCGCCCGCCTTGCCGCGGCAACGTGGTCTTTGACCGCCTGCCTTATCTCCGCGGGGGTGATCTCCCTGGGAGGCTTGAAGTAGGAGAGCCTCTGGGGCACCACTGAGGGCATGAGGCAATAGTCGAGGTCGACCCCGCCTTCACGGCCGCAGTGAAGGATCTGAAGGGCAGCCAGGGCTCCGTTTCCTTTTATCGCTTCGGCCAGCCTCGCGAGCCCCGGAATGAAGCGGTCGTGAGCGATCGACATGGTGCCGCGGAAGCCCTTTCCCTCGCCTTTAGCATCGGGATAGGCCCCCTGAGTGGTCACGATGGCCGCCCCTCCCCGTGCCTGCGCCTCCATATAGGCTATCTCCCTCTCCGTGACGAAACCGTCCTGGGTGTTGAAGTTCGTCTCCGTGGCGGCATACTTAATGCGATTCTTTGTGGAGAGCGTCCCGATGCGTCCGGGAGAAAAGATGTGCGGGTACCTCATAAGGGTTCCAGCGAAAAGGATGGCCGTCTTTCCTGGGAAAGCCCGGCTTTTTCTATCATTGGTAGCATGGGGGAAGGAGAGAAGTCAACTATTGGGATTCAGCACGCCATTATTGGGGTTCAGCACCCCCTCCACAGGCGAAGCCTGCGGAGCCTCCCCGCTCGACTCGCTTCGCTCGTTTTGCCGCTGTTCAGCACCCCCTCCACAGGCGAAGCCTGCGGAGCCTCCCCGCTCAGGGAGCCTGTATTGGCGGGGTGCCCACGTCATACCGCCTTCTGGACGTGCTCCTCAACGGGAAGCAGGAGTAAAGAGGCACGTGCGAATACCGTCTTTCCTCCCCATAACTCCCCCTTTAGTCTAAGTAAAACCGTACAATTCCGTTTTCGACAGGAATGGGCCGGATCTTAGGGATTCTTTCAGGGTCCGTTCGGATTCTCATCATGGATGGGCGTTTCGAAGCTCTCCTTTTTGCCCAACGCGTCCCTTTCGGAAAGGGCCCGCATGAAGGCGGAAATATGGCAAAGCACTTGATTATTTGCGAAAACGTAATAGAATAATACTCTCATGAATCCAGAAGCCCTGCGCGAGCTTTCAAAGGAGTTTTACCGATATCTGTCTACAGAAAGGGACGTATCTCCCAACACGCGGAGGGCCTACGAGGGCGATATCGGCCTTTTCCTCGCCTTTCTCGAAAAGAATCATTACGGGGAGGTGGACCTGAAGGCGATCAGGGCGTATGTGGGCGAGATATACGGAGGTTTGAAGAAGTCCTCCCTCTCCAGAAAGATCTCTTCGATCAAGGTTTTCTTCAAGTTCCTGAAGAAGAAGGGACACATAACCGATAACCCGGCAGCGCTCGTGAGGAACCCGAGGATGGAGAAGCGCCTCCCTAAGTTCTACACGGTCGACGAGATGTTCCACTTTCTCGATACGCTCCCTGAAGAGACGTGGATCAACTTGAGGAACAGGGCCATCTTCGAGCTTATCTATTCCACCGGAATGCGGGCCTCCGAGGCATTGGCCCTCGATGTTGCGGACGTCCATCTGGAAGGGCTCATTGCCCTGGTCAAGGGTAAGGGTGGAAAAGAGCGCGTCCTTCCCTTCGGGGAGAAGGCGCGCAATGCGATTGAGAGGTACCTCCGTGAGCTACGGGCGAGACAGAAGGAATCGACCGGGGCGCTTTTCATTAACAGGCAGGGCAACAGGCTCTCCTATCGGGGTCTTCTGAAGGTCATGAAAAAGCACCAATTGGATGCGAGTCTCTTCAAGAATCTGGCGCTCCACGGGATCAGGCATTCCTTCGCCACCCACATGCTGAACGGTGGCGCAGACCTGCGGAGCATCCAGGAGCTGCTCGGCCATTCAAAACTTTCGACAACGCAGAGATACACCCACATCTCCATCGACAAGATCATGGAGATTTACGATAAGGCCCATCCGAGAAGATAAATGAAGAGCACTACGATTTTGTGCGTGCGACACAAGAACAGGGTAGCTTTGGCCGGTGACGGGCAGGTAACCTTTCAGAATACCGTGATGAAACATACGGCCAAGAAAGTGCGAAAACTCTACCAGGACAAGTGCCTGGCCGGGTTTGCCGGCTCAACCGCGGACTCCTTTACCCTCTTCGAGCGGTTCGAGAAGAAGCTCGAGCAGTTCCACGGCAACATCGTGAGGGCATCCGTCGAGCTCGCCAAGGATTGGAGGACAGACCGGTTATTGCGACGCCTGGAGGCCCTGCTCCTCGTTGCCGACGCCGACCATACGTTTATCCTGTCCGGAACCGGGGATGTAATAGAGCCGGACGACGGCACGGCAGCCATCGGCTCCGGAGGGCCGTACGCCCAGGCCGCGGCAAGAGCGCTCATCGCGCATACGGATCTTTCGGCCCTCGACATCGTGAAAGAGGCGATGCGGATAGCGTCGGAAATCTGCATCTTCACGAACGACAGGATCGCCATTGAGGAGCTGTAGATGAAGACAATGATACCCCGGGTCATCCTCGAGGAGCTGGATAGGTATATCATCGGCCAGGATAAGGCAAAGCGGGCGGTGGCGATCGCGCTCCGGAACCGATGGAGAAGGCAGATGATACCTGAAGCGCTCAGGGACGAGATCGCGCCCAAGAACATCATCATGATAGGACCGACAGGGGTCGGAAAGACGGAGATTGCCCGCCGTCTCGCGAAGCTCGCGAACGCCCCCTTCTTGAAGATAGAGGCGACGAAATTCACCGAAGTCGGCTACGTGGGAAGGGACGTTGAATCCATGATCAGGGATCTCATGGAGCTCGCGGTGAACATGGCAAAAAAGGAAGAGCAGGAGCGCGTCATGGAGAAGGCGCGCGAGATGGCGGAAGAAAGGATACTCGACCTCCTTGTCGCCCCAAAAAAGGTCTCCAGGTCCGGCGAGGAGCAGCAATCCTACGATCAGACGAGAGAGAAGATGAGGGCCTTCTTCACCGAGGGGAAGCTGAATGAAAAATCCGTCGAGATAGAGGTTCCCGAGCGATCCCTTCCCATCATAGAGATCTTCTCCTCCCAGGGCATGGAGGAGATGGACATGCAGCTTCGGGACATGTTCGGGAACATCCTGCCCAAGAAGACGAAGAGGCGAAAGGTAAAGGTGGGCGAGGCCTACGAATACCTGGTTCAGGAAGAGGCCAAGAAGCTCATCGACATGGACCGGGTCGTCAGTGAGGCGGTCAACCGCGTGGAGCAGGCGGGCATCATCTTCCTCGATGAGATCGACAAGATAGCGAGCCGCGACCAGACCCACGGGCCCGACGTTTCCCGCGAAGGAGTTCAAAGGGACATACTCCCCATCGTGGAAGGCACCACGGTAACCACAAAATACGGCATGATCAGGACGGATCACATCCTCTTCATAGCTGCCGGGGCGTTTCACATGTCGAAGCCATCGGACCTGATCCCCGAGCTTCAGGGAAGATTCCCCATCAGGGTGGAGCTCGGGTCCCTGGGAAAGGATGAGCTCTTCCGGATCCTCACGGAGCCGGAGAACGCGTTGATAAAGCAGTACAAGGCCCTCCTCGAAACGGAAGGGGTAGCGCTCGATTTCGAGCAGAGCGGGATCCTCGAGATCGCGGACATCGCCCAGCATATCAACGAGATAACGGAGAACATCGGGGCGAGGAGGCTTTACACGGTCATGGAGAAGCTCCTCGACGACGTCTCCTTCGATGCACCGGAGATGAAAGAGAAGAAAGTGGTGATAACGAAGGAATACGTGAGAGAAAGGCTTGGCGAGTTCCTGGAGAGGGAGGACCTGAGCAGGTACATACTGTGATGAAAAAGATCGAAGTTTTGCTTGAGGCGCTGCCTTACATGAGGGCCTTCTCCGGCTGCACCTTCGTCGTGAAATACGGGGGGGCGGCCATGGAGAAAGAGAATCTGAAGAAGGAGTTCGCCCGTGACCTGGTGCTCCTTAAGTATGTCGGCATAAATCCGGTCATCGTCCATGGGGGAGGGCCCCAGATAGAGAGGATGCTCACCAGGCTCGATATCCCTACCCGCTTTGTGGATGGCCTTCGGGTCACGGATGGACCGACGCTCGAGGTCGTCGAGATGGTGCTCTCCGGCTCTATCAATAAGGAGATCGTCCAGCAGATACACAACATGGGCGGACAGGCCATCGGTCTTTCCGGAAAGGACGGAAAGCTCCTCGTGGCCGAGAAGGTCCGTGGCAAGGACATAGGCTTCGTCGGCGACGTGGTCAAGGTGAACGACAAGATCATCAGGGACATCTCCGGCTCCGGATATATTCCGGTCATCGCGCCGCTCGCGAGCGGCGCGGACGGGTCGACTTACAATGTGAATGCCGACACGGCTGCCGGCAGCATCGCAAAGGCCATCGGCGCGGAGAAGCTGATCCTTCTCACGGATGTGCCGGGCGTTCTCGACGAGAATCTCAAGACCATATCGATCCTGAAAAGAGACGAGGCGAAGAAACTGGTGAAGAGCAAGGCAGTTAAGGGAGGCATGATCCCGAAGATAGAATGTTGTCTCGATGCGCTCGCCGGCGGAGTAAAGAAGACGCACATCATCGACGGAAGGACTCCCCATGCCGTGCTCCTCGAGGTATTCACCGATTCCGGTATAGGCACTCAAATAGCAGGAGAATAGGATGCAGCAGGAATGGTTAGATAAGGGGAAGAAGTACTTGGCCAATACGTACACGAGGTTCCCCATCGGCATCGCAAAAGGGGAAGGGTGCTGGCTCTGGGACATGACCGGAAGGCGCTACCTTGATTTCCTGTCCGGCATAGCGGTCTGCAATCTCGGGCACGCCAACAAGGACGTCGTTGAGGGCGTGGCCAAGCAGGCGCGGAAGCTCATGCACGTATCGAACCTCTTCTACACGGAAGCCCAGATCAACGCCGCCCAGCTACTGGTCGAGAATTCTTTCGGGGACAAGGTCTTTTTCTGCAACAGCGGGGCGGAGGCGAATGAGGCCGCGATCAAGCTTGCGCGGCGCTATTCATGGAAGAACCACGGTGAGGGCAGATCGGATATCATAGCCATGGAGAACTCGTTCCATGGAAGGACCATCGCCACTTTGAGCGCTACGGGCCAGACGAAGTTTCACCTCGGCTTCGCCCCGCTCGTCGACGGTTTCACCTTCGTCCCCTTCAACGACATAGGGGCTGTGGAGAAGGCCATATCGAAGAAGACCTGCGCCGTCATCCTCGAATGCATCCAGTCAGAAGGCGGCGTCTTTGTCGCGGAAAAGGAGTATCTGAAGAAGGTTCGGGAAATAACGAAGGAACAGGACATCCTCCTTGATCCTGGATGAGGTCCAGACGGGCATCGGCAGGACAGGCAAGCTGTTCTGCTACGAGCATTACGCCATCGAACCGGACATCATGAGCCTGGCCAAGGCGCTCGGAAGCGGTTTTCCGGTGGGCGCCATCGTTGCCACGGACCGGGTGATGGACGCCTTCGAGCCCGGCACCCACGCGTCGACCTTCGGCGGGAACCCTCTTGCGTCGGCTGCGGTGATCGCCACGCTGGACACGATCATGGAAGACGGGATCGTGAGGAAGTGTGAGAAGATGGCGGCCTACCTCTACCAGGGCCTCCTCTCCCTCAAGAAGGCGTACCCTTTTATCGTCGACGTCCGGGGCCTCGGTCTGCTCTTAGGGATGGAATTCAGCACGGACGTGAGCCCCATCGTGCAGGAGTTCCTTGCGGAGGGTGTGATCCTCTACGCGTCAAAGGGAAACGTCATCCGCCTGCTGCCGCCTCTCATCATAGAAAAGGAAGAGATAGACATATTCCTGGAGATAGCGAGCAGGATATTCGAAAGGCTCAAGGGCAAATGAAGAGGGATCTCACGCGGCTCCTCGATATAAGCGGGGAGGAATGCTCTTTTCTCCTCGATCGCGCGCTCTTCCTGAAAAAAGTGCGTGAGATGAAGGGCGAGTACAGGCCGCTTAAGGGCCTGACCCTGGGCATGATCTTCGAGAAGGCCTCCACGAGGACGAGGATATCCTTCGAGGTCGGCATGGAAGAGCTGGGCGGCCGCGCCATATTCCTAAGCCCCACCGAGACGCAGATGGGCAGGGGTGAGCCCGTGCGCGATACGGCGCGGGTGCTCTCAAGGTACGTGCACGCCATCATGATCCGCACCTTCTCACAAGGCACGGTGGAAGAGCTGGCGCACTGGTCATCCGTCCCTGTCATCAACGGGCTGTCCGACCTTTACCACCCCTGCCAGACGCTCGCGGACCTCTTCACTGTAAGGGAGTACAAGCAAAGGCTGGACGGCCTGAAGATAGCTTACGTGGGCGACGGCAACAACATTGCCAATTCGTGGATAGAGGCGGCCCTTCTTCTGGGCTTCTCTCTGGCCGTGGCCACGCCGCAGAAGTACGCTCCCCTTCCCGATCTCGTCGAAAAAGGACGCGAAAAGGGCGTGCTCACACTCTGCACCGACCCCGTCGACGCGGCCGAAGGAGCCGACGTGATCAGCACGGACGTCTGGGTAAGCATGGGCATGGAAAAAGAGCAAGGGGAGCGAAGGAAGGCCTTCGAGGGGTTCGGCGTCGATGACCGGCTGCTGAAAGCCGCGAAGGACGATGTCATCGTCATGCACTGCCTGCCTGCGCATCGGAACGAGGAGATAGCCGAAGACGTCTTCGAGAGGTTTCAGGATGTCATCTTCACCGAAGCGGAAAACCGGCTCTATGTGCAGCAGGCCCTGCTGGAGTGGTTGATCATGGAGGACATGGATGGATGAGAAGGTAAGAAAAGTCATACTCGCCTATTCCGGAGGCCTCGACACGTCTATTCTCGTGAAATGGCTTGCCGAGGAGTATGGATGCGAGGTAGTCGCGTATACGGCGGACGTGGGACAGCAGGAAGAATTGGACGGCCTCGAGGCCAAGGCCAAGAAGACCGGGGCATCCAAGATCTACATCGAGGATCTCAGAGAGGAGTTTGCGCGGGACTTTGTCTTTTTCGCCGTCAAGGCGAATGCCGTCTACGAGGGCACCTATCTTCTCGGGACTTCCATCGCGAGGCCCCTGATCGCGAAAAGGCAGATGGAGATAGCGCTCATGGAGCACGCCGATGCGGTCTGCCACGGCTCTACGGGCAAGGGAAACGACCAGGTGCGCTTCGAGCTTACGTACTATGCCCTGGCGCCACACATCAAGGTCATCGCGCCGTGGAGAGAGTGGAGCTTCTCGTCCAGGGAAGACCTCATCGACTATGCCAAGAAGCACGGGATAGACGTGCCGGTGAGCAAGGCAAAGCCCTACAGCATGGACCGAAACCTCATGCATATCAGCTATGAGGGCGGTGTCCTCGAAGACCCGTGGAACGAGCCCGACGAATCGATGTTCCGCCTCACTGTCTCGCCGGAGGCGGCCCCTGACAAGCCCAGGTACGTGGAGATCGATTTCGAGGACGGGGCCCCGATCCGGATCGACGGACGTGAGATGAAGGCCCACGAGATAATCGACTTTCTCAACAAGGTGGCCGGAGAGAATGGGATCGGCAGGATCGACATAGTGGAGAACCGGTTCGTCGGCATGAAGTCGAGGGGGGTATACGAAACGCCCGGCTGCACCATCCTTCACGTCGCCCACAGGGCGATCGAGTCGATCACCATGGACCGGGAGGTCATGCACCTCAGGGACAGCCTCATCACCAAGGTCTCGGAGCTCATCTACTACGGCTTCTGGTACTCGCCGGAGATGGAGGCTTTGCGGGCTTTCACGGAGCAGGCGCAAAAAGGGGTGACCGGAACCGTGAGGCTCAAGCTTTACAAGGGAAATACGATCGTGGCCGGCCGGAAGTCGGATCGATCCCTCTACAAACAGGATTTCGCCACCTTCGACAAGGATGCGGTCTATGATCAGAGCGATGCGAGCGGCTTCATAAGACTGAACGCCTTGCGGCTGCGCATAAGGGCGATGCAGAACGAGCAATGGAAGAAAGGAAAGTAAGAAAGAACGATTCTCATAAATCCTGGTAAGTCCTATTGGACCTAATGAGTCGCCTTTAAGCTTCAAGCACGAGTGTGGGGATGAAAGGCCCGGACATCAGAGCGTACGACCCTAAGGCGATAGAAGAGCGGTGGCAGGCCGTCTGGGAGCGGAAGAAGCCTCTTCCACGTGGAAGAGGAGAAGCAGCGGGAGAAGTACTATCTCCTCGAGATGTTCCCCTACCCCTCCGGCAAGATCCATATGGGGCACGTCCGGAACTACTCGATCGGCGACGTGATCGCCCGGTACAAGAGGATGATGGGCCTCAACGTGCTCCATCCCATGGGCTGGGATGCCTTCGGCATGCCCGCGGAGAACGCCGCCATACAGCACGGGGTCCATCCGGCTGCCTGGACCCGGGAAAACATCGCCTACATGAAAAAGCAGCTCAAGAGGCTCGGCTTCGGCTACGACTGGGACCGGGAGCTGGCGACCTGCGATGTCGAGTACTACGGATGGGAGCAGTGGATCTTTCTGAAGATGTACGAGAAAGGTCTCGTTTATCGCAAAAGCGCCCCTGTCAACTACTGCGAGAAGTGCCAGACGGTCCTTGCCAACGAGCAGGTGGAAGAAGGGAAGTGCTGGAGGTGCGGGAGCGAGGTCGTTCAGAGCGAGCTGACCCAGTGGTTCTTTGCCATCACCAAGTACGCCGACGAGCTTTATGAATATACGCACCAGCTTACCGGGTGGCCTGACCGGGTGCTCGCCATGCAGAGGAACTGGATCGGGAAGAGCCTCGGCGTGGAGGTGGAGTTTCCCCTCGAAACGGGGGACAAGCTCACGATCTTTACCACCCGTCCGGACACACTCTACGGCGTCACCTTCATGGTCCTCGCCCCGGAGCATCCGCTCGCTGCTACGCTCGCCATGGGGACCCCCCAGGAACAGGCGGTGGCCGCCTTCGTGGAAAAGACGAAGGCCCAGGACAGAAGCTTCAGGGCCGAGCTCACCCTGAACAAAGAGGGGGTATTTACCGGCGCTTACGCGGTCAATCCTCTCACCCGGCAAAGGGTGCCCATTTTCGTCGGGAACTTCGTGCTCATGGAGTACGGGACCGGCGCTATCATGGCTGTTCCCGCCCATGACCAGAGGGACTTCGAGTTTGCGAGGGAATTCAGCCTGCCCGTCATAGTGACGATCATGCCAATCGGCACCTCCCTCGATCCGGCCTCCATGGAAGGCGCCTACGAGGGGGATGGCGTCATGGTTAACTCCGGCCCGTTCGACGGCACGAACAACAAGGACGCAATTCCCGCCATCATCGACTACCTGGAAGAGCGCCGTCTGGGCAGGAGGACCGTCAACTTCAGGCTCAAGGATTGGGGTATATCGAGACAGCGCTACTGGGGAACCCCTATTCCGATGATCTATTGCGACGGGTGCGGCGTCGTGCCCGTACCTTACGAAGACCTGCCCGTGGTGCTGCCCCTCGATGCCAAAGTCGAGATGGTGGGAAGATCGCCGCTCGCCGACAATCCTGCCTTCTACAACGTAGAATGCCCCAGGTGTGGAAAGGCTGCGAGGCGGGAGACCGATACCATGGACACCTTCGTCGAGTCATCGTGGTATTTCCTCAAATTTGCATCGCCCCACACGGAAGGGATCCCCCTCGACAGGGTCAAGGTAGATTACTGGACGCCTGTGGACCAGTATATCGGCGGCGTGGAGCACGCCGTCCTCCATCTCCTCTACTCGAGGTTCTTCAACAGGGTCCTCAACGAGCTTGGATTCGTGGGCTCCAGGGAGCCTTTCGAAAACCTCCTCACCCAGGGCATGGTGATAAAGGACGGCTCGAAGATGAGCAAGTCGAAGGGCAACGTCGTGGACCCTGACTATCTCGTCGACCGCTTCGGCGCAGACACGGCCCGCCTTTTCTGCCTGTTCGCCGCCCCACCGGAGAAGGACCTGGACTGGAGCGACAAAGGCGTTGAGGGCTGCTATCGTTTTCTTCAGAGGCTGTGGAGGCTCGTGATGGAGCGGGTCGAAGAGCTGCGCGCAGTCGAGCCGGCCATCGTCCTCGATGCTCCGGACAGGGAGATATCACGGCTCCTCCACGTGGTCCACAAGACGATAAAGAAGGTCACGGAGGACCTGAAACGGTTCCATCTGAACACCGCGATTGCGGCAACCATGGAGCTCGTAAACAGCATCAACAGATTCCTGGAATACGAGAGGAAGGATAAGGAGGCGCTCCGGGTGGTCAGGGGCGCCGTCGATCTCCTCATTCTCCTCGTCAGCCCCTTCTGCCCGCACATCACGCAGGAGCTGTGGGAGGCCCTGGGCCACGAAGACCTTCTCGTAGGCGCCGGCTGGCCAACTTATGACGAAGCGTACGTCATCGAGGACGTGGTAACCGTTGCCATTCAGATAAACGGGAAGCTGCGGGACACAGTCGAGGCGGAGCGGGACATGGGGGAAGAGCCGCTGAAGGAGCTGATCTTCTCCCTCGAGAAGGTGCAGCGCCATCTGGGGGATCGGCAGATCAGAAAAGTGATCGTCATCCCAAATAAGCTCGTGAACATCGTGGCGTGAGGGTTTTTGTGAGCCTAAGAAAGGCCTTCCTTCTCCTTGCCGTTATCTTGCTGCTCCATGGGTGCGGCTACGAGCTCGTCAAGGGCCCCGGCCTGTCCGGACCGGCCTTTTCCGGACCGGGGGGAACAGGGGGGACGATCACGTCTTTGAGCGTGCCCGTTTTCAAGAACCAGACATTCGAACCGCAGGTTCCTCAGTTCTTTACCGAGGCCTTCTCGCAGGAGCTCGCGGCGAGCGGACTTGTCCAGTTGAACAAGCCGAATCCTGACGGGGTGCTCCAGGGGACGGTGACGTCCGTGAGCGCCACCCTTGCAGCCATGAGCGGCCAGGGCCTTGCAGTCTCCAAGGTGGTCACGGCAACGGTAAGCCTCACCCTCGCAAGGGAGGGGAAAGTGGTGAAGACGTGGGGGTTCGGCGATTCCGAGACCTATGACGCAAGCAGCGTCAACACGGAAGACTTCAACAAGAGGGCCGCCCTGGTACGCATCGCCGAACGCATGGCGCGCAGGTTCCATTCACTCCTTATCTCCGGTTATTAGGAGCGTTCCGCAGAAATAAAGTAGCGATTGCCCCGGCGTAATCTTTTCCTAAAGCTAAAGCCTAGCGTAGCGAAGGAAAAGATGGAGCCGGTCGAGTAACGGGAATGAATTCTGCGGAACGCTACAGGCCCTGTTTCTCCCGCAGATTGCATTGATCCTGGATACAATTCCCTTGACATCAAAAATGGCCTTTGCTAATATAGCCTGATCACTTGTACAGCGTTTCACATTCCGATGAGAAAACGAAGGGGGAAAGACTATGGATTTTAAATGGTCCGAAGAGCTGGAGTCGATGCGGAAGATGGCATACGACTTTGCGGTAAAAAACGTCAAGCCCACGATGGAAGAAGACGAAAAGGAGCACAAGTACCGCCCTGAGCTTCTGAAGAAGATGGGTGATCAGGGCATGTTCGCCTGTCTCGCCCCCGAGGAGTACGGCGGGCTCGGCCTCGAGGAAGGCCACATGGCCGCGACCCTGATGGCAACGGAGCTTGCGAGGGTCAGTCCATCCTGGGGGCTCCCCTTCAACCTCCAGATGAATGGGCCCCAGAACGTCCTCCTCAAGTTCGGGAACGCAGAGCAGAAAGCGCAGTACCTGCCCGGCCTGATCGCAGGGACGAGCGGGGGCTGCTTCGCCATTACCGAGCCCAACTCCGGATCGGACGCGGCGAGCATGAGGACTACCGCCACCGAGGTGGACGACGGTTTCGTACTGAACGGCACCAAGACGTGGATATCGGGCGTGCCCTACTGCGGCTGCGGCATCGTCTATGCGTACACCGACAAGGCGGCCAAGCACAAGGGCATTTCCGCCTTCATCGTCGATTTCACTGCCCCCGGCATCACCCAGCGGGCCATTACCACGAAGCTCGGTCTTCACTGCGCGCCCACGGGCGAGATCTTCTTCGAAGAGGCCAAGATCCCGAAGACCGCCCTCGTCGGCAAGAAGGGGGAAGGGTTCAAGATCTGCATGACCATGCTCAACTTCACGCGCCTAAGCTCCGCGGCACGGGCGATCGGCCTTGCCCAGACCTGCATCGAGGAAGCCTGCAAGTACGCGAACGAGAGGGAGCAGTTCGGCCATCCTATCGCCCAGGAGCCGATGGTCCAGGAGCAGATAGCGAGGATGTCGGTGGAGCACGAGGCGGCGAAGCTCCTCGTGTACAGGGCGGCGTGGCAGAAGGACCAGGGCATGAACAACACCCTCGAGACCTCGATGGCGAAGTACTACGCTGCCGAATCAGCCAATTTCTGCGCCTCCGAGGCGGTGAAGATATTCGGCTCCTACGGGTTCTCCTCGGAATACCCTGTCGAGAGGCTGTTCAGGGACGCGAAGTCCTACCAGATCGTCGAAGGGACCTCGAACATCCAGAAGATGATCATTGCCGGGTTCGCTTTGGGATCCAGAAAAAGCTAAGGAGGATGTATGGCGACGGAAGTCACGGTACCCATGGTCGGAAAGATAGTCAACGTGCTCTGCAAAGTCGGGGACAAGGTGAGCGAGGATGATCAGATAGCGACCCTCGAGGCAATGAAGATGGAAATGCCCATCGTGGCCCCCACCGGCGGCACCATAAAGGCGATAAACGTATCGGCAGGACAGGAAGTGGATGCTGACACGGTCCTCGCCGTAATAGAATGAAAGTGGAAAGAGAGTGATCGTAGCAGGGATCGATATCGGCTCTATCACGACCGATGCCCTTCTCTTCGATAAGGAGAAGGGCATCGTTGCCTATACGATACTACAGACCGGGGCGGATTCCAGGAAGGTCTCCGAGGTTGCCGTGGACAAGGCGCTGGCGGAGTCGGGCTTCAGCCGTTCCGACCTGGCGTACGTCGTTGCCACGGGCTGCGGGCGAAAGCGGGCCCCCCTCGCCCGGGAGGCGATCACGGAGATCACGTGCATCGCCAAAGGGGTCAACTACCTCTTCCCGGAAGCGAGAACCATCGTCGACATAGGCGGACAGGACACCAAGGCGGTGAGGATTGACGCAAGAGGGCGCGTCCTCGAGTTCGAGATGAACGACAAGTGCGCCGCCGGCACAGGAAGGTTCATCGAGGTCATGGCAAGCGCCCTCAAAGTCGGCCTCGAAGAGATAGGCGAGTTGTCCCTCAAGCACAAGAAGGAGCTGACCATCAGCAGCATCTGCACGGTCTTCGCCGAGTCGGAGGTGATCTCCCTCGTGAGCGAGGGCGAGGAGCTGGAAGACATCCTCTACGGCATCCACAGGGCCATAGCCGACAGGACCATGGGTCTCGTGAGTAGGCTGGGGGGCGTGGAGCAGGAGGTCGTCATGGCCGGGGGAGTGGCAAAGAACGCCGGGGTCGTCAGGGCCCTCGAAAAAGTGATGGATACGCCTATCAAGATACCTTTCGAGTCGCAGGTGGTGAGCGCCCTGGGCGCCGCCCTTCTCGCACTCGAGAAGGCGTCCTAAGGGATAAGCCGCACCTGTATTGTTGGAAAGCTCGGGGCTAAAAGCGGCACTGGAACGAGAAAGCAACGAAAGCGGGAGAGGCCCAATGATCCGATTCGAACAGACTTTCATGAATTTTCTCCTTGAGCACCAGGAACGGCAACACCGGACAGGCCACTTCCTCATCCTCATGGACGCGATGATCAGTGCTGCCAAGCACATCCAGTACTACTACCTCACCGGGGCCTTGAAAGGGAACCTTGGGTTGGCCGGGTCCGTCAATGTCCAGGGAGAGGATGTGATGCGCATGGACCAGATCGCCCATGAGATCACCATTCACTACTTGAAGAGCTCGGGAAGGGTCATCCACGCGGTGAGCGAGGAATCGGAGCCGATCATCCCGATGAACGTGGAGGGCGGACGCTACTTCGTCTATTTCGATCCCCTCGACGGCTCGTCGAATGTCTCGCACGGCCTGCCCGTCGGCTTTCTCTTCGGCATTGCGAAGCGCAACCTGGAAGGCACGGAAGACCTGCATCTCAGGTCGGGAAACGAGTTCATCGCCGCCGGCATGTTCGTGATCCCTACCGGCACTTTCACCATGGGCCTCAAGGACGCGGGAACGTGGCGGTTTCACATGGACGAGACAATGAACTACGTGAGGCCGACCCGCATTCTTCTGCCGGAGAAGAAGAAGACGTGGGAACTGTCGTTTAACGCTGCCAACCGGCGCGCCTACTCCGAGAAAGTTCAGGCCTGGATCATGGAAAACGAGAACAGGTACGCCTTCAGGTACCTTGGCGCCCTGGCAGGGGATTTTCACAGAATCCTCGCGAACGGTGGGATGTTCATGTACCCCGCCATCGTGAACCATCCTGACCCGAAAAAGAACCGTCCGGAGGGGAAACTGCGCCTCATGTACGAGGCTTCAGTGGTGGCCTTCATGTGCCGGGAGGCGGGCGGGCTTGCGATGAACGAGAAAGGCGTGCCCATCCTCGACATCAAGCCGGAGAAGCCTCACCAGCGGTGCTCCCTCTACGTGGGGTCGAAGGCGCTCGTCGAAGACATCGCCCAAGCCTTCTGACAAAGGCGAGACTTCGCCTGGCTCGTGACATCAACGGTCCCCGGATAGCAGTACTTTCTCCCGATTACCGAAGAAACGCCTCTTTTCGTCACCCTTTTTACGGGAGATCATGAAACCGTATGGCGACCCCACATCTCCATGGAAAAGGGATGCCAAAGCCCCGTCCCTCTCAAGGAAGAGCGAAAAGGGTGGATGGAGAGATATATCGCCGTTTAGGGCCGCCGTCCGAGGCTATTCTCCATCACGTTCCAAATGGCCTCAAAGACTCATGCTCCCTCGTCTGCACGTTACCATTTTGATCGGTATCGTACTTGTAGGCAATGGCCTCTCTGCAAAAATGGGGTGCACGTTGACGTGTACCTGCCCGGCGGTCTCACCAAGACGTGAGACGAAGCATTATTATCCGTTGCAGAAAGGGCCAAGAAGGGCGCGTTTTTCGCTTGGGGAGCAAAAAGCCGCCTATGGAATCATCGGGAGGAGAGAACATGATCAACGCAGGAGACACCGCATGGGTTCTCACGTGTACCGGCCTGGTGATGTTGATGACGCCCGGCCTCGCCTTCTTTTACGGAGGCATGGTAAGGCGCAAGAACATCCTCGGCATTCTGATGCAGTGCTTTATCGTGCTCTGCGTCCTGACCCTTCAATGGGTCCTCTTTGGCTATAGCCTCTCATTTTCACCGGGCAGCAAGTTCATCGGCAGCCTGAGCTGGTTCGGCCTTCATGGAGTGGGCGATGCCCCGTACGCGGCTTATGCCCCGGGCATTCCGCATGAGGCCTTCATGATCTTTCAGGCCATGTTTGCCATTATTACTCCGGCCCTCATCATCGGGGCCTTTGCCGAGCGGATGAAGTTCTCCGCCTTTCTTGCCTTCATGGTCCTCTGGGCTACCCTGGTTTACGATCCCGTGTGCCATTGGATATGGGGCGTGGGAGGGTGGCTGAAAGAGCTTGGCGTGATCGATTTTGCAGGTGGAGCGGTGGTCCATATCAACGCCGGGATCGCCGCCCTGGTGACTGCCTTGATAATCGGCAGACGGAGCGGATACGCCAACAAGCCCATACCCCCGCACAACCTTCCTTTCACGGTGTTGGGAACAGCCCTTCTCTGGTTCGGCTGGTTCGGCTTCAATGCGGGGAGCGCCCTTGCGGCCAACGGCCTGGCGGTTCATGCGCTCGTGGCGACCCAGGTAGCCGCAGCGACCGCCGGGCTCACATGGGCATTGCTCGAATGGGTTTACGCAGGTACGCCTACCGTGTTCGGCACCGTTACCGGATCGATCGCAGGGCTGGCCACGGTCACGGCTGCATCAGGCTACGTGGACGTATTCGGTGCCATTGTCATAGGCTTTGTAGCGAGCCTTGTATGTTTCGTCTGCGTAAGCATGGTCAAGCCGAGACTCGGTTATGACGACTCCCTCGACGCCTTCGGCGTGCACGGCGTAGGAGGCATTCTCGGCATGCTTGCGACAGGGATTTTCGCCACGAAAGCAATAAACCCCGGCGGCCCTGACGGGGCCCTCTTCGGTAATCCCCATCAGTTTCTCGTTCAACTCGGTGCGGTGCTCGTCGTTGTCGTATACAGCTTCGTGGCGACATACATCATCTATAAAGCTGTCGGCCTGTTCGCCCCCTTGAGGGTCACGACAAAGGACGAAATCCTCGGGCTGGACTTGTCGCAGCATAATGAAGTAGCTTATACTGTGCTGGAATAGATACGGTGCCCTTTATTGAGGAGGGAGGCCCCATCCGGCTGAAAGGCCGGTGGAGCGGCCGACGCGAGCTAACGACAAAACCGAGCGAAGCGAGGTTGAGCGGGGAGGCTCCGCAGGCTTTGCCTGTGGAGGGGGTGCTGAACCCCAAGAACGGCACACGAGCGAAGCGAGGTTGAGCGGGGAGGCTCCGCAGGCTTTGCCTGTGAGGGGAGCGAAGCCCAAGAGTAGCAGGTGTGGGGGGAGGCTCCGGCGGCTATGCTGCCGGAGGGGGCGCTTGAGCCCCAATAATGGCACAGGAGGTCACAAATGAAGTTGATCATCGCTATCATTAAGCCGGACAGGCTCGAAGCGGTTAAGCAGCAGCTCTACAAGGCGGAGGTGAACCTTATCACGGTATCGGAAGTCTTGGGACACGGCCGGCAGATGGGTATCACCGAAGTCTACCGCGGTGTCAAGGAGATGGGCAATCTGCTCCGCAAGGTGCAGCTTCTCATCGCCGTGAACGATAATTTTGTCGAGCCGACGATCAGGGCCATCATAGACGGTGGAAAGACGGGCGAGATCGGCGACGGCAAGATTTTCGTGCTGCCCCTCGAGGACTGTGTGCGCATACGAACCGAGGAAAGGGGCGGTCACGCAATCGGCTAGAGTCGGCATACGCCCGTTACCATACGCAAGAGGAATTTTACTTGTAAACGTGAGATTCATACCTTAAACTATGTACCTCTGCACATTGGGGTGTAGAGATTCCCTCATTGAGCCGAGGGTTCGTTCGATTGCCTGAACATCGACGTTCAAAGCAGTCCAGCATAGTTGTATCGAAGCGCTCTGCCCCTTTAGTTTGGCGCAAAAACCAGGGGTAAGGGAGCAGGCTGGGGTGGTCAGAATCGCCGACGAAGGCGTGCTCAATGAGAAGGTCCTTCAAGAGGGGCAGGCTCACCAGAGACTTCGTAGGCTTCCGACCGCATCCAAAGCTGAAAGTATTGTAGACGGGGTAAGCACTATCCCGTTTCGAAAAGTTCGGGCGAGACGCGCGGCTTCCCTGCCCGGCGGCCCCGATTGCCCCCGGAACATGAGAAGAGAAGCAGCGCGAGCGCTCAAAGATCAAGGAGGGAGAACAATGGAGAAAAAAGCAGTGGCAAAAGGAGTGGCAAAATCATTCCGCTGGAGCGGGGGAGTGACCGCAAAGGACGTTCAGAGCGTGAGTCGCATGATAAAGGAGAACAAGATCCAGATCGTCGATCTCAAGTTCTGCGATCTGCCGGGCCTCTGGCAGCACTTTTCCATCCCCGCGGCCGAGCTGGCGGAGATCGATGATCTCGCGACGAGCATCTGGGAAGACGGCATAGGCTTCGACGGATCCTCGATCAGGGGTTTTCAGAAGATCAACGAGTCGGACATGATCCTTCTTCCCGACCCGGCAAGCGCCGTGGTAGACCCCGTCTGCACAGTGCCGACCCTGAGCGTCATTTGCGACATCTACGATCCGGTCACAAAGAAACCGTACACGAGAGACCCGCGCTACGTCGGGAAAAAGGCCGAGGCGTTCCTGAAAACCACGGGATTCGCCGACCAGAGCTTCTACGGTCCGGAGCAGGAGTTCTTCATCTTCGACGACATCCGCTTCGATCAGACCGTGAACAGCGGCTACTATTTCATCGATTCGGTAGAGGGCGCATGGAATTCCGGCCGCGACGAGAAGCCGAACCTCGGCTACAAGCCGCGCTACAAAGAAGGGTATTTCCCTGTTCCGCCGCATGATTCACTTCAGGACCTGAGAAGCGAAATCCTCCTCACCATGATCAAGGCGGGCATTGTCATGGAGGTTCAGCACCACGAGGTTGCCACTGCAGGTCAGTGCGAGATGGACATGAAGTATACGACTCTCGTCAAGATGGCGGATCAGTGCATGCTCTACAAGTACATCGTCAAGAACATGGCCAAGAAGGCCAACATGGTGGCCACGTTCATGCCCAAGCCTCTCTTCGGAGACAACGGGTCCGGCATGCACACCCACATCTCCCTCTGGAAACAGGGGACGAATGTCTTTTACGACGTCAAAGGATATGCGGGCATCAGCCAGATGGCAAAGTATGCCATCGGCGGCCTGCTGAAGCATGCACCCGCCCTCCTCGCCTTCTGTGCCCCCACCACGAACTCGTACAAGAGGCTCGTTCCAGGGTACGAGGCGCCGGTCAACCTCGTCTACTCGGCGCGGAACCGCTCCGCCGCGGTGAGGATACCCGATGTACTCGGACAATCCGAAGGCAAAGAGGATCGAGTTCAGGCCCCCTGACTGCACGTGCAACCCATACCTTGCGTTCCCGGCCATCCTGATGGCGTGCATCGACGGTATCGTCGGCAAGATCGACCCGGGCAACCCGACGGACGTGAATACGTACCACATGGCGCCCGAGGAATTCGCCAAGATACCTACTGTGCCCGGATCTCTCGAAACGGCAATCAACGCGTTGGAGAAGGACTATAGCTTCCTCCTCCGCGGCGACGTCTTCACCAAGGACGTTATCGAAACCTGGATCGAGTACAAGAGAGAGAACGAGATCGACCCCATTCGTCTGCGGCCGCATCCTTACGAGTTCTATCTCTATTTCGATCTGTAGGCGACGAAAAGCCGAAGGGTCGTGAAAGGGGAAATCTACGTCGTTAAGCACGTTGAGGACGAAGGGCCCGGGCTGCTGGGGGAATACTTCCGGGCCCTCGAGTTGGGAAATCAGGACAATAGAAGCTTACCGGGGGGACACCCTTCCCGAAAACCTCGAGTCCGTCGCCGCCTTGGTGATCCTCGGGGGCCCTATGAACGTGTACGAGGAAGAGGCGTACCCCTTTTTGAGGTTCGAAGATCGGCTGATAAGGCAGGTGCTCAGGGAGGGAGTCCCCTTCCTGGGCATCTGCCTTGGGGCTCAGTTGCTCGCCAAGGCGTGCGGGGCTGCGGTGACGAAGTCGCCGCACAAGGAAATAGGATGGTTCGAGGTGAAGCTCACTGAGACCGGCGGGAGGGACAGCCTCTTTCACGGGCTGCCCGAAGCCTTTGCCGTGTTTCAGTGGCATGAAGATACCTTCGCCATGCCTGAAGGCGCCTCTCTTCTCGCGACATCGGAATTGTGTCGCAATCAGGCGTTCAGAATGGGTGATTCGGCCTACGGACTTCAGTTCCATGTCGAGGTTACCCCGGAGATGATAGAGGCATGGGCAAAAAGTCTGGGGCCAATCGAGGACGGATCAATCAACGGGGAAGCGGCAGGGCCTCCTGCGGGCTTCGAGGCCCGGGCGGCGCGCGTCTTCGAGAACTTCCGGAGGCTCATGGAATCGACGGCGAGGGCACGAGGTAATTGACCGCGGTTCGTTCCGTGTAGGTCAGCGTAAACGTCGCACGAAGGCGGCGAGGCTCATACCGGCTCCAGGCTTCCCTGTTCTTGACAACATGCGGCCGGATTGCTATACTTTGTGGCTTGGCACAACGGCGTTACGAGCGACAGACGAGGACGTCCGGAGGGGGCGCCCTTTTTTTATGGTGGGGAAAATGTCTGATCTCAATCAATCTGATTCGACCGTAGCAGTGTTCTTTTGTCGCCAGCTCGACCCCGAACAGGATACGAACAGGCGTCCTCTGGAAAAGGAGCTTGGACCGAAGGTGAGATTCTTTCCCCTGCCGTGCAGCGGGAGGATTGAGGCCCTTCACTTTCTCAAGGCCCTCGAGACAGGTGCACGGAAAGTCTATCTCGTCGCATGCCCTGAAGGGGCGTGCCGCTACGGCCAGGGAAACGTGCGGGCCAGGAAGCGGCTCGATTTCGCCAAGGCCCTGATCCGTGAGATAGGCATGGCTGACGATTGTTTCGAGCTCGTCTTGGCAAAGAGTCCAGGCCCCATCTCCATTGACGAGGTGGCCCGGGCGCTCCTCACCTGAGGCGACAATGGAGCGAATGCGCCCATCGGTGATTGTTGCATGAATTGGCGTGAAGAATGGAAGGAGTGAAGGATGATAACGGCTGAAAGAAAACCGTTCGCGGAGATCAAGGCCGCAGTTGCCCCTTACGGGAAGATCCTTGTGGTGGGATGCGGCACGTGTGTCGCGGAGTGCGCTGCGGGAGGGGAGAAGGAGACTGCGCTCCTTGCCTCCCAGCTCAGGCTCGACGCGCGCAACGAGGCCCGCACGATCGACATCAAGGAGGTCACCCTCGACAGGCAGTGCATCTACGAGTTCATAGACCAGCTCTTCCCCCTTGTCGATCAATACGACGCGATCCTCTCCCTGGGGTGCGGCGCCGGGGTCCAGGCCATGGCAGAAGTGCTGCCGAAGATCCATATCGTTCCGGCCCTCAACACCACCTCTATTTCGGAAACCATGGAACAGGGGGTGTGGCGCGAGGACTGCCGGGGGTGCGGTGACTGCAAGCTGGACCGCTTCGCCGACATATGCCCCATAACCCGCTGCGCCAAGGGACTCTTCAACGGCCCCTGCGGCGGATCGAAAGAAGGCCATTGCGAGGTGGACCCCGATGTCCCTTGTGCCTGGCACCTCATCATCACCCGCATGGAAGAGACCGGCCGGCTGGAATCGATGAGCGAGATCGAGCCCCCGGCGGACTGGGCGCGAACGCAGGGGAAGGGACCGCGGAAAATCGTGAGGGAGGATCAGAAGACGCCATGACCGAGAGCCGGCTGAAAAAAGTGCTTACGGGTGGTCATTTTGCCGTCACCGCCGAGTGCGGTCCGCCAAAAGGGGCAGACCCGGAGGTCATAAAGAAGAAGGGTAACCTGCTGAAGGGTTACGTGGACAGCGTGAATGTAACGGACAATCAGACGGGCGTGGTCCGGTTGAGCAGCCTGGCGGCCTGTGTGATCCTGAAGGAGGAGGGTCTCGACCCCGTGCTCCAGATGGTAACGAGGGACCGGAACCGCATCGCCCTGCAGTCCGACGTGCTTGGGGCCTCAGCCCTCGGCATCAGGAACATTCTCTGTCTCAGCGGAGACCACCAGTCCCTCGGCAACCAGAAGGGGGCGAAGGGCGTCTTCGATATCGATTCCATGCAACTTCTCCAGGCCGTCCGCCAGATGAGGGACAAGGGCATCATCCTTGGCGGAGATCAGCTGAACGCCAACCCGTCGCTCTTCGTGGGGGCAGTGGAGAATCCTTTCGGCGATCCGCAGGGCTATCGCGTCGCGAGGCTGGCAAAGAAGGTTCGCGCCGGGGCAGAGTTCGTTCAGACCCAGTGCATCTACAATCTCTCCAGGTTCTCCGAGTTCATGGCGCAGGTGCGGGACAAGGGCCTCGACACCAAGGTCTTTATCCTTGGCGGGATAACCCCCCTCAAGTCGGTCAGGATGGCCGAGTACATGAGGGACAGCGTGGCTGGCATGGACATTCCCGATGAGATCATCGCCCGTATGAAAGGCGCGCCTCCCAAGGAGCAGCGCCAGGAGGGAGTCAAGATAGCGGTCGAGACCATAGAGGCCCTGAAGGAAATGAAGGGCGTGCACGGCGTCCATATCATGGCGATCGAGTGGGAGGAGGTCGTCCCTGAGCTTGTCGAAAAAGGAGGGCTGCTGCCGAGGCCCGAGGTATAAGGAGTAGCGATGCCGGCCAAATACCATATTCATACAGAAACCGTGCCTAACAGGTTCCCGTCCGTGACCCGTTCAGGCGTTATCGCGTGGGAAGAGGGCTGCCTGAGGTGTGCCCGCTGCGTCAAGAAGGACTGCGTCCACAAGGTGTACGAGAAGAGAGGGCTTGACGTGAGGCAGATGGTCGATTCCCTCGACAGCGTATGCAGGGACTGCTTCCGCTGCGTCCAGAGCTGCCCGAACAAGCTCATCCACAAGGGCATCAACCCTGTCTTCAAGTCCCTCGGCGACTTTTACTACACCCCTGACATCATTGCCAACCTGTGGTCCCAGGCAGAGGCGGGGAAGATCCCCGTTTCCGGCTCCGGGTACGGTGGGCCCTTTTCAGGACCGGGATTCGACGCCATGTGGACCGACATGTCCGAGATCGTCCGCCCCACGAGGGACGGGATCCATGGCCGCGAGTACATCAGCACCACCGTGGATCTTGGGCGCAAGGTGAAAGCCCTCTGCTTCGAGAACGGTCTGCCCGCCTCGATCCCGCCCCTCGTAGAGCTGCCGCTGCCGGTGATCTTCGACCTTCTCCCCTTCTCTCCGCCGGCACTCCTCATCAGGGAATCGATCCTGCGCGCCGCGGAAGCGCTCAACACAGTGGCCATCGTCAACGCCTCCGACTGGGACAGACGATACGACCCCTATCTCGACCATGTCATGCTCTACCTGGACAAGGAATCGGAATCCGAGCCGCTCCTTGCCGGGGTGCGGCTCGTCGAGGTGCCCGACTCTCCCGATGTCCTGCGCAGGCAGGTGCTTCTCAAGGAGCGCAAAGCCGGCCTCGTGGTCTCCATCCGTCTTCCCATGACCGGCCATGCGATCGAGCGGGCCGAGGAACTCACCATGGGCGGGGCGGAGATCATCCATGTGGCAGCCGATATCCACGGTCTGGACAAAAGCGGCGAAGGGGTCTTCATTAAAGACCGGATGAGGCAGATCCACCTGCATCTCGTGGAAAAAGGCATACGCGACCTCGTCACCCTTCTCGGCGGCGGGGGCGTCGCCATGGCGGAGCACATGGCCAAGCTCATCATCTGCGGCGCGGATGCCGTGACCTGTGACATACCGCTCCTCGTCGCCATGGAATGCCGCGTGTGCAAGCGCTGCGCGGGCGGCATCGCATGCCCCGTGGAGCTCGAATCGATCGATCCCGTGTGGGGGGCGAAGCGCATCGGCAACCTGTTTGCGGGCTGGCACAATCAGCTCCTCGAGGTCCTTGGCGCCATGGGCATGCGCGAGGTAAGGCGGCTCAGGGGCGAGATGGGAAGGGCCATGTTTTACGAGGACTTGGAGAAAGAATTCGCACACTTAGGAAAGCAAGGATGACCCATGGCATCAGCTAAGAAATTCACGTTCCCGAAGGCGGCGCGGACCGCCAGCCGCTTTCGCAACCCCATAGGGAAGTACCGAGTCACCATCAGCAGCGCCTGTGACAACTGCGGCAAGTGCGTCGAGCTGTGCCCGTACGAGGTATACCGCATGGGTGCGCGCAAGCCCCGGGTGATCAACGAGCAGTTCTGCCTGGGCTCCCCGTGCGCGAAGAAGTCCTTCTGTTGCGTGCCGGCATGCCCCAAGAAAGCGATAACGGTACGCCTCAACCCCTCGGTCGAAGTGCTGGGCGACCGGCGGTGGACGCCCGAGCTCCTCCTCTCCACGTGGCATATGGCTGAAACCGGGCAGGTCCCCCATCAGGACCTGAATTACAAGACCGGGGACTCGGGGGGCGGCTTCGACAAGATCCGCTTCGTCTTCCCCAAAACGAACGGCGCGAAGCGCGCCAGGGGAACCATATCTACCGCCATAGAGCTGAACCGGTCCGGAGACGGGCGGCCGAGCATCGTCATCCCCGTTCCCTTCTATTTCGGCGGCATGTCCTTCGGCTCGGTGAGCATCGTTTCCATGCTTTCCCGCGTAAGGGCTGCGTGCGCGCTCAATACGTTCTGCTGCACGGGCGAAGGCGGATATCCGGACGAGCTAAAAAGCTATGACGACCACATCATCACCCAGGTCGCAACAGGCCTCTTCGGGGTTCGGGAAGAGACCATCAAGCGCGTCCGCATCGTGGAGTTCAAGTACGCTCAAGGCGCAAAACCCGGGCTCGGGGGCCATCTCCTCGGCGACAAGGTAACGCCGAGAGTGGCTGCCATGCGTGAGGCCATGCCGGGAAGCGCGCTCTTCTCCCCGTTTCCCTTTCACAGTGTCTATTCCGTGGAAGACCACAAGAAGCACGTGGACTGGATCAAGGAAATAAATCCTCGCGGCCTGGTGAGCGTCAAAGTCTCCACCCCCACTGACGTGGACATGGTCGCGGTGGGGAGCTTCTACGCCGGGGCGCACATCATCCAGCTCGACGGGAGCTACGGCGGGACCGGGGCAGCCCCTGACATCGCGAAGAAGAACATCGCCATGCCCATAGAGTATGCGATAGGCAAGGTGCACCGGTTTCTCAAAGAAGAAGGCATCAGGGACGGCATCACCGTCATCGCGAGCGGGGGCATTCGCAATGCTTATGACATGGCCAAGGCCATCGCCCTCGGCGCGGACGGCGTCTGCCTCGGCACGGCGGACCTCGTGGCGCTCGAGTGCATCAGGTGCCACCGGTGCGAGTCAGGCCGCGGATGCGCCCGGGGCATCGCCACCACGGACGATGAGCTGGTCGGCCTCATGGACGTCGAGTGGGGCACGCAGCGCATCGTGAACCTCTATCTCGCGTGGCACCAGCAGCTCGTCGGGATCCTCGCACGCCTCGGCATGCGGAGCGTTACGGAGCTCGTGGGGCGCACGGACGCCCTCGTCCATCTCGACTACTTGAAACAGGAGGACCTCAAAGGGGAACTCGATTGAGGGCAAGGACATGAAAAGACATTTTTACGGCGATCTGATCACGGACTCCCGCCGCTACTTGGGGGGCCTTGCACCCGATAGCTCCTGCCAGGACGCGGAAGAGGGGGGTTGCGGCGTCACCGGTTTTGCCTGCACCATACCCGTGGGGGGACGCCATATCTTCGAGCCCTCCGTCCAGATGCACAACCGCGGCAACGGCAAGGGAGGCGGCATTGCCGCCGTCGGCCTCGTGCCAGAGCAGCTCGGCGTGAGCCGGAAGATACTGGAGGAGGATTTCCTTCTTCAGATCGCCCTTCTCGACGAATCGGTCCTTCCTGAGCTGGAGCAAGCCTTCATCAGGCCCCATTTCCGGATCGACCATGAGGGCTTCCTCGACACCATCGACGACTATCGGGACCTTCCCGGCCTCGAGGTCAAGCCGCCGGCGGTGAAACGCTACTTCATGAGGGTAAAGCCGGAGGTACTCGCCCGCTTCCAGGAGGAGCGCGGCCTTCAGGAATTGCCTTTTGAGAAGGCCGAGGAAGAGTTCATCTACCAGAACACTTTCCTCCTGAACCGGACCTACTACAGCTCCCTCGGGGAAAAGCGGGCCTTTGTCCTCTCCCACGGACACAACATGATGATCATCAAAATGGTGGGTTACGCGGAGCAGGTGGCCCAGTACTACAAGCTCGAGCAGCTCGAGGCCCACATATGGATCGCCCACCAGCGCTATCCCACCAAGGGCCGGGTCTGGCACCCGGGCGGCGCCCATCCCTTTATCGGCATGAACGAGGCCCTCGTCCATAACGGCGACTTTGCAAACTACTATTCAGTGACGGAGCATCTGAAACAGCGCAATGTCTATCCCCTGTTCCTCACGGACACAGAGGTATCGGTCCAGGTCTTCGACCTTCTCAACAGGGTCTACGGCTACCCCCTCGAATACATCATCGAGGCCCTGGCGCCCACCGGAGAGATGGACTTCGAGCATCTCCCGGAAGAAAAGAAGCTCATCTACCGCCAAATCCAGGCAACGCACATCCACGGCTCACCCGACGGGCCCTGGTTCTTCATCATAGCCCGCACCATGGCCGCGGAGCGCAAGTTCCAGCTTATCGGCATCACGGATACCGCGATGCTCAGGCCCCAGGTCTTTGCCCTTCACGACGGCGACTTTCAGGTAGGCCTGATCTGCTCCGAGAAGCAGGCCATCGATGCGACGCTCCACAGCCTCGCATCCGTCGACCCGAGGTTCGGCACGATCGCGGACCGCTACTGGAACGCGAGGGGCGGCAGCTACACGGACGGAGGCTCTTTCATCTTCACCCTGTCGGAGGCGGAAGATGGCTACAAGATGGTCTGCACGGACAAGTTCGGGCGGGAAATCGCCATACCCAAGGACCGCGTGCCCTACGACTTCAGCGCGGCGCAGACGCCGATCGAGCTCGACAGTGCCTCGAGGACTTCCCTGAAAGAGAGGCTCTCTTCGCAGGATGCGGACGGCGTGTACCGGTTCTTTAGCGAAAACGTCGCTGCCTGGGACTACGAACGGATACGATCCTCCCTCAAAGAGCTCGAAGCGCTCGCTGAGACGCCTCTCCTGAAAGGCGCGGTGATAGAGCTTCTCACCCGTCTCATCGACCGCCGCTTTCCCACAGGTGCGAAACGGAGGCGGTCGATCCTCCAGATGGCATCGGACTCCCTCGACCGCGTCTTTCGCGCGGTTCCCCTCATGACTGGGAAGAAGGGCGGCGAATACGTCAGGATAGACCATGAATCGCGCCTGAGCCTGCGGGCTCCCAAGAAAGGAGAAAGGGTCTTCGTGGTGGATGCGATCGGCTTTCCTGCCGAGGGCGAGGGCTCGTTCGCCAGGCTGATCTGTGACGCTTACGGGCGCGGCTGGAAGCACTTCATCTGTTTCGGCCAACGGGGCCAGCGGTTTCTGGGCTGCGGCTTGGGCCCGGCCACTCAGGGGATTCGCATCGACTCCTACGGCTCATCCGGAGACTACCTCGCCTCAGGCATCGACGGCCTGGAGATGCACGTCCATGGGAACGCCCAGGACCAACTGGGACAGATCCTGAAGGCAGGGAAGCTTGTCGTCCACGGCGACGTGGGGCAGACCTTCATGTACGGCGCAAAGGGCGGGGAAGTGTATATCCTCGGCAACGCCGCGGGGCGGCCCCTCATCAACGCGGCAGGCAAGCCTAGGGTCATAATAAACGGCACTGCCCTCGACTTTCTCGCAGAGTCCTTTATGGCGGGCGATCCGTACAACGGCGGCGGATTCGTGATCGTCAACGGGATCACCTTTGACGACGAGGGACGCACAGTGCCGCAGGAAACGCCGTATCCCGGCTCCAATATCTTCTCCCTCGCCTCGGGGGGCGCCATATTCGTGCGGGACCCGGAAGGAAGGCTCACGGACGAGCAATTGAACGGCGGCCAATTCAACGCCTTTACGGATGCGGATTGGGAGCTTATCGGGCCGTACCTCGAGGAAAACGAGCGGCTCTTCGGCGTCTCCGTTGACGACCTTCTTACCGTAAAGGGCCAGAAGCGGCGGCCCCACGACGTCTACCGGGTCATAGGGGCGGCCAGATCAACCGTGCTCGCAGGAACTCAGCAGGACCTGGTGATGAACGAAGAGTTCGGGGACGATTAAGGAGCTTCATCGGCCCATGGGCGGAGGCTGGCAAATGTCTCTCTTCGTGACCGCGGTCCTTGTCAACGGTGCCTGGGGTGTCGGCACCGAGGTCTTCCTCAGGCACCATAAAAACTGTCCGGCAGGCCTGGCGGAAAGGTAAGCGAATCCGGGCGCCGTCCGATGACGGCAGGAGGGCGACGTGTGTGGGAACATAAGGACTCTGTTCAACTTCGAGCCTCCCGCCACCGAAGAGGAAATCAGGGCGGCGGCCCTCCAGTTCGTAAGGAAGATCAGCGGATTTGCTGCCCCGTCGAAGGCAAACCAAGAGGCATTCGATCGGGCGGTCGACGAAGTGACGCGGGCTTCCTCCACCCTGCTCGCCTCGCTGGTAACCACGGCCTCTCCCAGGAACCGCGAGGTCGAGGCCGCCAAAGGCCATGCCCGCCCGGTTCGCAGATTCGGCTCGTAGCGAGCCGCGACTCTTATTGGGCGAGAGGGTGCATCCGCGAGATCGACGGGCTTAAGAGCATGCTGACCGGCACGCCCGGCCAGAATACCTCCGCTACTTGCTTTCGCGACGCTTTAGGGCCGGGCCTATTCCATCGGCATAAGCTTCAGCTTCCATCCGTTCCTCAGAGGCGGATAGACGGGCATTCTTTCTCCATCCCACCACTGAAGGGCAAGGCTGGGGAGAATGCAGTTCCCCTTGTCGTCGAACTTGAGATCGCCCATCATGGTCCCCTTGAATTCGGCGCCGAGCATGGCATCCCTTACCTTTGTGGAATCAGTGGAGCCTGCCTTCTCGATTGCCATGGCAAGGATCTGAGGATTGGCATAGTAGAGTCCAATACTGACCGAATCCCTACCGAACTGCTTCTTGAACCGCTGTCCCAGCTCTTTTGCCCCGGGATTGCCTGAATTCTCCGACCAGAAGCCGTCATGGATGACGTAATTGGCGTCCTTTCCCATGGCCTGCACGAACTCCGCGGGCCAGAAGCCCTTCCATCCTTCTATGTACCGAAGTTTCAGCTGCTGCTCTTTGGCCTGTCTCAGGAAGGTGATCCCGTCCGCCGGAGTACCGAAGTAGAGAACGGCGTCCGCTTTCGCGGCCTTCATCTTGAGGATCTGCGATGAGAAATCTTTGGCCCCCACGGGATAAGGATCATTTACCACAAATGTGTAGCCGTACTTCTCTGCCCAATACTGGAGACGTTCGCCGAAACGCTGCCCATTCATGTCGTCTTCCATCAGGATGGCAGGCCTCTTGATCTTATCGGCCTCGGGCAGAGCCTTCCACATAAGGAAAGGTGCCTCGGCCGCACCTGCACCAGTGAAGAAGAAGTCCGTGGCCCACTTGAAGTTCTGCTTCGCTATTTCGTCGAGCCAGGAACAGGTTATGGCAAAGTAGACCTTGTACTTCTCGCACACGGTTGCCGCTGCAATATTGTACGGTAGCACGTTGCTCGACATGGCAAGCTCGACCTTGTCCACCTTGATGAGCCTTTCCATTGCTGCCGCCGCCTGATCGGGCGTACTCTTGTCGTCGGCGAAGATCAGCCTGATGGGGAGCTTCTTGCCCGCCTCTTTATCGAAGACGCCGCCTTTCTTGTTGATATCGGCGACCGACTGCTCGTATGCCCATTTCTGCTCTGCCCCTGTCATGGCATTGCCGCCAGTCATAGAATTTATCGCGCCCACGAGGATCTCTTTTTTGTCGGCCCCATATGCGCCGCCGAATGGCGCCATAGAGACCGCGATCGCGAGAAGAACCAACCCTGCCGACAACATCACGCGACGTTTTTCTGCCATCGTGCTTCCCTCCTCTTGCACTAGTCTGATTGCCAACAGCTCCCTCACCTCTCGCCGTCCGTCGCCTTCGAATCCTTAACGCAGCTTCCCTTCGATCTTAAGGACGGATGCGGCCTCCCATCCCACAGAGCCGACAGTATCGGCGTTGCTCATGCACAAACCCTTCCGAGGCTCGCTTAAGCCGAAAGGAGACCAACGAATCTCCTTACGTCGTCAAGGTGCTCCAGGCCCCGTATCGCAGATACCAGCTCAAGGGCCTTGGCCTCGCCCATCGGTCGCTTCGCGAAGGCGAGGCAGTCCCGAAAACGGCGCTCATGGTCTTCGGCTTTGAGGGGATTACCGGGAAAACCGGGCGCGATATCGATTTGTCGCGTCATCTCCCGGGAATCCTTCGTCCGGACCAGCATGTCCACCGGCGTATGGCCCCGCGCCTCCATCGTGGGGTCAGACCTTACCTCTATCCTTTCCGTGAGTCCCTGCACCTCTTTGGCCCGCACCATGCCTTCCTCGAAGTGCTCCAACCTCGATCCCCCTCTGATGAGGGCATTGGCCACGCAGTACTGAATGCTGAACTGGGAGTCGACCCTGGGATTGTCGCCGATTTTGAACTTGTGACCCACCAGTTTGTGTGCATACGGGGGAACCGTTATCAGGATCTTGTCCACGTTCTCTGCGTTGACCCCTTCTTCGGCGGCCATTCGGAGCGTCATATCCGTCACGCCCTGGGTCATGCCGCAGCTCGGGTACTTCTTGAAGACCATCCTCTCAAGCGCGTACTTCTCGCCTAAGTCCTGCACGAGGTCCTCAGGATGGATGCGGTCCCTTCCATAGAGGTGGAGATAACCGTATATGCCTCCGAGGAAGTTCTTCGGGCCCGTGACGCCGGCATGGGCGAGACGAGCGCACATAAGCCCCCCTTGAGCGACCCAGCCCTGGATAAAGCGAACGCCGAGGCAGCCGTCTATGTTGCTTTGGAAACTTCCGCCGCACCGGTTGAAAGACAAGGCCAAGGCATTCCACGTCTCCTGTTTGCTCAATTGGAGTATCCTCGCTGAGGCCGCAGTCACACCGAAGATCACGCATATGCCGGTGGGATCGAAGCCGTCGTAGGCCTCTTCCGACAGGTTCAACCGGGAAGCCACTTCCGCCCCTATCGCAAGGGCAGTAAGGAATGGGCCACCCTCTACTGCTCCCGCGAGCTCTGCCGCGGCCAGGGAAGCGGTGACAGTGGCCGCCCCTATGTGGGCTCCCGGCGCCATGGCATCGCAAAAATCGAGAGCCCGCGCCATCACGGCGTTTACGAAGGCCGCGTCATGGGCGGGGATTCTATCGCCGTGGACTAGGATGGTAGCCTCTTCCTTACCTCCCAGGTCCCGCGCCATCCGGACTGCCTGCTCGCAGCCTTCTTCGAAAGCGCCGGCGACCGTGGTTCCCGCCACGGCGAGAAGCTGGTTTTTTATGGTATCGACGGCACTCAAGGGCAGGTCTTCGAGCCTCGTGTCGCAGATGAAATCGACGAGTCTCTCTTCAACGTTCATGGCTCACCCCCCAAAGATCAGGTCTTAGCCGCACCGGCCGGGACTTCCCGGGAGCCGCGGCGGGCTGCCGGCGGTGGAAACGACGTCCTCACGCCATTGGTGAAGACCGTATAGATCAACCGCGATATTTCCGCGGGCTTGATCTCCCCTTTCGGGTCGTACCACGAATACATCCAGTTCATCATGCCGAAGAGAGTGAACGTAAGAGCAGTGAGGACGCCTTTGGACGGCCTGTTGCCCGTGAACTCCGCTATGACCGCGGAGGCGATCTCAAAATACCGCCTCTCCCTTGCCCTTACTTCTTTCAGATATCTGGGGGGCAAGTTGTAGGCCTCGTGGAGGAGAGTCTTTGCGGCCGGCGTGTGACGGGCGTAGTGATCGATATGGTGGGAGACGATAAATCTTATCTTCTCCCCGCTTTCCCCCAGTGCGGCGAGAGACTGCTCCAGGTCTTCCAGGTCCAGATCGACATAGGTGGAACAGATGAAGTAGAGGATCTCCGTCTTGCTCGCGAAGTAATGATAGACGCCGCCCTTGGTGACGTTCGCCGCTGCCGCGATATCATCGACGCTCGTCTCGATATAGCCTCTGGAAGCGAACAGTTGGGCGCTCACCTTTGCCAGTGCGTTGATGCGCTTCGTCTGCCTCTCATCAGCCCGCAGAAAAGGTATGCCTTTTCGCAGCATTGCAGCACCCTCCTTTGGGGTAGCATTCCTACCGGTTGGTATGTTCTATCCCATGCCAGGCGACTGTCAAGTAAAAACGGGGGCAGCTATAGCACGGCTGATTTACCGCAAAAACGACCCGGCACGCCATTCCCCTGACCCCTATGGCAAACCAACTGGTGGCCCGATATGGCACACACTGTGCCGCTCATGGAAGACGGTCAGCCGGAGCGTGGGTAGGGGACCAAAAGCTTTTCTCCAGTCTCTCGGCCCGATTCGCAGTATAATAGAAGGCGGGTGTATCCGCCCGTTGATCTCCCTTTTCAAGGAGCAGTCATGGGAAGAGCGAAATGGATAGTGAAGGCATCTCCCGCCACTTTGATCGCGAGGGCAGAATAGATGGCAGCACCGGAAGTGAAACGCAAGCTCGTGGCGATTGTCAGCGCGGACGTGAAAGGCTACAGTCGCCTCATGGATGAGGACGAAGAATGGACCGTCCGAACGCTGAAGGCGTATAGGGAGGTTATGGCAAGCCTCATCGAGCAGCACAGGGGCCGGGTGGTCGATGCCACGGGGGATAATCTCATGGCGGAGTTCGCAAGCGCGGTGGATGCGGTGCAATGCGCCTTGGAAATCCAGGATGAGCTGGCCGCGAGAAACGTGGAATCAGCCGGCAATCGCACGATGGAGTTTCGCATTGGGGTCAACCTCGGGGACGTGATCACGGAGGGTAACCGGATCTATGGTGGGGGAGTCAATATTGCGGCGAGACTCCAGGAATTGGCCGATGGCGGCGGCGTATGCGTCTCAGGGACCGTCTACGACCAGGTAGAGGACAAGCTGCCTCTGGGATACGAATTCCTGGGCGAGAAGAGGGTCAAGAACATCAAGAAACCGGTAAGGGCGTATTGCGTGAGCAGGGAACCCGGCCTTCATAAGGAGGCAGGGGAGCCCTCTTTGCCGGATAAGCCCTCCATTGCCGTACTCCCCTTTGTCAACATGAGCGGCGATCCCCAGCAGGACTACCTCAGCGATGGAATAACCGAGCACCTCATCGCAGACCTGTCGAGGATCTCCGGCCTATTCGTCATCGCGAGCAATTCCGTCTTCACGTACAAGGGAAAGGCGATAAAGGTGGAGGAAATACGCCGAGATCTGGGGGTAAGGTACGTGTTGGAAGGGAGTGTCCAGAAAGCCGGCGATCGCCTCCGGATCACGGCGCAGCTCATTGACGCCGTCAGCGGCTATCACATCTGGGCCGGGCGATATGACCGGGACATGGAAGACATTTTCGTGCTCCAGGATGATGTCACGGAAAAGATCATAGCGACACTGAGGGTAAGGGTGGAGAAGGCGGAGATCGAGCGAGTCCTCCGGAAACCGACAGGGAGTCTCAAGGCCTACGATTACGCGCTGCGAGGAATGGCGTACCAGTATGGCATGACGAGGGAGAAGAACGCACTGGCGCAAGAAATGTTCAGGGCGGCTATCAAGCTTGATCCCAGGTTCGCAGGAGCCTACGTGGGCCTGGGCTGGGCAACCTTTCACGCCTGGGTCCAGCTTCTCAATCCGGACCCCCGATCAATAGATGCAGCCATTGAGCTGGCCCAGAAGGCCATCGCCATCGACCCATCTCTCGCTTCGGCCTACCGCCTCCTGGGCGAGTGCCGTTCGTGGAAGAGGCAATACGGCCAAGCGATTGATGATATAGAAACAGCCATCGCCCTGGACCCCAACGATGCGGAGAATTACGCGCAACTGTCCGAGGCCCTGATCTGGATGGGTAGGCATGAGGAGGCGATCGCACAGATGGAAAAGGCAATGCGCCTCAACCCTTACTATCCGACAATGTATCTTTTCGGACTGGCCATGGCTCAATTCCTCACACAAAGGCACGAGGAGGCAATCGCCACCTTGAGAAAAGTCCTTACGCGCGCCCCAGATCTCCTGTGGGCACGGGGTCTCCTGGCCGTTGTCTTTGCCGGGGCGGACCGGATAGAGGAAGCCCGGGCCGAGATCTCGGAGGTCAAGCGGATGGACCCTGATTACTCCTCGAGAGCCTTGAGAGAAATGATTCCCTTCAAAGACCCCACGTTCTCGGAGAAGGTGGCAGAAGCGCTACTCAAGATGGGACTGAAAGAGTGAGACAGCCCACCCGAGGATTTTCTTGACCTCGATGCTCAGGGCCGGTCTCCCCTTTGAAATACCATTTCAGATGTCCGGAGATTTCTTGGTAGAATAGCCGTGCCCCTTCCTGCGGCCGGTGAGCTTTCGGATACCCGAACCTGGTGAGGTAAGCTGACTCCTTCGGCCCGCTCTTAAGCTACCTTCCACACTGTTTTTGTTGACAAGCCGCACGGGTGTGGTATATGTACTTTATTGTAATCAACACAATTGTGGCGACCTCGTTTTCGCAGGAGAGAGCTGGATCGCGCCGCTTTAGAGGGGAGTTCCAGCGGTGCCGGCCGGAAAGCGAAAAGTGAAGCAGACAAAATGGCTCCTTGCCGAGGCACCTGTCCCATATGAAGATCATCTACACGAATCTTCAGGAGAATGATGCGGGCGTACTGAGAAGCGTAAGGCAGCTTCGCGTCGATTTCGACGGGAACGACTCACGACAGGTGCATCTTCCTCGATGCGGCGAAAGGGACGGTGCCGGTCACGACGGCTTTCTCCTTTCCCATGCCGGCCTATCCGACCGCCGCCACAATCCGGCAAGGCCGGACCAGGCCCCTTGCGGAGGGAACGAAGAGGATAAGGCATTGGCAGGAAGCCTTCAGGAAGACGCGTCCCCTACTTTCAGAGACGCGAGATCCGTTGCTCACCTGCTCGTCAGAAGGTTCGTCGAGGCCCAGTTGCGCTCTGCCCACAGCTTCGAGATAAAGAGCAGAATCAACATCACCGTGTGAGGCGATCCCGATCAGAAGATGACGTCTTCCTCGGGAAACCGCATTTTCGGCATGGGCGCGTCGGCCGCGTAGCCAACCGGACATATGGCCGTTGGCACGAGGTCCGGCCGGCTCCCCAGGATTTTCTCGCACAGGCGCGGATCGAAACCGGTCATGGGGCACGAGTCGAAACCGAGCGACTTTGCTCCGTTCACCGCGTTTCCGAGGGCGAGGAACACCTGGCACTGGGCCCAGGCAATCTTCGCCTCGCGGGTCATGCCCGATGTCATGTCCTTCGCGATCCCCACCACGGTGTTTCTCATCTCATCGGGCACGCCGGACTTCTTCATGCCCTGGTCTATCTTTCCCACAAGCCCGTCGGTATCGATGTTCGCGTAGAAGACCAGGAGATGGGAGCACGTGCTTACCTGCTCCTGGCCGAAGGCCGCCTGGCGAAGCTCGTCCTTGGTCTTCTGGTCGGTGATGATTTTGATCTTCCACGGCTGCAGGTTCAATGCTGAAGGGGCGAACCGGATCAGCTCGATCAGCTCCCTGATCTTGCCGTCGGGAATCTTCCTGCCATCGAATTTCTTCGTGGCATACCGCTGCATGACGATCTCTTTGAATTCCATGCTCTTCCTCCTTTCGGCCACGTTGGCGGCCGCAGAGCGCCTGCAGGAAGCGAGGATTATCCCCCCGCAGCCAATACTACATAATATAAGGCGCCCCGGTCATCAGGTCAGGCAGACCCCTTGTCCGGGAGAAGACCTTTTTCTTCACGGCCGGCTTTACTTCTCCACCATCCCGGCGTCCAGCATGCTGATGCCGCCGTCGATGACGAGGACGGACCCCGTCATGAACCCGGATTCGTCGCTTGCGAGATACGCGCACAGAGGTGCAATCTCGTCGGGCACGGCAGCTCTTTGTAGGGGCAAGTTCCTCGCTGCATGGAGATAGGCCCCTTCCACGTCCGTTTTGAGCTCGGAAGCCTTCATGCTCATACCCACGTCGGTCATGTCCGAATGAACCAGGCCGGGGCAGACGGCATTACAGCGTATTTTCTGCGGGCCGAAGTCAATGGCAGTCTGCTGGGTGAGCATGATCAGACCGGCCTTGGAGGCACAGTACGCAGTGCCTTCAGGGATGCATCTGATCCCTCCGACCGAGGCGATGTTGATGATTGAGCCCCCGCCCGACTTGATCATCTCCGGAATCGCGTGGTGCATGGTGAGGAAGGGACCGGTAAGATTGACATCGATGAGCTTCCGCCACTCTCCGGGAGGCACGTCGACCACCGAGCCGCGGTAGTTCACGGCCCCGCAATTGACGAGTATGTGAAGGCCGCTGCCCAGCCCCAGGGCTGTCGCGATCATGCGCTCCACATCCGATTCTTTGCTCACGTCGGCGGGGCACGGAATAACCGAGCCCTTCGGAAGGCTGCGGGCGACTTCTTCCAGAGGGGCCTTGCCTCCTGCCGACCGCGCAGACCCGCGCGCCCTCCGCTACGAAACGCCTGACGATTCCCGCTCCGATCCCTGTCCCTCCGCCCGTGACGATCGCTACCTTGTTCTCCAACCGCTTCATGTCGTTTCTCCTTGTCTCTATTGGGGTATCACAGAGTGTTTACGGTTGATCCGTTCTTTTCTCTGCGTCTCTATTGCATATCGCGCACCCGCTCCCATTTTGCGCGGGAAAGGTCGCGCATGCACGTTGAGCCTTACAGCCTTGAATACCTTCCCGACATCGCGATATCGATGAAGAGGACGGGCTTGCCTAGTGCGCGCAAAATTGAGGGGCCCGTGAAAAAGCCCGGCCGCGATATAGGCGACCGTGGGAGACGTGATCACGTGTTTCTCTTCCTCTTCACCCAGGGATAGTTCCACCTCAGCGTCGAAGTCTCCCGCGTCGTCGGGATTCGAGGAGAAGAAGCAAAGATACTGGGCGAATTCATGGCAATGGCGCTTGTCTATCATGAGCCTGGGGGAGCCGACATAGACGGAGTCGATGGAGAAATGGCCATCCCCGAATCCCTCTATCTGCCTCGTGCTCATCATGGGCCGGCCGGTCAGCTTGCTGGGAATCACGCAATCTTTGGTGAGATATTCACCGTACTTTGAGCTCGTCATCTCTTCTTAGGTTCCTCCTTATCCGGCAATTCCGCGCCCCTCGGGCGCACTTTAGGTGCGCATCACTCCACAGGTTTCGCGAAGAACCGTGGGTTCTGGAGGCGCCATTTTTCGAGCTGCCGTCTTCCCTTCCCTTTTCGCGCGCTCTCGCGGTCCGCCCTTTGCCGCACCGTCGAATTCTACCGCCTTTCTTCGCGGCCATCAAGACCTTACTCGATTGAATTCCCCTTTTCCCGTGTAGTAAACTGTGACCGGAATCATACCCACAGCCTTCGCAGAGGCGAGCCATGGTCAAGGGTCTCTCGTTCTGTCTTCTATTTCTTTGTCTGGCTGTGTCGACCGGCCTTGCAGCAGAAGGACCGACGGCGGCCGCAACCACGAAATCCGCGCCCCCTAAGGTGGCCGCGTCCGCCGATCCTCTCGGCCGCAGCACGCCTCAAGGGGCGGTCCTTGGTTTCATGAGAGCGACGAGCGATCACGATTACGGGCGCGCCGTGGAATACCTGGACACCAGGCAGCCCCTGAAACGGGCCGAGCAACTCGCAATGGAGCTGCAGTCCGTCATGGACAGGGGACTCGCCGGCGATCTCGATGCCTTGAGCCGCAGTCCGGAAGGGAACCCGGCGGACGGGCTGCCCCCGAATCGCGAGCGGGTCGGCATCGCCAAGGCTGGAGGCGAGACTCTGGACATACAGCTCGAGAGGGTCGAGCGGGATGGGGTCCTTGTGTGGCTCTTCTCGTCGGATACCCTCCAATCGGTCCCCCGCGTCTACGACCAGCTCGATGCCCCCTTCCTGGACCGGTACATCCCCCGCGTGCTGATGCAGACCACGATCCTCCACATCTCCCTATGGCGCTGGCTCTCTATCTTCGGGGTGCTCCCTCTCCTCTTCTTCGCGGCTCGGCTCATCAGCTTCGCCCTGCTTCCGCTGCTCCGCTTTGCCATTCGACGGATATCAAAGAGGGAGGACGAAAAACCCTTGCGGCGGCTGAAAGGCCCCTTGAACCTCCTCATCCTCGCCCTTGCCTTATACGCCTATGCGCCGCTTCTCAATTCCGCCCTCGCCCGGATCTTCTGGATGCGCGCGGCAGTGACCGTCGTCATCGTAAGCCTCACATGGGCCGCAATCCGGATTGTCGATGTGCTCATCGAGCGAACCGTGAGGAGCCGCCGCATGACGGAAGCCTCCGGCATGATCGCCATCACCCGTCTCGGCGGCCAGTTCGGCAAGGGCCTCGTGATCGTGGCGGGGGCAGCGCTCATCCTCTATGACGCGGGCGTCAACCTCACCGCGGTGCTTACCGGGCTGGGCGTCGGCGGTATCGCCATCGCCTTTGCCGCCCAGAAGACACTGGAGAACCTTTTTGGGGGGATCATGATCGCCTCGGACCAGCCTATCCGGGTGGGCGACTATTGCCGTGCCGGGGAATACAGCGGGATTGTCGAGAGTATAGGCTTGAGGTCGACGAGGCTCAGGACGGTCGACCGGACCCTGGTCTCGGTGCCGAACGGTCAGCTCTCCATGATGAGTCTCGAGAATTTCGCCATGCGCGACAAGATTCGCTTCACCCATACCGTGAGTCTCAGGCCGGAGACCTCCTCGCGTCAGCTCCGCTCCGTTCTTCTCGGCGGGGGAAGGATGCTGCGCGACCATCCCATGGTAGAAGCGCCATCGGCGCATGTCCGTTTCGTCGGCCTCAAGAACTCCGCCTTCGAAATAGAGGTGTTCGCATACATAATGGCCCAGTCATGGGACGCCTTCCTGGAGGTCCAGGAGGAGCTGCTCCTCGGTCTCGTCGATCTCGTCGAGGCGAGCGGCGCCGCCTTCGCAGACCCTGCTCAACCCGCCCCTAAGAGGAAAACGGGCAGAGAAGACGGCGGCAAGGACGAATAAGGGAGAAGAGCAGGCGAAAGGACATTCGAAAGGCCTTACTGTGTCTTCGGAGGGGACTGGGCGGGTGCGCCGGCCTGGCCTGTACCCGCAGGCTCGGCCGCACCGGGAGGATAGACGTAGCGTACTGTCTCTTCCTTCTCCTTATCCGGGGACGCAAAGTCGTCATTCGGGTAGAGAGGGAGTGCCTTCGACATGAACTCCATCCAGATCGGCAGAGCGGCGGTGGCCCCGGATTCTCTCTTGCCGAGGACAGCGTCCTTATCGTACCCCACCCAGACGAGGCAGAGAAGGTTCGGAGAGAAGCCGACAAACCAGGCGTCCCTGAACTCATTGGTCGTTCCCGTCTTTCCGGCGAGGAAGTAAGGCATTTTCGCTGCTTTGGCGGCGGTTCCGCGCTTTACCACCCCTTTCATCATGTCGATGAGGGTGAAGGCGGTCTCCGGCGTTATTACCCTTTCTTCCACGGCTTCACGGCGGAGTTCCTCTCCCTGATTGGTCAGAACATTCCGTATCGTCGTGGGGGCGACATATGTGCCTCCCCGGGCGATGGTCGCGTAGGCTCCGGCGAGATCAAGGGGTGAGACCTCCGTGGACCCGAGGGCCAGGGAAAGGTTGGGGGCAAAATCACTGTTTATGTGAAGGCTCTTTGCCTGGGAGATCACGTTGGAGACGCCCACCTTCTCGAGAAGCCTCACGGTCGCACGTGTTGAGCGAGTGCTCCAGGGCCGTCCTCATGGTCACGTCGCCGAAGTATTCGTTGTTGTAGTTGCTCGGCTGCCAAAGGTTTCCGGCGGCATCGACGAACGAGAGGGGAGCATCCCGGAGCATCATGTCGGGCTTGAATCCTTGGCTCAGCGCGGTCAGGTAGATTATTGGCTTGAAGGCCGAACCGGGTTGCCTTTTCGCCTGTGTGGCGCGGTTATAGGGTGAATTCGCAAAATCTCTTCCCCCTATGAGCACCTTGATCTCGCCGGTCTTGACCTCAATCGCGATGAGCGCTGCCTCGGGCAGCACCTTCACCTTGGGGTTCCTCTCCTGGTAGAGCTTCATACCCTTCTCAATGGCCGCATACGCATAGTCAGTCATACTCAGGCTTATGCTGGTCCGCACGGAAAGGCCGTTGGTCAGGACGTCGTCCTGACCGGGCAGGTAGTCTTCGAGGGTCTGTCTGGTCTGCTCGATGAAGAACCCTGTCTTCTTCTCGTGAATCTTGAAGGGTGCAAGGACCAGGGAAGTGGCCCGGGCGAGCGTGTACTGATCTTCCCCAATGAATCCGGCATCGTACATCTTCCTGAGGACCAGGTTCCTCCGTTCCACGGTCCTCGCCAGGTTTTTGAAAGGCGAAGAGCGTGAGGGAGACCTGGTGAGACCCGCGAGGGTGGCTGCCTCCGCGAGGGAGAGGTCTTTTGCCTTCTTGTCGAAATACGTATAGCTCGCAGCCTCGACCCCGTATGAGCCCTCTCCGAGGTATATGAGGTTGAGATACATGTTGAGTATCTCGTCCTTGGAGTAGTTTCTTTCTATGTTTATGGCGAGTATGAGCTCTTCTATCTTCCTTTTCATGTTCTTCGTCGGCGTAAGAAAGAGGTTTCGCGCGAGCTGCTGGGTTATGGTGGAGGCGCCTTCGGACAGGCCCTGGCGCAGCATGTTCCGATAGAACGCCCTGGCGATGCCCCGGAGATCGTATCCGGAGTGATGGTAAAACCTCACGTCTTCGATGGCTACGAAGGCGTTTCTCAGATGGAGGGGCATCTCCCTCAAGGGTATGGGGACCCTCTTCTCCACGAACAACTCCCCGAACAAGGACCCGTCGTCTGCGTAAAGCCTGGTGGCCGACCTGGGGCTATATGTGGAGAGCTGCTTGATGTCCGGTATCTCAAGGTAGTTGAGCAGGCTGTACCCGAGGGCCACGCCGGCCAGCGTGGGAAAGAAGAATATGATGACGGCGAGTTTGATGATCTTCGACATCGGAATCCTACTTGACAAGCGAATGCTAATTATATACCACTATCCCTCGTGCAAGCAAACAAAGGCAAAGTACTGGCGATCCTCGGCCCCACGTGCACGGGAAAGTCCGACCTTGCCCTCTGGCTCGCCCCCAGAGTCGGCGGGGAGATCGTGAATGGCGATTCCATGCAGGTCTATCGCGGTTTCGACATCGGAAGCGCAAAGCCGGATCGCCGGGTCCGGGCAGAGGTGCCTCACCTTCTCATCGACGTGGTCGCACCCGACGAGGAATTCAACGCCGCCATCTTTCAGAAGGCGGCCGACGATGCCATAAGGGAGGTGTGGTCGAAGGGCAGGACGCCCATATTGGTAGGCGGCACCGGCCTCTACTTGCGTGTCTTGTTCCACGGCCTCTTCCCCGTGCGGACCGACCCAGCCTTAAGAGAGCGTCTCAAGATGCGCTACGCAGAAAACCCCCTGCAGACGTACGAAGAATTGAAGGCCCTCGATCCGGACTATGCCCTGAGCATCAGCTTCCGGGACGTCGTGAGGGTCGTAAGGGCCCTGGAGGTCTGTTACTCTTCCGGCACGACCATGTCCGGGTGGCTGGCAAGCCACGGATTTCGCGAGCAGAGGTACGAGGTTTACAAGGTCGGCCTTTCCGCGGACCGGCGGGAGTTGTACGAGAGGATCGACAGGCGGGTCGAGCGGATGCTCGACGAGGGATGGATCGGAGAAGTGGAGGACCTGATAAGGGCGGGCTGGGACACATCGCTCAAGCCGTTTCACAGCATAGGCTACCGCGAGATCGTGCTCTACCTGAAAGGCGACCTGTCATATGCGGCGATGATGGAGCGGATCAAGAGAGAGACACGACGCTACGGGAAGCGACAAATCACTTGGTTTTCGAAAGAGAAAGATATAAATTGGTACGATTATCCGGGCGACCGGGATAAAATCCTCGAAGGGGTGACAAGATTTCTGGCGTGACAGATCTCGAGCGCATTCTGGAGGCTATTTTTTTTTCCGCCTCAAAGCCGATAATACTAAAGAAGCTGCAGAAGGGTCTTCCGGAATTCACGATCCTGGAGATCGAATCGGCCCTTCGCCGCCTCAGAGAGGCGTACGCCGCTCCTGATCGGGCAGTGGAAATCGTGGAGGTTTCCGCGGGCTATCAGCTGAGGACGAAGCCTGAGCACAAGGAATGGGTAAAACGGTTCGTCAAGGAGAAGGATGTCGGCTTGACAAAGGCGGTACTTGAGACCCTCGCGGTGGTCGCGTATCGGCAGCCCGTTGCCAAGAGGGAGATCGACCGTCTCAGGGGTGTCGACTCGATCAGATGCGTGAGGCTGCTTCTCGACCGAAAGCTGATCGAGATAGCCGGCAGGAATCAGGAACCGGGGAAGCCGATGGTCTTCCGAACCACGAAGAGATTCCTGGAAGTGTTCGGCCTTCGCGACGTCGGCGATCTTCCTACGATAAAGGAGCTGGAGGCGCTGGAAAAGTAGGAGGCTCCCATGGACATCTCGGAACTGCTGATCTTTGCCGTAAAGAACAAGGCGTCAGACCTGCACGTGAGCGCCGGCGAACCCCCGGTCGTGAGGATACACGGGGAGATGCGCAGGATCGAGGGGCCTCCCCTCGAAAATGAAGCCATTCACCGGATGATCTACGACATCCTGAATGACGAACAGCGGAAAACGTACGAGGAGCACCTGGAGATAGACTTCTCCTTCGCCCTGGGGGAGTATGGAAGGTTCAGGGTCAACGTGTTCAAGCAGAATCGGGGTGACGCGGCCGTCTTTCGCACGATCCCCAACACGATCCCTACCTTCGAGGAGCTGGGTCTTCCCAAGATCCTCATGGACCTCTCCAGGCTCGAGAAGGGGCTCGTCCTCGTAACGGGTCCGACGGGCAGCGGAAAATCGACAACCCTCGCGGCCATGCTGGACCTGGTGAACACCGAGCTCAAAGGGCATGTCATCACCATAGAAGACCCCATCGAGTTCGTCCACCCCTGCAAGAGCTGCCTCGTGAACCAGAGGGAGCTGGGGCCTCACACCCACAGTTTTGCAAACGCCCTGAGAAGCGCCCTCCGTGAAGACCCTGACGTAATTCTCGTCGGCGAGATGAGGGACCTGGAGACCATATCGCTCGCCCTGACCGCGGCGGAGACCGGCCACCTCGTCTTCGGGACACTCCATACGAGCGGCGCTCCCAAGACGATCGACAGGATAGTCGATGTTTTCCCGGGGGCCCAGCAGAACCAGGTCCGCTCCATGCTGTCGGAATCCCTCCAGGCGGTCGTCACGCAGGCGCTCTTCATGCGAAGGGACGGCAGGGGCAGGGTGGCGGCCTTCGAGATCATGACCGGCACGCCCGCGGTGCGGAACCTCATAAGGGAGAACAAGATCGCCCAGATCCCGTCCATGATGCAGACGAGCAAGGGCGTAGGCATGCAGACGATGGAGGCATCGGTGAAGGATCTGATCGCGAGGAACCTCGTCACTCAGGAAGAGGTCTCCTTCTATCTGCCAAAAACCTAAGAAGGTGAGCCATGAGCGCAGTTCTCAAAGATTTGCTCCGATACATGGTGGACAACGACGCATCCGACATCTACCTCACCGAGGGGATAACCCCCATGTTCAGGATAGAGGGGTCGGTTCAACCTTACGGGGAGGCGGTCCTTACCGCCGCCGAGACGGCGGACGTCGCCAATCAGATAATGAACGAGAGGCAGCGGAAGATCTTTACGGAAGAGCACGAGATGAACCTGGCCCTCCACTACCCGGAGCTGGGCCGGTTCAGGGTGAATGTCTTCGTCCAGCGCGGATGCGTCGGCCTCGTCCTGAGACAGATCAAGATACAGATCAGGACCATCGACGACTGGGGCCTGCCGCAGATCCTCAAGGACATAGTCATGACCAAGCGCGGCCTCGTTCTGGTGGTGGGGGCCACGGGCAGCGGAAAGTCGACGACCCTCGCCGCGATGATAGACTACAGGAACGAGCATCAGCAGGGGCACATCATTACTGTGGAGGATCCCATCGAGTTCATCCATCCCCACAAGAAGAGCGTGGTGACCCAGCGGGAAGTGGGGTTCGACACCAACTCCTTTCTCAACGCCCTGAAGAATATGCTTCGCCAGGCCCCGGACGTCATCCTCATCGGGGAGGTGAGGGACACGGAAACCATGGAAGATGCTATCGTCTTTGCCGAGACAGGTCACCTCGCCCTGGGAACTCTCCACGCGAACAATGCGAATCAGGCCCTCGAGCGGATCCTCAATTTCTTCCCCATCGAGAGGCATCCCCAGATATATATGCAGCTCTCCCTCAACCTTAAGGCCATCATATCCCAGAGGCTCATACCTTCCGTCGATGGAAAAAGGGTCGCGGCCATAGAGATACTCCTCGACACCCCGAGGATAAAGGACCTCATACTGAAAGGGGAGATCGGCCTGCTGAAGGAGACCATGGCCGCCAGCTATCAGGAAGGCATGCAGACGTTCGATCAGCACATCCACGACCTTTACGTGGCGGGCAGCATAGACTACGACAATGCCCTGGCGCATGCGGACAGCCCCAACGACTTGAGACTCCGCATAAAGGTATCGGAGATGAAACGGGACGAGGTCGAAAAGAAAGAGAAAGGCCTCAAATTAAAGATAGACAACCGCAAATGACGGCTCCTGCCTTTTCCCCTGGTGCGTGAGCTTTCATCAACCGGTAGCGTGCAACGCTGATGCTGGCCCATCCTATCCGCTGCTGCCGGAGTTGGCGCTGAGCAACGGCAAACCCGAGCGCAGCGAGGCTGAGGGGGGAGGCTCCGCAGGCTTTGCCTGTGGAGGGGGCGCTGAGCCCCATTAATTGCGAGCCCCCTTAATTCTCCGCCTGACCGTCCGATCATACATATTGATATGGACATCAAGCCCGGGCTCAACGTGAGAATCGTCACAGACGTAGATCTTGCGAGAGAAAGAATCTCCGTCAAGGCTTCCGCTGTATACGATGTGAAAGGGCGGACTGCCATCCTGGCACAGACCGATCCGCCCATCCTGAAGTCGATGCTCAACAAGGACATCACGATCACCTATCTGAAGAGGAAGAGCGACGCCATGGAGCGCCACGGTTTCCTTGCAAAGATAGTGGAATTCATCGACTACAGCCTCGATTCCGGAAAGATGGTGAAGGCCCTCGAGGTGGAGGAGATCGGAGAGGCGCAGCCGTACAACATCAGGATGTTCTACCGGGTGACTCCGACGGCTCAAGACGGTCTCACCATGGAAATCGACGGGACCCCGATAAACGTACTCGACTTCTCCCTTGGGGGGGTCAAGCTCTCGCTGTGACAGATCGGTCAGGTTGAAGACGGATTCGGTGGTAAATGCGAGCATAGAGACGGGCGGAAGAACGTATAGCGTCAAAGCCCGCGTCATCAGGACGTGGGACGGAGAGAGCGAGGGGTTCAGCCAGAATCTCCGGCTCGCCTCGATCGAATTCGTGAATATGGACAGGACCATCGAGCAGGCCCTATCGCAGAAGATCCAGGACATAGAAAGGCAATCATTCCTCAGAGAGACAGACTCTCAGACCGTCGCTTTCTTCAGGGTGAGGCTGATACGGAATCGTGGGCTGCTTACCGTGCGAGGCTTGCCTGGAATGACCTGTGATGCGAACGCACTGTTTTTCCCCGTGGTCCGTCTCACGGCAATAACACCCTCGATGTTCCCGGGGTCTCCTTCGGCCTCCCGGCTCAATAGTAGACCCTCTCCATGGATACTCCCGCCCCCTTGAACTCCACTCCCTCCATTTCGAGTAAGGCACGTTTCATTCCTTTTCCGCCTTGATATCCGCCTAGCGTGCCATCCGCCCTTACTGCGCGATGACAGGGGATGATGATGGGGAACGGATTCTCCGCCACTGCCGTTCCGACGGCCCGGCCGGCGCCAGTTGAGCCTATGTGTTTTGCTATCCTGCCGTAGGTGCTGACCCAGCCCCGCGGTATCCCGTGTTCGGCGAGCAATACCCGTCTCTGGAACTCTCCGCACAGTTCGAGGGCAACCGTTTCCAAGTCGAAGACCACTGTCTCGCCCTCGAGAAATCGCCGTATCTGATTGCCAAGCTGGACGATCGGGGGGACGAAAAACGGAGGGCCCCCGGATAGTCTTGCCCGACAACCTCCTCTACCGGCACCGCTCCTCTGCGGAGGAGGGTCTTTCGGACCCTTGGGCGGCTCCCTGCCTGCCACCAGATGATGCCCATTGTGCCAAAGGCCGTGGAGATGAGTTCGTAGAAGGTGTGCTCTTTTTTCATATCGGGAAGTGCTCCATAACGACAGAGTGGCGCGCGAGAAGCGCCCGGGCTAAAGCACCTTAAGCAGGCGTTATTCTATCGGGCGCAGTCGCCCGGATCCCCTTTGACCTTTTCGAGGGCATGGGGCAGGGCACCCTCGATGAACGAGAGGCATTCGGCGGCCGCCCTGGGGCTCCCCGGAAGATTGACGATGATCGATGTTCCCCTGGTGCCGCAGACCGCCCGGGAAATGAGGGAGTGGGGGGTGATGCGGAAGCTCTCCATCCTCATCACTTCCGAGAATCCGGGCAGCTCTTTGTCGATCACCGCTCGGGTCGCCTCCGGGGTCACGTCCCGGGGTCCCACCCCTGTGCCGCCGGTCGTGACCACGAGATCCACGCCCTCCTCGTCGATCTGGCTCTTGATCGTGTCGGCGATAAGGTCCGCTTCATCGGGAACGATCACTACTCCCGAGACGTCGTAGCTCCTTTTGAGCATCTCGGCCAGCCCGGGTCCGCTCGTATCCACCCTTTCGCCTTTCGACCCTTTGTCGCTGATGGTGATCACCACTGCCCGGTACTTCACGGCAGGACCTCTATCTCGTCCCCAACCTTAATGTCGCCGCCAACCACGACTTCGGTGAATATGCCCTCCTTGGGCATGACGCAATCACCAACCTGGTAGAAGATCGCGCACCTGTTGTGGCACTCCTTTCCTATCTGGGTTACCTTCATCACTATGTTTCCGTTGATCTGCAGCTTCGTGCCGATGGGCAGGGTTGGCAGATTGATCCCTTCTGTCGTGAGGTTCTCCGCGAAGTCGCCCGGTTTTACGTCAAGCCCCATGTCCTTAATCTTCTTGATGCTTTCCGCGGCGAGGAGACTCACCTGGCGGTGCCAGGGACCCGCGTGGGCATCCTCGTGGAGGCCATGGCCCTCGACCAGCCGGCATTCGCCGATATTATGCTTCTTCTCACCCTTGTTGTCGCTTATGTTAACCGAGATGATTTTGCCTTTCATCGCTCTTTCCTCTCTTGCCGCCCGGATTCACACCTTGGCCCCCGGTTTCATGTTCGCTCAAGGCGCGGCCGGTGATCACCCTTGTTTTCGTTTGAAGACTCCGCTCTTCCCCCCGCTCTTCTCGAGCAGGTAGAAAGGCCCCAGCTCTATGGCCTTGTCTATGGCCTTGCACATGTCGTATATGGTGAGGGCGGTTATCATGGCACAGGTCACAGCCTCCATCTCCACCCCGGTGCTCCCTTTGACCTTCACGGAGGAGACGATCTCGATCACCCCTTCATCGTCTTTGAACGTGTAAGCGACATCGACGAAATTGATGGGCAGGGGATGGCAGAGGGGCACCAGGTCGGGGGTTTTCTTTGCTCCCATTATTCCCGCAATCTTCGCGACCGTGAAGACGTCGCCTTTGGGGCCCCCGCCTTGCCTCACCGCGGCGTAGGCCTCATGGGACATCGTCACCCTGCCGAAGGCGCGCGCCTCCCGCTCGGTCTCCGCCTTCGCGCTCACATCGACCATTCTCGCCCTACCCTCGCTGTCCACATGGGAAAGCGGCATCTGTCCCCCCTTTCGCGCGCAATCGCCGTGGCGATGCTTGGCACTCCTCGTCTATCCCCCGATATGGCGCATGCTGCGCTGGCATTTCTTGATCGTCCCCGATTCGAACTTCCGCTCGGGCTTCGCTTCGACCACGCCCCGGATGAATGCGCCGATCTCCTCATCAGTGGCGCCCCCGCGCAGGAGGGCTCTCACGTCGTACTCGGCGTCCGAGAAGAGGCAGGGCTTGAGCTTGCCGTCCGCGGTGAGCCTGAGCCTATTGCACTCGTGACAGATGTGGGAGGACATGGGGCTGATGAACCCGATCTGCCCTCTCCCCCCTTTAAGGAGGAACATCTTCGCCGGCCCCCTGTGGGGGCTGATGCTCGGCTCAAGCTCGTGCTTCCCCCTTATGATGCTCTCGAGGTACGCGGAATGGAGGACCTTGGAGCTGTCCCACACGGCCTCATCGCCGAAGGGCATGAACTCGATAAACCGGACCTCCACGTCGAGTCTCCCGGCGAAGCCGACAAAGTCAAGAATCTCGTCGTCATTGAAGTCCTTGATGATCACCGTGTTGATCTTCACCGGGTCGAGGCCGGCCTTTTTGGCCTTTTCTATGCTTCTCATCACCTTGTCGAAGGCGTCCACTCCCGTGATGTACGTGAACCTATCCCTCTTCAGTGTATCCAGACTGATGTTGACGCGCTTAAGGCCCGCTTCTTTCAGCTCTTCCACGTACTGAGCCAGATCGACCCCATTCGTGGTGAGGCTGATATCCTCTATCACTCCGATCGCATCGATCTCCTTGAGGAGAAAAGGAAGCGATTTTCGGCGGAGTGGCTCGCCTCCGGTGAGCCGCACCTTGCGGACGCCCAAAGATGCGGCGATGCGGGTAAGCCTGACGATCTCCTCGTACCTCAGGACATCGTCATGGCCGATGGAGGGGAGAAAGGCCTCTGTGCAGTATTTGCACCTCAGGTTGCATCGATCCGTGATCGATATCCTCAGATAGTTGATGATCCGGTTGAAATTATCCATTAACATATTTGACTTTCCCGCTCTCCTTTGTGTTGTAGCCGCCCAGCTCATCGAGCCTCGACGCGAATTCCTCGGAGGTGAGGAGCCCCATGAGGAGATCGAACCGTGAATCCCGGGTGAACTCCTCTGTTACGAGCAGATCGTATTCCTCTTCCACGAGGGGAATGAAATCCAGCGAGAAGATGCGCGATACCGGGTAGATGGCAACGCCCGTGTCCGCAATCCCCTCTTTGACGAGAATCGCCGTTGCCGCGTGGGTGGACTCTTCACGCTCATAGCCCTGGATGGAATGGCAATCGATTCCCCTATCCTTCAGCATCATGTCGAGGAGGATCCTCGTGCCCGAGCCCATCTGCCGGTTGACGAAGCGAATGCCCCTCCGCGCCAGGTCGTCGATATCCTTTATGGCCTTGGGATTTCCCGGGGCCACGAGGAGCCCCTGAGTTCTCTTGGCAATATGGACGAGAAGGAACCCCCTCCCCCCCAGATATTTCTTTGCTGCAGGAATATTATACACCTTTTCTTGCTCGTCCAGGATGTGGGTCGTGGCGAGGTCCACGATCCCTTTCTGCACGGCGAAGATTCCGCTCAAAGAGCCCACGTGGGCCGAGACAAGGTCCATGGCGGGGTACCGGACCTTGATCAAGTCGCGGAGCACGTCGAGGGAAAGATCGTGGCTTCCCACTATGTTGAGCCTGCCCTGCAGCTCATTCTCGGGCCTGAGGAGCACTGCCGGAATCTCCGCGCCTTCTTCGTAGCCCTCGACGTGCTCGGGCACGTTGACGAGGCCGTCCGCCTTGGAGAGAGACGAGAAGACGGCGGCACCCCGGGGAAGAGGGTACGCAAAGTACCTCCCGTCCCTGGCCATGAGCATCACCCTGAGCACCTCCTCGACCCCGATGCTCGACGGTATCTTGAAGGGCGTGATGCACTTGACCGTCACTTCCGTCTTGTGGGACCGGCAAAGCCTCTCGTAGGCGGCCTGGAGAAACGTCCTGAAGCTTATCACCGCCGAGACCGGATAACCCGGTATGCCGAAGACGGGCTTGCCTTCGATGAGGCCGAACATCGTCGGCTTGCCGGGCATCAGGCTGACACCGTGGAAGATCAGCTCGCCGAATTCCCGGATGATCCCCTCAGTGATGTCTTCAGTGCCTTTGCTCGACCCTGCGTTGATGACGAGAACGTCGTGGGTAGAGATGTGCTTTGTGAGAAGGGCGCGCAAGTGATCCCTGTCTCTCGCTATCTCGGTCCTTGTTACCTCGAAACCCATCTCTTCACCCAGGCCTGCGAGGATGTAAGAGTTGAAATCGACGAGTCTGTTTCCCCTGACCTCTTCCAGGGGCTTCTCGTAGATGTCGACGAGCTCCAGCGCCGGTAGGGGTGATGAGGAGTCTCGGCCTCTTTCTCACGTCCACTTCCCGGAGACCCCCGGCAAGTAGCAGGCCGAGGTCGAGTATGCCCAGGGTGTAGTTGGCAGGGAATAGGATGTCCCCTTCGATGATGTCCTCCCCGGTCAGCCTCACGTGCTGCCATAGGTAGGCAGGCTTCCTGATGACTATGGCTCGATCCCTCTCCTCCACATCTTCCGCCATGATGACTGCGTTCATTGCGGCCGGGACCGGATCGCCCGTATTCACCACATACGCGTCGGATTCCAGGGAAAGAGTGATGGGATTCGTGAGATCCGCCTCGAGGGTCGACTCGTACTGCACCGCGTATCCGTCCATGGCTGCGCACACGAAGGGTGGGTTGGAGAGCCTCGCGCGCACCGGCCGTGAGGTAATCCTGCCCCTGCAAAACGGAACGCCTATTCTTTCCTCTGCTTCCATCGGCCCTATTCGCTCCAGAACCTTCCGAATCGCCGCTTCTTTGCCCAGGGTGTCGAGATATCGCTTACGCAAGGGGATGCACCTCCACCTCAACTCCTGCCTCAAGCCCCTCTGCGCCCTCGGGGATCACAAAGAAGCCGTCAGCCTTCGAGAGGGTCGAGATGACCGACGACTTTGCGAAGATCGGCATTACGACGAGAGAACCTTCCTGCTTTTCGACCTTTGCCCTCACATACTCTTCCACGCCGTAGGAGGAAGGAACATTCGTCCCAAGGATTCCTCTTATGGCGCACGATCGAATCGGGCCCGTCTCACCATTCATACGCCCGGCGAGGGGAAGGACGAATCTGAGGACGACCATGGAGCAGGAAACAGGGTGGCCCGGGAGGCCGAAGACGGGTTTCCCCCAGAGGGTCGCAAAAATGGTCGGTTTGCCCGGCCGTATGTTGATCCCGTGAAAAAGGACCTCTCCCCCGAGCTCCTTGACCGCTGCCGTCACGAAGTCAGCCTGGCCTTTCGAGCTGCCGCCTGATAAGAGTATCATGTCGCACTCCCTCATCGAGGTGAGCTTCCCGGTAAGGTCCTCCAGGGAGTCTTTCGCGATGCCGGCAAAGAGGACGGAGCATCCCCTGGCCTTCAGGAGATTCGAGATGGTATGGGTGTTGATGTCCCGGATCTTGCCCGCAGGCGGGACAATGTCCACCGGCACCACCTCGTTGCCGGAGGAGACCAGTCCGATCAGGGGCTGCCGAAAGACGGGAACGCGCGTAATGCCCAGGGCCGCGAGAACTCCTATGTCAAAAGGGGACAAATGACTCCCCTTGCGAAGAACCACCTCTCCCTTTCCTATGTCTTCTCCTTTGAAGCAGATATTCTCTCCCCGGCGGACGCTTGCCGTCACCTCCAGGTCTTCGGCCGACCGCCTCGCCTGTTCCTGCATGACCACGCCGTCCGCGCCGGAAGGCACCATTGCTCCAGTGGCAACGTAGACGGCCTCGCCGTCAGCAACCTTGATTTCCGTGACCTCCCCTACCGGTACCTCTCCTGCCGGGACCAGCAGGGCGGGCATGCTCTCGCGGGCCCCGTACGTGTCCTTCGCCTTTACCGCATAACCGTCGACAAGGGATCTGGAAAAAGGCGGTATGTCTTCGGAGGCGATGATCTCTCCGGCCAGCACTCTGGCGGAGGCCTCTTCTATGGAGACTTCGACTGTTTCGAGGGGCTTCAGGGGGAAGGACGCAATGATCCTGAACGCTTCAGCCGCTGTGATCGACGTGAGGAAATCCACGGGGACATATCACCCAAAGCCGTAAGTAACGGTAAGTCAAAATATAACGAATCAAAGGGGAATTGTCAATGAAGCGACCTTTCAAGGGCCGCCTTGAGAGCGAACCGAAGCCGCTTTCCGTGTGAGGTCTTCGCGGGCGCGAACCTTAAGGACGCTTTTCACGCGGAAGCATGCCTGCCCGCGATATAGCCCTGGCAGATGGCCCTTGCAAGGCCGTGCTGGCCAAAGCCGCCTGCGGATTCGCCACCGCAATAGAGTCCGGGGATGACCTCACCGGACATGTCCAGGACCTGGCATTTCGCGTTGATCCTGAGGCCGGCGCGGGTATCGTGGACTACAGGCGTTGCCCAGGCCGCGTAGAACGGAGGCCGGGCTATCCTGTACTTCGGGGCTGGCTTGCCAAAATCGGCGTCTTTCCCCGCCTCGACAAAAGAATTATACCTGGCCACCGTCTCCATCAGGTTCTTGGGCGGCATCGGGACCCGCTGGTATTTCATGACGATCTGGGCGGCCAATTCCTGAAGGCTTTGGGCGCTGAAGAAGAAGCCTTCGTCCACGTCGACGCTGGGGAGGCGCAGGGTACCATCCTTCCCTGGCTACGGCGTCGGCGTCGAAGATCGCCCAGATGGGGCCTCCCCCATTCTCTCCATCCCCTATGCCGGCGAGGGCCGCGTTAATGAAGTTGGGGGGATCGTACGTGACGTTCCTGGCGTTCAGGTAGCTGCACGCCGTATAGGGCTCGATGTCCCCGGCGTTGTTCGCGGTGTACTGGTCAGCGCACTCGTCGTAGAAGCGCCTGCCGATCATGTTCACCAGGATGAGATCCTGCCAGTCGGCAACGGGGAGGCCCGTTGCCCGGGCAAGTGCGAATACGGGGCTCCCGGGAAACCACTGAAGGTGGCAATAATTGTACTGACAGCCCACAAAGGCCGGCTTCGTGACATTTGAGCCGAATTCACCGGTTTGGTTGTAAAGGCCCCAGAGGGAGGCCCCGATTGCCATGGCCGCAATCTCCCCGCTTGCGTCCTGGTCGGACCAGGGCATGCCTGCCAGACCGCAGTATTCCTCGGTGAGGCGGGGGTCGAACATGCGGCGGAAGTTCACATTGCCCGTAGAGCCTCCCGTGGCGATGATGACTGCCTTTCTGGCCCGGATGTTCAGCCTGGTGCCCTTGTTGTCGGCCATGATCCCGAGCACCCGGCCGGCGTTCGGGGTCTCCCGGTAGATGTGTGTCATTCTGTGGTCGAGCAGGATATGGACGCCCGCCTTTCTTGCCGCTGCCTCCAGGGGCCGCATGAGCCCGTTGCCCGTCGGGGTTGTAGCCTGGAGCGCCGGATCCACGGGTTTACCGGTCTGGACCCATGGCCAATCCATCGCTGCGGTGTGCATTTCGCGCATGGCCGAGTTTCCCACGGACATCCCCCCAAAACTGTCGGGCGCCTGGTCTATGAAAACCACGCCGTGGGCCACGAGCCACTCAAAGGCAGGCGCGCTGTTGTCCGCAAAAGCCCGTACTATCTGCCGGTCGTTGTAGCGATAATCGGGGAAGCCGTTCGGCTGGACTACGGACCAGTCGGTCAGGTCCTGAAAGAGGAGGTCCGGCGAGTCCTCGATGTCTGCCTTCTTCTGGGCGCTCGTCCCGCCGCCGAGCGGAACATGGCCGCCGCTCGTTATGGCATGGCCGCCGATGTCGAAGTTTGCTTCGACCACTATCACGTCCGCGCCGGCTTCACGCGCCACTATGGCGGCGGGAAGGCCCGTGGCCCCGGCCCCGATTACGACGATATCCGCCTCCCTGTCCCATTTGACCGCGCGCCCTGCAGCGGCAGACGGAAGACCCTTGGAGGCGTCTCCGGCAGCCGTTGCCGGCCTTGCTGCGGCGGTCTTCTTGAGAAACTGTTGACCCTTGATCTTTGCCTTCTTTCGTGCTTCCTCGGACATGGCCACCCCGTTTAGTTCGAGCCTGCGGACTCTCAAACGACGCAGAAAGGGTAGCGCATTTCGAGGCTTTTGCCAAGGGCAACGCGGCCGGTTCGAAAGGGCGCCCGCCTCTTTTCAGCGAGGACAGGGGCGGGCGCCCGCATGCGGATTAGATTAGAAAGGATAGTAGCGCAGGCTCATCATGACGATGTTCATGTTCTCGCTTGGCAGGTTGAAGATGCGCAGACGACTGTAAGAATCGGACAGGCCGACGCGCATCATGCCGTAGCTGCCTTTGTAGAAAGAATACCAGAAGCCGAGTGTGGCCTGTTCCACGGCAGAGGCCTGAACAAGGGAGGAGCTTGCCGTGGAGCCTTCCGTTATTAGGGACGCAGGTGCGTAGGCCGGGTTGCCGAAGCCCCCTGTCGCGCCGATGATAGCCTGTCTCTGGGCCTGCTCCGTGCCCGCATACCCGTATATATCGAGGAGGTCCGTAGGATGGGCGACCAGGCCTACGAGGGCCTCCACCTCGGTGAGAGGATTGAGCTTGCCGGTGATAGGATTGACCACGACGTCGGAGAACCCTGCTGATCCGTAGCGGCCGATGCCCTGGCCAGCGAGAAAGCTGCCCTGGAAATCGAGGAACTTGGGTACGAGCGGCAAGAGTACCGCTCCGCCCGCGCCCCAGCCGAAGGTCGTGTTGTTGTCGCGGCTGCCATCGATCAAGGTCCTGTCGGTGAAGAACCGCCCCACGCCGTAAGCTTCATAGTGGCCGAAGCCCGGGTCGAATGCCACCTTGCCCACGATATCGGGATACTCATCCAGGGACAGGCTGCCGGGCAGGTTCGAATTGTTCGTGGTACCGGTGGTGTAAGCAAAGTTGGAGGGATTGGCAAGCTTGTACGTGTAGTTCGCGGCGCTGCCCGACGCCAGGCCTCCTCCTGTGATGATCGCCTGGGGTGCTTCGACGGAGAGACCGGCCGACACGGTGCTGCCGAAGTCCTTGACGAGGCGCACCTGGGGGTTCCTCGTCCACGTGAAACCGGGGACGTACTGCGCGTCGATGGTCAGCGGTATGTTCTCCTGGCGCGCCACTATGCCCTTCTTGTCCATGGTGAGGAGACTCCAGGCCTGTCCTGCCAGGAGGTGCCAGCCACTCGTCGTGTCATAGGTGGCATAGAGGTGGCGGATGCGGGGATTGTAGCTGTTGCTTTCCTGGGAGTTGCCCGACGTCCCGCTACCGCCCCCAAGGAAGTCGAGCTCGAAATAGGCGGCGAGCGACGCGTAATCCTCCTGCCCCTGGGCCAGCAGCGAGAGTCGTGACTGGCGCGCCGTGCCGCGGGCCTCGTCCATGTAGTAGTTCGGGCTGTTCGGCAGGGGAAAGCCTCCGGAGCCGAGGTTCCACTTCGAGTTGACATCCGACCCCGTGTAGAGGTTGCGGTAGATGCCCGCAGCTTCGATGAACCCCCCGAGGGTTACCTTCACGGCGGTGTTAGCGAACATCGTCTTCCCGGTGCCCGGCTCGGCAGGGGCTTGTGCCGGTGCAGCCGCGGCAACGGGAGCAGCCTGGGGCTGGGCGTTCTTGATCTCGCTCTTAAGGGCGTCGAGCTGCTCTTGAAGGGCCTTGATCTGGACCTGCAGGGACTCGACGGTCGCCGTAGAGTCCGCCTTGGCCGGACCGGCCAGCATAAACGACAGAATACAGAATGCGACCACAAACACCGACAACTTTTGTGTCATCTTCTTCCTCCTTTTCCTTGGAATGTTGTAGTTTGAGCGGGACGAACCCATCGACGCCGCGCTTTTGAATCGTAGCATCCGACATGTTGCGGAGGAGTTAAACTTCTGTTAATTTAAGGTTAAAACAGGATGATTTTCCGCGTCTTTTCAGGGCTGCAACGGACGCACGGAATGGCAGATGGGGCTAAACCGAGCTGGTCCTTGCGGGCGCCGGAGGCGAGAAGCGCAGCGTAATGCGGCATTTGTATTCGGTATGCGTGAGGGAAGGGTACTTTCGTCCCCTAAGAAGCTCAGAAGTTGGCCAGTTTCATGTGGCCGAGAAAGACGATGAACTTCCTGAGCAGATCTTCGTCGAAGCACTGCCTCATGCCCTGGTCCCGCACATCCTGCCCCAGGTCTGCTCCTACCTTGTTGCCTTCCGCCTTTCCGACCATGATTTGGGCCGCCTTGTAGGGGGGTATGGGATCCTTGTAGGGCCTGCGGGACGTCATGGCGTCGAAGGTATCGACGATCCGCAAGACGCGCGGCAAGACAGGTATGTCCTCCCCTTCGAGGCCCATAGGATAGCCGCCGCCGCAGAAGTCTTCATGGTGATGAAGCACCCCTTTCTTGACGAAGCCGGGGAGGTCGGTATCGAGGAGCATTGCCAACCCGTTGAAGGGGTGACGCTTCATGATTTCCCATTCAATCTCCGTGAGGAGTCCGTTCTTGTGGAGTATTTCGGGTGCGACAAGGGTCTTCCCGATGTCGTGAAGCAGGGCCGCCACGCCGCATAGCCGCAGCACCTCCAGCCTTTGACTTTCTTCCAACTCCTCACGATCGGGTTGAACCCGCTGGAGTGCTTCCGGGTGGTTGCTAAGGAAACCCACGGTAAACCAGAGGACCTTGGTGGCGTGCTCATACGTCTCATAGTCGTGACCCACGATTTTCGCCAGCGCCTGCAAGGATTTGGACTCAGCTATGAAGATGAGCGCCTTTTCGATCATTGCCTGTGTTCGCTGCAGGACGTCCGTGCTGATGGGCCTGAATCCAAAGGATGATTCGAAGGCGTGCTTCACGACGTTGGTGGAGACCCTGCTGAATATGGCCGCCTTCTGGTCGTCGGAAGGTCCTTCATTCCCCAAAATATTCTCGAGATGGGCCTCAAGATACTCCTCGTACTTGAACTGCTCATCGAGGTCGATGAAGACCTCTTTTTGTCCGCTCTCCGAGAGTTTTTCGAGTTGTTCCGAGGTGACCCTGTTTCCCTCCAGGGTCCAGAGCACGTACTGCCCGCGCGGAGACAACATATAGATCTTGAAGTTCGGCATGCTCCCCGGCATGATCGCGCCGGGAGGGATGGCCAGGTATTTTTCCTGACTCATGGGACGCACCCGGCGTTACCCCGGCCTGGCAAACCCTTAAGGCCGGCGGGATACAGGAGGACTTGAATTTCCGGTTCTAAAACCAACATGGCTTCCTCCGCGTTGATGTCGCACGAGTTGAGAAGAGAACTCACACTTTAGATTATCGGCCGAATTCAATGTATTCTTGAGGAGACATTGCAGATGGGTTCGGACTAAACATTCTTTCTTTTGCGTTTGTGTTGAAATCGTGCATGATAGGTGGTAATCAATAGGCTAAGGCGTGTCTCGAAGTGCGCCGCTCTCGCCTAAATGCTCAAGGAGGTATGGGATGGGTACCGACTACGAGGGATATCCTGCGCTCGACAGAACGCGGCTCAAGGACGGATACAAAATGTGCATCGGGAATGCAGGTCGACTCATGAACGACGCGAACCTGCTGAAAGAGGCAGGCCGCCTCCGCTCCGCCTATCTCATCCTCCATCTTGCCGTCGAAGAGCTTGGATGCGCCACGCAGCTCTACGAGGCCGGGCGCTCGGGGGTCCAGGATTGGAAGGAATGGTGGAGTCGTTACTTCGACCATCCAAAATCCGCAAGCTCGCCTAACGGCGCCGCCACGGAGCAGCCGACGCCGGAGTCCGGACGAGCGTACCAGAGGCTCATGTACGTCGATTTCAACAGGAGTGAGGAAGCATTCTCATCTCCCCTCGCCGACGAAGATGGCGAGCTCCTCCGGCTCTTCGAAGAAGAGGCGGCGGCTGCCGAAGGCATTCTCAAGGCCCTGCCCACGTATGCGTTCGAGCGGCTGGAATTCAAGGAAATGGTCGAGCAGTCTCCGGAGATGACCGCCCCGATCCTCTACGCCCGAATCGAAGAAATCCTTTCAGGGGAGCCCGGCATCGACGAAAAAGACCTGCTGGCCGTCATCGCCGACGACATGGGTATGTCCCCGGTTGAGGTTGCCGCGGGCTTCGAGCATTGGAAGAGGGTCTCGCCGAAGGCTAAAGCGTATCTCGACCTCCTCCAGCGCGTGCAAGACAGATTGAGGAAGGAACGGGAAAGGAAGGACGGCTCGCCCGCCGCCTGATATTCAAATCGCGCCTTTAGCTCATCATGGGGGCGCGAGGACAGGTGGGTAAGCGCGAGGTCTTCGCCGGGATCGGGTCAGCAGCCCCAGAAGCGGCGATACCAGAAGATGCCCACTACCTGCGCCAAGAGTCCTCCGACCGTATCTATGCCCACGTCCATCGATCGATGCGGTGCGGCTCAGGACGAAGGATTGATGGAATTCGTCCCCGAGAGCCCAAAGCAGGACACCGATTGCGGCAAACAAGGGCCATCGCCACCTCCACTGTAAGGACGAATTGGCGCGAAAGGCCCGGAGAAGGAGGAGGCCGAGTACGAAGTACTCGAAGACGTGAGCGCTCTTTCTGATGATCCCGTGGATCAGTCTCCACCCGGTCGGATGAAAGCCCCGGAAAAAGGAAGTGAAGTATGGGTCCCACAACGGAAAATGTATTCTCTGCGGAGAAAGTCCCCGTGGACATGAAAAAGACGAAGCCGAGCCAGATGATAACGGGGAACCAGCGCCTCACAATGTCCATCGGGGTTTTGGGTATCCTCGCCATCCCCTGAAATATAGGGTGTGCGTCGGCCTTAGGCAACTTCTCTTTCCTTTCGTTCCATCTCGATCCTTTCCAGGAGCCGTTGCGCCGCAATGGCCTGCTCTTCCGATATATTGTTCGGGAACCCGCAAGCCGGGCAGACAACGGCGAAGGTTCGACCTCATTCTTCGCAGCTCAACGCTATGGCCCTTTCTGCAATGGGTACAAATACTATTAACGGAAAAATCGGACATTTCTTAACCCTCCTTTCATGTTTGCGCACCACCCCCGAAGGGTCGCCCAAAAGGGCGATCATTTTCTTCTCGGACGGGCCGTCCGCCTCGCTTATCCCCCGGTACGGTGTATCGTAACAGAGCAATATTTAGGGATTGGTAAGGGCGTGTTAAGAAGGTGCGAATAGGAGGACGAAGGGCCGGGACACAGCTACTGATCGGAATCGCTGAACTTATATCCCACGCTTGTCACGGTGACGATGCTCGTCGGCTTCTCCGGTTCTTCTTCGATGAGCTTCCTCAGGCGGCTCACGTGGACGTCCACGTTTCTTGGGGTCACGAAAACCTCGTCCCCCCATACCTGGTTGAGAAGCTGATCGCGGGTAAAGACCCTGCCGGGGTTCTTGCAAAGGAGGAACAGGAGCTTCATCTGAAGGGGCGACAAATCAATCTTCTTCCCTTTCACCATGACCTCGTATCTCTCGAAGTCGATGAAGAGTCCCCTGCTCGAAAACGTCGATCCATTGGCAACGCTCTTCTGCGCCTCACCTTTGACCCTTCTCAATGCCACCTTGATCCTTGAGACAAGCTCCCGTACGCTGAAGGGCTTGGTGATGTAGTCGTCAGCGCCCATCTCCAGGCCGAGGATGCGATCCACCTCGCCGCCCTTCGCGCTTAGTATGAGGATGGGCATGTTCGCATATTGCGGGTTGGCGCGGACGAGCCGGCAGACTTCCAGCCCCTGCACATCCGGGAGCATGAGGTCGAGGACCATCAGGTCGGGCTTTGCAGTCTTGACCAATTCGAGCGCTTCTTCCCCCGTGTATGCGGGAACGACCCTATACCCCTCACGCTGAAGGCTGGAGGAGACAAGATCGACGATATCGCTCTCATCGTCCACTACAAGTATTCTCATGCACCCGGTTTCCCTGATGGCTGAGAATAGCCTGTCAATGTTAACATCAGATTAAGAAAGTGTAACTTTCGTGCAAAAAAAGCAGAGGACGGCGCTAAGAAGTCGGGGCAAACTTATGGAGAGAAGGCGAGACGCGTCGGGCGGCTGGCGTCACGAAGCCGGAAGGGGTGCTTCTTCCCGCCCTCTAGTGGTGCTTCCATTTCCTCCTGATCACGGCAAGGGCCGCAATGCACGGGCCGAAGAGCAGGAAGGCCGGAGGCATAGGGGCAGGGTCGGGGGTTCCGAAATTATCGATGGATATAGTGGCCCCGTTCGTGCTCGTGAATCCCAAATTGTGGTCAAAAAACTGCCGTCGGTGAAAATCAGGCCGACCCACGCGGGGTCGGCGGCAACTTGCGCGAACGTCATCTTGCCGTCGTTGCTCGGGCCAGGAGAAAAGCCTGTCCCTGATGCGTTAACCACGGCCGTCTGGGTGGTCCAGCTTCCGCCCGTGTTTGCGTTCCATGCGGTGCTGTAAAAGTAGTTCTCGGGCTCCGCGTCGGCGATGTAGAAACGGACCTCGCCCCCTGCGGGGCCGTTAATCGTTCCCGTGCTTCTGTAATCGACTGTGAGTGTCTGCCCTGTGAGGCTGCCGCACGCCGCACCTGAGATTTCGAAAGCATAGAGGCGATTGTCAGGGCTGGCCGTACGTTCCCAAAGATGTACCCGCCGGGATTACCGCCCGTCGAACTCCAGGACGATGCTATGCCCTACGCGGCACCAGGGTAGCCGGGCGTGCCGATGGTGTATGTGGTCCAGCCGGGGTACGTTGCCGAAGAGATATTGCCTGAGTCGAACGTCTCAATGTACGCGTGAGCCGCCGAGGCGACCCACAGGAAAGCTCCAAGTACCACTACCGCTGCCTAGTGCCTTTTTCATCCAACCCGCCTTTCCTTTGCATAGTCCAGTGGGGCCCCGCGGGGCCCCACTGGTGGGAAAAAGAGAGTGTTCTACTCGCCTGTGTCGTAGCAGTTGCCGTCAACGTAAGCGCCAGGCTGAGGCGGATAGGTCCCGTCGTTCACCTTGTGAAAGTTCATGTTCGTCGAGAGCGCCCAGTAGAGCGACTTCGAGCTAGGAACCCTGGTCGATGCCCAGGAAACCAGGTTATTCACGGCGCCCCAGGGTACAAGCCGGAAACATACAGACCAGCAGAGGCGGCCTTGCCCGCAGCGTTGGGCTCAAAGATATGCTCGAGGGTCCAGAACCGGTCATAGAGGCCATTCGTGATGTTCGCTGCAGTGGGAAGGGCTCCGTTGAACGGGATTGGACCGGTGGCGATGTTGGCGTAGCCGGCCCCCGGACAGTTGGCAGGCGTGCCGCACTGGTCGGCGTCGGCAAAACCGATTGCGTTAGGGGTATTGCCATACTTGTTGTTGATGCAGTCCATCATGTCGCCCGTCGTGTTGTTGAAGAAAACGTGGTTGTGGAGCAGGGAATCGTCAGCGGCGGGGATGGATGGCCCGACCCTGTTCGTATGCATAACGGCCGCGTCGAAGGTAGCCTGGGTCCCTGAGCCTGCCACGCGCATACAGACGTTTATCGTCGCTGCGCCGAAACCGAATGTGCTCCAGTCGGTCACGTCGCGGCTAAAGATGTGCTGGACCATGGCGGTCGTAAGGTTGGTAAGGTCCAATTGATGACGCAGCGTAGAAGCCGAAAGGCACCATAAGCGGGTGATGGTCGATGACCTCGGTAACGCCGCTGCACGTCGTTGGATTATCAACAGTCGTGGTATGGATCCAGTCGTCCGGGGAGGAGAAGTCGGTGAGCAGCACCGGGCCCGGGGCATTGTTTGCAGTGGCAACTAAGTTTATCACGTTGCCATTTCCCGGGGCAGGGGCAGCCAGGTAATTCGTGTTACCGGCAGGCGGAGCCTTAGGGCCGTCGAACCGGCCCTCGGTGGACTGCATAATCGTCAGGCCGTTCACATCGGAAGCGCCGAGCGTTACGGGATGGCACGTGAGGTTCGTGGGGGTCGGGGCGGCCCCTCCGGACGTTCTTTCAGCAAGGTTCTTTCACTAGCCGGGCAGCCGCTCACGTCCATGTTGTTCGCGTTACCCAGGGCGGACTGAACGCCGTCCTCGGAGTCATAGGCGGCGACCCTGACTATCATACCCGTTGAGTCTATGCAGGTGGAATTGTAATTCGTGGCGATAAAGTATTTTGCGCCATGAAAGTAGACAGGGGCGGCGTCTGCGGGCGAATAGGTCTTCCCATTGCCCGGTGAGAAGGAAGTCGTGTTTGCTGGGCAGCCCCCGCCGGCCGGATCTTCTATCCATGCCTGGGCGAAGCTTGACCAGAACGTGGTCTGCGCGGAGGCGCCGTAGATATTGATCTCCGTAACTGCTGAGCCGATCCCGGCCATGGAGAGCACCATCGCTCCCACGGCTAAGGCTATCATGAGTTTTTTCATGTCTTTTCTCCTTGTCTTTTTAAGTCATCTGCGGATATGTCTTCGATCCGTGCTTCAATGCTTAGCCGACCTTCTTCCTCAGCCCGATCAGGCCGAAGAGGCCAGGCGCGAGAAGGAGCATGCTCGGGGGAACGGGGACTGCTGATGGCGGTGCGCCCAGGTCCACGATTTCCGTCTCGCCGACCCCGCCCACGTTAATGGTGCGGAGGCCGAGAATATCGTTGTTGCTGAGTAGAACCGGGCCGTTCGCGCCGAGCAGCGAGTCATACGAGTAGAGGGTCATATCAACAAAGCTGCCCGCGGTGAGGAGAGGGTTGAGGGCGGACTCGGCAGAGCCGATGTTGAAATAGAAGCCATAGCTTCCCCACGCAATGTGACCCTGGTTCATCGCGTTCTAATAGCTGCCGGTTGTAGATTGACCTACCTTGGCGGTCTCTTGCCTGATATTAGTTTGCTTGTCCAGGGCGGCCATGGTGCTCATGCCACCAGTCGTAGTGCTAAAGGCCGTTCCGGCGGCCGGCGCTGTGGTGCCGGGCGCGGCGATGTCGAAAGTCGTGATGCCAGCCACAAAGTAAGCCACCTGCAGGTTGGAATAGGCCCCCGGGCAAAATTGGCTAAACTGGTCGCCGATTTCCGTCCCGCTTGCATCCCCTTCCAGCGTGGTGAGTTTGCCCAGGTCAGTGACATATTCATAGGATCCGCCCGTGGGGTTTCCCTTGGCGTCGTAGGACGTGTCGTAGATCACCCTGATGAGGTCTCCTCTCGTGAACATTGTTGCCATGCCCTGCCCTGCAAAGCCGGCAAGGAGCAGGACGGCTACAAGAATTCCTAAAATCTTCTTCATAAATTTCCTCCTGCGTTTTTTTGAAAATGCATTTTCGTTATCTTTTCTTCAGACAGCCCAGCCGCCCTTCCGAGTAAGGGCCTGTGGCTTTCCGCCACCCGGTTGCCCGGGTTTCGGCTTTTTCTGAAGCTGGGGTCTTAGGTCCTAGTCCCCCCTTTCCCCACTTCCTTCCCTCTTTCGTCTCGTTGCCTTGCCATCACCTCCTTTTTTTGCGCCCCCCGTTTTAGAGAAAGGCCGAATCAATTGCGAGGGTTTCGATTCGGGCTTTCCGGTCCCCGGGGGCTTCGCCGCAAGTACCCGGACAACAGGTTTCCTTCCGAGGCGCCCTGCTTGTTTCTCTCCCTCACCTTCCGAAGACCCGATCATGCAGGTCCTCCGGTTCGCTCCCTCATGTATGGTGTCAGGCAAGTATACCTGACCATTGTTGCGCCTTTATGTAAGGGATATTAAAGTTTCTTTAAAGTTCACTGCCCATCCCGGGTCCTTAAGCCCTTTGGCCCTTTTGCAAACGGCTCGCTCGATCCGTCTTGCATGGGACAAGTCTACCAGTTCAGTGTTTCACGATGATCACAGACCGATGAATAATCCGTGAATAATGGAGATACAAATAATCCCCCTCTTCTTTGATTAGGGGAGGGGGATTACCTCGAGAATGATTCTTCGGGAATACGGAGGAGTCGAGGCCGGGGGAAGGGGCCTATTCCTCCGGGGGCAGGAAGATCTCCACCTTGGCCTTCTCCCGCACCTTGGCGATATAGGCGTTCGCCTCCTGCTGGCCCTTTTCCTGCTTCAGGGCCGTGCGCAACTGGTCCTTCACCTTCTCGAAGGGGATGGTCGTCTCTGGCTTGCGGTCTACGGCCTTGATGATGTGAAAGCCGACGCTCGTTTCCACCACGTCGCTTACCTCGCCCGGCTTGAGGGCGAAGAGGGCATCCTCGAAGGGCTTGAGCACCTGGCCCGTCCTGATGTAGCCGAGGTCGCCCCCTTTGGAAGCGCTCGGGTCTTCCGAATAGGTGCGCGCGAGGGACTCGAAATCCTGTCCTGCCTTCAGCTTCGCCCGTATATCCTCGATCTTCTTCCTGGCCGCGGACTTCTTGGCCTCATCCCAGGCGGGGTCCGTCTTGATGAGTATCTGGCTCGCCTTCACCTGTTCGGGCTGGCGGAAGGAGTTCCGGTTCTTGTCGTAGTATGCCCATATCTCCTTATCGTCCACACTCGCCTTCGCGGCAAACGGTGTCGATGAACTTCTGGATGGAGAGGGCCCGCTCCACCTGGGCCCTCAAGGAAGCCGGGGAGATGTTCATGGAGCCCAGGGCGGCGGAAAAATCGTTCTCGCTGGCATACTGGTCCTTGAGCTTCTTCAGTTCGGCGGCGATCTCGGCGTCCGTGACCTTGACCTTGCTTTTGCTCTCCTGATAGAGAAGCTCACGCCGGACCAACCCTTCCGCCACCTCCGTCCTGAGGCGGGCGATCTGCGGGCAGGTGAGGGGCCTGCCCGCATTGAGGACGAGGCGCTCCACCCGGAGGAGCTCGCGATAGAAGTCATCGATGGGCACGTCCGAGCCGTTGACCACGGCAACGACCCCGGGCTTCTTTTCGGCCGGGTTCGCGGCATCGGTTTGGGGCAGGTTTGCGTCAGTGGGGCGCGGCAGCCGGCTTCTTCGGCTCGGCGGGCTTGGTCTCCGCCCCCCGGAGGGCCGGCGCCATGCCTAGGGACACGGCGAAGGTAGCGATGGATATCCTTGTTGTAACACGCATGAGGCACTCCTTTATTTTGTTTTCAGCTTCTGCTGGTCTATTTTGTCCTTGTAATCCTGCACGAGCTTCTCCAGCTCCACCTTCTTGATCTGGGTGAAGGGCTCCTTCTCAAGGAGCGAGCTCACGACGCCCTTGTTTTCGTACTTGTGGATGAGCTCGTCGGCGATCATGTAGAGGCGGGCGTTGTGCTCCGCGCACTGGTCGTACTTGCGCTGCGAATCAGCGGTCAGCTGTTTCAGCTCCTTCTCCCGCTCCTGAAGCGTTTGAAAGGTCTGCCGCTGCTTCTGGTCGAGGGCGGTGCGATCCGCCTCCACCTTGGCGAGGCGCTCTGAGAGCTGGCTGTTCTTCTCATCGAGGGAGGTCGCCCTTGCCTCCAGGGAGGCTGCTTTCTTCTCGAGGGAGGATGCCTTGGCCTCCAGGGCTCCGTCGGCCTTGGACTTGAACTGCTTGTTCTCCGCGAGAGCGGTCCTTTTCCTTTTGCAGGGCGTCGAGCTGGGACTGGACCGCCTGCTTGTCGTCCTCCAGGCTCGTCTGGAGGGTCCTCTCCTCCGCGAACTTCCGCTGGGTCTGGGAGACGCGCTGGCTCATCTCCTTGAGCCTCGTTTGATGGGCCTTCTCCTCACTCGCAAGCTGCATATGGCCGTAGGTGAGGCCGAGGGAGAGACCCACCACGAGCCCAAGGCGCCTGCGAGGATCTTCTTCACCTCTCTCCTCCTAGAACCGGTAGTTCAGGTCGACAAAGAGAGAGTCGATGGCGAAGGGAGGGCCCTTGATCTCATTGGTCGTCGTCCATTTGAGGGAGGTCCAGAGGTTCTTGCCTATCCCGAGGTCGCCTCCGATGACCCAGCCCTTGGCGTTCGTCCCGCCCAGGTGGAAATCGGGATCGGTGAAGGCGTCGATCACCGCGTCCGCCTCGAGGTACTTGTAATATCCGTAAACCCGCCAATCCCACCTGGCCTTGATCTCCGGGTAGCCCACGGTCAGGCCGGCCAGGTACCCCTGGTCTGGGTGGGCACGTCGGGAATGCCGGTCAGGCGCTCCACGGACTGCCGGTCGAAGCCGAGGTTGTTCACGTAATCGCCCGTGAGGATCACATGGATCGGGTCCCAGAAGCCGAGATCGAAATGGCCGGTGATATTGAGCTCCCTGTAGTTCGCGGCGAGCGCGTAGAGAGGGGTGGTCGTGGCAGGGCTGGATATTGAAAAGCGTGTTTCCTTTCTGCTGGAACGGGGGCGGTGTAATCGTACTGGTCGGGGAAGGCGGGGTTGTTGGCGATGCCCCGCGTGTTCACATAGTCGTAGAAGGCCACCCCGATCTTTCCGGACAGGTTCTTTCGGGGCTTGATATCGAGGCCGGCCTGCCCCGCGAAGAGGTACTTGTCCTGCGTGGAGAGCTCCACCTCCTGGAGGGGGAAGGCCCCGACGGTGAAGAAGGGCTGGAAGGTATCGGAGAGCTTTGCTGGTATGTAGACCGAGAATCCGTCAAAGGTGAGGTCGCGCCACCAGACGAGATCGGTAAAGAACCACGGGTTGGTGATCCTCCCGCCGATGAGGGTGAGGCCGGGCGCGGCGTGAACTTCAGGTAGGCCAGGTCCATGACCACGCTGTACTTGTTGAAATAGTTGCCCATGGTCTGCTGGGAGGTGACGGGGTTGATCGTATCCCCGGTCGAGAACCTCACGCCCGCCTCTAGTTGTCGGTCATATCGGCCGTCGGCCCCGAGCCGCGCCCTGACCCGGAAGCGGTCGCGCTCGGTCTGGCTGTTCAGGATCTGGGTGGGGTTGCTCGGGCTCAGGAAATCGCCGTTGTTCTGATTGAAATAATCCCCCTCGTACCGGAGGCGCATGTCGCCGCCGAAGCGGATGCGCTTCGTCCACTCCGGCGCTGCCGCGGCCTGGATCTCCTTTTTCGTCTCTTCGAGGACCTCCTGCTTGATCTCCTCCTTCACCTGCCCCCGGACGTCCTTCTTGATCTCGTCCGTGACGTTCTGGGCCATATTTTCCAGCTCCTTCTGGCTCGGCTCATAGCGGAGGGTGACGGCTGCTTGCGGGGCGGCCGCGGCCTTCTTCGCCACCCTGTCGGCCTCGCCGGCGGTGATGACGCCTTTTGATTTCAGAATCTCGGTCAGGGCGGACAGGGGCGAGAAGCCGGGCTGCCCTTTCTTCGCCATGAGGGCGGCGGCCTGTTCCTTGCTGATGGTGCCGTTTTCCACGAGGACCTGGATCAGCTCGTCGACGCCGGAGGCTTCGGTCAGTGCCGGTTGCCCCGGCGGGGGGGCCTGCCGCGCGCCCTGGAAGGGGGAGGAGAAGGATGAGACATAAAGAGCAGGACATAGGGCCCGCTGCCCCTTCGGAAGAGAGGGGATCCCTTCCTATCTGGGACGGCACATTCTCTCTCAATCCTGTTCGGGTCATTTTTTCTCCCCGTTCTTCGTCGGTCAGGCAGTCCACCGGCTTACAAAACCCGCCACGTCCCCCATCGGGTGAAGATAGCTGGCGGGAAGGGTTATCACCATTCCATTGTGGCCTGATGTCCGCAGTAACTTACCAAGGGCCTGTTACGACCATGTTAACGCCATGTAAAGATCTTATGAAAAGCGCATGCCCATCATCAAATCATTCATCCCTGCGACGTGATCTTGATGCTCATGATGGTGAGGCCCTTGGCGCCCCTCGGGATGTCCTTGGGCGGCGGCTCGCTGATCCTCGCGAATTTGAGAGACTCCTTGACCGCTTCGTCGACGGCCCGGTTCCCGGAAGAGCGGACGATACGGTATTCGGCCACGACCCCCTTGTCGTCCATGCCTATCTGAACTATCGCCTCGTTCTTCCCCTTGGGTATGCCCCCGTTCTCGCCAAGGGCCTGCTTCACCGCCTTGTTGATCTCGTCCTCGACGAGCTTGTTGTACCGGGCGTGTCTTCTCATGGCGCCGAGCAGGTCCTTGTCCCCCCCGATCGTGCCGCCGGCCTGTTCCGAGGGTGGTGATGTCCCTTCCGCCCTTTCCCCTGCCCACGAGACCGAAGGCGTCGGAGCCTGCGCCTCCTTCGCCCTCGACGCCGAGAGGTCCCTCCGCGGCCGGCTTGTCGTCGCCCTTCGTTGCGGGCCTCCTGCGGCTGGTCCATGTTCTGCGGCGCCACGATTTCCTCTTTTTTCTGGACTTCCGGCTCGGGCGGCTTCTCCTTCGGAGGCGGAGGGGGCTTATCGGGAAGGTTGGGCTTCACGAGGTCGACCTTTGCGACGAAGACCTTCTTCCCCCCGCCTTTGTCGGTGCTGACGAGGTAGAGGAGGCCGCCGGCCAGGCAGAGAAAGAAAAGGAGACCACGGCCGTGGTGATCAACGCCGACTGCGATGAATTCTTTTTTTTCCCTGTGTCATGGCTCTTCCTCCGATGACTTGTCATGTCCCTTCTGCGCCGTCACTTCACCAGCTTTCTGCGTGACCAGTCCCAGTTGGGTGATCTCGAGCCTCTGGAGCAGGTCCAGGACCTCGATGACGCTCTTGTAGGAGATCTTCTCGTCTCCCTTGATCACGACGGGGAAGTTGGGGTTGACCGCCTTGAGCTGCCTGAGCCTCGACTCCAGCTCGGCCATGGTAGGGAAAGCTGTCGAGATAGATGGTCCCCTCGGCGGTGATGGTGATGGCCTTGGTCGCGGGCTTGATGTTGCTCGAGGCGGCGCTCGCCTTCGGGAGGTTCACGTTGATCCCCTGGACCGTGGCCGTCACGACCATGATGAAGACGATGAGGAGGTTCCAGGCCAGATCGAGGAGGGGAACGACGTTCAGCTCCGCGTGCACCTCGATATCGTCGTAGGGGTTATTCCTCATGCCTTGCCCCCGTATTCTTCCTCCACCCGGTTCGTGAATTCATCCATGAATACGTTCATGTCCGCGGTGATGTTCTTGATCTCCGCAGACAGATAGCTGTACTGGAAGAGGGCCGGGATCGCGAGCATCAGCCCCATGAGGGTGCAGGCAAGGGCGGATGCGACGCCCGGGGCGATGGCGGCGAGGTTCGCCTCCCCTGCTTCCGCCACGCCGGCGAAGGTATTGATGACGCCCCAGACCGTCCCGAAAAGTCCCATGAAGGGCCCGCCGGAGATGCTCAAGGTGAAAAGGAGGAGGCCCGCGGTGTTCCTCTTGCTCTCCTGCAGGGACGCCTTGTCGAGGGCCGCCTTGAAGGCGGTGATGGCCTGCCCCGGCAGGCACGCGGCTTTCGCATCCTTCATCTTCACGAGCCTGCGGTCGAGCTCATCCAAGCCGGCCCCGTAGACACGTAAGAGGGAGGAATCGGGAAAACGCTCCTCCTCTCCTTGACTGCCTCGAGGCCGTCGGACTCGCTGAAGGCCTGCGAGAAGGCCGCGTTGTCCTTCTTCAGCTTGCGCAGGGTCACGAATTTGTTGAAGAAGAGTATCCACGTGATGGCGATCATGATCATGATGGCGCCGATGATGAGCCACCCGTCGAGGGTGATGGCCCTGGCCGTGACCACGAGAAGGTGGATCGTGAGGCTCTCCCCGCCGCCCGACGAGCCTTCCTCGTCCTGGTAGGCGAGAAGGGGCGTGTCCGGACCCTGGCCCACGGCCGCGGCACGGATCCAGGCAGGCGAGCGGGCGACGCCCGCGAGCCGACCTCGTCGAGGTCTCCGGCGAAGCCGTTCTTCCCCGAAAGGGAGGCGCCTATGGCGATGTCGGCGGAGGGCTCGGGAAGGGCCGCGATCTTCTGCTCTGTCCTCTGGCGCCCGTCCGTGTAGATGACGAGCGCCTTTCCCGGCTCGGCGGTAACGGCCACATGGACCCACTTCGGGGGGGGGAGGTCCGCTTTGTCGGTAGCGGTCTTCTTCTTTCCGTCCGAGGCAGAGGCGTAGAGCTTCGTCCCGTCCACGGCGATCACGATGGATTGCTTGCCGTCGTCCCACGAGAAGAGGCGGCCGTCCTGCTGGGCGCGGGAGGAGCGGACCCAGGCGGAAAAGGTGAACCCCTTCGCAAAGTTGAGGGACGGGGATTTCGCGACGACGAGGCGGTCGCCCTCGCCTTTCAGGGTGATGCCGCGCCCGATGGGGGACGGCGTGCCCAGCTTGCCGGTAAACTCCTTGGCGTTGTTCTTGTAGGCAGTGGCATCCTGGGGAGGGCCCTCCTTTTCCCCGAGGTGGTAGACGAGAAGCTGGGACGTATCGTAGGTGCCTCCGGCGTCCTCTCCGGCTGCGGCGCTGCCGTTCCCGTAGTAGAGCCAGACGAAACCCTCGGCCGATGCGGGCGCGACCTGGGGGACCTTCACCCAGATGAGGACCATCTCCTCCTTCGGGTCGTATCGCTCGATGTGGTACTTGAGAGGGGTCTTGTCGTCGGAGGCGACGAAGCGGATGTCGGAGCCGTCGGTCTTCGCGTTCTCGAAGGTGAAGTTGCCCGTGTGGAGCCTCACGAGGACGGGAAAGTCCGTGAGGGCCTCTTTGACGTCTCCCCCCTGGGCGTCGTATCGAGGACGATCTTCTTCCGGTATTTCCACTTGCCGTCCCACCAGGCGTGGGCCGATCCTACGCTTACAGCCAGGATAAGAAGCAAGGCACACGATGTGCCTATGATGATCTTACGAAACCACCTTGCCTGCATCAAAACCTCCGTCCTCTCTCACCGTTGCGTTTTGTTCTATTTCTTCTTCCGGATGTCGTCCTTGTCTTCAGGGGCGTCGTCGCCGCCGAAGGTGAGGTCGTAGCTCATGACCTTCACGTCGATCCATTTCACCACCATGTCCTCGATGGGCTGGGCCGAGGCGACCCTCTCCTGGGATGTCGCGAGGGCCCCCGTGTCCGAGGAGACGGTGCTCTTCGACATATCGCTCGTGCCCGTGAGGGCCCCGAGGCTCACGCCCTGGGAGGCGGGGGGAAGTCCGACGGCACCCGAGGTGAATGAGATGTTGCTTGCGTTGAGGATCGCGGTGGCTCCGAGCACCACCCTGCCCCCGGAGATGCCCGCTTCCCCTGCGTCGATGATGCCGGGGGGCGCAAAGAGGTAGATGTCGCCTGCCGGTGGGGCGGGCGTGTTCTCGTCGGGGGCATACGTGAGGGCGCGGATGCCGCTCCCGACTGCAGGGGGAGCGAATTTCACCGAGCAAACCCCTTCCTTAGTGCATGAGTACGTCGGCAGGCTTGCGCTTATCGTCGCTTTGTCGCCCTTTCCCGCGTTGATACTGCCGTGATCACTCCAGACGTCAATGTCCCCACCCTGGAAGGTCATGATCGCCGACTCGTTGACATTCACGTCTCCATTGGCAAATACTTTGATGGCGCCCCCTGTCTCGGTGAGGATACCCGTGTTCCTACTGCTGATGCCGGACGATAATACCGTAGTCCCCACATTCAGGACACCCGTGGCAAGGACAAACAAACCCCCTCCACCTACGGTAGAGATCTGGGAAGAGGTCATGGTAATGTCCTGGCCCTGGTTCGCCGTGGCCAGGAAGGGGTTTATGGTTGAGGCTCTCACGTTGTCCACTACGGTGGCGGCACCAGCCGCATCACCGCTGCTCTTGAGGTTGCTGTATTCGATCCCTGCAGTACGAAGGGCGCCGAAGAATGTTGTCAATGCTTGCGGATCCAAAGGGTTCGCCATGCCCGCGGCGACGATCAGGGAGGCCCCAGTTTCGCCGCTCCTGAGCGACCGGATTCGCGGCGTTGCCTATTGCCTGGATGCCGTTCGACACGCCCAGGTCGATCTTCCCGCCTGCCTGCACAACCACATAGCCGGGTCCGCCCACTTGGATCGCATAGTTGGCGACGCCAGCGCCGTAACCGTAAATGATGTCTTGGGCGGCGATGATGCTCGTCGTATCGCCTGGCCCGACGTTCTGCCCGATATAGTTGAGGTTGTTGATGCTGCCCCCTTCTGCATCTATGTTCGCCATCTTCGGCAGAGTGATGTACATATCGGTTATGTTCCCCCCGGCGGAGATGCTAACCGCGTTCGGGTCGCCTGTGTGAACGGGCTTGGCGGCGTGGCTGGTTAGATCCGGATTAGAAAGGGAGGGATAGCCGGGATAGACGGCATTGAGGTCCGCGTCCGACATGAGCCAGGCAAATCCCGCCTTGAATAGGATATCCCCTCCTGCCTGCATGGTGAGGTTCCCGTCTTGTGCCGGAAGCTGCGTGTAGGCGCCGCTCACCACGATGTCCTTCCCAGCCCATACCCGAACGGAAGGCGGAAGATACCCGACGTTGTAGAACATGCCGTAAGCGGATGAATCCACGTTGCCGTACATGTTCACGTTGCCGGTCGCGGCGGAGAGTGCGATCGAGGACGACTGGGTGTAACCGTTATCCCAGTAGTTGGGTGAGCCTGGTTCAGAGAGGTTCGGGTTCACTATTGCGCCTATCTCCACGTTTCCCTGGGCTGATACGTTTATCTGCGCCCCACCCGACTCCACGAGCTGCGGCATAGACTGAACCTTGCCCAGAAAGGGCTGCATGGGGACACCGAAATTGCCCATGGCGGAAACGCGGCTCACGGTGCCGGCTGTCCCCTCCCTCACCAGGAAGCGCCCTGTCACGTCCCCCCCGGAGTAGACCTGGAGATTCCCCTCTCCGAAGGCGCCTATCTGGCAGTCAAAATTGCCTCCCGTCCTAACGGACACGTCCCCTCCCGCCATAGCTGCGATGCCCTGGGTGAAGGAAAGGGCTGCGCCGGTAACACTGGTGGTTTGTGAATAGACGGCAGTGACAGGATAGTAGGTCACACCTTGCGCAGTGACGATAGTACCACTGTTTGCATACATCCACGCGTTGGCATTGAGGCCGGCTACCACATCGCCGGTTACATCGAGGGCGATGCCTCCACCGTCATGATACGTATAGTAGTCAAAAACACTATACGTGTATGGTATCGGGCTACCACTGCCGTCAAGCACAAGGTTGCCGTACTGGTCCACCTCGTTGGTTTGCCGCTCGCCCGTCGTCCTGATGGCGCCGAGGTTTGCACCGGTGGTGGCCCCATTGGGGTTGTTACCTGTCAAGTTGAGGTTCTTCCCTATCCGCAGGTCTATGTTGCCGGTCGCCGATTGAATGGCAGCGCCGGGATAAATAACGAGGCTTCCTTCCACGTTGCCGTGGATGTTCCCAGAATAAGTGGCAAGCGAATAAGGCATGCTGCTGGATATCATGTAGTTCTTGTTGGGACTTTTGTAGATCGTCGTGTCTCCACCGGAAGCGAATCGGATTGTGCCGGCCTCGGTGTAGACCACGTTTCCCGACCTCGGGCTGCCGATGAAAAGGCTCCCTCCCGACGCGCCCTGCGCATTCGCGGGCACGAAGGCGAGAAGATTGGGGCTGTTCAGGTTCGCGCCGGCAATAAGGTTGTAGCTCCACGAGGGCAGGTTGTTGCTACTCAACACCTGATCATAGGTCAGGCCGGCAGTGTCAACGATGTTGGTATTGATGTTGAGGCTCCCTGCCGCCTTCAGTGTGAGTGTACCGGGCTCACCGCCGAAGCGCCACGACGACAGGTTCCACGTATTCTGGGTCAGCGTGGGCGCGTTCACTGTAATACTCCCTGTGGATTGAATCACGACGCCGGGCCGGAAATGGAACGCTGCACCCAAAGAGTGTCCGCTCCCGTCGGTCAGGCCCGACGCGAGCGATGTCCCCAAGCCGGGATTGTTGTTCATATAGCTGGTGATATCCGTGCGAATCCGGTTGATCGCCGTCGAATCGATCGTAGTGTTGAACCTACCCGTACCATCCGTGGTCCCAAATTGGTTCACATAGACCTGATCCACTTCAGCGGTTACGCTCTCGGCGCCCTTGATGGTGCCGGACAGGGACATATTCGTGGGGTTGCCCCCTGGTGGGGAATAAGGCAGGTCCCGAAAAAGCACCGTCCCCCCTGCTCCCGTGCCCGAGCCGGAGACATCGATAGTGCCGCCTGCAAAGGTGAGCATCCCGTTGTCGACCGAAAGGGTCACGTCCCCGCCAGAGGCGTTCCCTGTGGTTGCATGGGCATCTATGTACCCGCCTGAGTCCACGGTGAGGTTCTTCTCCGCGTAGAGCGCGACTGTGCCTCCCTGGCCAGACTGCGAGACATCTATCTTCCCTGAAAGATCGATAGACCCGCTGTCTGTCGTAATGGTCACGCTTCGGGCAGTCACGGTCTTGCCCTGGGGAATTGTGATATCATCCAGGGTCGCCTCGATGTTGAGTGTTTCCGTGAAGCCGCCGGCAGCTAGTTGGTCGTTGAGGGCACTGAAGTCGCCGATGCTGCTCGTCACTAGGGAGAAGGAGCCGCCGCGCCCCTTCGTTTTCCCATCCGCCGCCACCCCCGCATTTCCCCGTATGTTCCCGCTCAGGATCACTCCGCCTGGGGCATAGAAGTTGATGCTCCCCGCGTCGGCCTGGATGCCTTGGTAGGCGCTCACGTCGATGAAGGAGCCGGAGGATAGGTTGATCTTGCCGCCGCCGGTGCTCGTGAGGGAGACGACTCCGCCGGGGACTGCTGTTCCGGCCGAAGAGTTGTAGTAGCCCTGCGCGAGGAGTTGACCGCCGGGCTGTAGGTTGATGCCATTCACCGCGGTCAGCTCGATCTGGCCTGCGGGGACTTCGACGATGGTGGAGATGTCTATCCCGCCGGCGGTGACTGCGAGGGTACCGCCTGGAGCGGCGGTGCTCGCGGACGTGGCGCCGCTGAGGTTGGCCATGGTTACAGCGCCTCCGCCGGTCACCTTTCCGTTTCCGTCTGTAACCGTCGTATCAATGAGGTAGTTCGCGGCGGTATAGACAGGCGGGAGGAGAGCGCCCGTGGAAGGATCGAACCCCACGGGCTTAAGGTAGTAAGAGGTGGCAACCCTGGGAGTCGTGATGTTCACGTTGCCTCCGCCGGTCTTCAGGCTGCCGATTCCTCTGAAGGTCACGTTGCTTCCGCCGTTCAGGTTGACATTCGAGAAGCCGTCGAAGGTGAGGCTGCCCTGGTTCACCTGTATCTGGGGCGCGTTGAAGCTGATCTGGCCCGCCAGCGCCGTAGTGGGCGAGCCTGTTATTCCCGAGGTATTCTGCAGGACTATGGTCTGGGCACGGAGGAAGACGGAGCTGTTCGTGCCGGAATCCGTTATACGGCCGGCGTCTATGGTAAGGGTATTACTCACCGAGAGATCGAAATTCGGGCCCAGAAAGGAGAGGTCAGGGGATATGAGATTATTTGGGTCGGTACTACCCGTGGCAATAAGCCCTATGTTCTCGAAATTGGCGCCCAACCTTTGCCATTCGCTCGGGGTAATGAAGAGGCCGTTGGGAGATCCGGGGGCACCATCGGGGATGAAGGTGATACTAGTCCCCATCAGGTTCAGGTCACTGTGATCGGCTTTCAGGGTAGCCGTAGGGTCGACGACCGTGTTCCCCATCTGGAGGTTTAGGGCGTTCGAGGCATGGACAACCGCATTTGGGCCGATGGTCAACGAGGCAGTGGGAGTACTATTCGCATCCACGGCCGAGACGAAGGTAGCCTGACCCGTATCGCCGGGTAAGGCCAGGGCCAGTATCTGGGCACCCGCATCGAGGGTGATAGAACTCTTCGCGCCGACGATGATATTCTCAGCCTGAAGGGTGACGTTCGGCATGATCTCAACGCTGGTTGCCGCAACACTCTTGGCCGACCCGGATCCGTCGAAGACGCCAAGCCCGATAGTCTGAAAACCCTGACTGCTCAGGGAGGAGGCTGCCATGGTGAGGGTATCGGTGAGACCGGCAGGTACCGCCGTGTCAAAGCCGAAATCGGACGGAAGGGAAGTGGCCGACTCTTGGACGATGACTTTGTTACCGGATGCGAAGATGGAGCCGCCGGCGAATCCCGGCAGAGAGCCGGCCCGGATTGCTGCGTTCAGTACTGTCGTGTTTCCCGTGAAGGTTACGTTGCCTGCCGCCCCCGCTGTCATGCTCTGCGTATAGAACAGCCCCTGAGACAGGACGAGGGAAGCCGGCCTCACCTCGTAAGCCTCAAGCTGTGCGGAACTGATATTCGTGCCCATGAAGGTAGCGTATCCCCCCACAACAGGATATCCGTCTTTGGTGAGGGTCATCTTGTTAATGGAGAGGGTCTTCCCGAGGTCAGTGACGATCAGCGCATTGGGCATGTATGCCCATTGGGTAGGGTACCCGTTTGCATCGACCGCGGGAAGGAGGGAATAGGTGCCCGCAGGCTAGCCCCTTCATGCCTGAGAGGTAGACAGCCTTCCCGGGGAAGCTCACGGTTCCGTCCGGCACGATCACGTAACTGCCTGCGAGGGGATTGTTGCTCCCCGAGTAGGAGGGCACGAAACGGTTGGCGAAGATCGACCCACCGCCGGACACATCGACAACGGCGTCATCGCGCACGACCACCTCGTTGCCTTTCAGGGAGATGGTTTGCGCAGGCGGGTTCAGAACCTGGGTGTAACCGCCGTTGCTATTTGGAACGGCCCAGATATTCTCCCCGAGGGAGCCGCTGTCGGTGCTCAACTGGATAACGCCGAATAGCAGCGAGGCCCCCTCTGCGCTTGTCGTGGTGGTGCTTCCGCTGCCGAGGTAGATCCGGCCACCAGTTGCGGGCGCATTAAGGTAGATGCTGCCTAAAGGTGCCGCTAGAAACCCCTCCTGATCGATCCCGCCGTACTGGACCCCGTTCTGATACCCCCCGGACGCGTTGATGGTCACTTTCCCTCCCACTGAATAAACGGGTCCGCTGACGGTCGTACCGGAGGGCAGGATCGTCACCTTCCCATAAGGGGCAGGAGCCTTCGTTGTGTCGATGGTGAAGGTGGAGTAAGTGGTCGGGTAGATCCTCGCCGCATTAAGGGTCAGATCGCCGGCCGTTGCAAGCAGCCCCTGGGATGTTGGCGGCGCGGAGAACGTGATGTCCCTGATTGCCTCAAGGCTCACGCTCCGGAAGCCCGAAAAGAGTGCGCCGTTTGTCACGTCGAGCCATCCGGTGCTGCCAGCGGCGTCGCTCCCGGCGATGGTGATCTGCGCGCTTCCCCCTTGCAGGCTAGAAAGGTTGGACGCATTCCCGCCCGTCAGCCTGACCCACGGGGCGCTCAAGGTGATCTGATCTGTCCCATTCCCCGCAATTCTCCCCGCGCTCAAGGTGAGATCTCTCCCGAAGGCCACCACTCCCGAGCCCGAGAGGCTGAGGTCCCCGTTGCCTGTTATGGAGACCGAGTCGAACCCTTCATTCTTGAAGCCGAGGAGGTCATTCACGTGCAGCGAAAGGGCGGTCGCGGCTGTACCGCCTGTGATCGAAAGGGTTCCTCCTTGGAGCCCCGGAAGCTGAGCTTTTCCCGAAAGACTTAGTGGCGCCTGCCCCTGCAAAAAGTCCTGGTCCAGGACGGAGAGGCCTTTGATTGTGTTTCCCGAAAGGCTGATCGTCCCCGGGGCACCGGCATTTGTAACGAGTGAAATGGTCCCATCGTTTCCCACGACAGCTTGAGGGACCGGGTAGGAGCCGTTAACGCTCACTTCGGCACCTGGAGAGAGAATAAGGTCGGTGGCTGCCAGCAAGGTGATGGTGCCCCCCGGAAGGGGGGTCGTCTGCACCGGCATGCCTTTAACCGTGGCGGTGGCGCCGGGCTGATTGTATCCTTCTGCAAGGAGCCTGGCAGTGGGTTCCAGCTTGAGGCTCCCGGAAGAGCCCGCTTGGAACGAGGAAGCCAGCGAGATCGTGCCGGCAAGGGCGTTAAGCGTTCCGGCGATGTCGATAATGGGAGCGGTCATCCTGATTTGCCCAGTTGGCGCCGTGTTGATGGTCGCCCCATAGCCGATCGTAATGCTTGCGTTCTGCACGTCTTGGTCATTCGATGAGGGGACCAACTCGAAGTTTCCGCTCAGGTTGCTGCTCCCTTGGGTAACTGAAGCTGACGCAGCCGCGCTCAGGCTGATTTTGGTGGACCCGATCTGATCCTGCGTTGCGACGATGGTTCCTATAGTGGAGGGTGTTGGGGAGAAGAGGCCGGGAATCGCTACCTCACTGCCACCTCCGGGCGCGGGCGTGGATAGCTTCACTAAGGACGGGCTGAAGGTTGCACCCTGCATATCGATGCTACGCATGCTCTTGAGGGTGATATTGGTAAATCCCGTCGAGTCGAACTGATCTGCCCCAAGAATCAACTTCCACTGGAGGTTCTGAGGCACAGAATCGGGTGTGAAGCCAGCCGGAAGGGCACCGGGACTTGCCGCTATCGTAATGTTTGGAGCCGTCATCGTGATCGAGCCGCCCTTATTGCCCACGAGGGACTGGCCTTTCAGGGTCCCGTCGACCACGAGCGTCGAGCCTTGGAAAGAGACGCTGCCCGCGTCCCCGCCGGTTACCTTGCCAGAGGTACTGATCTGCCATCCACCGTTCACGTCGATGAGGGAGCCGGGTGCGACAAAAACCCCCTGCCCCGTGACCGTCTGTTCCAGGATGGATATCGAGCCTCCCTGGATGTGGGTCGACGTGTTAATGCCCGAGGAAAAGGCGCCCGAGCCTGTATTGTCGATCCGCTCTCCCGCCGCGATGAGCGAGCTTCCGCCGGCCAAGTAGATTACTTCATTGAAACTATCGTCCCAGCGCAGATTCGTCGGTTGGCCGGTGACCGGGTCGGGAATTGGGTTGGAGGTCACGTTCGTCTGCAGCAGCAGGCTAATGTTCCCGCCGGGCACCGCAACTCCTCCGTAGTCTTCGATCCTTCTCGCCGAGGCCTGGAAGTTGCCCCCGGGCCTCAGAGTGATCTGTGCGCCCGGCTCGATCGTTATGGTCTTGTTGGCCGCAAGCCTCAGACTGCCGAGTCCTGCGTTCGTGAGCGCGGCAGCGTGAAGGACCGTCGTAGTCGAGGGCAGCCGGGTAAGGCTTCCCAACGCGTCAGTCGGCTGGAAGTCTGCGGGGAGCACCGGTGAGGTTTGGGGGGTCACCGTGATGGCCTGTACGTGGAAGTCGTTCTGGTCCGCGTCTACGTTTGTGGCACCCGACCCTATGACGCCGATCGAGAGTACTCCTCCCTGAGCCTCTGTCGTGGGGGGCTGCATGTCCTGGTCCAGGATGGTGGCATCCGGGGCCTTCGTCTGGTAGACACCGTTCGTGACTTGACCAAGAATGGTGCCGTCAAGGACTATGGTCGGGGCCTGAAGGTTCAACGTGCCAGCGTTCTTTCCCGTGGTGTACGCCGGTGAATAGATATTCACCGGATTTGCTCCCCCTGCGTACACGCCCTCGTACTCCTTAGTCGTCCCGAAGCGGAGGTTTGTGAATTTCTGGTAATTGAGGATACTGTTATACACGACATTGGGATCGGCGGACGCAATGTTATATACTTCGTGGCCGGAGACGAGTTGCGTCTCATTCAAGCTGCCCGCGCCGTAATTGATTCCTCCGCCGGAGAAGTTGATGACGGCCCCTTGCGTCACCACAATGTCCCCCGTGGCGATGACATTCACAGTGCCACCCGCCGTATGCCTTTCAACGGCTGTGAAGCCTGTTGGCTTCAATGAAGCCGACACGTCCCCTATGGCCGAGCCGGTGAGGGTAGTGATGTCGATGTACTGTCCCTGAAGCGTGCCCCCTTTCTGGAGATAATAGTCTCTGAGGTTCGCGGTGCTCAATTGGACCTGGATAAGCCCCGCACTTGCCATATCGTAAAGCCAGAGGCCGCTTACGTCGACGAGGCTCCCCGGCCCAAGATAGGCCCTGCTGCCGGCGTTCATAGTGACGAGCCCCGACGGTGATATTATGGACCCGTCGTGGATAATAAGATTCGCACCCACATTAGGTGCCCAAGGGCTAGCTCGGGTCGAAGCCGCTCAAGGTGACATCGCTCGGAGTCAGCGCGAAGGAGGCGTCCACGAGATCGGAAGAAGAAGAGACAGGTGTGCTGATGACGCTGCCAGGCCCTGTAGAAATCCGGTCAGAAGCGAAAAGTTCTACGTGACCGCCTTTCTGTATTGCCCCTATGGACTGGACATAGCCGTTTTGGTTTACGATGTTCCCGTACATACCCACAAGGCCGGTGTCAGCGGTGAGCGATCCACTGTTCGTGGCGATCCATCCGCGCCCCTGCAAACCCTGGCCGTCATCAATGTACTTCACTACGAGAGCGGTGCGGGTTTCACCTCCCGGATACCTGTAAAACGTGTTGTTAGCACCGATCGGCAGGTCAAGCTCGAGGTCTATTCCGGCGATCAGCCCGATCTGGCCGGATGGGGACATGATCGAGGCCCCGGATACGTTTTCCACCTGGGGACCGATGAGGAAGACGGAGCCGAGGCTGTCCGTCTGGATAAGGCCGGCGTTGGAGACCGCGCCGGGGGTTGATGACGTGTTATAGAACGGGTCCCCGTTGGCGTAGGTGCTGCCGGTTCCGGCCAGGGCGCTCGCAGGGAGATTGTTCATGGTTGCTGGCTGGGTATGCTGAATGCAAGCGTGCCCGCGAGAAAATTGTCGATCGAGAGGTTGAGCGAGGAGGCGACGAGGCCATGGACGTTCACCTGGGAGCCGGGTGCGAAGAGGATGCCGTTCTGGTTGATGAGGTATACTTGGCCGTCCGCCGTGAGATGGCCGAAGATCTGGCTGGGGCTGTTGTCCCAGATCCGGTTGAGGGCCGCCCAGCTCGTATTGCCCTGCTGGTTGAAGTAGACCGAGGCATTCGCGCCTATGTCGAAGCTGCTCCAGTCGATGATGGCCTTGGGCTGGGTCTGAAAGATGGTCAGCTGGTTGGCCGACGGGGCCGGGACAGAAGCGCCGTAGACCATGCCGCCCGGCTTGAGAACAGGCAACTGGGTCGGAGCGACCGTACGAAGGGTCGGTATAGTCCCGTAGAACCCCGGGATGGTGGGGCCTGCCAGGAGCATTGACGGTAGCATCATGATCCCCAATAACGCAAGAACGGCTCTTCGGATCATCTTCAAGGTCCCCCCAAGATAGACTTTGTCCGCTCCCCTTCCCTTTCCGTCTCGATGCTGCAGGCCCTGAGCCGGTTTGACGCCACGTCAGGGGAGAGGAGACGGGTAACGGAGTTTCCCACTCGGCCGCTTTCTTCCACGGTCCCATACCGAAATCAGGATTAGCTATAACAACGTACCAGAACGATGTTACAACCATGTTAAAGAACCTTAAATATTTCTTTAACAACACCCCCTTTTGTTAACGCCGGCGATCTACCGCCGTGAAGCTCGCCGCTGATGAGGCGCAGGCCTTCCCGGATGGGAATGAAACACAATTGACAGCGCTCCTCCACCCTGCCCAGAGGGTAGCGCGGAACTTGCGGAGCCCCCAATCAAAACTGCGTTCCCACCTTGAAGTACCAGCGCTGCGTGAACTTGTCCGTCTCCCTCATCGGCGAGAGGGGACAGGCGTAATCGACCTCATAGTACCAGTGCTTCGCATACACCCCCTTCAAGCCTGCGCCTGCGCCCTGGAGGCGGAAGGTGTCCGTCTGTGAAGGGAGGGGGCTTATCACGGTGAGGCGGGCGAAGTCGTAGAAGACATAGGGCGTGAGCTGGAAACGGTCGTGTAAGATGCGCGGCCCCAAATCGGGGCCGGAGATCTCTGCCGTCAGATGAAGGGCATTGTCCCCCAAGGCCGCCGCCTCTTCATAGCCCCGGACATTTGTCATGCCTCCGGCGGTATACTGCTCGTTCGGGATGAGGGGCTGGTCGGAGATCTGGCCGTCTACTTTCAGGAAAGCGCCGAACCCTGCGGGAAGGGTAAAGTTCCTCTCTGCTCCGGCAGTGACATAAACATAGTTCCCCAAGGCGTCGTTCCGGTTGAAAGCAAAGTTCGATTCGTCGGTGATAAGCCCGCGGAAGACCACGTTGAGGCCGCCGGAGAACCGGGTGCTCCCCAACGAGTCCGGGAGGGACGAGCTGTAGGAGAACGACAGGGGGAGGTATTTGACGGGCGTCTTCAGGCCCTCCCCTTGGGTAAAGCCCGTGGTCTGCTCGAAGTCCTTGAAGTCGACGCCGAGGGTGAGGTTGTGGGCATAGGTCTGGTAAGGGGGAAGGGGTATCACATACCGGCTCCCTACAATCTCTCCCTTGCCCGTGACAAAGAGGCCCTGGCCGAATACCGACGTATTCGTGTCGGACCGGAGTCCGTAGAGGGCGATCTGATGATCCGGCGCCCACGGCGCGGGGAGGGTGTACGAAAGGGCGTAGAGCCTCACCTCCCCCGTGTCCTGAGGAGAGGTCTGGAACTGGGCGGAGAGGGAATGGTCCCATCTGCCAGAGATTGTCGTAGTGGAGCGAGGCATTCAGTCTGAGGTCGCTCGTATTGGGCGTGTTCCTGTTATTGATCTCCAGGTTTCCATGGAGGGGGAGCTGGTCTTCCACCTTGAGCTCCACATCGGTCGTGCCCATCTCCTTACCTGGGGAAAGGATGGGAGAGACCTTGAGGTCCTCACCCCGGTTGACAAGGGCCAGGTCCCTCTGTACATCGGGGACGTACAGGACTTTGCCCGGCGCAAGGGAGGGCAGATCCCGGAGGATGCTTCCTTGAGTGAACCAGCGGTTCCCCGTGACCCTCACGCTCCCGATGGTGCTCTCGATCACCTGAAGGTGGATAAGCCCCTTTTCAGTCGTCTGCTCCGGGATATTCACGAGGACTGCAGGGTAACCCGTGTCGTGATAGACCTTTTCCAGGACGCCTCTCGCCTTCTCCACGTCCTCGGCGGTCTTGTCCGGCCCCGTATATGGTTGAAGCGCCTCCTGCACCGTCTTCTTGGCAAGAAGGGTGTTGCCGTCGATGATGAAAGACTTGATAGTGAAGGTTGTCTGCTCTTCGGCCCATACCGGCCCAAGGGCCACGCTCCCTAACGTCACGGACGCCGTGATGAGGAGACAGAGCCAAAGCTCGCGGGACCTCTTCTTCATGCGAGACCTGGTGGATCTGAATGCCATTCAGGACACCCGCACTTTTTCTGCTATCATCCCCCGAGACAAGGCAGACGGTTAGTTCCGGCCAGATTGTTTTCCTGAACCAGCGCACAATAGAACTCCTCCAAAATCTCACTTGGTACCCGGCCTTACCAATTCCAAAAGGGCATCACAAGGGAGCGACCGCGCATAGCACCTATGCCGTGAAGACTATGTTCTTCGCACTGTTTCTCCTGCTTTGAGATCACGTTGCATCCCCAGTCGACCCCTGATCGGTGCTGCGACTTAGCCCGATAGCGGCCTATCTTTGATTTTAGAATCGAATAAAAGGATACGGGGAGTAGGGTAGCATGGGTCTGTTACAGTTTTGTTAACGTGATGTAAAGGTCTTGTAAAAGGTGCAGGTAAATTCGGAGGGTCAGGCGGGGCGTTTCGAGGGGCTTAGGGCCTTGGGGTAGCCGGGTTGGCGGGAGGGATACGGGTCTTTGTTCCCGTGAAACTCCCGGGCGGCATGGCCGAGCAAGAGGAGGACCGGCAGCAGGTATTGCCCGACGTCGCAGAGAAAGATGTCTGTCGTCATGAGGGAGGCAACCTGGAAAGCGGATATGAGGGCGATGTCGATCCTGTGGAAAAGATGGAGGAGAAAGAAAAGGCCCAATCCAGCTGCGAGTCCCTTGGCCTTCCTGGCCCACCCTGCCGATCGGATGGAAAGAATGAGGGACGTAAAAGTAACCATGTTGAAGGTTTCATAGTGGATGGCGGTATCATGGGGGATGACGAGCCGGTAGCCGAATAAGATAAAGCCGCGGATCACGAACCAATCGACGAACCGTATATACCAGCCCTGCACTTCGAACCACAAGAGGAACATACAGCCGGAGATCAAGAAGAAGCGGAAAAGAAAGGCCCCGGCCCGGCCGAGGGGCCCCTTGGTGCGATCGAGCCTTGCCCGGCTCATCCACAGCAGGCAAGCGGAGACGAGAAGACACATGGTAAATATCTGCCCCAAGTAGAGGTGAACGACCTCGAAGAACCTCGGGTCATATCTGGTGACCATGAAGGTTGCCGTGAGCCTGGCCAGATTGCCCAGATACAATGCGGGGATTCCCATAACAAGGCCTTCGATCTTGTGATTGAGCCGGGCGGGGTAGAAGCATACGAAGCAGGTGAAAAGGCCGATCACGGAGAAAGCCGTGCATTCGAGGACAACCCGAAAAGCGAGGCCGGCTCCCGAGACGACGTTGTCGACCGTAAGGACGGAGACGCCCAGGACGTTCAGGACATCACCCAGGGTCCGGGCAGTATGGTCGCACAGAGGCTTCGCGAAAGCAGGAGGGAGGATAGCAGGCGAGGCCGTGGAGACCCAGGCAGGAGAGGCCGAACATCGCAACAAAACGTAAATAGGGGGGCTCGGCCACCCGCGACAAGGTACGCCGATTGGGTGGTACGGTCTTCGCTTTTCCTGGGTCGGTACCCCGGGTCGTTCTTAGGTTCGCCATGAAATGTCGTCTCGCCACGTACCATGCCTCGGCCCTGTCCCGGCAAGAAGGAATGGTAAAGGGTGGCATCGGAGGGGGCAAGGGGCACTAGCGCGCCTATTAATAGCACCGCCATGTTGCACGGGCATAAACGTCCTGTTAAAGCTTGGTAAAATCCCGCCCTGGTCCGGTCGCGTTCTTCACGTAGTCTTCACATGGTCTTTATCCATTTCACGTGGCTTTAACGCTCGCTACATATTCCGGTGGTAAGGTAGCAATCGTCTCCATGCATGCATCTCATAAAACAGAGGCCGGATCAAGGGGACAGGGCATTCCCCACATGGGTGCCTCCCAGTCGCGCACCCAATACGCGGGTAGCGGCGTCTCCATCGCTATACTGGATATTGTCATCCACTACACCCATCCAAAGCTGGGCGGGGGCGGGTTTCCCAACGCCAAAGTGATCGGCGGATACAATTTCGTCGCCAGCGATACGAATCCCAAGGACGACAACGGCCATGGCACGAGTGTGGCCGGCATCGCCGCGGGAGACATCGATTCGACGGGTGACTACATCGGGGGCGTCGCTCCGGGTGCAATGCTTTACGCCGTGAAAGTGGCGGACGGCACGGGGGCGGCCTGCAATTCCACCATTATCTCTTGCCTGGAATGGTGCATCACGCACCAAGACGACAGGGCCACGTCTCCGATCCGGGTGATCAATCTGAGCCTGGGGGGCAGTGGATTCACTTCCGCCTGCGATACTTATTCCCCGTCCATGACGCAAGCAGCAGCAAATGCGGCGGGCGCGGCCATTGCCTTCTTCGCATCTTCCGGCAATTCGGGTTATTGCACCATGATCGCCTTCCCCGCCTGTATCTCCTCCATCATCTCGGCGGGGGCCGTCTTCGACGCAGACTTGGGCCGCCTCGGCTTTGGCGTGGACCCTGCGTCCTGCGCGCAAAACAAGCAGGCCTATGCCGCGTGTACCCCACAAGACGTGGCGTGGGCATATACCACTTCTGCCGACCAGGAGGCCCCGTACTCCAACACGGCTTCCTTCCTTAGCCTCCTCACCCCCTCGCACAACGCGTACACCACCGCCATGGGCGGAGGTTACACGCCTACGTTCGGTGGAACCTCCGCCGCCTCCCCCTACGCTGCCGGGACCGCGGCAGTCCTCCAGTCCGCTGCGACTGCCCTTCTGGGAAGCCCCTTCTCCCCTGCCAACGTGGGCTCGATCCTCGCAAGCTCGGGCGATCATCTTACCAATGTGAAGGTTGATTACGGGAAGCGACGGGCCAACCTCGGCAACGCCGTCGCTTCCCTGACTGCGAACGGGGCGCCCGCTGCCATGCCCGTAATCGGCCTTCCGGTGCTATTCCTGACCGTCACAGCGCTCTCCGCTTTCACCGCCATCCGTATCCGGAAACACTAGACCGTTCTGTCTCCACCCGTATGCGCCGCGAAGACATTCCCACTCGACAGAGTTGCATGTATTCATTCCAATAGGTCTACTGTTTGACTAATAAGACTTAAGTCGTATATCTAATACTCCGATAAGAAAGGTTGAATACTGTTACGTTCGGAGGTGGCCGTTGCGTCTCTTACGTGTTCGGCCGCGACTGCGGCTTTTTTGGTTTCCTTTGCTTCTCTTCGTTCTTGTGTTCGGTTGTGCCACTGCAGGACCCGGCGACCGGGCGTCGCTCCACCCGGTCTACCGGGAGAAGATCAAGGACTGGCAGATGCGCATCCAGCGGGAAGGGTGGTCCGAAAACCAGGTGCATTCCATCCTGCTCCAGTTTCGCAGCTTGGCCACATACCGTATGGAGATTGGGGATCACTGGGATACGCCCAGGGAGTTCATAGACAAGGGATTTGCCAGCGATTGCAAGAACATTGCAGCCTTTGAGATGGGGGCTCTGAAACAGCTCGGCTACCCCTACCAAGTCCGGATCCTCATCGTCCATGCCCTGTTCGAGGATCACGCCCTGCTCCGCATTGAGCTGCCGGAAGGGGAGTGGAAGGTATACGACGTGGTCCCCCAGAACGTGCCGACCCCCGAGGCAAGGCTCCTCAAACCGGTGGTCGAGTTCGACGAGAAAAGGGTAGAGTGGTACCCCTCGGAGAACCTCGCGTCTTACGATCTCAGAAAGGGAAATCCCCTCGCCGCGGCAGGGCCGAAAGAGACGGCGCCACCGGCCGAAAGGACCCGGTAGGCTGGTTCGACGCCTTTTTCCTCCTCACTTCTTTAGGAGCAAAAAGGTAACGGACGAATCGCCTTATAGAACGCGCGTCTCTTCTTCAGGACGAAAAGGCCGGACAGAGCGCTGGCGAAAAGGATGAAGGCAGAGGGCACGGGCACGGAGGTCTCGCTTACCGTCGCCATCACACTTCCATAGTTGTCGCCGTAGTAGGAATCCCAATAGAGAAGGCTGAGGTCGCCGGATGCCCCGGCTATGCCGTTGTAAAAAGTGTCTACGGGAAAATAGGCGCCGTCGCCGATCTGCCGCACGAGAGTGCCATAGGGGAAGGAAGATGAGCCATACGTGTAGTTTCCCCAATAGTACCCTGAGTTGGGCCCCAAGCCGGTGAGCCCGCCGGCGTTCGATTGGCGGCTATGGGGACGATTGCCACCCGCTCTCGACGTCTCGTTCGGGGGAACGGAGATGACGAGACGCTCACCGGCGCTCACGTAGATATCGGTGTCGACAGGCGATGACAGACTGTCGGACGCGGCCCACATCTTGAACACCTCATCGGGGTACGCACGAGGCACCGCAAAGAAAGAGACCAGAAAAAGTATTGGTACCACCATCCTCTTCATTTTGTCCTCCTTCGGCGCCTTTCCAAAGAACCATAGACGTCCAAAGGCAAATGACTTCGAGCCCTCGAGAGCCTCGCCCTTCCCACGAATCTCTTTGCTTCGTATTCTACCATAGAGTTATCACATTGCACATATACATATCACATTATGATAACTGTGAGATTGTGCAATCATGCAAATTATGCTTTCTCTCGGTAATGGGTTCGGCCCCGATGAGCGCCTGGCCTTGTGCCGCAACAAGACTCAGCAAGAAAAATCGTCCAAAGTCAGCCCGGGATATGATAAAATAGGAAATGACAGCATTCACGACAATCAACATATGACAAACGGAATTAACGTACAACAAACAATATTTTAACAGTATATCTGTTATCATAACCTATTCCTGTTAAGTGGTACCATACCAGAACCTCGCTACGAGTCTCGAGGCTTCGTGCATGTCCGGGAACGGTGGAGACCATGGAACAAGAAAACGAGAAGGTCGCTAAACTGAGCAGGGAAGAAAAACTAAAGAGGCTGATAAAGCAGATCGAGGCGTTGCAGGAGAGCAGGTTTACGGGCTATATAAAACTCAATTTCACCCAAGGAAGCATAGGAAGAGTTGAGAAGTTTGAGGAAATATCGCATACGCTGAAGTAACAGCTCCGCTTGGGATTGTTCGCTGTGTGGGTCTGCCAGCCTCACCTGGCTCGTCGGTATCACGCGGGCAGCTGGGAGACGGAAGCGATGCGCCGCGCCAGTTTCAATAGACAGGGAGGGTAGAAGTGCGGAAGATATTTGCATCACTCGTCATATTCATGGCGATCGCAGGACTTGCTTGGGGAATGGAGAAAGAGGGCGGTCTACCCGAACAAAAGGCGGCCTCTTCCTTGCAGGACTCCCCGCTTCCGGCCGCCGTTCTCGATGCGACCTATCCCATTGGCCCTGGGGATGTTCTCGGCATATCCATATGGAAAGACGAGGCGCTCACCAAGGACGTCGTGGTGCTTCCGGACGGGGTCATCTCATTTCCGCTCGTGGGCCTGATCAAGGCGGCGGGCAAGACCGTGGCCCAGCTGAAATCCGAACTGGAAGAAAGGCTGTCTCAGTACGTGACCGATCCCGTGCTCAATGTGGAGGTGAAGCAGGTAAACAGCATGATCGTTTATGTCATCGGTCGGGTGAACACCCCCGGACGAATTAGCCTTAACACGAACATCACTGCCCTGCAGGCCCTCGCGACGGTAGGAGGGCTCAACCCCTTTGCCAAGAGGGACAAGGTCAAGATAATGAGGCAGGAGGGCGGCATAACACGGATATTCCCGTTCCATTATGATGATATTGCCGATGGAAAACATCTCGAAGAAAACATAGAGCTGAAAAGGGGCGATGTAATTGTCGTGCCTTGAGCTACCCTCCTGGTTCATCCTCATCCTCGCGGCGATCTTGCTGCCGAGCCTGGTAGAGGCGGATGAATTCCGCCTTCTTCCGTCCATTGCGCAGACGCTGCAATACAACGACAACGTATACGTAACTCCCAGCCAGCCCTTACACGACTTTATCAGTACCACTACGGGCGGCATCGAGCTTTTCGAGTCGACCGAGAAGCTTAACCTCGATGTTTCGGCGTTGTTTTCTGAGAACCTCTACCAACACACCACGAGTCTCGATTCGACCGACGGGTCAGGCAGCGGGAGTATCCACTATTCCGTCAATCCGCAACTCGCCCTGTCCGCGACGGGCTCCTATAGCCGAGCCTCCCAGCCCGGCCAGCAACTACTGACCACGGGACTCGTATTGAACGGGGTCACGGTGGACAGCACGACCTACCACGCCCAGGCTGACTAGTCCTTGACCGAGAAGACGGCTGCAAGCCTTTTCTATGACCATGATAAGATCCACTACCAGAGTTCTCAGTTTTTCCGATGTCACGTCCGATACGGGGACGCTCTCCTTTACGCACGACCTCAGCCAGTACCTGCCGCAGGCAAAGGGCATGTTAAACATGAGCTACACGCAATACTCCCTGACGGGCACCAGGTAGACAATTTAGGGGCCGCCACCGTAAACAATTACGAGGCCACCACCGGCTTCATCTTATGCCTTCAAGGAAAAATGGTCGATACAGGCGAGTGCGGGCTTAAGGCGGACGGATTCCTCTTTCGAGACCCTCGTCCCGACCGGCTTCATTTTTGGCCCCTTTTTTTTCGTGACAGGCTTCACCGAACAGACACAGACAGCCTCTGGCTGGGGCGGCGTCGGTCAGGCGAGCCTCAATTACAAGGGGGAGGTCACGAACGCCAGCTTTACGGCAAACCGCGACGTCGCACCGGCAGCGGGCCAGAACGGAACCGTCGAGAGGACGTCGTTCACGCTGTCGGCTAACCGCAGGCTCAGCTACGACTTTAGCGGTTATTTTCGATGCGGGCTACTTCATCAATAAATCGAGCGGCGGCCAGTTCTCGGTTGCGCCTATCGACTTCGATACGATCAACGTTTCGCCGCGCATACGCTACGAGTTCGGCCATGAGGGGTCCGGAGGCTCGCAGTCCGGCAGGGATATGTATGTCGAGGCCTCGTACACCTTCACAAGGCTCGAGGATAAGATAGGACAGACGACCGCTTACCGGAATCTTTTCATAGTCCGTTTTTTCGCGCAGCATGCCGTGCTCGAGTGAGGATGGATGGGACCGTTCCAGTGCGCATGGGGAGAGTCAATGACCGGTTGTTGGGAGGCATGGTCCTATAGTAGTCTGATTCAACAAAAAATAGTGTGAGGTTGGTTTAATGGAAGAGGATGTCAAGACTATAGGCGATTACATAGGAATCATCAAGCGTAGAAAGTGGGCCCTTATCATCCCCATCGTTGTGGTCTTCATCATAGCGGTCATAGCCGCCATTACGTTGCCCCGCACGTATCGGTCCTCTTCCACCATTCTCATCGAGGAGCAGGAGATTCCGCGGGATTTTGTCATCAGCACGGTCACGGGGTTCGCGGATCAACGCCTCCAAATGATCAATCAACGGATCATGAGCACCTCGAGGCTCCTTGAAATCATCAATCGGTTCAGCCTTTACGCCGATCTCCGGTCGAAGATGACCATGGAGGAGATCGTCGAGACCATGAGGAAGGATATCAGGTTCGAGACCATAAGCGCCGATGTTCTGTCGACCACGGCCTCCAAGGCTACCATAGCCTTCACGGTCGCGTACGACGGCAAGAACCCGCAGGTAGTCCAGCAGGTTGCCAGCGTACTCGCCTCGCTCTACCTCGAGGAGAACCTGAAGACGAGGGAAGCAGCGGACGGCGGGCGCCTCACGGTTCCTCGAGGAAGAGGCCAACACCATTCAAGCGGGAACTGGCAGACCTCGACTCGAGGATCGCCACATTCAAGGCGCAGAACCCCGATGCCCTCCCGGAGCTGCAGCAGGTGAATTACCAGGGGCTCGACAGGATAGAGGGAGACCTGCAACAGCTCCAAGACGAGCTCAAGACGCTGCAAGAGAAGGAGGGCTACCTTCAGACGCAACTGGCAAGCGTGCCGACGGAGAGCTCGGACCAGGACAGGAATCTCCTCAAGGATTTGAGGGCCAAGCTTGTGCAACTCCAAAGCCGCTATTCGGACAAGTACCCCGATGTGTCGAAGACAAAGCAGGACATAGCGGAGTTGGAAAAACGGATAGCCCTGGCGCCTCCCGACGAAAAGAGTCCTCACGAAGAAACCTTTGACCTCGGTGGCGGATCAGGCCAACAACGCCTCTTATGTCACCCTCGCCTCCCAGCTTTCCGGAGTCCAGTCCGACATCGAATCGGTGAAAAGGCAGATATCGGAGACACAAAGGAGGCGGCAGGAGTATATCAGGAGGACGGAGGCAGGTCCCAGGGTCGAGGAGACGTATAAGACGCTCATGGGGCAGCGTAACAATGCCCAGGCCAAGTACGACGAGCTCATGAAGAGAGTGATGGAGGCCAGGGTTGCCCAAGGCCTCGAAAAAGAACAAATGGGCGAACGTTTTACTCTCATAGATCCCGCCCGCCTCCCCGAAAAACCCGTGAAGCCGAATGTTCCCGCCATCCTCCTGATTGGCTTGTTCCTCGGCATCGGGTCAGGAGTAGGGACCCTTTCTTTGAGGGAATACAGCGACCAGTCGGCGCGACACCCGGATCAACTCGCCGACGAAACGAATCATTTTGTCCTCGGGTCCGTGCCACTTATCGTGACCGAGGGCGACAGGCGTCAGGCGCGAAATCGGCGCAAAAGGGTCGCCATCGGCGCCGGTATCGCGGTGGTCGTGGCCATAATCCTTTTCCATTTCCTCGTCATGGACCTCGAGGTCCTCTGGGCCAAGGTGAGCCAGCGGCTCATGATGTAGGCGTTAAACGTGAATCGCGCAAAGGGAAGGTGACGAAAAGTGCGAAGCTTCTGGAAGAAGTCGTCAAAGTTGAACGTGAAGAAGACCATTCAGGAGAGCCAAGCGGCATCCCCGCCCACGGTCGAGCGGCCATGGGATGCCTCCGGCAAGGAGAAAGCAGGCTGGATTTCCCCCAGCTACACACAATCACGCACCGTACGCCTCGACCCTTTCGTTGCGGCGGCAAACCGGTGCGTGGCCGTGTTGCCCAACTCACCCTACGTCGAGGCGTATAGGAGCATCCGCACCCAGATCAGTCAAAAGGCCGAGCTGACGGGCGGCAAGACCATCATGGTGACAAGTGCCCTGCCCGGCGAAGGCAAGACGACTTGCGCCATCAACCTCGCTTTCACCTTCGCCCGTGAGTTCAGTCAGACGGTGCTCCTGGTCGACTGCGATTTCCGCCGCCAACGCATCCACGATCTCCTCGGCATAAAAAGCGACAAGGGTCTCATCAACCACCTCTTGAACGACGAACCCATCTCGGACTTGATCGTGTGGCCCGGTTTCGAGAAGCTGACTCTCATATCGGGGGGTAGAACAATTCACGAGACCACTGAAGTCACTGGGGTCGCCGAGAATGAAGGAAGTGGTGCAGGACATGAAGGCGCGGTACCCGGACCGCTACGTCTTCTTCGATGTGCCGGCCCTGCTGGCCAACGCCGATGCCCTGGCCCTCGCCCCTCAGGTGGACCACATCCTCATGGTCGTCGCGGCAGGCTGCACCCCCCTTTCCGATGTGAGGAGGGCGCTGGAGCTCGTCCCTGCGGAGAAGGTAATCGGCTTGGTCCTGAACAAATGCAAGGACGGATAGAGTCAGAAAAGCGGCCGAGAATCCGAGCCGGTCGCTTAGAGCGCTGAAGAATAGCCAAAAGAAAGGGAGCCACTGGATAACTCCAGTGGCTCCCTTTCTTGCTTCGGCTTAGCCGCCCGTCCTACCCGTTCGCGGCAATGACCTCGCCTTTTTGCGCCAACTGCAGACTCTTTACCTGATCCGGTCACGCAAAAGTTCTATCCTATTTTTCCTCGAATTGCCGCTCTTGCAGAAACGTAAAGAGGGCCGCCATCATGTCACAAACGAATTTGTCCATTCTCTTTTCAGTATCCTCGATCTTCTCGCCCGGACCAATAAGGGCTATGGGCCTGATGAACAGGTCGTGCGTGTTGTCTCTCTTAAGGGCGTGAAGGGCGAGATGGAACCGGTTTACGTTCTTGTCAGGGGTCTCCTGGTCCTTCGTCTGGAACCAAAAATAGACCAACTGTCTCGTGCCTGCATTCGCTATGACCATTTCGGTAACGACCAGCCTTTTGAATAGCGGCACATTCCCGATAATGTGGGTGGAGGTTTGCAGGTCCGTCCAGCCGGATGAAGGTAAACACACGGTAGGACTGTGAAAGAAATTCTCGTCCGAAAGGAAGGCCGTGCTTCGATAGCCGAGATAGAGGGAAACCGCGCCGAACTCGTCACTGCCATACTTGCCGCTGAAAGCCTCCTCTGCTCCCGATTGGGCAATTATTTCAGGATCAACGGGCTCCGACCGACCCTGCCAGCAAGAGAATACAAGGGGGAAGCTCTTGAGATCACCGCGGATCTTTATGGGAGGGAGCGCCTTCGTGCTCAGGGTCGCAAGGCCGACCAGCGCGAGGATGGCAAGGCAAACGACGAACCCCCGGTTAATGTTGCTCTGTGCACCTGTCCTCTGTGAGGCCTCTTGATCTGACTGCGCATCCCTGACCCGCCCCGAAGGCGACGAAGGCTTTGGCGGAAAGAAGCGAAGGATCCGTCCAATCGCGAAAAGAAACGCAAAGGCCACGACAAAGAGTATCCAGCCGGAGAAGCCGTGGAAGAACCCTTCTGCCATGGCGCCCCCGAAGCGCTCTGTGAGAATACCGGTGATGCCGATCCTCAACGCATTTGCGGCCACTGCTATGGGCATGGTCGCCAGGACTGACACGGTTCTTTTCCACGACGCCTTTTCGAAAAAGTAGGCGTAGATTACACCCAGTGCCAGGAGCGCAAAAAGACCGCGCATTCCGCTGCAGGCATCCACCACCTGCAGTTGCGATACCCCGAGATCGATGACGTTGCCGCTCACGTGCACGGGGATGTTGAAGAGCTCTATCATCCATGCGCCCGCCTGGGTCGAGACGCTTTTCAAAAACAATCCGAGATACCTCTCCACTATATCGGGCACAGGTACCATGAATATCAGGAAGGCGAGGGGAAGGAAAAACCGCTTCGTCATGCTCGTTCCAAAGCAGAACGCGGCGAAGAGGATGACGAGGATCGGGACGATGGGCATTGCAATATTGCCGCTCGACCCCAATATCCCATAAAGAGAGACCAGGACAGACAAGACCAGGAACGGGAGCACACTCCATGCATTCGCGAAGAAGATGCCCTTCAATGCCTTCCGATTGTCCCAGAAAAGATACATCGAAACCACCGGGATGAAAAAACCGTATGAATAATCATCGTCGGTCCACCATCTGCCGGCCATCGTTTTCAAAGGCACCCAGTAGGCGAAGATAAACATAATCAGCAGCGCTATCGCCTTTGCGGCTATTGAGTTGAACAGGCCTTTGAGAGGCTTCATGAGCAGCTTAAGGTCCCCTTCCGGCTTAAGTTTGCTGCCCATCATAAAGCCCCCTTCAGCGGGCCCAGTACTGCCTCGTGGGCTTCCTTCAGCCCCCGGACGGGTTTGTCCCTCATCTCGTCGAAGCTGATGCGTATGCCCCCGTCGGGGTGCCTCTTCATAAAGTCAAGGGTTTCTTTGGTGAGAATCCCTCGCTGCTGACCACGGCGCGGTCGGCCTTTTCCTTGCCGACAGTGTGGACGCTGCTCGGATCTTTCATCAGGAACGGTTTGCCGTCGGAGATATTGAGGCGCGTCAGTCTTGGCAAACTCACCCAATCCTCGGCCCGCACCCCTTGAGCCCGGTCGCTCTGATGTTTCCAGGTGTGGCATATTGAGCAGCGTCTAGTGTAGCGGCAGGTTACCGCGAGGATACCGTCCATGGGCTGCCTCCCTATCGGCCTCGTTGCTCTTCCAACAGGGAACGATAGAGCTCTTCCATCCTGTCCGCGATGAGGTCCCACGAATAATGGCGGAGCACATGATCCCTGGCCACCTGCTTCTTTGCTTCTACCTTGTCCGGGTTTCGCATAAGATCGTCCAGGACATTCCTCAAGTCATGGGCGTCCCGATTCCGAAAGGTGTAACCGTGCCCTTCCAGGGTTTCTCTGTTTTCACGTATATCGCTTGCCACACAGCAGTTGCCGTAGCTCATCGCCTCAAGGAGCGCTATGGGCAGGCCTTCCAGAGTAGAGGGGAGACAGAACAACCGCGCGTTGCTGAAAAGCTCCTCGAGGGGAGGGCCGCTCACGAAGCCCGGAAAAAGGATCCTTCGGTCCCCAGCGGCGAGCTCCCGCAGGAGGGCCTTGTATTTTTCCGCGTGGGCCGCGTCGCCCGCGACAACCAACTTCAGGTCCGTATCTATGTTCCTGAAGGCCTTTATGAGAAGATGCACGCCCTTCTCTGCCACAAGCCTGCCGGCGAAAAGCACGTAGTTGTCCGGCTCGATACCCTGCGTTAGTAACCAATTTGCTTTTCGCTTCTCTACCCTATTCACCCCCGTGGGTATGTGAACGATCTCCCGTCCAAACTTGCGCTCAAAATACTCTTTCTGGACTTTCGACACCGAGGTCGTCTTATGGGGAAAATAGACTGCGCTATAATCGGCCAGTTTAAAGAACGTCTTGCCGACCGGCCCCCACTTATCCCTGGCCCACTCGAGGGCATGGATCTGAACGACCGTGGGGATGCCTTTGAGGCGAGGAAAGATCGCAAAAATGGAAGGCCCGACGGCATGAACATGAAAGACGTCGAAGCCACCGTCCTTAAGAGCGTGCCTCGTGGCATGAAAACAGATCGAGAGCTTGTGGAGCGACTTCGTGTTGATGGACGGAACAGTCCTGACTTCCATGCCTCTGTGAAAACCGTCGGTGGTCCCGTAGTCCCTGCTGGAGTAAACGACCACTTCATGGCCTTTGGCGACCAAACGGGAACCTATTTCTTCGGTGAGCTTCTCTATTCCGCCGCCGATAGGGACCCCTTTAACGGCGATATAGGCTATGCGCATTTTCATTAAATATCCGGCTCCTCAGGAGCCTCCTCAAGCGTCGCGCCTAATTAGGCGCCTACGCGGAGAGCGCATGAATTGCACTTCCTCCCTACCGGGAAACCTCGACAGGGCGAAGAGCCTCACTTTAGGGCGTGGTCGGCTCGAGGCCCGCTCACAGGAGGTCCTTCAGGCTTTTCCCGACCCTTTCCGGCTCAAGGCATTCTCGTACACTTCCATGAGCCCTTCGTAATGCAGTTGTTCGTTATAGAGAGTGGCGATTTTTGTACGCGCCGCCTTCCCCATTCCCCTGTGCCTGCCCTCGCTTTCCCCGAGGAACTGCTCTATCTTCTTCCGGAGATCACTTGCGTTCCCCGGCTCAAAGAGATACCCGTCCGTGCCGTCCTCTATCATTTCCGGGATGCCACCGATTCTCGCCCCTATGACAGGCCTGCCGAAGGCGAATGCCTCAAGAACGGATAGGGGCGCGTTTTCGTAGCATTCGGAAGGCACGATAAGGGCCATCGCGCCTGAAACGGCCGAAGCCAACTCGCTGCCTGCCAGGTGCCCCGCGAATTCGACGTCGAGATCTTCCCTGCGGGCAAGATCCTCAAGCTCTCCCCGCTCCGGCCCGTCGCCTGCTATCTTCAAGGAAGTGGCGGAAGACAGGCCCTTCATTGCCGCGAGGAGGGTCCTCACCCCCTTTTCCCGTGACAATCGACCCATATAGAGAAGGTATCGGCCGGGTTCGTCGCAGAACCCGGCAGAGCTCCCGTCGACAAAATTGCGCACATGAACCACCCTTTCTCCGTCCCAGCCGAACTCCATGACCTTGTTCCGGAGGAATAGGCTGGGGGAAATAAAGTAGCTCACCTGGTCGTGCTTCTTGAGGAAAACGCCCATCCACGTCTCGAAGCCGTAGACCATGGAGGCGAGGTAGCTATCTTTGTGGCACTTGGTTGCTACCGCATGGTAGAACCGGTTTGCCTTGCATTTTTCGCAGACCCTCCCGTGGCTCAACATGAGGTAGCTCGGGCAGATCAGCTTGTAGTCATGGAGGGTCATGATGGTGGGAACGCCCCTCACCTTAAGCTCATCAAGGACCGAAAGGCTCAGTCTCCCGTAAATGTTGTGGGCGTGGGCAATGTCAGGCTTGAACCGTCCGATCACTTCCCTCAATCCTCTCCTCGCGTCAGCCGAGTAGATAATCTCCCGCACCGTTGACAGGGCTTTCGCGTTGAATGCCACACGTTCCGTTTCGATCTCGGGAGGAAACAATTCCCGGTATTCTGATTCCTCGTTTTTCGAATTGGCCCTCGAATAGATCGCTACCTCGTGGCCCGCCTGTTTCAGGAGCCGCATTTCTTCGAAGAGAACCCTCTCCGCCCCACCCCTCACGTAGAAGCAATTATTAAGAAAGAGAACCCTCATGGCCTCCGATCTAGAGAGACGAAGTTAGCACCTCTTTTCGTCCATAGCATACACTTTACCGAAACGATGAGTCCAGCACTTCCAGGCGACCTTACGATCGGTCAAACGTGTATACCTTAGCTTCATAAGGACCGAAGGAGTCTGTGATCGAGCCTTTAACGAGCCGGCCAGGCCCGCTGCCTTGAAACATCGCTACCCGGGCGTCCGCTTTGCCGGCGAAGCCGGAGACGTCCAAAGACAGCGGTTCGGAGGAGTTTTTCATGTGAAGAAGGATGGCATAGCATGTCGTTCCTTTCTGCCATAGGGAATAGAGAAAGTTTCCCTGGATTGTAACACCCCTGATTTCACGGGCCGCCGGGTCCAGGAAAAGGGCAGCGGACAAGGCTCTGGTGTTATTGTTGATTATCCCCATCCTCTTCCATGTTTCGCTGCAATTCGACTTTGTATCCCAGTAGGTCATCATCGAACCGTTCATCAACGCCAAAACGGTCATGAAATTCAGTTCGTCGCCGGTCGGTTCACGCCAGGCATTAATGCCTCCGTAAAGCTGGATAAAGACGTGGGATAGCTTGTCTTTCATATGGGCAGTCTGCGATACATAGAAATTCTCGTTTCCAAATCCATAAAGCGTATGCCCCAGGAAGGTGAAGGCATAGTAGTCGTGCGAATAGATGTCCGTGGATGCGAGCGTCCCGAAAGGCTCTTTCCCGGCTTTCGGTATGTCACACCAGTTCCCCAGGACGAGATGATAGGGGTCTGCCGCTTTCACTGTTTGATAGACCTCCGACAGCTCGCTCGCTTTCCACGTTCCGTAAGGTTCATCGTAGGCCCACCAGCATAGTATGGCCGGATGGTTTTTGAATATTGACACAAATCTGGAAAAATCGGATAGACGTGACTGCCAGTCAGGCGGCTTGTCACCCGCCAAAGGCAAGCCGGCCACTACTTTCAGTCCGTATCGCGCGGCCCTGTCAAGAAACGTCTTTGTGGCGGCCATGTCAAAGGCGCTCACAGCAAGCGGTCCGTCAAAAAAGATCGTGTTGAATCCGTGGTCGGCGAGATCTTTGAAATACCAGTCGGGCGGTCTGAAATTGGTGGCTATTCCGATAATCCGGAAGGGCTGCTTATTGATAGAGATGAACCGGCGATGCTGATTCACGCGGACTTCCGAAGCGCCGGGCGTTCTCTTTTGCGATTTCACCACAGCAGTGGCCGTCAAGGCAATTCCATCAAATGCCTTGACGGTGCACTCGAAGTCACCCTCCGGCACCTCAAGGAGGGGAACATCGATAGTCGTCTCTGATCCCGGTTTGAGCGTGAAAGAACCGACGTCCGAGGGCCTGCCTCCGGGGCTTCCGCATGAGACCCGAAGGGAGAGTGTGCGCCGATGGTCTGAGGTGACAAATAAGCGGGCCGAGCTGTCATCTGTGTAATAGTCGTATTCAAAAACGGGCGTCAATGGGGGACTATTCTTAGGGCTGTTTTGCGTAAGCGCCCGTAACGTCCGCTCGTCCGATAAGGCTTTATCGGCCATCGCCGCCTCTCGCGACTCTTCGTTCATCTCCGATTGAAAGGGGGATGCCGATGCCCCTCTCTCCAGTTGTGGCGCGACAACATAGTAGCTGCCCTTGCTTTTGAAATAGAGCACCGGCTGTACTCCTGAGCCGGGTCCGTCAGTTCTAAAGGTCGCGGAGAACCGCTTCCACTCGGTCGAAAGGCGAAAGGGGACGGAATGGCCCGCATCTCCGCCATTGGTCGCGGCACAAAGGGCCCCTTTGCGGTCGGCGCGGAGATATACGGAAAAAGTATATTCACCTCCCGGCAGCGGCGAATCAAAACTGGTGGCCCATAGCATGAGGTACGGGAAGTCTTGCTCCGGGTTGGTGACTTTCAACACCCTGGTCTCCGGTATTGGCGAGATTGCCGTCTCGTCGATTCCATACAAATCGTAAAGGTCCTTGAAGGTCGCGGCCGCCGCATGATGAAGGTCCCAGTAGTCGGGGAGTCCCTTGTTTGTTTGTCTTTGAAAAGTAGTGTTGCGAAGGAGGTTGACGCTCCCTGACTGCTCCGAACGGGCAGAACCCGGCCAACACAAGCAGATGACCATAACAAGGAAAAGGGCTAAGCATTTCATTATCGAATCACTAATTCCTCCGGCCGCAGGTAAGCACCTTTCCATACTCTTCCAGGTACGTTTTCGCCGTCACCCCTATGTCGAAACGGCCTTTGGCGTATTCGTATGCCTCGCTCATCCTACCCACCATCTCCCGGTCCCGTGACAGCTCCATGATCTCGATAATCCTGTCGCCGCAGTCCCGGAAGTCTTCGCTCCGGAAGAAAAATCCATGCCGGCCGCCGTCTATGATCTCCATAGGGCCTTCTATGTTTGAAACGAGCACCGGTATTCGCGCGGCCATCCCTTCCACAACCGTCAGGCCGAATCCCTCGTACCTTGACGGCTGGACTAGCAGGTCATACGAGGGCAAAAGCTCATAGGTCTCCCGGCGGCTATGGAGGCCCAGGAACCTGCACCATCGACCCACTCCCAACTCGTTGGCAAGGCGCTCAAGAAACCCGCGTGATTCGCCTTCGCCGATGAAGTCCAAGGTCACGGCCCCTTCGCCAATCCGCTCCATGGCGTGGCTCAATGCTCTGATCAGAATATCCTGTCCCTTTTTTTGATGCATAAGGCGACTTACCTGAACGACCCTAAAGGGCCTGCCCCCATACTTCTCTTTCTGCCGAATCCTGGAAAACTGAATGCCGTTGTATACTACCTTCAGGTTCAACTTTGGATATCTAGCCAATATGTCCTGCTTAACGGCTTCCGAAATGGCGAAGATCCCCTCGTGCTTGCGAATAGAGGTCGGCAAGGTCAGCCCGGTGTCGTGTATGGTAGCCACGATAGGCGCTTTTCGAAAAGGAATCGTATCGATTATATGCTCGTCCTGCGAGTGGAGTACGTTCGGCTTCAGTCGGCGCACAACCCAATGGAGCTTGATCAGATACCAAGGGTTCCTGCTTGAAACAGGTCTATTTATGTAAGTGACACCCACTCGGCCGTCGAGCGAACTCAGAACGGACTTATCGTAACGATTGCTTATGACGATTATGTGAATCTCGGCGTTCAGGACCTGTTCATTGACAATGTCGACGAGCATGGTCTCCGTCCCCCCTACCTCGAGACCCCAAGTAAGATGGACTATTCTCATGTCCTACCCTGCCGAGCGCTTTGCCAAATCGCAGCGCTTGACGGCATCAAGGACTCCCAGTAGGACCAGGAGCATACGGCAACATCCCATAAGAGCCTGCCATTGTTTCTTGAAATAGAGTCTTGCAATCGCGTGCCACGGCGCGTGCTCACGCCTGAGCACTCTGCATATCTCTCTCGTTTGCCGCTGTAAATTACTCAGGCCTGTCTTTTGATTGGCATGTACCCTAAAATAGGCCAGGTTCTGGTCTACCATTTTCGGAGGGCTTATCCTCGACAGCCGGAACCACAGGTCAAGGTCCATTACCATGAAAAATTCCGCGTTCCAACCACCTGCACGGTCAAGGGCGCTCCGTCTAAAAAAAGTGCATTGCTGTCGCACGATATCCGGATCTCTTATCAGGCGTTCCAATGTGACCTTGGGACTCTTATGAGGGATTAACGTTCCGTCACCGTCGCGAACCTTGCACAAGTTCCCGACTATCCAGGCTGTCGATGAATCAGAAAAATGGCTGACAACGTCCCCAAATACGTCCTTCTCATAGTAGTCGTCCGAATTGATCCATCCGATTATGTCACCTGTCGCGAGGGCCAGACCCTTGTTGAGCGCGTCGGCCTGGCCGCGGTCTTTCTCCGATATCCAGATCAGATGGCCGTGTCGACGCAAGATCTCTATCGTGCCATCCGTGGAGCCCCCATCCACCACGACATGCTCCACGTCGGGATAATCCTGGGCAAGGACCGACTCTATGGTCTGCTCGATATAGGCTGCCTGGTTGTAAGAGGGGGTGATGATGGTAATCTTGTCCTTGTGCCTTTTATCCATGGCGATCCAAGTTTACTTGAGCCAGGGGCTCAGCGCTCTCCGAGTGTGTTTGCGTTTCACAAGTCCCCTTAGACGGCGACCAATCTACTTTCAACGAAAAGGGCTGCCTATACAAGTAAAGGCTTCAAGAACGTATTACGCAATATGCCGACGGCAAATATGGTAACCACAACGGTTAAGAGGGCGCAGGCCAAATTTACGATGCTTAGATTTACATTTCCAATCCAAAACGAGTCTATTATTCGGAGGGCATTGAACCTCTCGAGACAGCCCATCGTGAATAACATTTGAAAGTACTTGTGAATGGCAAAAATACCGAGAGTGTTGCTGCCCAGAAAGTGAATGGATTTCAGGTTGGTTCGAAAATTTGGTGACAGACTCAGAGCCATGGAAGCCATGGTCGTAGCCCCGAGTACAACTGAGATTCTTCCGTACTGACCAAAACCCAAATGTACATGCATTGTCCTTTCCAGGTATATGAAGATAAGATCCTGTAAAGAGAAGAGTATGTACCCCAACAAATACCAGTGCCGGGCTTTCAAGAAGTACTCGGTGGACTTCACGGCAAAGTAAGTGATCGGAATGTACACGACGAAGCAATCTATTCTCCAATAAGGCAGGGAGTAACCGGCCAGCGCAGCTAATTCGAAGTAAACCAGCGAAGCAACAACAATCGTCCAACCCACTATCTTCCTTGCTCTGTCAGAGAGCGCAAGATAACACAGCACTATCAGCATAAGGAGAATCAGGGCCGAAAGGTAGTAGAAGACGGAATCGCCCACAAAAGGTAAAGCCGGTCCGCCAAAGACGAGCATATCAAACCACGATATTCGCCAGACAAAACTTTGGTCGTATTGCATAATGTGGTTTGGGAAAAGATTCTTGGTCGCGAACCAGAAAGAGCACTGGACGACCGCCCAAAATATAAATAATTTCAGGGGCCTCCTTATTCTTCCGATCATGTGATAAATGCTATTACTTGTTTCGCTACGCTTTAGGAAGAGATAAAGAGAAACGATGAGAAACGAAGGAACTGCGATCAGGGTAATCTGGTAATTAAACGCTTGTACGATTCCCGAAACGATGCTGAAGCTGCCAGCAGACCTGTCACTAGAAGCCAATACTTTAACCGGCTGAAGGTGCCAGAAGAGGACAAGGAGCATAGCCAGCGCCTTGAGAAGGTCAAGCCGGTAGTCTCTCATTGTCGGACATTTATGATTGGCCATGCAGCTATTACTATCCAATCTCACATAAGCCTTCTTACAACCTTCCTCAAGATCACGCATGTGCCCTTTTCAACTCACCTGGCAGCCGCTCCGATAAAGCGTTGTTTCCGACATGCCGCGGTCTTGACAGGAGCAAGCCGAGAACGATGGCGAAAAGGGATGAAAACCGATCGGAACCGTAGAGTATGTTGCCGCCTGCGGAAGCTATGCAGATTGCAACAAAAGAAGCGCAGGCTGTGCCATAGCCGAACCTTCGCAATCTGTCATTCCCGCTCACCATGAAAGATTTTATGCCTCGAACGAAGAAGGTTAAGAGGCAGACAATAAGGAAAATGCTGCCCACATACCCGGTTCTGTACAGCATCCAACTCATGCTGGAGTGAACAACTACCGAATAGATGGGATCGACGATATCCTTCTCATTCACCGCCCTCCTGCGTTCACCGTAACCTGCCCCTAACAATGGTTGTGTTTCTATGCGTTTCGCCGCTACGCCGATTCCGGTCAGCCTTCCTTCAGCCGAATCCTGAGACTCCTTGGTGGTAACGGATGGGTCGACAATACTCACATATCTCTCGACCAGAGGCATTTTTTCGATCTCCCGAATTGTGTCAGGAGAAGAAATATGCACCAGCAGGGCTGTTATTCCGACAAACAAGCACAGAAACAGCATTACGACGGCTCTCGTCTTGCCCTTCTGGATGAGCACGGTAACGACCAATCCGAAAATCATCCCAATGAAGAGCCCACGAATGAGCGTCAGAGCCAGACCCACGGCAAATAACAGCGCGCCGACAATAGCCTCCACCTTAGTACTCCCCTTGCCGCCCGGGAGGAACAGGTAGTTGACGAGCAGAAGGACGCACACGAGCAGAAGCACATGGCTTGAATGGTAGCCGAAGTGACGGGTCACCCGGCCTGTGCTGAGGAGCTGGAATCCCAAGGTAGTGGCGACCGGTATCTTGAAGGTCCATACTACGTAGGCCCATGCCAGGGAAACCGTTCCGACTACCAGGAACGCTACGAGCAATTTCCTCATGGCCTGTTCGTCTTGAACGAAGCTTATTACGGCAAGAGACAGGACAAAGTAGTAAGGCGCTCTTGCATCGCGCAGGACGGTTTGCCAGACATGGCCTTCGGCTAAGCCGACAACAATCGGTACGAGGAGCACGAATATGAAAAAGTAGAGCGACTTGTATCGAGAAAAGGCAGGTAATCTCGCCCTGCCGAATATCATTTGAAACAACCAGACCACGTATACGAAGGAAAGCACGAGATCGGTAAAGTAGAAATTGGCCGTTAAGAACTCCGGTTTGAGGAATTCCACCGCATCATAGAAGGCGTCTGCTAAAATTGCCAGTTGCAGAACCAGGCCAAAAAATCTTATCGGCCGAACATTTTTCTCTGCACCTTGAACGTGGTTTATCGATCTTGCTGGACTGCTGAACACAGACGCTTCTGTCATCTTAGCTTGCCCTTTTCGCAATAAGACCGAACAGGTGTTTCCGGGACGGATGGAGCCGAAGCAAGACGGCGATTACAGCCGTTACGAGTGTAGCAAGCGGTCAAAAAGACCCACAGAACAAACCTTCCCGCCATCGTCGTGGCCGCATGGATGTGAGTTTACCATGCGGGTTTACGTGAGTACAAACGTTCCCTCGCTCTAACTTGAGAATTGAACATACACATCTCCGGACAATTTATTGTCACCAGTGAAACCTGACAGAATTTCTGTCATTTCTTCGGGACTCACCCACTCTTTGAGGGCGAGATTCATGGTATCCCCTGCCGAATAGTTCAAGCGGATATTCCCAAGTCGGCGAAGATGACCAATACAATTGAAGGTAGATTCCATGAACTCTGGTGTGAACTCGATGCAGAGCATTTTCACTGGTCGAGACAGTCCTTTTAGTACCTCGTATTCAAATCCCTCGACGTCAATTTTGATAAAGAAGGGCGTGCCGTATTGAACAATAAGGCTGTCTAGAGTCGTCATTGGGACAACTTGCCTTCTGTTCCAATCGTACTGGGAAAACCTTCCGCTTCGTCTTACCGAATCTATCCACTCGGAAGATAGAGAAGATAGGGTGGTAACGGAAGTTTTCATGATCTCAGCATGACCTTCGCATGCTCCGAGTGCCTTCTGAACCACTGTCAGGTGCCGGTTTCTGCGGAAGGCTTTCTTGAGGGTTTCGACGCATTCGTCTTGAGGCTCGATTGCCACGACCCTAGCCCCCAATTTGAGGAGGATCCTTACCCTGCTGCCCATGTTTGCTCCGACGTCAAAACATAGCTGTCCGGGCGAAATGAATTCTGAATACATCTCGAACAATTCCTGATCGAGGGCCGTCCACCGTCTAAGCGCTTTTCTCTCCCTGTATCTGGAGATAATCCTGTATAGGGACGTTCGCTTGAGGGCTTTCTTCACGGCCTGTACGATGATTTCCTTGTTGTTGGTTGTATGGCGCGCCGCGGGAGATAGGCCTGGTGCATCCGGTCCAAGCGGCTCACGCTACCCTCCCCGTGAAAAGACCGAAGACTTGCTTTCGCGAGGGATGCAACCAGAGGGCGAGGACAAGGGCAAGAGAGAATACGGCGTAATCGACAACGAGAGCGGAAAGTCCGCCGACCGCGTACATGTAGCGGCGGAAGACTACATACGTGGCCGACACCCCTAGGGCGCCTATTACGCTCAGAATGATGCTCGGCCTCGGTAGCAGCCGAGACAGTGGAACGCCGTTTCTGACGTGGTAATTGACTGCCATCACCGCGCTTCCTGATGCAAGCGAGAAGGCCCAACCAATCACTACTCCAGGGCCTCCGAATCGTAGCCCTAAGACGTAGCCGGTCACGATATTGAGGACAGCCGTTGTCGCGTGACCGATAAGATTCCAGGACAACTCCCCCTGACCCAGATTTGCAAAATAGGAGGGCACGGCGAGGAGATTGAGAAACCAACCCAGAGACAGGAGGCACGAGAACAGGACAAACCTGGGCTCAAAGTGGCCAATCCAGACGAGAGACACCACAGGGGAGTACATGATGACCAGGGCATAGGCGGCAACGGCAAGACAGAATACGAGAGAGTAGGAATTTAGATAAAGCCCCGCAATCCTGTTCGCCGCCCTTTCTTTGAGGTCCGCGATAGCGGGAACCAGAGAGAAGGCAGGAGTCGCAATCAAACCGCGGACCTGCTGCACCATTCTGTTGGCCATTTCATAATACCCAACGGCCGCCAATCCTCCAAACTTGCTCAAGAGGGCCTTGGTCGTCGGCTCGTACAGCATGAACGTAACGGAAATCAATTGGAAATTTGTCCCATATCCGAGCATCTCCCTGAATAACGCCTTGTCCCAGCTATAGCGCACTACAGGCAGGGAAGGTAGATACCATTTCAAAACATAGCAGGTCACAAGAAGAAGCAGGAGATTCTGAAGGACACTAGCAAACGCGACGCCGACAAGGCCCCAGATTGGGGCAAATAATACGCACAATCCCAGATAAACGAGGGAACAGCCGATCACCACGAGGTTTCTTGCGTCGATTCTCTGATAACCGTCGAGACCCGCTTGAAACGCTCCGGTCACTACAAGTATCCAAAAAGAGATGAACGCGTATGGCAGGATCGACAAACCTGCCTTTAGTGAGTCCGCAGGAATGAATATGGAGAGTATCCATTTTGCAAAAGGATAAACCACCACGAAAAAAGTGCCCGTCAAAACCGCTAAGGTTAGAACCGCGGTCTGGATAACGCGGGAAGCCGTCTCGTGTTCCGCGCGGGCGGCATACTTGGCGACAAATTTCGTCACACCCGCAGCAAATCCCAGATTCGCCAACTGAGCCAGGGACGTGGTTGCCATGACCAGTGACCAAACTCCGAGTTGCTTGACCCCTATGGTCTTCAGCAGTACCCTATAAAGAACCAAAAGACTGGCGGTGACGATGAGTACCTGCAGCACCGACATGACTGCGTTACTGAATAGTCGATTCTTTTGCATGTATTCTCGTCAGCGCGCGTTCAAAGATGCTGCGGCAAGGAAACGACTCTTGATTCCTCTCAGTCTCGTTAGCCATATCCGCCGAAAGAGACCTATTCTCGATTCGACCGCCCGCTGCGTCTCATCAACATGGATTCCCTCACGGGCGCAGATAGCCACGGCCTCCCGTACCCACTTACCCTGAACGACTGCCGTCGAAAAATAGTCCAATGGCCACTTCTTTCGGTTTCTTTCGGCGATGCTGAGGAACAGACGATTGGATAAGTCGGAGCGCTTGGAGCCGAAGGTTTCTAGATCCCATGGCGTTTCTCCTTCCTCCAGCAGTTCGTACAAAGCAGCCTTTTCCCAGATGGCGGCCTGAAGAGACACCCGGTAAGCGGCTCCTCTTAAGATCCCCCCCACCCCTGGGTTATCCCGCATCGTGCTCTCGGGTGGCGGACTCGGGAAGAGTCGCAGGCACGCAGCTCCGCGCTCTCGAAAATAACCGACGAGCTCGCTGATTCTCGGGGTATCCACGACTTTCGTGAAAAGAAAATCTTCCTGCAAGAGAATGCAGTACTTACTAGGAAACTGCTCAAGGCATCTCTTCAGGTTCGACGACCATGACAAGTCTGCCCCGATGAGAAGTGTCGTTACCCGCGGATCATCGTAGGAACTTGCGTTAGCACAGAGATAAACCGGGTATGGACAGTCCTGCCAATACCGAAAAAAAAGGGTGAAGAAGGGCGCCCAAAGGTCATGGTATTTGTCGCATGAGACCACAAGAATCGAAATATCGTTCCCTGCCGGCACTGCTTTATCCATCGGAGTCATGGCCACTATCCACCCAATCTATCCAAACGACTTCGCCGGGACGTTTCCACCTTCCTAGGAATGCCCTTCTCAGTTTGGATACTGACCCAAAAAACAGCATTGCGAACAAGACTTTGGCTGCATTCATCTTTCTGAGTTTCATGTAGAAAAGGCATTTCTTGAGCCCCGCCCAATGCCTGTCTGCCAGGAAAGACCGCGTGATTGTCACGAGCATGCGATCGATATCCGGGCGACGAACCGCCCGTAGAACCTCATCATAGTCTTCGAGAAAGAGCAGGCAATCGTTGGTCCGCCTGGGTGATTTTCCGGAGAGAAGGGGAGTCACCCTGTTCAGCGAATCCGTATGATAGAGTGCCCATGGCTCGTCAACGTAGAGTTGCGAGTGCTTTAACGAGAAGGCAAGCCACGAATGTGCTTCAAGGGCAAAATAGTCATGGCTTTTCTGAAGCCATTCATTGACCACACTTCGCCTCACGCCTCCAATGCAATCGGGGATAGGCGGGAGGAGGGCCACATTCCAGGGGGTCACCAGCTTCTTGCCACCACGTACGCGGACGAACACCGTTGAATCCTGATTGCGCAGGAACATCCCTGTAACTGCGTCTGCTTCCGGAGTTTCTTCGAAGTAGTGGGCAACCCGCTCCAATAGCCACGGAAAGGCCTCCCAATCACTGTCCAGATTTACGATATAGTCGCCTTGAGCCGCCTTCCATCCGACTGTTCTCGCGTTGTAAGGTCCGCCGTTCTTCTCATTGCGCATGTACTTGAACCGAGGATCCTGCATTTGCCCTATTATGTCTTGAATCTTCATGGTGCTGCAATCATCGACCACAATGGACTCGAAATTGTCGTGCGTCTGACTTGCGAGACTTCTCAGGCACTTTTCGAGTTCATCACGCCGATCGTAGACGGGAGTAATAACACTTATGAGTTCCTTTTCGTTCACGTAGTCGCCTCAAGATGCAGTCAATGCAATGAATGAGAAGACCGCAACGACTTCAGCTTTACGGTAAGGCCGATCCTTTTTCAAGGAATATCCCATCTACCTGCAATAGCTCATGGGTTACGAGATCCCAATAAGCCGGCTCTATCGATACCAAAGCGTAGTTCTTTTCCGACAGGAAGCCGATCATGTCTCCAATCAAGGTCTCTCCTTGGTAAAGCGGAGCGAGGGACATTTCCAATTGCATGCCACAAATCCTGTCCATTGATCCTTCGCCGCCCTCGATGATCTGTCTTTCGAAGCCTTGAGCATCGATCTTAGCAAATGCTCTTTCTCCTTCGGACAGATAACTGTCGACAATGGAATCAATTCTTCTCACGGAGATTTCCTCCTGCCGAACGTACCTCGATTCGGGGGCGCCCTCCAAATGGCGCGGTAACATATTCAGTAGAGAACTGCTGACGGTATTCAAGGAAACATTTATCTCGGCCATCCCGTCGAACGAGCCCAGTGCGCAGTTGACCGTCTCCCATTTGGTATCGCCTCTCGCGTTGGCGGCCAGATTCTCGTATACTTGCGCGACCGGCTCAAAGGATATGATTCTGCCTTCGTATCCGTCATGCCGCAGCCCGAGAGCGAATTGCCCTGCATTCGCGCCGATGTCGAGAACCACGTTAATGCCCTTCAAAGAAAGTAAAGTCATCCGAAGAGCCGCGGGGTCGCGATAAATATTGTACGGCTCGACCAGGTAGCCCGTCTTTCGAATGAGACGCTTTGCCCAGTGCCGAATGCTCATTCGATATTCCTATGGTGTGCGTCTATCTTTTAGAGACGTTCTCGGTCCCACCGGTGGAGTATCCAAGGCTAAGGAAACGAAATCCCCCTACCAAGATCTTACACCTGATAAGAGGATGAACGTTTCGGAATCTTCAGCACGTTATGCGATTGTCATGGAACACATCCTGCCTTTTTCTTCCTTTTCTTGGTATGTGAAAGCCGGGGCCGGTATTTAAGCCTCCCCTTTCGCCACGCGCTACAGCTTCTCCAGGGTCCGCTGAGCCTCTTCCTTTCCCTCGAAGGGGGCGACCATATTTCATGGCCTTGGCCAGATAATCCTTCGCCTCGGTCAGCTTTCCGGCTTTGAAGGAGACCATGCCCATGTGATAGGTGACGACCGGGTTGTTCGCCATCCGCGCGTACGCCTTCCCGATGAGGTCCTCGGCGTGGTTCAGGTCTCCCCGTTTGTAGTAGACCCAGCCCAGGTATCCTGCGTGCTCGCTTCGTCGGGATGAGCGGTGAGCGCCTTCTGCGCCAGGGTAAATGCCCTATCGAGGTCTTTGCCCGACTTTCCCTGCTCGCATAAGAGAAAGGCAAGGTCGTTCTGCGCGGCCCAGTTGTCCGGGAACTTCTGGAGGATCTTCTCATACGCGTCCATCGCGGAAGGGTACTTGTGACTCATATTGTAAAGCTGGGCCAACATGAATCGCGAGTTTATGTCATCGGGTGCGCTCTTCGTGCGTTCCTCCATTCTCTTTATGGCCATATCGGCCTGTCCCTGAACTACATAGAGCTGGGCCAGATTGCGAAGGGGCTCGAGAGAGTTGGGCTGAAGCTCTGCTGCCTTGTTGAGTGCAACCTCCGCCCTCTTGTAGTCCTTTTGCACACCGTAAACCTGGCCGAGAAGGTCGTACGCAAGGGCGTCGTTTGCGTTCCGCTTTATCCTCGCCTCGCAGAGAGAAGTGGCGAGATCATACTTTTTTTCGGCCAGGTAGATCCGCACGACGGAGGCCACGAGCATTGGCGAGTCCGGGGCGAGCTTGAGGGCAGCCTCGAATTCACCCCGGGCTTTGTCGAGCTTTCCCTGACTCACAAAAAGGTACGCCAGTTTGACACCACCCGCGGGGTTATTCGGCGCTATCCTCTTCATCTGCCCGTACTCCGTTTCCGCACGGCCCGAATCCTTCTTGGCTGCGTAAAGATCTCCCAGGATCGCCCTCGCATCTAGGTCGTTCGGGTTCTCTTCCACGATCTTGCGAAGCCGGCTCTCTGCGTTGTCGTATTCCTTCTGGAGCATTTCTACCTTGACGAGCACCAGTGCCGCCTCCCGGGATTTGGGGTCTATTTTCAGCGCATTCAGAAGCGTGTCGGAAGCAAGGTTGAGCTCGTTGTTTATGGCATGGGCCTCGGCCATCTTCACATAGGCCGGGACAAATTGGGGCCTTTCGGTCACCACTTCCCGGAACTCAGGGACGGCGTTGACGCCCTCCCCTCTGGCAAGATAGATACCGCCCCTAGTAAAATGGGCATCCAGGTTTTTGGGGCTATCTTTCAGGATCTCATCCACATATTTTTTTGCCTCGTCCATATTCCGCTGGGCGAAGTAGATTTTGGCAAGGGCGTTCTTCACCTGGATAACGTCGGGGTTGGTGGATTTCCTTTCCAGGCCCAGAGCATCCTTCAAGGTCTTGATGGCCTGGTCGGCCCTGTTCGTGTTCACGTAGAGTTCGCTCAGGGCGAGGCGAAGCCTGAAGCTCTTTCCGTTTTGCTGGATCCCTGTAGTCAGCTCCCGCTCCGCGTCGTCCGCCTTCCCTTTGTTCAAGTAGAACATTGCCGCCTGGAGCCTGCCGACTTCATTCTTCTTATCCGCGGAGACCACCTCATTCAACAATTCTGTTGCCTTCTCCTGTTTGCCCGTGTCCCAGTACAGGCCGGCTAGGGCGAGCTTGTGAGCAGAGTTCGCCGGATCGAGAGAAACGAGGTGCTCCCCGACGGAGATCGCTTCCCCCGTCCGCTTGGCTTTCACCAGAACGTCGGCAAGCACCATGTTGAGCGCGACCGAGGTGGGATTCACCTTGATGCCTTCCTGCAGCACCTTGGCTGCCTCGTCGAAATCGTTCTTTTGGTTGTAGACCGCCGACAGAAGGAGAAAGGCGTCCGCGCTCTTCGATCCTTTTCCGATCAGCTCTTTCATGAGGGCGGCCGTCTTGTCGCCCTCCTTCTTTGCGAGGAAGCACGCCCCTTTCAAGATGAGCGCCTGCTCGTTGGTCGGCTCTGCCTTGAGCGCCGCGTCAACAGCTTCCATGGCCTTGTCGATCGCCCCTCCCCGGAGGAGCACCCCTGCCAGCTCCACCCGCGCTTTCGTGTTGGAAGGCGCCAGATCGACAGCCTTCGACAGGCTGCCGTAAGCCTCCCTGAGGTTGCCCTGCTTCAACGCAGTGAGGCCCAACATATAATAGGCATCCGAGTATTTCGGGTCTATCTGCGCGGCGTTCTTGAATTCCAGCCTCGCCTTCACATAGTCGCCCTTCTCGTAGAGGGCCTTGCCCTTGTTGTAGAATTTCAGCTTCTTCTGGTCCGGGCCGCCACAGCCCGCAACAATAAGGCTTATCACAAGAACTGCCAGGATCATTTTCAATATTCTTTTCAACGATGACCTCCTAACGAAACTGGTAAGGATGAGGATCGATGGGGCGCAACTTTCACTCAAGGAACCTCTACCTGATAAGAGTCTGCGGAGCCTAGCCACACAACAGTATACCTATATTGTGCGTGGGCCGCTTCCGTATTCCGTACAGTATACTACACTTACATCACCACCCCGAAAGCCCACGGATCGCCACGGCAAGAATCGACGACAAACTCGCCAGGGCGAGGCCATCGAGCTTTCCCCGCATTTCCCCCATGACCACCTCGTAGCCGAAGAAGAACATGATGGTCTTGGCGACGACGATCGGCAGCCCCTTTACGGGTAGATACGCCCCCAGGACATAAGGGAAAACAAGGGCCATAAAGAGAATAAGAAAATCCATGGGCGTGCTCTTGAACCCTCTCTTCCTCCTTGTCAGCTTGAGGGTGAGCACGGTAAGTACTATGAGTCCGATGAAGGCGGCGCCGTAAAGCACGTATACCGCATCTACCATGGGTCGCTCATCTTGCGCGCTCAGGTAAACGATCAGGGGGATGAAAAGATAGAGAGCCGACATGAGGCTCAGCCTCATCCATGCTTTCTTGAAAGCCCATACACCGCCGAGAAGGCAGAGAAGGGCCACGGAGAGCAGGCCGAGGTAGGTCGGTACCTGGGTCGGCACGAAGCAGGTCACAAGGAGCAGGAAGGGCAGCCCGAATCGTATGGCTCGAAAGGAAGCCCTGATGAAAACGCCCTCGTCCCGCATCCTCTGGAGGCGCCCTTTGATCAAGTGTTCGAAGAAATCGTACCTGCCCAGCCGCCAGTGGGCCTTGTCGGCCAGGTAGAACCCCCCGAGTATGGCCGCGGACAGGGCGACGTAAACGGACAGGATGAGCCATTCCGGGTAAAACCTGAAGAAATAGGCGCCGATCACGAGCAGGGACTGGAGGCTGTATATGACGACCACCGATTCCGAATGGTGGAAGCCCAGGCCCATCAGCCTGTGGTGAAAGTGGTTCTTGTCCGGGGAGAAGAGCGGTCTTCCCTCCGAAAGCCTCTGGGCCATCACCCCCAGCGTGTCGAGCACGGGAAAACCGAGGATAAGCAAGGGCAGGAGCGGGCTCAAGGCCGTGGCCTGCTGTTGAGTAAGTGCAAGGGAGAACATATGGCCGAAAAACCGAGAAACTGGCTCCCTGTGTCCCCGAGAAAGAGCTCCGCCGGGTACGTGTTGTACCTTAGGAAACCCATGATGGCCCCCACCAGGGCCAAGCCGAGCAGGCAGAGGGCCATGTCTTCGCCGGCATAGGCGAGATACCCGAGACAGGAAAAACTCAAGAGACAGATGCCGCCTGCGAGGCCGTCGAGGCCGTCCGAGAGGTTGACCGCATTCGTGACGCCAACGATGGCGACGACGGTGAGGGGTATGCTGATCGCGTCGGGAAGGAGGAGACCGTCGGGGAGCAGGGTGCCCAGGCTTCTTATCCTGACATCTCCGTACACTGCCACAACAAGTGCAGCCGCTACCTGGCCCAGGAATTTCAATCTGAAGCCGAGCCCCCTGAAATCGTCCACCATGCCGAGCAAGACGATGACGGCCGCTCCAACGGCGTAGGCGTGGGTAAAGCTCGACTGGGGCAGCCAGAAGACCGTCGACATGAACACGCCGAGCATGATGGCTATGCCACCTACTCTGGGTATGGGCTTCCTGTGCACCTTCCTCGCGTCGGGGACGTCGAGGCCGATGTTGAACTGGAAGGCCATCCTGCTCAGAACGGGGATGAGGAGAACCGTAATGAAGAATGACAGGAGAAGAGCACTTAAGTAGACCAATGTTTAATTCTTAATATTGAATTTTGAATTGAAAGCCTTAGGTCGAATCCGCCAGCATTACCGGTAGATGAAATTCTTGATAGGCGGACGTACTCGGTATGGAGTTTCATCATCTGCAATCTGCCTCCGACGAGGCGCTTCTTGACCCCGTCCTTCGTAAGGACTTTCACGTTTTCTCCGGACATGAACCATTATGCATCAGGGGCCAGCCATTGACAATGCAAAATTAAGCATTGAAGATTGGCCTATTCCGGTATGTATTCCTTCAGCACCGGCACAATCGCTTTCGTAAAACCCTGGAGGCGGGTTTCGGCGTCTCCCGTGCTTTCACGCTCGTACACGGGGGTGATGAGGCGGACGAGGGCGCCATCCGTCCTGTGTTTTGTCAATGCATCCCAGAATGAATAGATCTTCACTTGATAAAGGCTGGTGAGAATCCTTCCGCGCTGCGCGAACCAGTAGTAGGTGAGTTCTTTGGTGCCCGCCTTCTCTATGAAGGCGCGGTTGATGCGCATAGACTTACCCTGCCCGACGGGAATATCTGCTGCCCCGGCCTCCCTGAAGATCCATCCGTTGCCCGGCAGACACGTCTCGGGCGAGTGCGTAGCGTAACCTTTTCGCTGGCTCTCGTAGTACGCCGTATAGAAATTGACGGTTTGGCCGCGGTTGTTCCTGAAGTCTACCATCGCGTAGTCACTGAAGTGGAGCTCGTCGATGAACTCTTGTTCCATTTGTCCCTTGCTCCCGGACCATTCCCCTATGGCTAGCGGCAGGGACGACAGCGGTTTCTTGATGGGCGTTTTCTCCCTGAACTCGACGGTTCCTGAAAGAACGGCTGTCGAAACAAGCAAAACCATCGTTATTGCGAAAACAGGATGGGAAAAGGACGGTTTTGAATTCTTGATCTCTAATTTTGAATTGGAAGCTCCAGGCCGGCTACCGGTCGGGTAAGGCAATTTTGAATCGGGCGCGTCCCCTCCTCCATCGTCCCTCGATCTCCTTGGTGGCAGCCAGCGCAAGATCCACATCTCCAAGAGGAGAATGGGGATGCAGAACAGGAAGATGAGCCACCCGGAAAAGCCATGGAAAAAGCCTTCCGCCACAGCGGCACCGAAAATGCTGTAGAGGATGCCTGTCAGCGCAATCCTGAAGGCGTTGACAAAGATGGCCAGGGGAATCGCTGAGAGGAAAAGGACTATTCTCTTCCACCAGTGGGCCCTGAACCAGTACGCGAGAAGGACGCTCAAGACCATGAGCGGCAGCACGTACCTGAGGCCGCTGCAAGCGTCGACCACTTGGAGCTGTGTGAACCCCAGGTCGATAACGTTCCCTTCGCGGTAGGCCGACATGCCGTACGCATGGAGCATCCACACGCCGAGCTGCGAGGAAATCAGCTTAAGCTGCAGGGTCGCCCTGATGTTGACGAAATCTCGGAAAGGGAAAGGCCGCGAACACCATGACCAGGGCAAACCATATGGTCTTGATCTTCTGCCAGCCCAGATGAATCCATAGAAGGCCACGACGACGAGCCAGAAAGAGACGTAGAGCGTATAGAACTCGCCGCCCAGGTCCCCGAGCCAGAATAAGGCGATGCCCAGGGCAAAGGGAATCAGTCCGGACCCAGGATAGCCTCGATTGAACCGTCGCAAGGGCCTTTCTTTTTTCCCATACGAGGTAGAGGACAATGAAGGGGACCAGGTACGAATGCGAATAATCCTCGATGGCCCAGTCGTGGGAAACCAACTGGACGAAGGGCCGACTTATAAACCAGGAAAATTACGATTGCGTAAATCCCTGTTTTCACCCAACTCATCGGTCTCATCCTAGCCGCTTCAATCGCTTTCAACATCGGTCCTCTTCAGCCTCACCCGTCCTCATGCTTCCCAGCCCTTACGCCCTCATGCCCCCATGACGGATCCAAGAACCTTATACGATCTCCCTCAGCAGCACTTCCCATATCCTCTCCGAGGCCTGGCCGTCCCACTTCGGCGGTATGGCAGCGCGGGCCTTCTTTTCCAGACTGTCCCGGTATGCCTGCAGAATACCCTCCCGCGTTGTCCCGGCGAGAACGTTTGTGCCGATGTCGACCGTTATCGGCCTTTCGGTGTTCTCGCGAATCGTCACGCACGGCACGCGGAGAGCAGTCGTCTCCTCCTGGAGGCCGCCGCTGTCGGTCAGGACCACCTCGGCGTCTTTCCATAGAAAAAGCGATTCCCTGAAGCCCAGCGGCGGCAGCAATGTTATTCCTTCCGAGAAAGTTATGCTGAATTGCTCCGCCATCTTCCTCGTCCTCGGGTGGACAGGAAAGACGATGGGGATCCTGTCGGCAATCTCATTAATTGCGAACATGATACCTCGAAATGTATCGGCATTGTCCACATTCGAGGGCCGATGAAGCGTAAGAAAGGCATAGGAGCCCTTTCCCGGTTTCATTGGAAATACGGACAACGACCTGACATCGACGGCTCCGCTGTCGAGCTTGTCGTTCTGGTACAGCAGGTTGTCTATCATTACGTGGCCGACGAAATGAATCTTGTCGGCCGGCTTCCCCTCTCGCATGAGGTTCTGAACCCCGCTCTCTTCCGTGACGAAGTGTGCGGGCATCGAAAAACCTTACATGCTATTTCGAGTATTCTCGAATGAGTTCGGCAGTCTCAGAAATGTGCTGCCTGCTCGATGCGCCGAAAACGATAGCTTGAATTGCCTTGTGTGTGCAAACATACTGGACTGCCTCTCTCGGTCGGACTCCTCCCGACGCCAGTATGGACATCGCGATCGGCCGGAATTCCCTCTCTTTCAAAGTTCGCTCATATGCATCTATATCCGGGCTCATGAAGTAGCCTACCTTGTTGATCGACGAACAGACTATAGGGTTCTTGATGCCGCATTCGAGCAGAAAATCGACCATTTTCGGCATGTTCATCGTGACGAAACCGGCGTCCACGCCGTACTTCGCCCTGATATAGGCATCGAAGGCGACGAACGCCTCTCTGGCACCAAGCCCCAGAAGAAGATCTGCCACAATATTCTGCAGGAAGATCACTTTTACAGTGAGCCCTCTGAAGATCTTCATCTCTATGTCAACGAGTATCTCCATTACTTTGAGCATGTCTCTCTCGAAGAGTGACATTCCACCCTTGGCGACCATGCCGATAATGTCACCTGCCGTGCTATCGGCGACGATCACGTCTCTCAGCGCCCCAAAAATTCCCCTTTCGGCCACGGCATTAGCGTACTTGTGCGCGTATGGCAGAGAGGGATAGAAGACGATGTCGCTATACAGGGAGGAGGTGTTTCTGAAGTAATCGCAAATCTCTTGAGCCCTCTCGTTCGTATTGAGCATGAACGCCCTAATGCCGCAAGAATAAGCTATGTCCATGACCTCCACGATCGAGTTCACGTCCTTGAATTTCTCTGTGAGGGCCTGCGCCTTGTCTTCCGACATATGATTTATCCCAAAGAACTGGTTGTCCCCGAAAATAATCCTATCCAGCATCGATTGTCCCCCTGTCACTTGAAGAGTTTCGTCCAGCGCGATCTCTGCCCACGGTCCTTCCGCAAAATGGCTTCGCTCTCCGAGATGTCGAGAGACCTTGACGCGTCCTGTGTGATCTCTTCCATTATGATGTCCGTCTTGAGGGCTTCCGCGAAACTCGATACGTTCTCGGTCGCCCCCCGCTCCACACAGCCGACGAAGTAGTTCAGCTGTCTGGTAAACTCGTTGCCGCGAAGATAGAAATAAACGCTCTCACCAAAATCCGTGATGTAGCGGGTGGTCCACCCCTTTCCAAAGCCGTTGGCTTCATCGGCCTTCTTCAGATATACCTTGAACGCATGTTTGTCGGCAACGATCCGACCGCCTGTCCCAAAAACCTTGACTATGTTCGCAGGCTTCCGGTATGCCTCATCACTCCAGTTGACCGCGATGGCGCCGCTTGCCCCATTGTCATATATGAATGTGGAGCTCACGAAGTCCTCCACTTCGGAGGAATAGATGCTTTGCATTATGCTCCCTGCAACCCTAGGGAGGTTTCCCTGCCAGATAGACGGCCAGATCGATACAGTGGGAGGCGCACTCGTAAAGGCATCCACCGCCTAGTTTCTTCTTGCTGCGCCACCCGGACTTGGTATCCTTCAAAACTGTGGCGCTATACATTTCCGAGGAAATGTTCTTCACGTCTCCTATAATGCCGGCATGCAGCAGACGCCTCACTTCCATAAAGACTTCGTTGAACCGGTTCACGTAGCCCACCTGGTTCACCAGAGGCTTGTTACCGAGATAGGCCACCACATCCCGTCCTTCAGCAGCCGTCAAGGTGAATGGCTTTTCAACAAAGACATGAAGGTCCCTATCTATAGCAGCTTTGATCACCTCTCCGTGGGAATCGGTCGGGGTGGAGACGACAAGACAATCGAGCTTGGTCCCGTCAAGCATCTTCCGGTAATCGGTGTAGGTCGGAAGGTTTATGTGCTTGCCTACCAGCTTGAGCATAGTGCTCGATTGATCGCACACTGTAGCGACCTTCACGGAAGGGTGCGTATTAAGTATGGAAAGATGAGTAATCCCCATCCTGCCGAAACCAACAAAGCCGAATCTAAGCATTGCGCCTATCCTCCTTGCTACCTGTCTTTTCTAGAACCCGCACTTCCTGGCCTGGATAGCTGGTCATGCACGACCGTTTAAACCCACTAAAGCTCTTTCTAGAAATACAGCTCTCTCACGATTTCATCTATATACGGCCCTCCGGAAAACTTTTGACGCTCATATGGCACTATTGGAAAATCAACTGCACGCACAATAATCTCGGGTAGTTCTTGAAACTGCCAGCAAACCAAGCCCCATTTCTTTCGGGAAACGACGCCTGCAAGATCTTTTTGATGGCTATCGTCTCTTTCCAAATTCGGGACGACGATAATGCGCTTCCGCATCTCGAGGAGTGTGAATATGGTTCCTGCCCCGGCATGTGTAATGACAAGATCGGCGTTCTGGTAGCAGGAGATTATGTCATCAGCGAATTTGAAGTAGTCAAACCTCTGTGGCACATAACGTGCGTCGTTAGAAATTTGCATCGTTATCGCCAATGCTGAATCCAACTTTTCATCACAGAAACGGATAAGTTCGTCAAAGGGAGTGGTTCCCACCGTGATGAAGATTTTCATAATTGTCCCACGTAGCGTGCTTTTTTGTAGAATTTCTTGATCTCCTCATTCTGGACGAAAAAGACATCGGCAATGCGGTACATAATTCGGCCTGAAATTGAGGGAAACGAAAAACGGCTCCAGCTTTCGAAAAATAGCACTTTCGCCCGGAAAAGCTTGGCGACGATGGAAGGAACGATGGCAACGCCCGACCCAGTCGAAATAAGCATACGGATGTCAAATCGAATAAAGAGCTTCACCGTCTGAACGAGATTAACAATTGCAAAATAGGGAATTACCAGAATCCCGGTCAAACTTGCATAGTCCGGACGCACCTTCGATATTCTCGAATATTCTCCGTATCTGCTATCATTGGGCTTGACGGGTGACTGAGCGATAAGGATCAATTCGCCGGTTCCAATATGGGAGAGCAATCTTTTCATTTGCTCTGTATGCCCACCGGTCCCAAAATTGCAGATTATCGCCTTTTTTCGATGACGCCTATGAATTGAAGATGACATGCAAGACTCCCAGTCTGTGATCGGCCTATCAAATCGTCAGGTCGTGCCATTCCCATTCTGGATTCGCTAAAACTATCCTGATATATATCTGTTGGTTCGACGGCCTTCGATTAGGCTCTTTGCTTGATTACTCAGGCTGGATCTTTCACAAGGCTTGCGTGATCGGATACGTCATTCGTTGCTGCCGAGTCGGGACACCAGGGTGCCGGTCGACGAATACTCGCGGTGACCCCGACGCCGAGCCCAACCTTTCCATTATGATGTCAGCCTTAATGACTCGAGCGGGATTGCCCGCAACTATTACATTTGAAGGAACATCTTTAGTGACTACAGATCCTGCGGCAACTACCACATTGTTTCCGATTCTCACACCAGCCAGTATTATTGCACCAATGCCAACAAGGCAATTGTCGCCTATGTAGGTGTCTACATGACTGATATATTGATTCCCTTCCATCTTCCACGGATAGTGGTGGCTGAGAATAGTAACCTGTGACGTGATGGCGGTGTTCTTTCCTATGTGAATACCTTTTGGGTTCGCCCTATCGAGATTCAACCTTCTTTGTAGCTGGATGGATCTGTCGATGTCATAACCCCGGCTCTTGTAGTAGTAATATCTCAATCTTTGAACAACCAGCACCAATAGCGGTCGGATGGACATCCCAACACCTCCGAATTCTTTCGTTTGCAATTCTTGCGGGTATTTACGACATCCTATCGCAACCTGTTCTCCTCTTAGTATCTCTCGATAGACGCGCCCTATCCGTCGCGCTATCTTCGCGATGTCCATTCTTCGAGGCACTGGCTGTTGTCCAATGCCGACCTATGCTTTGTTCGCGCCAGGAGGGCAATAGCCTCTTCCGCGATGGTCCTAGGGTCTCTGTCCTGCACCACGACGCCGAAATTCACGAGCCTTGCCCATTCCTTCGCGTCGCCAACGTCGACTGACACAAAGGGAAGCTTGGCCGCTATGGCTTCTTTTATCACTGTCGGAGACCCCTCGGACAGGGACGTAAGGAGCATGAGGTCGCTCTCCCAGTACACTTCCGGGACCTTTGCCCGTTCGACACCGTTCAGATGAACTTCCTCAACCTTGTTCCCCCTTTCTTCCAGCTCCTGTCGTATGGCCTGGAAGAGGCTGTACCCCTTCACTTTTCGCGTCGGGTCGGATGGGAACAACACTTTCAGGTTCCCCGGCAGCTTTGAACTCGGCTTGTCGTGGCACGACGGCAGCGCAAATTCCTGTACCGGTATGCCGCAGGGAATCACCTCTCCGCGGCCAAGATACTCCCTCAGCCTTTGGGCTACCACTATTATTCTTGCCGTCCTCGGTGCCAGGAGCTTCGATACGTGCTTCGTCGGGCTCATCATCAGGTCCGAACCATGAAACGTAACTACGACTGGAGCACGGACGAAGAGCGTAGAAACCAGAGTCAATCCGAAATGGGCATGAACCATATCATATCTGCCTTTCTTCACGACGAAGGGCAGGCGCAACATCTCTCGCAGGTACTCCCCTCTTCGGCCTGGAGCCCTCGATCACCCTGACATCCATAACGAGATCCTGCGGCAGTATTGTCGCAGCGACTCCACCTGTTCCTTGACGAACGTGCTCATGAAAGGCCTGGCCGGGGTGGGATAGAGGTTGGTTACTACGAGCACTCTCATGCTTTCCTATCCAACCTTTTGTTGCACATGGGCATGTGTAGGATTGGCCGATGATACCCTGTGCGCGGACTGACCGGCGGTACGCAATACGTCACGTCGCGGCCGCTTTAGGTTGTATGACTTGCTGCGCATGGGCATTCAGCCTTTCAATCAGTTTTGCGTGATACGGCTCAAACCTGAATTCTTCATGGAGCCTCAGCGCGTTCAATCTGTATCGCCCGTGATCGGCCATGATCTTCCGTATGGCCGGCAAGATATCCGAAGGACCCTCTATGCAGACACCCGCTTTCCTGTCTTCAAAAAGGCCCCGGTAACCGGGCAGATTTCTCGCGATGAGTGGAACACCCACCTTCAGATGGTGGAATATTTTCCCCACCGATAAGTCACTATAGTAAAGGTTTTCATCAAGATGGTGACCCGCAGGCCCATGAACCATTATTCCGATATCGCAGGAAGAATAGATAATATCCAATTGATCGAAAGGGACCGGATCATCATTCAGGAAGATCTTTTTGTTCAGATACTCTTCCGGCACTGAAAAGCCGCACCCGGGATAAGGGCGCTTATGAGTATGGAGAACCAGGATGTAATCGTCCGGCCATTCAGGAATGGACTGAAGAATATCCTTTACGTGCAGCCAATTGCCCGAAGAGACCCCCCGCATGCAGTATAACGACTTTGTCCCTCGGGATGCCGAACTTGTCGTTGAAGAAATAGTTCCCTCTTCATCTCGCCGGGCCCGATTTGGGAATTCGGGATCGATATGATCGTCCCCGGATCAAGCCGGTTTTCCTCTTGCAGGATCTTGCACCTCATGTCCCCAAAATCGATTGTGCACAATGCATCCTGGTTGCATCTTCTTTCCGCCCGCTTGATTATCCTCAGGCCGAAGTTATTGAGATGCTTTTCGATATAAGAGCTCCAGGGACCAGTAGACAAGGGTCCCTTTCCCCCTCTTTGCGAGAGCGTGGGCTGCGATCAATGCGCCGGGGTCGCCCCCGATGAAGACTTCATGACCTCCGCACTTATTCTTCAAGAGGCATGCCGCGACGAAGTAGTAATTACGGAACAGGCAATCGATCCCATCGCCGATAGTGCTCACGTCCTTCAGTCCTAAATACTTCAATAATCTGAAGAAGGTCTTGATTATGAATAGAGCATACTTTGCCGCCAGGGGATACCCGATTTCCACAAGGTCAAATGATGCCCCCAGGTCCGAAGGATGTCTTTTGATCCTTTCGTCCGCGAATTGGAACACCCTCACCCTATGGCCGGCTTCGCGAAACAACCGTATCGAGTTTCGCCACGGAGTCAGCGAGAATATGGAAGTGTACTGGACGAAGTAGTTGACTACCATCGATACTTCAAGGCCGCAGGAATTTCCAAGCGATGCGGTGGATGATATTGTCCGGCCTGATCCCGTATTTTCTGCAAAGCTCAAGATACGGTATTTGAAGACGGTGTTTCCCCAACTGCCCGGCCTCGCTTAAGTAGCGGTCGTAGTGCTCTGTCAAACCGAAATTCAGGCATCTCCACAGCAGTTGAACGTTTAGCCTGCGCCATGTTTCTTCCCCGCACAATTCCCTTATGTCATTCTCGTATTTGCTGATAATGTAATGCCAGCCCTCGACATGTCTCGTTCCGCTTCCGGAGATGGCACCCCTGTTTCCGACGTGATAGACCATCAACGGCTCTCTCAGATGCGCGATTGTGCAATACTTGGCGAGACGTATTGATGTGTCCCATTCCTGAAAAGAGGGCACCGCCTCGTCTAGATACCCTATCTTCTCAATGGCCCTCTTCGACGCCAACATGGTGGGAAAGAGAGGGGCAGGCGCCCGGAGCAAGGTCGCATATTGTTTGGAGCCCTCCACGACGGGCAATATGTAAAGACTCCGCAACCCTGTCGTCTTATTGAGACGAAATGCGTTGCCGTATACGAACGTCCAGGGGTCGTAGGCCCGTTCCGCCAAAACAGAAATCTGCCTTTCCAGCTTATCCGGCAGCCATTCGTCATCCGAATCGTGAAAGGCTATCCAGTCGCATTTGGCTTCGAGAATACCCCTGTTGCGCGCGGCCTGAGCCCCCGAATGTCTATCGAGAACGACGCAGCGGACCCTTGGGTCGGACCGGTCCCGTACAACAGAGACCGTATTGTCCGCAGAAACGTCATCTATTACGATTACCTCAAACTTGTCATACGTTTGAGCCAACACCGAATCGAGGCAGTAGGATATCGTCTCCTCACGGTTGAAGGCCGGAATAATGACGGAAACCAGAGGTCTATCCCTCACCGAGCCCTACCTCCGCCGAAACTCTTCAGGCGACTTTGCTCCTTTAAAGGTGGTCCTTCTTCTCATCTTCTCCGGTGCAATCGCCATCTCTGCCACGCAGCCACAAAAGGAGCAGCACGAAACCACAGCCCCTACTATAACGGAAGTGCCATGTATTACAGCCTCGGTTGTCCGTTATGTAGTTTGTCGGGGACAAAACAATAATACGAAGCTTGCAGGTCTCAGGTGAGGGCGAGGGCCCCTACCTTTCTTTAGGCTGCATTCTTGAACCAATGACGACGTAGTAGGGAGCGATAGGCATTGCGGCCTTGCCCAGCATCCTCACGCAGGCATTAAGTGTCTGGGCCGTGAGCCGTTTAAGGGGGTTGCTTTGTCCGATGTTATGAATACCAAACGAGACTCTTGAGTCAAATCCCACGTCACGCAAGACCCTCGCAAATGCAAAGGGGTTGAGGAAATGCTCTTCCCACTGCCCGCTGAGCGGGTCACAAAGGTTGCTCGCGTAAGGGTCGAAATCACCTACCGGCCTTGCGGTTTTCTTAAGTGAGCCCGTTTTGCTATAGTGCTTGGCCAAAGCCGTAATCTCATCTTTTATCAGCCCCCTAGTCTTGTTCGCTAGCACGCGCAAATCGTTATCAAGGATCCCAGGTACAGCGGCACGTATGATATCTTCGCGAATTGGCCGATATTTTCTTTCCCCCCTTCTTTGACTCCGCACAGTCGGAAAGACATATTGGGGGCTTAGAAAATTCGCGCCGGAAGACATGACCAACCCCACGGGGCCCTCAGACAGCGAGGGCAGCTTGTGTATGAAGTCATCAATGTCGTATATGTGCTCTATGCAATCAGCTGATACCAAAAGGGTGCATTTGCTGTGTGACTCCTTCAGAGACCCCGCCAGCTCATCGAAATCGCCTAACACGAAAACATCCGGCATGACACCTATTGCTTTGCCGACCTCGCGGGCGATATCCAACATCTTTGGGTCCAGCTCATTATAGATGACGGTCCCGATGCCAGCCTCCTTTGCCAACAATCCGATCCATCCGGTCCCGCCGCCATGGTCTATCAGCGTCATTTCCTTCAGGGGAGAGATTCTTTGACGGTTCCAACGAGGCGGCCCATTTAATGTGGTGCAAATACTTCGTGCCAAGCCAATAGTCAATTGCCCGAACCCTTGGGATGAGATATTTCTTCTTATACGCCTCATCGATGCGCAGTTTAGCCATTTCCATTTCAAGAATTTTTTGCCTCAACCGGAATGAAGCTCTCTCAACTTCATTTATGGTGATAGATTGCGCGGTCATGTTCAAATGCATGCGAACCTCCTGTCAATATCGGTGGGCACCTCCAAGGGGACAATGCGGAATTACCCGAATTCCCGTACACATAGATTCTGCTGCCCTCTGCGGCCACCATCATTTCACGGCACTCTTCTTTTCTTTGAGAAACCGTTTTATCTCAGCAGACCATATTTCATATGCGGCGCCGCTAAGATGAAGGCCATCCGTCGAATAAACATGCAGCAGTGACTTTTGTGCGCAAAGGACCGGATTAAGGTCAATAATGGCTATGTTGTGCGTACGTGCATACTCACGCAATTGGTCATTGAGGGTATCGACAAATTCGGGACAGGGGTCATGTTCTCGATACAAGGTGAGTTGGATCACCGGCTCGGTTCCCCCCTGCCGTAGTGCGTCGAGCATCTCTTTGTAATATCGAAATGATATTTTGGAGCCGGCAGCGGTCCTTGGGGTATCATTGGCTCCTGCCATTATGAAAGCGTACTTCCAGACTAAACCCGTTTTGTAGTTAGGCCCCGCTACCGCCTTTGCAATGCAACTTATCCCCTCCGTCGTCAAACCGCCCTGTCCGAAATTCTGAGTATTGAAGTCGTATTTCCCCAGCTTGAAAGCCCAAACACCCCCATTGCGAGTCAAAGAGTCCCCAGAAATGCCAAGTCCTGTTTACCAAATCGAGTCGCCAGCATGTGATATATCTGATATTGGACGAAGGGCCTAGTCAGGCCATACAAAACGGGAAGTGACACCGTTATGTTGAGGAGGATAGAAAGAGCCACGAGCGGTTTCAGAAGCGACCGTTTCATAATTTGCCTTTCACAAGACCATTTCTTTTCGTCGCTTTCACAGGTGTGGTATCCGCCAATCAGAAATGACCGTATGCCCAAGGCGTACAGGAATTCGCCAATCGAATTGAGACCAACCGGACATTCAGGACACGTGGCCAACAAGAGGTCAGACACAAAGGAGGACTCATGGTTGTATAAGGGCGATTCTGTAGCTTGTTTTTCGCGATATGTTCCTTATCACTACTTCATCGAGCCTCTTCCATTTACATCTGTCGACCAGGCGCCATACCGATCGCATACTACGATTCATAGGGGAGCGCCAGAAGCGCAGGGCTGATGTGATGCTGCGATCGTGAGATGAAAACCAGCCTGATTGCTTGCAAGTAGAGATGAGGAACACGCCGCCGGGCTTCAGATAATCGCGGAACCGCTCGAGATGGCTGAACGGATCGGCAGTATAGTAAAGCACCTCGTTAAAGAGGATGACATCGAATTTCCGGTCCGTAGAGAAATCTTCAAGTGATGAGCAGATGAGCCTGTCAGCTGAAGAGAGGGATGTAATCCTGTCAAGCGCTGTCTGTGAGATATCCAGCCCCCAGTAATTGGGTAGCCACTCCCTGCCGCAGAAGTTCAGTATGAGACCCTCGCCGCATCCCACGTCCAGCAACGAGATGGGGCGACCTAGATGTTTCATGTACGAGCAGAGAACGGCATACCTAGGGATCTGGTGCTCCGACTTTAAGTATTCCCAGTCGCCCCGGGTAAATTCCTGCTCCCACCTCTTCCGGACATCGTCGTTATCAGTCATGCAACCTTCTTGATGCCTATGGCTTCCTTTGGCCGGATCCCTCGCTGAAACAGTCGTTTGCAGCTATCACACTGCCTACGTAAATGGGCTGGTTGATAGCTCGGATGATGTTCGGGAAGGGAGCTTTGGCGGCCCGTCTCTCCGAGTACGGTCTGCCTTCGTGCTGCGCGACTACAAAAGTAGCAGTACCAAGCCATGGACCATATCACGTTGAAATACCACCTGTTGTTTCCGATGTCATCAGTCATGGAGTTTATTGCAAGTCCCACGATGACCCCGAGACCTGCGAGGTGTACGGCGAGGGCAGAGGGGTCTCTATTCTTTCTATTTCCACCTCGGAGGAAGTAGACCAGCATGCCAAGAACGAGCAACGTATAGGCGAGCCCGCCCATGGGGCCATAACTGACGGTGTAGAGCAGGTAGTCGTTATGTGGATTGGTTTTCACCCGGTCACCGACCAGGAAGGTCAGTCCAACTCCCCCGGGGTGTTCGAGGAAGTAGTCTATATCACGCTCCCAAAGCAGGAGCCTGTCCTCGTTGGCGTTCGTAACACGTTGCTCGTAGCGTCTTCCCAGATACCCCTTTACATTCGGAGGCAATAGCGCAAATATCAGCAATAGCATCCCGACGATAGCAGCCATCGATGCGAGCCATTTTCCCCCGTTGATCGCGCGGAGTCGAGCATAGAAGATCGCGGCCAATCCGCAAAGACAGGCAAAACCGCTCCCGAAGCTGCCGGTGACAAAGAGAAGGAATATGTTTGAGAGGAGACACGCCCCTGCGGCGAACCTATCGAGGGCCTTGACCGGCGAAACCGCTATAGCAGTCGAAGCGCAGATGAGGGCTGAAAGGATAAAACCTACTTCTGTTCTCTGAAGGTTAACTACCACCTTTCCTATCTGGTATTGGATGTAACCTTCGGCAAGACCTTGAACGTGCAACGATGCTTCCCACACGTTTGCCGGGCTTCCTATGTATCTTGCCACGAGAAGTAGCAGTGTTGACGGAAGGACGAGAAAATAGAGCAGGCCTTGCAGGTTTGCAGAGTGGTAATCACTTTTTTGCATTCTGAAATAGATCGCAGGCAACAATATGAAAGGCGCGAGCAGGAAATTGTAGGCGAACGCTCCCTGACGCAATAGGCCGCCGATGACATTCTCAGGCATCCAGTAAGCCGAACTGGTAAGGACCCCGAGAAAGGCCAAGCCGGTCACCGCATAGACCCACGGGGGGAGGCGAAAGAGATACTTCACGTTGAAAACTATAAGCCAAAAGGCGAATATGAGATTGGCGGCGACGTTTTGCTTGAATAAAGGCACAGGGGTCGCCGCTGCCAGCGAGACCAGGAGAATCCAGGGACGTGCGGTCTTCGTCCAAAGGATAGTGGCAAAAAGGGCAAGGGCAAAAACGAGAAAATAGAACGGATACGTACGACCAAGAACAACGGAGCCGGCAACGATCGCAATTCCCAGGAGAAATGCGACGACTGACGATCTCCCGGGAGCCTCCTGATAGTCGGTGTCCGAAGCGCGACGCCGAGCACGGGCTCTATCCTTCACGGGTAATCGGGCACTGCGATTGCGGGACGCAGAAAGTGCCAAGTCACCTTTCACGTCTTACGAGTATGGCCAGGTCGACGTAAGCGGACAATGTCCTGGCGGAGCGGCCGAAAAGAGACCCAAGCGCCACGGCGAGAAGACCGCCGACGGCGGGGTAGAGTAAATAGGTGGTCAAGGGAAAAACGACCACTCCCACGATTACGCTTCGGCCATAGAGCCAAGGCTTGCCTGCGGCAAACAGCGTGTTGATAGGCAGGAGTGCTCCCTGGACAACGGGGAACCAAAGCCAGACCTTCATCACCGGGATGCCGGCAATATACCTTGGGATGAAATATGGGACGAAGACACCCAGCAAAAAGGAACCCACGAGAGCCGTAAATATCATGAATCCGGTGAGGCCTACGGTGATCCCCAGGATGCGTGCATTGGCGCTTCGGATGCTTCCATGGCGCGCAAAGCCTGTGACGATGCGCGGGGTGATAACCTGCCATACCGCTAAGGGCACGGAGTTCAGTGCACCCCCCATAACCGCGGCGACCGAGAAAAGCCCCAGGGCAGTCACGCCGGCGAGGGAGAGTACAAGGGCGCTTTCGGTCGCAGTCCAGATGGATGTGTAGAGGCTTCCCCAAATACTGAACGGAAGACCTATCTTGATGAGCTCTCTCAGGCTTTCGGTGTCGAACCGGTAGCTCACCTTGAGGGGCCGGTTTCGCTGATATAGCCAGACCGCCAGAAAGGCCGGGAAGGCGACGCGGGCGCAAAGGCCGTAGAATCTCAGGGATGGCAACAAGAAGACCATCCCGAACATCAGTGCTGTCTGAGCGACCTGGATTCTTGCCAGCGTGACGAAATGATGGAGCGTGCGGTAGGTTGAGACCAGATAGCCACCGTAAAGGAGAGACCAACAAACGAGGACTTGGGAGAGCCATCCAAAAACACCGTAGAGATCATGGTGCAGCAGACTGTACGCCGCGCAACAGATGAAGCCCAAAGAGACGAAAGCAGACATCCAGGCATTGAAAGCCCCGGCTGCGGAGGCAAGTCTGTCCACCTGCTCGGGCATCTCTTTGCCCACGTAATAGGGGATCTGGCGCCATAGACCGTCCCACGTACCGAGGTGCAAGAATATCAGGTATGTCAAGGGGATGGTAAAGACTCGGAATGCTCCCGTCTCCGCGGGCCCGAGGAAACGGGCAACGAGCAGCCCGCCGATGGCTCCAAGTGCCGACGACACGATGTTGCCGCTCAAAAGGGCTAGAAGGGATCTCGTTGCCTGGCGGCTTGCACCTACCCTTGCACGGATCGCGACGAATCTTCTTCTGAAGCTCGAACCAGGAACGACTTCAGGGCTGTTTGAGGCTGCCAGATTGTCCTCCATCTTTACTATTGCTGCCGACGTCACCCGTCAGAACGAGGCGTCCTACAGCTGCCCTACCCACGCCGTTTTCGCATAATGAGACAGCATATGGTCATTACCAATATCAAAGAACACCACGCGCGGCTCGAAGCCTAACTGGCTCTTCACGCGTGTTGTGTTTTCCGTGTCCGACGATTTAGTCGGCATCCAACCGTAATTCAACCATTGCGTGGAGCTACGAGCCACTAGTTCTCGAACTATGCGAGAAACGAGATAATGCATCGCGCCGCGGTCCTCATGATCGACATGCGCCATCAGGTGTTTGAAGAAAGCAAAGTTACCGCATAACACGAGATTGGCGTATGCCAAGAGTCGACCGCCAGCGAACACCCCATAGTATTTCCAATAGCGAAGCTCTTCATGACTGTGAAGCCGTGGACTTACACGCTGGAGATACCAGCCATGCATTGATCCTGGTCTTCGCAACTCGTTTGACGTATTTATGTCGAAGATGGCTTCCAAGTAGTCATTCCAGGAGAATTCCCGGAATTCGTATCCTTGCTTTTCCGCGTTTCTAATAATCTCCCTCGTCACCGCTCCTGTCTTGTTTAAGTAGTCTTCGCGCGACGAAGGCAATGCCATCAGCGCCACCGGGCGACTCAGCAATACCCAATGGGCTGGCGTTGCAAGTCGTCGCCTGGCAGCTTTGCCCAGGCGCAACGTCTTGTGGTGGTCGAAGAAATCTATTACCGTTCGGCGGACCGCTTTGGCGGCAGCGTCATCTGATTTCATCTCAAACCATGGTTTAAGCACGACAATCCTGTTCTGGTTGAGATTAGACCACGTGAGCGGAGTCTGAGTATTCCACCCTGCGACCCTTGTTGCCCTTATGTAGAGCATCCGCAAACCGTCTATTTCGCGGAGCTGACTTCTTGCACCTGCGCATGCCTGCTTCGTGATCTCTCTGCATTTCGTGAAGAGGCCGTGTTTGCCCTTCAGTGCCCGGCCTAACGGAAAAACGACGGGATGATAGTACAGCAAAAGAGTTCTTCTGAACCAGGAGAAATCGTCTCTGATGAGAATCCGCCTGATGGCAAAGGGATCGGAGCGGCTTTCGACGATTCCGGGTTTGATGGTAAAGAGTGCCCTATAACCGAGTTCCTTTGCAACAGGTACCGCCATTTCAGTATACAGCCCGTATGGCCAGCAGAGGTACGGGCAAGGCCTGCCGAGCCGCTCCTCCAAGACCTTCTTCGATTCTCCCATTTCTTCGTGAAGTTGCGGGCTGGACAGATCTTTACAGGAAAGATGACTTCTTGTGTGTGAATAGAACTCGATGAGACCGCTCTCCGCCATCTTGTGGACATGATCCCAATGCAGGATGACTCGTTGCTCTTCCCCACTCTTTATCAAGGCCTTTGACTCTTCGTTCGAGAGCAATAAGCTTTCTGTCTGAATTTCTTTGGATGCGTTCGAAGAAGCTCGTTCTATCCAGTCAGTCACAAGGAAAACTGTCGCCCGCAGGCCGTATCTTTGGAGTACCGGGAAGGCATATACAAAAGTATCGAGCCAGCCGTCGTCGAAGGTTATGGCGGCGGCTTTTTGGCGCAAATTGAGATCTCCCTGAATATATGCATGCAGCTCATCAAGTGATAGTGTCTTGTAACCGGCCCTGACGAGATACTCCATCTGCCTTGCGAAGACTTCCGGCGTGACCGTAAACAGGTCTCCCTTCCGAGGATTGACATGGTGGTACATAAGAACGGGGACGCGCTTCATTTAAGAGATTGATGCTGCCGCTATTCCTGAGACAACCGCCTAGGGTCTGGGAAGCGGGGTCCTGCTCTTCTGGTACGCCCCGATGTCATAGGCACCTTGTGGTCTTACGACGGGAGTTGACAATCCCGCCCCGTTTATGCACCCATTACAGGGGCTGCCAAGGGTCGCCCCGTGCCTCAGGGCGGCGCCGGAGGTGATGGCAAAAAAGCTCGTGTCAGGCTGCATGTCTGTCCCGTAGGTACCGGCGAACCCTGCGGGAAGGGTTCCTCCGACAAAAGAGGGGTTCGTGTTCCTAGCCGAAAGCTCCCACGTCAAGACACCTGCCCTGTTCAGGCTCGCCCCGTTGTACACATGCTCATCCGAGGCTCCGGAAGAGCGGTAAATCAAGTTGTTCGAATGGGTAAGGGTGTTGTAATCATCCCGGATGGCCGTGTAGCTGCCGGTATAGACGATGTTATTCTTGAAGTTGATCGTCGGAATTCCCTCTATTGGACCCCAGGCTCCGATCCAGACGGCGTATCTGTAAGCTGCTGCCTCATTAATGGTTGAATAGATCGTATTGTTGTAGAAGCTAAATGTGCTTGTCGTGAAGTCATAGCCGCCGCTCATCAGTATGTCCGCGGCATATTCCTGTTGCCAATGCTTGCCGTCATTATGCAAAAGGTTCGAATAGAAGCTTCCGTCGCCGGCTATTCCCGAAGGACACAAGAAGATGATACCGGCTACCGTATTGTCGTGGATTATGCTATATCGAACTGTCAGATTGTGGGGAGATCCCGTGTGTACGGCGGATGTCGCGACCGTAATGCCACGGAAGTTGTTGTAAGAAGAAGAGAACTCTACAGTCACATTGTCTGCCTCATTCGTGATAGATATTCCGTCACCCCAGGCGATACCGCCCCAGTGAGCCGAATCATGGACGATGCAGTTCCTGATAAGAAGGCCATCGACCTTATTGTTGGGGTATAACCATGTTGGATATACGGCGATGCCTTCGTGTCCCGCGTTATACACCGTAGTATTTGTGAGAGTCACATTACTCACGGTCGTCGGGGACGGCATAACGGAACCGACGTGTATACCGTAATAATACTTGGTCGGAATGCTTTCGGGGCCTCCGTTGTCATGGACCACGCAATTATCGACCGTAACGTTGGAGATACTGGTCGGAGCGTGCGTCCCCACGTATATGCCGCCGGTAACCTGTGCATTGCCGTCAACATTGAAGCCCCTGAAAGTTACATCCCCCACGTAGATCTCGACCATAGCCTCTAATTCCCCCGTGGCCTGCAGCGTGGCTCTCGTTCCGCTGCCGTATGTTGAACCATCATACGTCACGCCGGCCGTGGCTTTGAGAACAGCACCGCCTGATGACGCCGACCATGTATCCTGAGAACGGAAGTACACGGTGTCACCACGGATTGCCGTCCTATCGACCTTTGAAATTGTGGCCCACGCAGTCTCATCCGAGAGGCCGTCGAGGCTGTCGTTGCCTCCGGCCTTGACATGGTACGTCGCCCCTAACGCTGGCCAGGCGGAGAGGAGCATGAGGAGGGCAAAAATGAGTGTACGGTTCGTGGTGTGTTTCATCTGGTTGCCTCCTTCTTGTAGGATTATGGTGCAAAGGGCTTGACCTTTCGCCAATTCGAGATCGCGTTCCATCTCACGCGGACGCTTGGGAAGACCGATTCTCAACCGCAGGCTTTTATCCTACACGAACATGCCCCTAACGCTTTTGATGACGCCATCGATCTGGTCGTCCTTTATCGCCTGGCCACTCGGTAGGTACAGGCCCTGGCGGGCTATCCTTTCCGTTACAGGCAGCACGACGTCTTTGAAAAGACCCATTTGACTGAAAACCGGCTGCTCATGCATGCCGAGGAAGAAAGGGCGCGTCTCTACTCCGGAAGGCCGGAGCCGTCGGGCCAACTCCTTCGCATCAAGGCCGGTGCTCTCGTCGATAACGAGTCCGTACATCCAATAAACGTTTTTCGCCCAGGGTCTCTCGACGGGGAGCTGAACGGGAAGGCCCGAAAGCCCCTCGTTGTACTTGCGCGCCATGACCCGCTTTCTCGCCACGCACTCCTCAATCCTTTCAACCTGCGCGAGCCCTATCGCTGCCTGAATATTGGTGAACCGATAATTGTGGCCTATCTCCTCGTGGAGAAAACGCTGTTTATCCTGAAAGCAGAGGTTCCTGTACGACCTGAGCTTCTCTGCCAATCTGCCGTCGTTAGTGAGCACCATGCCGCCTTCGCCTGTGGTAACGATCTTGTTCGCGAAGAAAGAAAAGCAGGATATGTGGCCTATGCCCCCGCACTTCCTTCCCTTATACTCTGCGCCGTGTGCCTCTGCCGCATCCTCGATGACGACCAGGCCGTGCTTCTCCGCGAGGTCCATGATGGGGTCCATGTCGACCGGGTGCCCGTAAATATGGACCGGCATGATCGCCTTCGTCTTTGCTGTTACGGCCTTTTCGACCTGACCTACATCCATGCACCATGTATCGGGCTCGCAATCCACGGCCACAGGCACACAACCCGCCTTTGTGATGGCCTGTGCGCAGGATACGATCGTAAAGCTGGGAAGGATGATCTCACTACCGGCAGGAAAATCGAGGACCTCCACGGCAAGTTCCAACGCGATGGTGCCGTTGCAGACGGCAAGGCCGTGTTTCATGCCGCAATAGGCCGCCCACTTCTCCTCGAACTCCGTAATGAACTTGCCGGCGGACGAGATCCATCCCGTCTTGATGCATTCGCTCACATAGTCTAGCTCTTTGCCGTCGAGGGAAAGCTCGTTCACCGAGATCATCGATTTCACTCCTTTTGCCCGAAGCGGGTTTTGTCGTTGTCGCCCGCGTAGGGCCCCTGCTTTATCTCAATCATGGAAGTCTCTTCAAGCATTCTCAGTGAGTGGCCGCCGCCGCACAACAGTATGAGGTCTCCTGCCCCCAAGACGCGCGAGGTAAGGAACTCTCTGGCACTGTTATAGAGGCTCACTTCGACAGCGCCCTTCCTTACAAGGAGAACCTCTTGGGTGTAGAGGACCTGCCTGGCCACTAGGTTATGCACGTGAGGGGCTATTACCCTGTCCCTAGGATGCCTCATATACGCAACTTGTTGGGAAAAGCTGTGGGGGGTGAAGAAATGCAACCCCTCAGAATCGAAGTTTTCTTTGATAATTAAGGCAATGGGCTCCAGACCGTCAACTATGGTCTCAATACTGTCGTCGTTCATTCGTTGCCCCCTGAGATCGCCATGCTCTAAGATGCTTTCCGGTTACTTTCTCGGTCTCCATCAGCTTCAAGCGTAGCCGCCTTTCTCTTTACCCAATTCTCAATTTCCTTCCACTCTCCCTCAATGTGCATCGGCAGATTCAGATCCTCCAAAATCTTGCAGCCGATCAGATAAGACTTGATCATGTTCCCTTTGTCACTGACATGAACGGGATCTAAAAACAAATCTTCTTCACCCGTCATGAGTTGGTCCGCATCTATCAACAGCAACCCATATCGAGCGCCTTTCTCACGGAGTATTTCATTTACCTTAATCATATGCGGGCGGTAAACTTTGTCATGTTCTTCGCCATATTTGAGAACATTAGAAAATGGATGCGTCATCAGGCAAAGACCGATGTTTCTGTGCTTTGAGACCGCATAAATTGTCTCAAGGTTTCGTTCAAGAATGTACAATTCCCGGGGGTCATACACATACTTTTTGCCGGGTTTCAGAATCGATTTTTCCATGCTGTAATGTCGCCTGATGATTGTCGGGAATCTCCGTTGAACCACTGCGGCCAGGATTCGATACAACACGAATAGCCGGCTCCAGTAAATATCCTGAGTTCCTGGAATCGTGAGACTGCGGTATGCATGCACAGCGTCTCCGCGCAGTCCCGGATATCCCCTATAATTATGATCGTTACAGTTTTCGTGCAGCACAACGTAGTCCGGATTGAAGTCAATGACGTTCAAAATAAAGTTGGCGGTCGAATGCAGAGAAGACCACCATCCGAGGCCGAAATTGAGTGCCTGAAATCTGGCTTGAGGACACGCCTTGTTCAAAAACTGTTCCAGAAAGGGGGGGTAAGGAATAGTCGTAGAATTGCCCATACATGCGACCCGGATCGTGTCGGGAGGTTTCGGGATATCCTTGAGAGTTATGTTTATGAATCCCATCTCTGCGTTGTCGTTCTCAAGGTCTTTTCTGTGCAAAGTGAAATGAAGAAATGGATGGGGTTCAAATCTCGGTACAAAAACGCCATATGTGGCTGCTTCGGTGATCTTTCGCTTTGTGTCCGTCAGAAGGTGTCGTTTTGTTGGCAGAATTGCAGCGCCATACTTTATGAATGCCCTCGTCAGGATTTCAAAAGATAAGAGTAAAAAAACGGCAGCAAAGACGTAGTCGACGATTGGCGAGTATTGGATCTTGCCTAAGCGCAAGATCAACATCGCGGCTATGAGAATCCAGAGCAAATACCGGGAGAATCCCATCAAATAGTCATGGACGTCTTCCAGTCCAAACAGCAACTTGAATACAGGTGGGAAGAGGAGAATTATCAGGATTCCGTTCAAAACGAGCAAGATATTCATGGACTAAACTCTAGCCTCCTACCCTTGCCACCGCTGATGCTGATTCTTTTATCTTCATGCAAGACCCTGAAGGCCGCCTTCAATGCTCTCTTATCTGTTCGTGCACTGAGACGTCGTGGTTCGTGTAATCGAAGCCCTTGCATTTCGAAGCCGCGAGTCCCTCGCAAGCGGCTTCGAGGCCGAGGGACCGGGCGTCGCAGTCCATCATGATCTTGACCAGCTCCTCGAAAGTCATCCGCGGCTCCCACCCGAGCTTCTGGCGTGCCTTGCTGATGTCGGCCTGAAGGGCCTCGACTTCTGTTGGACGAAAATACCGGGAATCGACCCGGACAAGGATAGTCCCGGGTGTCAGGTGCTCCCAGGTGGAGGAACGGACGGCGCCGGTCTCCTCGGGTCCCGCGCCCTTCCATTCAAGCCGGACGCCCATGTAAGAGAAGGCCTTGTCCACGAACTCACGCACGGTGTAGCTTTTGCCTGTGCCTACCACGTAATCATCTGGCGTCTCTTGCTGGAGCATGAGCCACATCATCTCGACGTATTCCGGGGCAAACCCCCAGTCTCTCCTGGCGCTCAGGTTCCCGAGATAGAGCATTTTCTGATTGCCTTTGAGTATGTTGGCCACGGCCCGGGTGATCTTACGCGTGACGAAGGTTTCGCCGCGGCGGGGCGATTCATGGTTGAAGAGGATGCCGTTGCAGGCAAACAGGTTGTAACCTTCCCGGTAGTTGATGGTCATCCAGTAAGCGTAGAGCTTGGCGGCGGCGTAAGGGCTCCTGGGATAGAACGGGGTTTTCTCGTTCTGGGGAGGCGGTGAGGCTCCGAAAAGCTCGGAGGAAGAAGCCTGGTAGTATTTGGTGGAAATGGCGCTCCTCCTGATGGCTTCAAGGAGCCTTGTCGTGCCGAGCGCGGTGGAGTCGCCCGTGTACTCAGGCATGTCAAAACTCACCCGAACATGGCTCTGGGCCGCAAGGTGATATACCTCTTCCGGGTGGATATTGTAAATCAGGTGGCTGAGCTGACCTGAGTCGGACAGGTCGCCGTAATGGAGGAAGAGGCGGGCCTCCGGCACGTGGGGATCGGCATAGATGTGGTCTATCCTTCCTGTATTGAAAGTGGAGGCGCGGCGGATGAGGCCGTGAACCTCGTACCCCTTCCACAGGAGGAACTCGGCGAGATAAGACCCGTCCTGACCGGTGATACCTGTTATCAACGCTCGTTTCATGGCAAAGCCCTACCGCTCAATCGGTTTCGGTCCTTCAGTAAACATCTTCAATCGGTAAAAGGTCCCCTAAAAGGGTTGTGCGGTCTGTTTTACCATAGGCTACCGCCACAGCAGGGCCGTCATAAGAGACCCCACAGTCCCTGGTCAGAAGAAACACACGAGCATCACTCCCCATCGGATTCCCGGTATTCTCACGAGCATACCGGGTGCGCCGGTTTCAGGGAAAAGGGTTTCAGGTCTATGGCCGGGTAATGCTGTGAAGCTATGATACACTGTCGACTGTTAAGCCAATGTGTACTCAGGGTGAATTATTCGGCGTAGTTATTCTTAACCCTTGCGGGCTCTTCACTGGTCGGGATCGCTGAAGGGGATCAATACTTTTCCCACGCCTTTGCCGCCGGGAAGTGTCGCTCTTAACCACGATTTCATCAATCCTTGACGGAACCGAAACAACTTTGAGGTACCATTGTCCTCAAGATCGGCAAAAAATCAAACCGTCAGCAACGGCTGGACGGAAAGCCAACGGTTGTTAAGCGTGCGGCCGGCCCCACGGTACGATCCAACGGGCGACGTGTCTTTCGGCGGATCATCTGAAGTAAGTACGGCAAATAGATGCGGGTCGCGCCGTGCAGGGTGAAGAGACCGTACATAGGCACATCACGGGAGGAAAGGCAAGTGAGGAAGATTGTCCTGAGCGGAATGGTTTTTTTCGTGATAGCAGGTTTTGCGGTGCTGGGCTGCGCCGAGGACACGATCGGTAAGACCCTGGCGGAACTGTTTCCAAACATGAAATTCGATTCGATCGGGCCTTCCCGCATAAAGGGTTTGTACGAGGTTGTAACCGGCACGCACATCGCCTATTTTTCCCCGGATGAGGGGATTCTTCTCTTCGGCCAGATGGTGGACAAGTCGGGGAAGAACCTTACGTCCGAGCGGGTCGACGAGATCATCGCCCAGAAAGCAAAGGATTTGCCTCTCGACAAGGCGGTGAAGACAGGCTCCGGAAAGCACACCGTAATCGAGGTGACGGACCCCGACTGCCCGTACTGCCGCAAAGGGGCGGCATTCTTCGAGCCGCGCACGGATGTCACAAGGTATACGTTTCTCTTCCCTCTCGCCATGCACCCCGATGCAGAGAACAAGGCAAGGTATATCCTCTGTGGGCAAGACCGCGCAGCGACGCTTGAGAGCGTAATGGAAGGCAAGATAGACGGGCAGAAATACGAAAGTTGCAAGGCCGATGATGTCGAGGCTCTCCTCAAGCTCCACAAGTCTGTGGGGGACAGGATGGGCGTTACAGGGACGCCGTTCTACATTGTGGATGGACAGGTGGTAGCGGGGCTCGACACAAACAAGATCCAGCAGATATTGTCAAAATAGCGGCCGGTCCGGATAAGACTAATATCCCCGCATCGTAGTACGGATTTTGGGCGGCTTAGTCTGCAACCTGAAAATGCCACCTTTTACAAAAGCTTCATCACACCTTCATGACGCTGCAAACTGTTTGAGGTACAATTTAAGAAATAGTTTCATGGGGCCAAGCCACCCGATAAGAAACTGGTTTCTTCGTTTTCGAGACGAAAGGGCTCGTCTCGTGACGAAAAAAAGAGAGAGCGGAACCAGAATGGCACGCAGTCCTGGTCTTGTGTTCCTTGTCGACCATGAAAAAGCGCACGGCAGTACCCAGCAGGTCTTAAGGGGAGGAAGGAAATGAAGAGAGCGGTCTTTGCGCTGGCGGTGGCTGTGGTTCTGGTATGTGCATCTATTACCCACGCAGCTCTCATTGACAATGGCGGTAACCTCGTCTATGACACAGAGCAGAACATCGCGTGGCATGATTCCGCCCGTGCGCCGATGAGCTGGAGTCCGGCGACGTTCTGGGCGGCAGATCAGTCGGTTGGCGGCACCACGGCCGGCGACTGGAGCTTCCCTTGGGCGGTCGGCGGCACCACGGCCGGCGACTGGAGCTTCCCTTGGGCGGTCGGCGGCACCACGGCCGGCGACTGGAGCTTCCCTTGGGCGCCTAGTGCGAGTTGGGGCTCTGCGACCGAGGCGGAGAGGGACCGCCTTTATTGGGATGACCCCGCCGATTCCGCAGGCAGATCTCATGACGATAAGGGCCATTTTGCACCCAACTGGTTCTGGACGGGGACGGAGTATGCACCTCATTGGGGCAGGGCGTGGGAATTCGGCGCCGGCGGCTTCTGGAACGAGGGTGATAGAGACTGGTACCTTTTCCACGCGGGCCATTACCGTCACGATGAGAACCCCACCACCCCCATGCCCACGGCGGCTCTGCTTTTCGGACCTTGCTTCATAGGTCTCGCAGCAATAAGGAGAAGATTCAAGAAGTAGCCATTATTCCCTATCATCTCGGGCAGGGTCGGTCGGCCCATGGCCTTGCCCTTTCTCTCTCGATGCATCCCGTTTGTTGCCGGCAAAGTATTCGTGATGAAGCTGCCCACATTGGGCGAGCTGGCCAAAACGGCAGGGACGGCGCTCCCTTCAATAGGCTAAGGCGGTCCCGGATGGGGCCTTCCCTTCTAGCGCATAGTGCCGCCTCCGTCGACGACGAGGGTCTGACCCGTGATGTACATGTGGTCCTCGCAGAACCAAAGGACCGCCTGGACCACGTCTTCCGGCAGCCCTACCCTTCTGAGGGGCATGATGCGCCCCACCCTCTCCACCTCGGACTTGGGCGTGTAATCATGAAAAGGGGTGAGGATCATGCCTGGGGCAACACAATTGACGTACACTCCGTGGGGGCCAAGCTCCCGGGCGAGCATCTTGTTGAAGACCATGATCGCCGCCTTGGACGCGCAGTAAGGGGGCGATCCGATCTGGCCGCCGAACCCCACGGTAGAGGCGATACTGACGATGTTCCCCTTCTTCTGGGCCATCATGATGGGCATGACCGCCTTTGCGCAGTGGACTTGCCCTTTCAGGTTCACCCCCAGGACATAATCCCAATCTTCGTCCTCCATATCTAGGATGGAATACTGCTTCCCGCCAATGTCCTGCTTGTCGACGCCCGCGTTGTTCACGAGGATATCGATCCTGCCGTAGCGGTCCATGGCGGCCCTTACCATTCCTTCAGCGTCCTGCCACTTCGCCACGTCCGTGCGGACGGGATAAGCCTCACCGCCTGTCTTCTCTATCTCCGCCTTGACCGCGTTGATCGACTCATCCCTCTTGCCCGCGAGGACCACTTTAGCTCCGCGCGCTGCGAGCGCGAGAGAGACTCCCCTGCCTATGCCTTTGCCGGCTCCCGTGACGATCGCTACCTTCGCCGAAAAATCCATGGGTGAATCTCCTTTCCGTTTTCGTAGTATCCCATAACGGGTCTCGTTGTCCGGTGTCTTCAATAATTCTCGAAGATAATGCCTTTCCCTGTCAATACGTGTAGCCTCCCGGGGCGAATTCAAGGTACTCTTGACTTGTTGTGTCTTATGATATATAACGACGATATACACCATCTTTGACGCCGCTCATTGGCTCGGGGCCGAGGCCCTTACCGATCTGCTCCCGTAACATGGGGAGAGCCGTTAATACCGGACGGCGCGAAGAGGACGAGGCGATACTTGCCGCGTCGGTGGAAGGAAGTGATCTTTGAGGAGGCCTAAGCGATGGTTCTCGACGAAACGATAGGGTTGCTGCAGGGGCTCCATGGAGAGGGGCTCCGAGACATCAGGATCGATAGAATAGTCATTGGCGTCTTCTTTACCGGCGTGAAGCTTTCGGACGGGTCCGGGGGCGTCGCCTACACCTCCACGGCCGACCTCCACGATCATACATGCTGTCCATCCATGGCTGCCGAGCGGCCTTTCCCGGACAGACTCAAGGGAACGGCGGTGTCCGAGATACTGAACCGAGGCACCACGACCCTCTCGAGACTCGTGACCCTGGTGGTGATGAATGCCCTTTCCGCAAGGTTCCTCACCCCGGACCGCTACCCCATCGTCTACGATATGGATGCCCTCGACCTTGTGGACCTGAAGGGCGCCGGAAGGATCGCCATGGTGGGCGCGTTCATACCGTTTCTCAAGGTCTTCAAGACCATTCCGAATTTAGACCTGGCAGTGATAGAGCAGAAAAGGGAAACCTTGAAGTCTGATGAGATCAGATTCTACTCGCCTGCTGAGGAAGCCCCCCGGGTACTGCCGGGCTGCGATACGGTGATCATCACGGGAGCCTCCATCTCTAACGGGACAATCGACGATCTCCTGAGTTGGACAAGGCCCGGGGCACGGGTAATCGTTACCGGACCGACCGCGAGCATCCTGCCCGATGCGCTCTTCAAGAGGAACGCGAGCATCGTGAGCGGCGTGCAGGTGACCGACCCTGACTTGGCCCTCGACCTGCTCGCCGAGGGAGTGGGCGCCTATCATCTCTTTCACACGTGCGTGCGAAAGATCAACATCACAAGGGGTTGAGACCACGAAGCCGGGCGGATCGTGCTACCATAGAGAAAGAGGAGCCGCGCATGGTCACATATGATCAGGCATTGAGGGTGATACTGGAACACTGCAGCCCCCTCGAAGCCGAGCATAAGCCCCTTCTCGAGGCGGTCGGCCAGATCCTCGCAGAGGACGCTTATTGCGATGCCGACATACCTCAGACCGACCGCGCGCGGTTGGACGGATACGCGGTGCGGACCAATGACATCCGGGGGGCGCACCCGGCCAGCCCCGTTCTCCTCCGCGTCGTTGCAACGGTAAGGGCCGGATCAATGTCGAAAAGACCGGTGAGGCCCGGCATTGCCGTGCGCATCATGACCGGATCAATGCTGCCGGAGGGCGCAGACTGCGTCGTCCCCTTCGAAGAAACCGATGAGCCGCAGGAAAAGAACGGGCCGAACCCCGCCAATCCCGCGACCGTGAGGATATTTGCCGCGCACGAAGCAGGAGCGAACATAGGGCCCGCAGGCGGGAGCGCGCGGAAAGGCTCCCTCGTGGTGCCGAAAGGCAGCGTCATCGGGCCTGCCCAGGTGTCCGCCCTCAGGGCTCTGGGCCGCAGAGGCGTCACCTGCATCAGGCGGCCGGTAGTGGCCATAATAACCACGGGGGATGAGCTGGTTGAGGTCGGGCGCCCCCTCTCTCCGGGACAGGCCTACAACAGCAACGCAGGCGCCGTCGCGGCCCTGGTGGCTTTTTTCGGAGGAGTGCCCAGGATCCTGGGCATCGCCAGGGACAAGGAGCCGTCCCTCCAGGCCAAGCTGCGCAGGGCAATGTCCGCTGACGCCATTATCACCACGGGCGGCGTCTCCAAGGGAGACTACGACATTGTCCGCCTCCTCCTCGGAAGAATCGGGGAGGTCCTCTTCTCGCGCATCGCCATGGGTCCCGGAGCCTCCGTGGCGTTCGCGGTTGTGGATGCCCCGGCACGGCCGGACAGGCCGGCCCGCGTACCCGTGTTTGCCCTCTCAGGGCCCCCGACCGGCGCCCTCGTGAACTGCGAAACCCTCGTTCGACCGGGCTTGCTCAAGATGAGAGGTTTCCGGGATACGAGACATCCCGCTGTCGAGGCTGAGGCCGTGGACTCGCTAATAAGGAAGGTGCCCAAGGCGTTTGTCCGGTGGACCCGCCTGACCAGGACCGATGGAAGGTACCGGGTCGTACTCAACCCGCCTGAGGGGATGGGTTCCCTTGCCCATATGGCGTCCGCCAACTCCCTCACCATTATCCCTGAAGGCGCAGCCATCAGGGCGGGGGACAAGGTGGAGGTACTGCCCCTCGACTGGATGGGCATCCACAGTCTCATGTAGGGATAGAGGATGGACTGTCTGTCCGAAGGTCCTCTCCCTTCCCGCCATGCGAAGGGAAAAGGGGGCGGGCCCTCGGCCCTTATCCCGTGTACTTGATCGCCACCGCTACGATGACCCTGCCGTACTGGGCATATGCTTCGCGTCCCCACCAGGGGCCTGTCTCATAGCTTCCCATGAACATCATCTGGTCTGCCACGATTACCGCCGCGTCCGCGCCCATCGAAGCGGCGGCCTGCCTCAGCTTGGCTTCCATTTCCGCCACGGTGGGATTCCCCTGGGGCTCAAGGGAGATTTCGCCCAGTCGCTCGTGCGGCCGTGTGGGCGCCGAATGGAGAATCTGAACCGTGGATGGGTCGGTGGGAGGGTAGGTTGGGACGGCGAGGTACCGCCTTGTGTCCACCGAGACGTAGGTGCATCCGAACAAGAGGGTCAGGAAAACCAAAGCCATAATCGCAGAGGCTGCGGAATGTAATCGTTTCATGTTCTGCTCCTTTATGCGAAAGCGCCGTTCCATGAATGGGCCTACAAAGAGCGGACATCCCGTCCGGGAGCGGCTCCGGGAGAGGTTCGCGGCATCCCAAAGGCGCCCTTCTTAAACCATCGAATCTCCCTTTCATGGCTAATATAATCCGTGCGCCTCACCCGGCAAAGACCGGCCCCGGTTTCCCGGCGCTCCTTGGGCTCAAGACCTCGACTCGGCCGAACCCCTTCGAAATGGCCCACAGCCGCTCCCTTCGATCTATCTTGAGGAATACGCCGGGTGCGAGGGGAAGGGATGCAAAGCGGTCTAGTCTCCCTCCATCCTGTTCACGGTCCTGTCTGCCTCCTTGAGGATTCGCAGCTCCACGTAATCATATCTGGAGGGGGAATGATGGTTGCCTATGATCTCGCATATCTTGACGATCTTGTCATCGGGAAAGCCGATACTTCTAAGGAGCTCTTCGGCAACTGGAGGGCCGTACTCCTCTTGTGTTTTTCCGTTGTTGTACCCGAGTAGCTCTTCCGATCGCCTGATGCCGATGTCGTGCAGAAGGGCGGCGGCAACGAGGATCTCGTGGTCGTAGCTTTCGGTCTTCTCCATAATCTTCTCGGAGTATCTCAGAACTTCCAGGGCGTGCGTTATCCTTCGGAAATCATTCCCGAAGTAATCGACAACCAGTTTCGCGACCCTTCCCTTGCAGTAGTCCATCTTTCCAACCCTCTCTTTTCCGCGTCCAAAGAAAATGCCGCGCCGAATTCTTTCTTAAGGAAGAACCTTCTCACGCCGGGTCGACCGGAAAGGCGACCCTGAACGTAGTCCCCTCGTCCGTTGAGCTTGTGAATGATATCCGCCCCGCGAGGTAGCGCTCTGTGATGAGCTTCGCGCTGTAAGTGCCGAGGCCGCGGCCGGCCCCTTTGGTCGAGAAGGACCGCTGGAATACCTGAAGCCGAACCTCGTCAGGCATCGCAGCCGGATTGTGTATGCGGAACTCCATTGCTCCTGATGCCGAACGGCACCCGATGGTGACCACGTCGTCCTTAGTTGAGGCCTCGACGGCGTTTTTCAGGAGGTTCCCGATGACTCTCCTTAAGAGGACGGCGTCGCTCCTGAAGGTGGCGTGCGTGGACTCCGGGTCGATTCGGACCGCACATTTCTTCCGGTACGCTTCGCCGTCATATTGGCTGACGATGCTTTCGATACACTCCCTACTATTTACGAATCCTGCCTCTACTACCAATTCGTTGCCTTCGGCCGCAAGGAGCTCCCTCTGCGCGGCGATCTCTTCGAGGAGGCGCTTCGAGAGGGTGCGGATGCCCGTCACACACCTCTCGTCTCCCTTCGGAGGCGTTCCGAGAAGCTCCGAGAAGCCTTCGAGGGCGCCGGCGGTATTGAGGAGGTCGTGGAAGAAGATGCGCTCCAAGGCTTTTCTCCTCTTTTCGTCGCTTATGTCGATCGCGGAAAACAGCGTGTATTCTTCGCCATTGATCGATATCGGCTTCGCCTTCACCCGCAGATCGAGGGCATTGCCATCCGCCTGAGAGATACTGCATTCCTGCACGTCCACTGCGCCAGCCTGGCTCCTGAGGATCGCGTTTACGGCTCCGCATGTCCGGCAGAATTCCGTTGTGCCGCACCCCTCATCCCTCTCAAAGGCGTGAACGCAGCGAAGGGCCTCACCCGGACGCAGGCCGCACAGGGCAAGCGGGTCCTCGGCCTTGACCAGTTGGGTGAGCGCCTCATTGGCAAAGACGATCTGCCGTTCCCGATTGAGAATGACGCAGGCCTCCGAAACAGCGTCGAGGAGTTGCCGAACCAGCGCATTCGTTGCAATGTCGTTGAAACGGAGGACCGCCTCCTCCCGGGGCCTCCGAGGGGAGGGCGCGAAGAAAGTCGTTTCCTTCGCGGAGTCCGTTGATCCGGCCATGTCAGTTTTCCTCTTGCCCACGTTATCGAGTCGCTCGGCTATTATTATACGAAGAGGGGTAACTCTTTTGCAAAGATAATCCGTGCAAGAGGTTGCAAATGCGGAAGGCAGACCGATTTAGGGAACGGCTCGCTTGTCGTAGCCGCCCTTGACCACGGCGCCCGTCCAGATGTAATCGTTCTTCGCCTGCGCCCTATGACATTCGATGCAGGGCTGCACTTTGCCGAACCTCACCACTTCGCCACCCGGCTTGGCTTCGACCCAGTACCAGTCGCCGCCATCGGCGTTGTACCCGCCTACCTTGTACATGGTGGTGAGTCCCGCGAGGTTCCGGTCGGAGTCGTAGTTCTCCACGACGATGATCGAGCCTTCGGCCATTCCTTTTTCCTCTCCGATCGAGCGGAAGGCAGCGGGATTGACATAGGTCGTGACGAGGACGCCATGGCCGTGAGGGGCTCTCCCCTTGTGGAGCCCGCCTCTATCCGGCCATACCTGCCATTTGGTGTATGGCTCCGCGACCGTGACGTACTCGATGAATTCCTCGGCCTTCAACCCGTGATGGGACAACTGCGTCGCCGACGGCTTCGGCAAGACAACGAGGGCTGCTGCCAAGCCGCATAGAAGGATCTTTCGCATCGTCCACCCCTTATATGCCGAACCCCTTTCTGCTATTCCTACCGTATGGCCTGTCAGCCGGAAAGTCAACCCTCGCTTATTCGCCCGGGCCTCAAAGCCGTCCGGCCACCCCAATAAACACAACCTCAAGATATAAGTCCAGCCGCTGAATGCTCCAAGACACGTGACGGAAGGGGACGGCACAGCCGGGGAAATGCCTCTTTCGCGGCCGGGCCGTCTCCTTATCCTGGTAGACTACTTCTTCGTGATATGCTCTGCGTAGAGGTTGTCGGTCATCCCATAGCGAAGCGTAACGGTGTCACCGACCAACACGTCCTTCGAAAGGTCCCCAATGGGGGCGTTCTTCCCCTCAACCGTCAGCTTGGTATCAGTCTGCACGATCGCGCCAACGTCGAGTAGATTCTTACCACTTCCCACGTCAACAACGATCGCTTGAGGGCCTACTGCCGCCACTTTGCCCGACACCACCTTTCCGGTTGATCCAAAAGCGTTGCCAAAGGTCGCCAATAGGGAAACCGCCACGAGAACTGAGAGGAGAGTCATTAAGGTTCTCATCGTTTATCCTCCTTAAATCCTGTGTCGAGTTAAAAACACGGCACATGTCATCAGTCGCCGCCTTCGCGGCTCTCGCAAGGTCGCCCTTTCATCTGCACGACCAAGCGCCCCGGCATCTGATTCCTCTCTTTCCGGGGATAGATGAGAGCATATGCTCAAATCTATTTGCAACATAATCGCGAGTTTTCGTTGTGTCAAGGGACGCTGCCGGCGTCATGAAAGGGGGCCTTTTCCAGACTCGTCTCTACGCACGCCCATTCTTCATCAGTGATGAGGAGGAGATGGCTAAATTTGAACGGCTCGGCGGACATGCAAATCCCGACAAATCGGGCTGCGGCGTAGTGGGCAACACGACCCGGTGGGTAATGGAGCTACTCCTGGCTAAGAAGGCCACATCTCGCTAAGGGCGAGTCGCGCACACCGCTTTCAGGCGTCAGTGAAAGCGCCTGCGGCGCCGATCGGCTGGTTGAAAGAGCCATAGAATCGGATACGGAAAAAGAGCTACGGGTTCGCCACCCACGACGAGTAGTTGCCTACGGTGTAGATGCAGGCAAGGGGATTGTGGCCGGTTACCCGGTCCTTGACTGCGAGCACCGTCGTGGGCGCCCCGGCGTATTTGAAGAAGAGCGAGTCGTGGCCCACGCAGAGGCCGAGGACGATGTTGAATTGGGTAGCCGCATCGTTCAAGAGCTTCGCCTGGAGGATCGGATTGCACATCGACTCGTGCCGGCCGATGAATATCTTCTCTTCGTCCCTCACCCCGATCTCTTCCTTTGGCACTGCCCCCGCTTTGCAGACCACCGATATCGTTTCAAATCCGTAGTTTTTCAGTATCTCGTTGACGACCGCGGCTTCTTTCGCGAGGCCGCCGCAAAATGCGAGACCGAGCTTCTCGTAGCCCATCCTGCGGGCAAACTCACAGATCTCGAGCATACGGGGCTTGACCGGATGCATGGTGTAGGGCCTTCCCTCCCTGCCTGCATAGCACTCCCCTTCCTGAATGCTGGCCTTCCTGGCGAATTCAGCGATATCTTCTTTCCGATACTCCCCTTTGGCCTTACTCACATCGGCTTTTCTCCCGAGGGTGGGGCACCCTTTCGGCCCCGCACCTTTCGGGCTCATACATGCCTTGTTCTGTCCCGGAATGGTGCAACCCGCGCAGTCCGGCTGATTCTTCCCTTTCATCCCAGCACCTCCTCTACGCTTTAGGCCGGGATCCGCTTTTGATGGGAACCCTCACCCACGGACCGGCCTCCTTGTTGACTATTGTGAGACGTTCTGTGAATATAGATTCAACAACGGACAAGAGTTGTCAAGAAGAACATCGACAGGAGCGTAATGCCTCAGTCTTCCTCTCAGTTCTGAAATAGGCTTGCGTTCAATACCCTGCCTGTGGTACATCAATGCATCATGGGAATAGAAATCCGTTATCGGGGCAGGGTGTATACGGAACGGGACTTGGAAGACGTCCGGGAGATCATTGCCCGGAATCCTGGAACCAGCCGGTTCTTTCTCTCAAAAGAACTCTGCCATCTCTGGAACTGGACGCAGCCGAACGGGACGCCCAAGGACATGGTCTGCCGGGGGCTCATGCTTATGCTTGACCGGGAGGGGCTCATCGCCCTTCCCGTCAGAAAGCGGGAGCTTCCGTGGCTCTCTGTCGAAAGAGCCGCGCCGCCGGAGAGAGAAGTGGACACGGCCCCTTGCGCCGGTCCTCTTTCCACTCTTGCGCCGCTCGATCTGTCCATGGTCCGGCGCACCCCGGATGAGCGGCTTTATAAGAGCCTCATTCACCGCTGGCACTACCTGGGCTACGCCCAGCCCGTCGGCGAGCACCTGGAGTACGTCGCCTTCTCAGGGGGAAGACCCGTCGCCTGCATAGGCTTCTCGTCCGCTCCCCGCCATATTGGGGTGCGGGACAGGCATCTCGGATGGACAAAAGAGGAACGGATCGCCAACCTCCACAAGATCGTGGTGAACACCCGGTTTCTTATTCTCCCCTGGGTTAAGGTTCCTCACCTGGCCTCGCATCTTCTGGGGCAGATTGCAAAGAGAATATCCCGAGACTGGGAGCGCGTCTACCGCCATTCGATCGTATGGCTTGAGACCTTCGTCGACCCCGAGAGGGGATTTAAGGGGACCTGTTATAAGGCCGCCGGCTGGAGCCGCCTGGGACTTACCACGGGCAGGGGCAAGAACGACAATGCGAAAAAGCCTAATCGAAGTCTCAAGTATGTCTTCGGCCGTCCCCTGGTCAAAGACTTCAGAAAGGCCCTCTATGGCATACTGTAAGGACTGCATCGAGAAAGACCTGAAGATCACGGAGCTTCAAGAGACCGTCAAGGGCCTTAAGGCTCAACTTCGATACCGGGAAAGAAAAGAGGAAGATGGAGCCTTCGGCCTTTCCACCCCTTCATCCAAGAAGCCCTTCAAGGAGAATGCCTCCGAAGAGAAAACACACAAAAAGGGAGGGGCGGTTCCGGGCCATACGGGACACGGCAGAACCTCCCTCACGGAAGAGACCGCCGATCTCGTGATCGACAGGGATGCAGGCGAGGTCTGTCCCGAGTGCGGGATCCCGCTCGTTCCGCATAGGGAAACGACGCGCACGGTCATCGACAATGCTCCCCGGGAACCGAAGAAGATGCTGTACCGCCTTCATGATAAAGTGTGCCCGAACTGCAAGAAGAAGTTCAAAGCGAAGGCCCCTGTCCTTCCGAGAAGTCTCTACGGGAATCATCTCACTGCGCAGGTCGCCGTCATGCACTACTTCCACGGCATCCCCATGGGGAGAATCTGCGAGATGACCGCCGTCAACCTGGGAAGTCTGGTCGATATCTTCCACCGCCTGGGCAGGTACTTTGCGCCGTGCATGGAAGCCTTGAAGAACGCCTACCGGCAGGACCCGGCGAAGCATGCCGATGAAACGGGCTGGAGAAACGACGGACAGTCGGGCTACGCGTGGCTCTTCTGCACGGGCCTTTTGAGCATCTTCCTGTTCAAGAACACCAGATCTTCCTCTATCCCGAGAGGCGTCTTCGGAAACGAGAGCCTCCCCGGCGTACTCGTGGTGGACCGGTATAATGGCTACAACAAGCTGCCCGTCAAGCTCCAGTACTGTTATGCCCATCTCCTCCGGGATCTGGAAAAACTGGGAAAGGACTTCCTTGATGAGGAAGAGGTGAAATCCTTTGCCGGCACGCTGATCCTTCTTCTTGCGCAGGCCATGCACCTCAACTCGCAGAACATACCCGACAAAGAATACTATCGCAAGGCCAAGAAGCTCAGGAAAGAAATCATGAAGGTTTGCAGAAGTCCCGCCCGGCACTTGGGCATCCGGGCATTCCAGGATATCTTTGTCGCTCATGGGGACCGGTTGTTCCATTGGGTCGAAGACAGACGGGTCCCTGCTCACAACAACCGTGCCGAGAGAGAGCTGCGTCCCACTGTCATTGCCAGAAAGGTGAGTTTCGGTTCAAGCTCAGATGCCGGTGCGGAGACGCGATCGATCCTCATGTCGGTACTCCACACGCTCAACAAAGGGAGAGGGAAAGGTTCCCTCGAATCGGTCTTCAAGGAAATCCTCGATCGAATTGCAGATGACCTTACCGTTGACGTCGCCTCACTGATCCTGCCCGCTCAAAAGCTGGCCTGAGGAAGACTGAGCGGTTACACAGGAGGGCTAAAAAGATGAAGAAGGCCGTAGTGCTCTATTGGTCCGCCGGCGGCAATACGGAGAAGGTTGCAGCGAGCATCCGGGAAGGGTTGGCGGAAGGGGGGATGGATTGCTCCCTGAAGAAACTGGCAGAGGCCGACGACGTCGATTTTTTCGCATACGACTTGGTCTGCTTCGGGGTTCCCTCCTATAGCTGGCACCCTCCCAAGCCTGCCGATGACTATTTGAAGGCGAAGCTCACCCGCTACCGGGACGAAGGCCGGATAAAGCCCGGCGCCCCTATGATACAGGGAAAGAGCGCTCTCATCTTCTGTACGTACTCGGGACCCCACACAGGGATAAGGGAGGCTCTGCCGGCGGGAAAGTACATGGGCCAGTTCTTCGAGCACCTTGGCTTCGTTGTCGTGGATGAATGGTATGTGTTGGGCGAATTCCACGGGTCCGAGGAGAACAACACGATGGGTCGCATGGGCGACATCAGGGGTCTGCCGGATAAGGACGACCTCAGGAGGATACGGAGCCAGGCAAAAATTCTCGCCTCCCGCCTGTAAGCGTACGATGGGGGTAGGCGACACCGGATGAACCCCTTTATGTTTTACCGGCCACTTTTCAAGTCCTCATGAGAGGCCTACGATACAGGTATCTCCGGCTATCGGGCTCTTCCGCTGTCTTCTCGATGACTTCCTTTGTTGACAATATTACGATCATATGCTTATAATACATCGGCATGGGGACTGGGAGGTATTAATGCTCATGCGTCTTCCGCATTGACCCATCGGTAAAGGCCTTGGATTTAGAAATCACCAGGAATCAAAAGGAGAAGAGGAAATGAAGGTTTGTTTCGCAGCGGCAAAGGATGAAGGCATGAACAGCTTGGTCTACGGACATTTCGGGTCTGCGCCGGTCTTCGTGATGGTAGACACCGAGACGGGAAGCGTAGGCTCTGTGGGGAACCGGGATATGATCCATGCCCATGGGGCATGCAACCCTATAGCGGCCATCGGGGGCCGGGGCGTGAACGCTGTCGTAGTGGGTGGCATAGGCGCCGGGGCCCTCAACCGGCTCAACACCGAAGGCATAGAGGTCTACGCGGCAATGGCCGAGACAATAGCTCAGAACGTAGATCTGTTGAAGGAAGGCAAGCTGCCGGTCCTTACCCTGCGGCACTCGTGCACGGGCCATCAGGAAGGGGACTGCGGCCATCACTAGGCCTTCTCATGTGCACCGCGGCGGGGCGGCGAAGCACCTCCCGCGAAGTAAAGGCCCCACCCGCCGCGACGGCCGCGAGGGGCAATGGAACTGAGCGGAGGCTTACCGCCATGATAAGCGCCTGGATAGATGAGATCAAGAGGGAGGCAGACCCTGACGGGCTGGGTATGATCCTCGTGCACAACGGCATCGTGAGGGGCACGACGAAAAAGGGTGAGTCCGTGAGGAGGATGCGCCTCTCCTACGACAAAGAGAGACTCGAGGGACTTCTGGCCGAGCACAGGAAGAAGGAAGGCATTCTCGACATAAGGGCCTGGATCAACAGTGGTGAGGTTGGGATAGGAGACGACATCATGCTTCTCCTCGTTGCGGGGAGGTTCAGAACCGACGTGCTTCCCGTCTTCGAATCCGTCCTCTCGACGATCAAGAATGAGATTGTGCACGAAGAGGAGATCCGATAGGTAAGGCAATCGTTACGCTGTTTTGCTGGAACGCTCTAGCCGAAGGGATGGCTGTCGACAGTGCACCCGGATTTCGATGGACATCGCGTGTCACAGAACTGGAGCGGCATTTTTTTCTTAATGAGAAGGCGCCACTGCCGTGATGTCATCCTTTCGCCGTATGATATGCCCAGTCCTTTCAACAAGATGGCGTCCCACTTCCTCACGGCCTCTTCGTTCCCCTGCGGGTGCTCACAGCGGTCATCCCGACAAAGGGGGCACACGCGACAGAGCTCGTCGACGCCTTCGGCTGTTTCGATGAGGGTTTCTTCGTCTGACCAGACGGCATCCCTAACCCTTTGCTCGACGTGAAGAAAGCCGGCTCCCCGCTCCGAGAAGTCCGCCTTGAGAAAACTGACGCAGAATATATGATGTGGGCGAAGTTTCACGCCTCTCCTCCCTCTTTTAGCCAACCGAGACCTAAGGTGACTCTCCTTCAGCATACACGAAAAGGGAGACGGCCGGACCTCATCACTTCCTCTCAATCAATTCGATCAGCACACCGCCCGTTGATATGGGGTGCAGGAAGTTGCTCCGAAGTCCCTCTTTCGCCTTCGAAGGCGCATCGTTTACCATCCTCGTCCCCATGGACTTCAATGCCTCAGACTCGTCGTCGATGCTGTCCACGCGTAGAGAAAAATGATGCAGGACGGATTCCTTCGTACCCAGGAACTTTGCCGTGGGAGTCTCTGGTCCCAGAGGCTCGATCAACTCCACGAAGGCGTCTCCTTTTCCGATGAGCGTCGATCGAAATCCCTGTTCCGGCACCCTAAATGTATCCACCACTCCAAAACCGAAGAGCCGGCTGAAAAGCGAGACCATCCCGTCGAGGTCCTTCGTGACAATTGAAATGTGGTCAATTTTCTCGATCATGATCAGTGGTTCCTCCCTAAAACGGCGATACAGCAGCATGAGCCACACCTTTTTAGCCCCGAGAGCGACCTCGTTTTCAGAAACGATCGTTTTTCTCCTGGCCGTCCTGTTCGACAGTGTCGTCATATGCCGGTGCGAGAGCCTGCCCCTTTTTAGCCGGAAGCAGGGTTGGATTGGGACGGTCCACCTTACAGCCCATGGCCTTGTGCGTGCTCCAAGGCATCGGCTTTCATCTTCGTCCCATGAGAAAGACCGGAAAGGGCAATGAGAAGGAAGAGGCAGCCTAAGATCTCCTTAAGCTGCCTCACCCGTGCGAGAGGATAGTGTTATCGCTTGTCCCAGGGCGGCAGTGGCTTGGGCTTATACGTTGCGTGCTCCAGCGGGAAAATGAGCTCTTGTTTCCCGTTCCACCACTGGAAGTCAGGTGCGTTGAAAAGGGCGATGCCCTTCGCGTCGTACTTGATCGGGCCCATCACCGTGTCGTGGACGTTGTTTATCACGGCCTCTCTGATTTTTTGCCCGTCGAGGCTCCCCGCCTTCTCGATGGCGTCGAAAAGGATCTGGGCATTTGCATAGAAGAGGCCGACAGTGACCGAATAGTTCCCGTATTGCTGATGCCAGGCCTCACCCAGCTCCTTGGCACCCTTGTAAGGATAGTCCATGGACCAGAAGCCGTCGCAAAAAATGTAGTCGCCGTCTTTTCCCATGGCCTTGTAGAAATCGTACGACCACGTGCCCTTGAAGCCCTGGAACCATTTGAAGTTGTACTTATTCTCCTTGGCCTGGCGTATGAAGGTGACGATCTGGGGCGTGTCGGCGATGCAGAAAATGGCGTCGATGCCCTCTTCCTTGGCCCTCAGGACCTGGGAGGTAAAGTCCTTTGCCCCCATGGTCAAGGCGCCGCGGGGAGCAAACTTATAGCCGTACTTCGCTGCCGAGCGCTTCCCATCCATCCCCCACTATCTTGCCGTCCATGCTGTCTTCGGAAATTACCGCCGGTTTCTTCGGCCGCTGATCTTCCGGAAGGGCCGCCCAAACCTTGAACGTCATCTCCGAGGCCCCGGCCGCGGGATCGAAGAAAAGCATGGTGCTCCATTTAGGGTTGTGCGTCAGAAACTCCTGGGGCCACATGACGTTGCACTGGTAATAGACCTTAAACTTCTCAGCCGTCACCATGCCGGCAACCGTCGATATTGCCCCGGTCTGACCGCTGAGGAGCAGATCGACCTTGTCCCGTTTGATGAGGCGCTCGACAGCGGCTGCCGCTTTGTTCTGCTCCGACTCATCATCGACGATGATGAGACTCACGGGAAGTTTCTTGTTGAATTCCTTCACAAAGATGCCGCCATTCTTGTTGACGTCGGCGACGGCCCGTTCGTAGGCAAACTTCTGGTGCGTCACCACCGCAGCCTGGACGCCGCTCAAGGAGAGGTGGGTGCCGATCACGATCTCGTTCTTCGCCGCCTGCGCCGGCTGCACGGCCAACATCAGTGATACGAGAAAACATAAAGATCCGAGCCACAGCATCATTTTCATCGTCCTTCTCATCCTGATAATCCTCCTTTTGGCATTGCTTCTATCTGACCCCCTCTATCGGCCTATGCTATTAGGCCATCCTTCAGGCCCGCCGTTTCGGCCGATACCCCGTACCCGTACTGCCTTCCACAAAGTTCTCAGGTCCCTCTCGCGATTGCCCTGAAAAGGGGCAGTCTCTTGAGCACCCCTTCCTTGTGCCCGGTAATGTACTTCATCAGGCCGTCGGGCAAGAAAAGCGTGACCAAGACTATGAATGCCGCGGAAAAAATCGGATGAAGCTGCGGCATCAGCATATTGGCAAGCTCAAAGATGCCGGACAGGATGAATGCCCCCAGGATCGGTCCGAGGAAAGTCCCGGCGCCTCCGAGGATTGTCATGAGAATGGGAATGATGACCCAATCGAGGTTAAAGGCGCCCGCTGAGTCGATGTGAAAGGTGTAGTAGGCGTTGAGACTCCCGCAGAGGCCCGTGACGAAGGCGCCTGCGGCAAAGGCGATCACCTTGTACTTCAGCACGGCGACGCCGTTTGCAGCGGCGGCAACCTCGTTTTCCCTGATCGCGACCATGGCAAGGCCGATGGACGACCGCGTCATCACAAGGAGCAACGCGAGCGTCAGGAGGGCGATGGCGAGGGCGATGAAGTAGTAGTAGGTCATCGACATGTAGGCATCGGAGGGAAGGTTGATGCCCATCGGACCCTCGGTGACGCGCCCTCCGTTTATCGCGACGACGTGAAGGATCTCGCCCAGACCCAGGGTGCCCAGGGCGAAATAGTCGCCCCTCAGCTTGCTCAAGAGAAGCAGGCCTACCAGTATCGCGAGAATCATGGCGCCGATGCCGCTTAAGACCATTCCCACGGGGTCGAGGTAGCCTATCGCCTTCACCCTCCAGAGTATGGCCGTCGACGTAGCAGCCTACGCCGAAAAAGGCATGCTGTCCGAGAGAGACCTGGCCCGTATAGCCGCCGGCGAGGTTCCATCCCTGGGCAAGGGCAACGTAGATGAACGTCGTGTAGAGGAAATAGACGAGATACGACTTCTCGGCATCTACGAGAAAAGGATAGATCACAAAAAAGGCCAGGAAAACGAGACCGACTGCCCAGCCCGCCTTGCCGGAGATTAGCTTGCCCGTCATGATCCTCCTCATTCTTAAGCCTTCTCTCCCGAACGGCGCCCGAGCAGCCCTTCAGGCCTGAATATCAGAACGAGCAGGAAAGCCGCGTACGCAACAGCGTCCGCCCATCCCCCGCTGATCGTGTACGCGCTCATGCTTTCGAGCACGCCGAGAATGACCCCTCCCAAAAGGACGCCTCCCACGCTCCCGAGGCCGCCGAAGGCGACGGCGATAAGGGCCTTGAGGCTGAAGATAAACCCGAAGTAAGGATCGAAGGGGAAGATGACGCACGTGGCAACGCCCGCGACGCCTGCCAGGGCGATGCCGATGCTGAAGGTCACGGCGCTCACCCACTCCGGGCTCATCCCAAGAAGGGCTGCCGCCCCCATGTCCTCCGAGACCGCCCGGACGGCTTTCCCCAGGATGGTCTTCTTGAGGAACAGGAAGACGAGAGCCGTCGCAGCGAACGCCACAACGGCGACTATGATCCGGTTCACCGAGAAAGTAACCCCGGCAAGACTGAGCGCCGTCCTCGCGTATTTTGTCGTCACCGTGCGGTAATCCGACGAAAAGACAAAGGCCATGACATGCTCGAGAAGGACCATGAGGCCGAAGGCGAGAAGGAGGGACGGGTTCTTCCCGGCCTTTGCCACCCTCTGAAACAGCCCCGTATACATGGCGAAGCCGAATCCGAGAAAAACGGGAATTATGAAGAGAAAGCCCCAGAACGGACTCAAGGGGGTAAAGGTGACCATCCAGAATATGCAGTAGGCGGCCAGGATCATTACCGCGCCCTGGGCGATGAAAATGATCTGCATGCAGCCGAAGATGAGGCTCAGCCCTATGGCCGCAACGCCGTACATGCAGCCGAGGAAAATCCCGTTGACAAGGACCTGAAAAAATGTGGTGAGCGATGAGAACCAGTGCACGTGATCTACCCTATCCTTCCGAGGAATGCTTGCCGGAATTCCGGATCGGCCAGAAGCTTGCGCGGGCTGCCCCTCCATTCTCATGACTCCTGTTTTCAAGAACAAAGACGTAGTCGGCTATCTCCAGGGTCTTGCGAACGTTTTGCTCGACCAAAAGGATGGTAACCCCGTCCCGGTTGAGGACCTTGATGATGTCGAACAGCAGCTTGACCACGATGGGGGCCAGACCCAGGGAGGGCTCATCCAGAAGAAGGAGGGTGGGCCTCGCCATGAGGGCCCTGCCTATGGCGAGCATCTGCTGCTCGCCTCCGCTCAAGGTCCCCGCGGCCTGCCGCATCCGGTTCTTGAGCACGGGGAAAAGGCCGAAGACGCGCTCCAGAGACTCTTTTGTCAGGGGGCGCACATTGGGGAGATAGGCGCCCAGCTCAAGGTTTTCCAGGACCGTGAGGCCGGAGAACAGGCGGCGGCCTTCAGGCACGTGGGAGATGCCGGAGATGCTGCCTTCTCGGGCCTGAGGTCGACGAGGGGACTTCCCGAGTAGACTATTCTCCCCTTTGTGGGCTGAATAACGCCAGAGATGGCCTTCAGAAGCGTGCTCTTGCCCGCGCCGTTCGCGCCGAGAAGCGCGGTGATCTTGTGCTCCTCCACGCTGAAGGAGACATCCCACAAGTGCCTGGGCAACGCCATAGAAGACGTCGACGTTTTCTACCTCAAGTAAGAGGTTCGCCAAAATAGGCCTCTATGACTTTCTTGTCCTTCGCTATCTCTTCGGGCGTGCCGTCGGCGATCTTGACGCCGTAATCGAGCACGACGACGCGGTCGCAGATATCGAAAACAGCATCCACCTTGTGCTCGACCCACAAAATGGAGATCTTTCTTTCGTCCCTCACCTTCTTGATCAAATCGAGGATTTTCTCGGTCTCCGAGGGATTGAGGCCCGCCATAGGCTCGTCGAGGAGGGTCACTACCGGCATGGAAGCGAGGGCCATTGCCACTTCGAGGAGACGCCGGTCAGAAAGGTCATTTGGGCGGTGACCGTATTCCTCTTTTCAGCCAGCCCTACCAGCTCCAGTGCCTCGGCCGCCCTCTCGCGGGCGCCCTTGCTCCGGTGCACATGGCCGAACGTCGCGCTCACCATGACGCTCTGAAGGGCGGTCATACTGAGGAAAGTCCTGATGAGCTGAAAAGTCCTTGCGATGCCCAGATGGCATATCTTGTGAGGAGAGAGACCGGTGATCTTCTTCCCCTCCAGGTAGACGTCCCCGAGAGTCGGGCGGTAGATGGAGGTGATGATGTTGAAAAGGGTCGACTTGCCGGCGCCGTTTGGGCCTATGAGCCCTACGATTTCCTGTCGCTCCAGGCGCAGATCGATGTCCTGAAGAACCTGGAGTCCCCCGAAGCTCTTGCAGATGCTGTCCAGCCTGAGGACGGCACTTTCGATACTCATCTGAGACTTCCCCGTTCGGTCAAGTCCGCCCGGCTGATGGTCATCCCTCCTTAAGGGCGATGTCCCCGTGTCCTATTCATCGACACAAGCATTGTAGAAGAGAATGGGTGGCCGCGTCAAGCAAAGTATTTCGTGATTATCTACTTGACGCGAAGAGAGGGCTGCGGTAGAATCGAACTATGGCCGATAAGCCAACCGGGAATAGACGTACCCGCCGCCTTCAATTACAGAAGACAAAAAAACCTTCTGTTTGGAAAAGGCTTTTATCTTCCAATCTATTTAAGAGTCTTAAACCTACCATTGGCTATCTTAACTCTATTAGCGGTGTCTTCAAAGTGGGCCAGACATTGTGTCGTTTTATGCCAACCTTGGCTTCCAAAATATCAGAAAGCATTGATTGTGTTGCAAAGGTCATTTATGACACGAGCGCTCATTTTATCTTTGCCCTTATTATTGCTATGCTATTGCCGGTGATCCCTGTGCTTATAGGAATCATGACAATAATACGCGGTGTGCTTATTGTTATAAGTCTCTGGATAGTAATAATCGCAGTTCTAAGAGTGCATTGGCTGAAAAATGTTAATGCATTCTTGCGC